>NZ_LZIJ01000144.1 GCF_001667115.1 Mycobacterium sp. 852002-51163_SCH5372311 | reverse complement strand
CAGCTGTCAAGCATCAGCCGAAACACTGTCAGGCATCACCCGAAGCTGAAATGTCAAGCATCAGCCGAGGTCATACATGATCTTGGTGCCCCCGGCACGACTCGAACGTGCGACCTAGGGATTAGAAGGCCCTTGCTCTATCCACCTGAGCTACGGAGGCAATGCGCAGGTCAGTCTATCCAATGGCGTCCGGCGATCCATTTTCTGCACCGCGACGCGCGCGAAAAGTCTTGCCCTCCCGCAACTATCGGTTATGGTGTGAGCCGCGACACACGTGCTACACCGGCTGGCAATCAGTCGTTAACGCAACGATGCGTGAGGGGTGGCGTTGACCATGGTCATGAACGTGACTTCGCGGTGCTCACGGGCTGGTGCCGAAGCGCTGCGACATGGAACTCAGCTGGCGGCCGACGCCAGAGATACCTTCCGGGCCGGCGCTTTGCTGCTGCGCGGCTCGCCGTTCGCCGTCGGCTGGGTCGCCGGCTGGCTGTCCACCGAGTTTCCCCCGCACGTCGTCACCGGGCATGCCTTGTCGCGGGTATCGGGCAGGTCGATCGGCCGGGTCGGGGCGACGTGGGCCGCGCAGAAGGCGGATGAGGCCCTCACCGCGGCGCTCGAGGAATCGTTTGGCCCGGACTTTCGCGAGCTGGTGTGTCACCCGGCCAGCGATCCGTCCGCGCGGGCGCGTCGGGCGGGCTTGTTGCCGATGCCGGGACCGCACCGCCGCTACGCCGCCCACACCTCGGATATCTCCTATGGCCCTGGCGGCCGCGACAATTTGCTGGACATCTGGCGACGTTCCGACCTCAGGCCCGGCGACCACGCCCCGGTGCTGCTACAGGTCCCGGGCGGCGCGTGGTCACTCAACGGCAAACGTCCGCAGGCCTACACCTTGATGAGCCGAATGGTGGAACTGGGCTGGATCTGCGTGTCGATCAACTACAGCAAAAGCCCACGCTGCACGTTTCCGGCGCACATCATCGACGTGAAACGGGCGATCGCCTGGGTCCGGGAGAACATCGGGGACTACGGCGGCGACCCGGATTTCATCGCAGTCACCGGCGGCTCGGCAGGCGGGCACCTGGCTTCACTGGCCGCGCTGACCGCCAACGACCCCACGTTTCAGCCCGGGTTCGAAAGGGCCGACACCACGGTGCAGGCCGTCGCTCCGTACTACGGCGTCTACGACTTCACCGACTTCGAGAACATGCACGAGATGATGCTGCCGTTCCTCGAGCAGTTCGTAATGAAGTCGCGGTACGCAACGGACCCGGAGCGATTCCGGGCGGCTTCGCCAATTTCGTATGTCCACCGTGATGCGCCGCCGTTCTTCGTGCTGCATGGCGACAAGGACGAGGTGGTTCCCGCCGGCCAGGCCACAGCATTCTGCGCCGCATTACGGGGCGCCGGCGCTGCCACGGTGTCCTACGCCGAACTGGCAAATGCGCACCACGCTTTCGACATCACGCCGACGCTCCGATCTCGGCTGGCCGCCAATGCCGTCGCGGACTTCCTGGGCGTCGTCTACGGCCGGCGCACCAGCGCGATGCTGGATTCGTTGCCCTTGGCCTCAACCCCGGCCAGCTGAGTCGGTCCTCATCTGCTTTCACCGGCGCGTCAACCGGACTAGCGTTGTGTTGGCAATCGGTACGGCGGGGCTGAAAGCAGGAGGCTTGAGCGGCGGTGACGGGAATGGCACGTCGGCGGGGTCGTGAAAATGGCTGAGTCCGTCGAGACCTTGAGGTTGTCTGACGAGCTGGGACCGGTCGATTATCTCCTACATCGCGGCGAAGCCAATCCGCGGACCCGCTCCGGAATCATGGCGCTGGAGCTCCTGGACACCACACCGGATTGGGACCGGTTGCGGGCCAGATTCGAAAACGCATCCCGAAAGGTGTTGCGGCTGCGGCAGAAGGTCGTGGTGCCGACCCTGCCGACGGCAGCGCCGCGCTGGGTGGTGGATCCGGACTTCAACCTGGATTTCCATCTGCGCCGCGTTCGCGTGTCCGGGTCCGGCACGCTGCGCGAGGTATTCGATCTCGCCGAGGTCATGCTGCAGTCTCCGCTGGACATATCGCGGCCGCTCTGGACGGCCACCCTGGTCGAGGGCCTGGCCGACGGCAGGGCCGCGATGCTGCTGCACATCAGCCATGCGGTCACCGACGGGGTAGGCGGCGTGGAGATGTTCGCGGAAATCTACGATCTGGAGCGCGATCCGCCGCCGAGACCCACACCGCCGCAACCGATTCCACAAGACCTCACGCCCAACGACTTGATGCGGGAGGGTTTCAACCAACTGCCCATGGCCGTCGTCGGCGGCGTCTTGGGCGCCGTGTCCGGAGCGGTATCGGCGGCCGGACGGGCGATTTTGGACCCCGTGTCCACCGTTTCGGGGATCGTCGGTTACGCGGCTTCGGGTGTGCGGGTGATGAACCGGGCCGCCGAGCCGTCGCCGTTGTTACGCCGGCGCAGCCTGGCAAGTCGCACCGAAGCGATCGACATCCCGCTGTCGGATTTGCATAAGGCCGCGAAAGCCGCGGGAGGGTCCATCAACGACGCCTATCTCGCCGGGCTTTGCGGCGCGCTGCGGCGCTACCACGAGGCCCTCGGTGTGCCGATCAGCACGCTGCCCATGGCGGTGCCGGTGAACCTGCGGGCCGAAGGGGATGCGGCCGGCGGCAATCAGTTCACCGGCGTCAACCTGGCGGCGCCGGTGGGCACGGTCGATCCGGTGGCCCGGATGAAGAAGATCCGCGCGCAGATGACCCAGCGCCGCGACGAGCCCGCGATGAACATCATCGGGTCCATGGCACCGGTGCTCAGTGTCCTCCCGACGGCGATACTCGAAGGAATCACCGGCTCGGTCGTCGGCTCGGATGTGCAGGCCAGCAACGTCCCGGTCTACCCCGGCGACACCTTCTTAGCCGGGGCAAAGATCTTGCGACAGTACGGTGTTGGGCCGTTGCCCGGTGTGGCGATGATGGTGGTGCTGATCTCGCGGGGCGGGTGGTGCACCATCACCGCCCGCTACGACCGGGCGTCCGTGCGCGACGAAAAGTTGTTCGCCAGGTGCCTGCTCGACGGATTCGACGAGATCTTGGCGCTGACCGGTGAAGGCGCACCGCGCGCGGTGCCGGCTTCGTTCTCCGCCGACCCGAACGCTTCGGCTCGATCGGTGTCGGGCTCATGACCGCCTCGAAAGAGCAAGAACGCCAGTCGGGCAAGCCGTCAAAGGACCTGCGGTTGCCCGGGTCGGTCGCCGAAATCATGGCCAGCCCACCCGGACCGAAGGTCGGCGCGTTTTTCGACCTGGACGGTACGCTGGTCGCCGGCTTCACGGCCGTCATCCTCACGCAGGAGCGCCTGCGCCGCCGCGACATGGGTGTGGGCGAACTGCTCAGCATGGTTCAGGCCGGCCTGAACCACACGCTGGGGCGCATCGAGTTCGAAGACCTCATCGGCAAGGCGGCCATGGCACTGGCCGGGCGACTGATAGACGACTTGGACGAGATCGGTGAGCGGCTGTTCGCCCAGCGGATCGAGTCGCGGATCTACCCGGAAATGCGTGAGTTGGTCCGGGCCCACGTCGCTCGCGGCCACACGGTGGTGCTCAGCTCGTCGGCGCTGACCATTCAGGTCAACCCGGTAGCCCGCTTCCTAGGGATCAACAACTTGCTCACCAACAAGTTCGAAACCAACGAGGAAGGGATGCTCACCGGCGGCATTCTGAAACCCATCCTGTGGGGGCCGGGCAAAGCCGCTGCGGTGCAACGGTTTGCGGCTGAGCATGACATCGACCTCAAGGACAGCTACTTCTACGCCGACGGCGACGAGGACGTCGCGCTGATGTACCTGGTCGGCAATCCGCGGCCGACCAACCCGGAAGGCAAGATGGCCGCCGTCGCCAAGCGGCGCGGCTGGCCGATCCTGAGGTTCAACAGCCGTGGCGGCGTGGGAATCCAGCGGCAAATTCGGACACTCGCCGGATTCGGTTCGATGTTCCCGGTGGCGGCCGGCGCAGTCGGGTGGGGCGTACTCACCGGCAGCCGGCGCCGCGGGGTCAACTTCTTCACCTCGTACTTCTCGCAGTTGCTGCTTGCCACCGCCGGAGTGAATCTGAACGTCATCGGTAAGGAGAATCTGACCGCCCAGCGGCCGGCGGTCTTTATCTTCAACCACCGCAACCAGGTTGACCCGGTCATTGCCGGTGCACTGGTGAAAGACAACTGGGTGGCCGTGGGCAAGAAGGAACTGGCCAGCGACCCGATCATGGGCACGCTCGGCAAGTTGTTGGACGGCGTATTCATCGACCGCGACGACCCGGTCGCCGCGGTGGAGACGCTGCACACCGTCGAAGAGCGCGCCAGGAATGGTTTGTCGATCGTGATCGCCCCGGAGGGTACCCGACTCGACACGACCGAAGTCGGACCCTTCAAGAAGGGCGCGTTTCGCATGGCAATGGCGGTGGGAATTCCCATCGTGCCCATAGTGATTCGCAATGCCGAACTCATCGCTTCCCGGAATTCCACCATCATGAACCCGGGTACCGTGGACGTCGCCGTGTTTCCGCCGATCCCGGTCGACGACTGGACTCTGGACACCTTGCCGGAGCGCATCGCCGAGGTGCGGCAGTTGTATCTGGATACGCTCGCCGACTGGCCGGTCGACGAGTTGCCCGAGTTCGACATCTACGCCCGCGCCAGAAAGGCGGCGCCGAAGCGGGCCCGGAAGACCACGACCGGCAAGGCGGCCGCAACGAAGACGCAGCCGAAAAAAGCTGCAGCCAAAAAACCTGCAGCCAAAAAAGCCGCACCCAAGAAGGCCCCGACTAAGACCGCGGCGAAGAAGACTGCGACCAAGACCGCGGCGAAGAAGACTGCGGCTAAAAAGACCACGGCCAAAAAGAGTGCGGCCAAAAAGACGGCGGCCAAGAAGACCACCGCGACAAAGCCCGTCAACGCCAAGCAGTCCAGCACCGACCAAGCCGTAAGCGCCGAATCATCGACCCGGCCCGAAGGACGGACGTGACCAAACCGGCCGCAGACGCCGGCGCCATCCTCACCGCGCAAGACACCCTCGTGCTGGCGTCCATGAATACGTCGGCCGAACTGCAACTCGTCATGGAGTGGCTGGGACGGCAGCGGGCCCGCAATCCGGAAGCCAAGTTCGAGGTGTTGAAGCTGCCGCCCCGCACGGCGGCACCGTCGGCGCTGACAGCGCTTGTCGAGCAACTTGATTCGGACGTCGGGGGAGACCGCTCGGTAGTACCGGTGCAGGTCACTTGGTTGCCTCCCGCAGATCGAAGCAAGTTGGACAAGGTGGCCGGGCTGCTTCCCGGACGGGATCCCTACCACCCCAATCAACGCCAGCAACAACGGATCCTGCGCAACGACCCGCGCCGCGCGCTGGTGCTGACCGGCGAGTCGGCCAAGGTGTCCGAACTGCGCCAGCAGTGGCGTGACACCACCGTCGGGGATGATCCCCGCGATTTCGCGCAGTTCGTCACCCGTCGCGCGATCCTGGCGCTCGCGCGAGCGGAATACCGGGTCCTGGGGCCGCAGTACAAGTCGCCGCGGCTGGTGAAGCCAGAGATGTTGGCATCCGCGCGGTTTCGCGCCGGTCTGAAAAAGATCCCCGGAGCCACCGTCGAGGAAGCCGGCAAAATGCTCGACGAACTCGCGACCGGATGGAGCCAGGCGTCGGTCGACGTGATATCCGTCCTGGGCAGGCTGCTCAGCCGCGGATTCGATCCCGACTTCGACTACGACGAATACCAAGTCGCGGCGATGCGCACCGCACTCGAGGCGCATCCGGCCGTGCTGCTGTTTTCGCACCGGTCCTACATCGACGGCGCGGTGATACCGGTGGCCATGCAGGACAACCGGTTACCCCCGGTGCACATGTTCGGCGGCATCAACCTGTCCTTCGGGGTCATGGGTCCCCTCATGCGGCGCTCGGGGGTTATCTTCATCCGGCGCAACATCGGCGACAATCCGCTGTACAAGTACGTGCTCAAGGAGTACGTAGGCTACGTCGTGGAGAAGCGGTTCAACCTGAGTTGGTCCATCGAGGGCACCCGGTCGCGGACCGGCAAGATGTTGCCGCCCAAGCTCGGCCTGATGAGCTATGTCGCCGACGCCTACCTGGACGGGCGCAGCGACGACATTCTGCTGCAAGGCGTTTCGATCTGCTTCGACCAGTTGCACGAAGTCGCCGAATACGCCGCCTACGCGCGCGGCGCCGAGAAGACGGCCGAGGGTTTCAGCTGGCTCTACAACTTCATCAAGGCACAGGGCGAACGTAACTACGGCAAGATCTACGTCCGCTTCCCCGAAGCGGTCTCGATGCGACAGTACCTCGGGCCCCCGCACGGACCAATCGTTCATGATCAGGACGCCAAACGGCTTGCGATGCAGAAGATGTCGTTCGAGGTCGCGTGGCGGATCCTGCAGGCGACGCCGATCACGGCGACGGGTCTGGTGTCGGCATTGCTGCTCACCACTCATGGCCTAGCGCTGACGCTCGATCAGCTGCACCACACCTTGCAGGATTCGCTCGACTACCTGGAACGCAGGCAGACGCCGATGTCCACGAGTGCATTGCGGTTGCGCTCGCGCGACGGTGTGCGCGCGGCGGTGGACGCGCTGTCCAACGGACACCCGGTCACCCGCGTCGACAGTGGGCGAGAACCGGTCTGGTACATCGCTCCCGAACATGAACACGCCGCAGCGTTCTACCGAAACTCGGTGATTCATGCGTTTCTGGAGACCTCGATCGTCGAACTGGCGCTCGCGCACGCAAGGTACGCATCGGGCGACCGCATGGAAGCTTTCTGGGCCCAGGCGATGCGCTTGCGCGATCTGTTGAAGTTCGATTTCTACTTCGCCGATTCGACGGCGTTCAAGGCCAATATCGCCGAAGAGATGGCGTGGCACGACAAGTGGGAGAGCCACGTCGCTGCCGGCGGCGAAGAGATCGACGCGATGCTGTATGCGAAGCGCCCGTTGATGTCGGACGCCATGCTACGGGTGTTTTTCGAGGCCTACGAAATTGTCGCCGATGTCTTACGCGATACACCGCCGGATGTGAGCCAGAAGGAACTCACCGAGTTGGCGCTGGGGGTCGGTCGTCAATATGTGGCGCAGGGCCGGGTGCGCAGCAGCGAACCGGTTTCGACGCTGCTTTTCGCCACCGCACGCCAGGTCGTCGCCGACCAGGACCTGATCGCACCCGCGTCCGACCTGACCGAGCGCCGGACCGCCTTCCGTGCGGAATTGCGCAACATCCTTCGAGATTTCGACTACGTCGCAAAGATCGCCCGTAATCAATTCCGCGCCCGCGAGTCTCAGGCCCGTCAGGGGCGGTCGCCGGACAAGGCGGAGAGTCAAGCTCAGTAGCCCGCGCACGCGCCCATACCCTGGGTGGATGACGGTTGCTCGCCCAGTTGGCAAGCCCGCCGCGCTGATCTGGCCACTGTTGGCCGGCGTCGCGGTCCTTGCGGGTGGCGCGGCGGCCGGAATCGGGGCGTTGTCCCTGACGAATGCGCTGGCAGCCACCGGTCTGCCCAATCCCGGCCCGGCTACCACGCTGGGTCTGCCGTTCGTCCGTGCCTTCGGCGAGATCGCTGCCGTACTGGCCGTCGGGGCGTTCTTGTCCGCGGCGTTCCTGGTGCCGCCCCAACGCAGCGGGGTGCTTGACGCGGGCGGATATCGCGCGTTGCGGCTGGGGACGCTGGCGTCGGGAATCTGGGCGGTGTGTGCCGCCCTGCTGGTTCCGTTGACCGTCTCTGACGTCTCCGGTCATCCGGTGACCGAGCACCTCAACCCGGTGACGTTGTGGTCGGTGGCCGGAATGATCAACACCGCGTCGGCTTGGCGCTGGACCGCGGTGCTGGCCGCCATCGTCACGCTGGCCAGCCTGCCGGTGCTGCGCTGGTCGTGGACGCCGCTGCTGCTCGCCGGATCACTCGTGACGGTGGTTCCGCTCGGCCTGACCGGTCACTCCTCGGCCGGCGGTTCGCACGACCTGGCCACCAACAGCTTGCTGATCCACCTCGTCGCCGCCAGCCTGTGGGCCGGTGGCCTGTTGGCCTTGTTGGCGGCTGCGCTGCGCCGTGAGAGTAGCGGTGACCACATTGGCCTGGCGGCACGCCGCTTCTCCGCGATTGCGTTGTGGTGCTGGGTCGCCATGGCGCTCAGCGGTGTCGTCAATGCCCTCGTGCGGGTCCTGCCGTCGGACCTGCTGACCACGGGCTACGGACGGCTGGTGGTCGCCAAGTTCGTCGCGCTGTGCACGCTGGGGATCCTCGGCTGGCGTCAGCGGCGCACGGCAGTCGCTGCGCTGCAAGCGAATTCGAGCGCATCCAGGGCATTGCTGATTCGGCTGGGGCTGATCGAGGCAGCGGTTTTCGGGCTTACTTTCGGGATTGCCGTCGGGCTGGGCCGCACGCCGCCGCCACCACCGCCTATCCGGATTCCGTCGATCCCCGAAGCCGAGATCGGCTACGACTTCGACGGACCGCCGACCCTGCTGCGTGTGCTGTTCGACTGGCGATTCGACCTCATCTTCGGCACGGCGGCAATCTTGTTGGCAGCGCTGTATGTGGCCGCGGTGCTGCGGCTGCGCCGCCGCGGCGACAGTTGGCCACCGGGGCGGACATTGGCCTGGTTGTTGGGCTGTGCGGCGTTGCTGTTCGTGACGTCGTCGGGCGTGGGTCGATACATGCCGGCGATGTTCAGCATGCACATGGTGGCCCACATGGGGTTGTCCATGCTGGTGCCGATTCTCTTGGTGCTCGGCGGCCCGGTCAGCCTGGCGTTGCGGGCGCTGCCGGCCGCCGGCCGAGACGACCCACCCGGCCCGCGGGAATGGCTGTTGGCCGCACTGCACAGCCGGTTATCGCGGCTGCTCACCAACCCGGTGGTGGCTACCGTGCTGTTCGTCGCCGGGTTCTACGGGCTGTACTTCGGGAGCATCTTCGACGACGCGGTGGGCAGCCACGCCGGCCATCTGGCGATGAACCTGCACTTTCTGCTCAGCGGCTACCTGTTCTACTGGATCGTGATCGGGGTGGACCCCACACCGCGGCCGATCCCGCCGCTGGCCAAGGTGGCGGTGGTCTTCGCCTCGCTGCCGTTACACGCCTTCTTCGGCGTCGAACTCATGAGCACGCGCAGGGTGCTCGGCGCCGGTTACTACCGGTCACTAGGTCTGAGCTGGCATACCGATCTGTTGGGCGATCAACGGCTGGGCGGTGGAATCGCTTGGGCGGCAGGGGAACTGCCCCTGGTGATCGTGATGGTCGCGCTGCTGGTGCAGTGGGCGCGCAGTGATCGGCGGACCGCGCGGCGGTTGGACCGGGCGGCGGACCGCGACGATGACGCCGATCTGGCTGCCTACAACGCGATGCTGGCAGAACTCGCGCGTCGCGACGCGCGGCGCTAAGGCTCGGGCCGGCCCGGCCGCTACTCCGACTTATCCCAAGTCACGACTTTCTCAACAACCCCGCCTCGGGATCCCGGGCGTCGCTGCGGCCTGTCGGTGCATCCGGGCTGAATGAGCACCAGACACAAGCACAACCAGCGAATGGAAAGGACTCTGAATCAATGTTCGAAACACCGCTTACCGTCGTGGGTCACATCGTCAACAAGCCCGATCGCCGACAGGTCGGTAACCAGGAGGTCATCAAGTTCCGGGTGGCCAGCAATTCGCGCCGCCGGACCGCCGACGGCAGCTGGGAGCCGGGCAATTCGCTCTTCATCAACGTCAACTGCTGGGGAAAGTTGGTCACCGGGGTGGGCGCCGCGTTGGCCAAGGGTGCGCCGGTGATCGTGACCGGCCACGTGTACACCAGCGAATACGAAGACCGTGACGGCAACCGCCGTTCGTCGCTGGAGATGCGGGCCATCGCGGTCGGGCCGGATCTCTCGCGTGCGCTCGTGCGCATCGAGAGGCCCGGTTACACCGGTCCGAATGTCGACGAAGACGCCGACCGGGCCGGCGGGGGCGCCGTCCACGAGGCACCGGTCGCAGGTGTTGACGTGGCCCAGCCCGGGGACGACATGGTCCCAGCCGGCGCGACCGCTACCGGCCACACCGCACTGCCGATGTCGGCCTAGCGGCGATCGCAAGCGCGGCGAAGCCGGGCGCCGCGGGTCGCCGCCTTCGGTCTAGCGGCGATCGCAAGCGCGGCGAAGCCGGGCGCCGCGGGTCGCCGCCTTCGGCCTAGCACCGCCGTTCCCCGCGAGCGGACACCACCATCCGCTCGCGGGGCGTCGGGCGACCGCCTTAACGCTGTTCGGCGGTGCATAGGATGGTCCGCGAGATAAATCTAAAAGACCGGAAAGGCAAAACTGCGGCATGGCTGAGTTCATCTACACGATGAAAAAGGTCCGCAAGGCGCACGGCGACAAAGTCATCCTCGACGACGTCACGCTGAGCTTCTATCCGGGCGCCAAGATCGGCGTCGTCGGCCCCAACGGCGCCGGTAAATCGAGCGTATTGCGGATCATGGCCGGGCTGGACAAGCCGAACAACGGCGAAGCCTTCCTGGCCACCGACGCCAGTGTCGGCATCCTCCTGCAGGAGCCGCCGCTGAACGAGGAAAAGACGGTTCGGGGCAACGTGGAGGAAGGGCTCGGCGACATCAAAGTCAAGCTCGACCGCTTCAACGAGGTCGCCGAATTGATGGCCACCGACTATTCCGACGAGTTGATGGAAGAGATGGGCCATCTGCAAGAAGAGCTCGACCACGCCGACGCCTGGGACCTCGACTCACAGCTCGAACAGGCCATGGACGCGCTGCGCTGTCCACCGCCGGACGAGCCGGTGACGCATCTGTCCGGCGGTGAGCGCCGCCGGGTCGCGTTGTGCAAGCTGCTGCTGGCCAAGCCGGACCTGCTGCTGCTCGACGAGCCGACCAACCACCTGGACGCCGAAAGCGTGCAGTGGCTCGAACAGCACCTGGCGGCTTACGCGGGCGCGGTTTTGGCCGTCACCCACGACCGATACTTCCTGGACAACGTCGCCCAATGGATCCTGGAGCTCGACCGCGGCCGGGCCTATCCCTACGAGGGCAACTACTCCACCTATCTGGAGAAGAAGGCCGAGCGGCTGGCGGTGCAGGGCCGCAAAGACGCCAAACTGCAAAAGCGGTTGCAAGAAGAGCTGGCCTGGGTCCGGTCCGGTGCCAAGGCCCGCCAGGCCAAGGGCAAGGCGCGGCTGCAGCGCTACGAGGAAATGGCCGCCGAGGCCGAGAAGACCCGCAAGCTGGACTTCGAGGAGATACAGATCCCTACTGGCCCGCGGCTGGGCAACGTGGTGGTCGAGGTCCAGCACCTCGACAAGGGGTTCGAGGGGCGCACGCTGATCAAGGACCTGTCGTTCACGCTGCCCCGCAACGGCATCGTCGGCGTCATCGGTCCCAACGGCGTCGGCAAGACCACGTTGTTCAAGACCATCGTCGGGCTCGAGCAGCCCGACAGCGGAACCGTCAAGGTGGGCGAGACCGTCAAGCTGAGCTACGTCGACCAATCCCGGGCCGGTATCGACCCGAAGAAGACGGTGTGGGAAGTCGTCTCCGACGGGCTGGACCACATCCAGGTCGGCCAGAACGAGATTCCGTCCCGGGCCTACGTCTCCGCGTTCGGCTTTAAGGGTCCCGACCAGCAGAAGCCGGCCGGGGTTTTGTCCGGTGGCGAACGCAACCGGCTCAACCTGGCGCTCACTCTCAAGGAGGGCGGCAACTTGATCCTGCTCGACGAGCCAACCAACGACCTGGACGTCGAGACGCTGGGCTCGTTGGAGAATGCGCTGGAGAAGTTTCCCGGCTGCGCGGTGGTGATTTCGCACGACCGCTGGTTCCTCGACCGGACGTGTACGCACATCCTGGCCTGGGAAGGTGACGACGACAACGAGGCCAAGTGGTTCTGGTTCGAGGGCAACTTCGGCGCATACGAGGAGAACAAGGTGGAACGGCTCGGCGCCGAAGCCGCTCGCCCGCACAGAGTGACCCACCGCAAGCTGACTCGGGACTAATGTCGGCTCTGCCACTGTCGCAGAGCGTGGTATTCGTCGCGAGTTGGGAGCAATCGGCATGACGATCGATCCCCGAGCCAGACATGAGGTCGCGGCGTGGACCTCGTTCACGCAGAGCAGCGATATTCCGGACTGGATCTCGAAGGCCTATATCGAGAGCTACCGGGGTCCGCACGACGACGCGGCGCAGCCCTCAGAGGTCGCGGCACCCGACCCCACCTCACTGGTGACGCCGGCAATGCTGAGCGCCCACTATCGGCTCGGCGCGTGCCGGCCGGCCGGTCAAAGCTGTGTCGGCGTTCACCCGGCTGACGATCCCGCGGGCTTCGGGCCCGCGCTGCAGGTGGTCACTGAACACGGCGGCATGCTGATGGATTCCGTCACGGTCCTGCTGCACCGGCTTGGGGTCGCCTACACGGCGATCATGACGCCGGTGTTCGAAGTACATCGCAGCCCGACCGGCGAATTGCTGAGCATCGAACCGAAAGCCGAAGGCAGCTCACCGTACGTGGGCGAGGCCTGGATAGACGTCCAGCTTTCGCCGTCGGTCGACAGTAAGACCCTGGCCGAGGTCGAACGCCTGCTGCCCAAGGTGTTGGCCGACGTGCAGCGCGTCGCGGCAGACGCGGCGAGAATGATTGCCATCCTCCGCGAGTTGGCGGCCAGCGTCGACAGCAACGCCGACGGCCACTACTCAGCGCCGGACCGCCAAGACGTCGCGGCACTGTTGCGCTGGTTCGGCGAGGGAAACTTCCTGCTGCTGGGCTACCAGCCGTGCCGGGTGCAGGACGGATTGGTCATCGGCGACGGGACCAGCGGCCTCGGCGTCCTGCGGGCCCGCTCCGGCACCCGGCCCCGGCTGACCGACAACACCAAGTTGCTGGTGCTGGCCCAGGCCGCGGTCGGCAGCTATCTGCGCTACGGGGCCTACCCGTACGCCATCGCGATTCGCGAGAACCTGGCTGACGGTGGCGTTTTGGAGCACCGCTTCGTCGGTCTGTTCACTGTTGCGGCCATGAACGCCGACGTGCTGGAGATACCGATGATCTCCGGACGGGTGCGTAAGGCGCTGACCATGGCCGACAGCGATCCCGCTCATCCGGGCCAACTGCTGCTCGACGTCATCCAGACCATGCCACGGCCGGAGCTCTTCTCGCTGAGTGCCGAACGGCTCTTCGCGATGGCAAAAGCAGTGGTAGATCTGGGATCACAGCGGCGTGCGTTGTTGTTCCTGCGCGCCGACCGGTTGCAGTTCTTCGTGTCCTGCCTGGTCTATGTGCCCCGCGACCGTTACACCACGGCGGTTCGGTTGCAGATCGAAGACATCCTGGTCCGCGAGTTCGGTGGAACACGGCTGGAATTCACCGCTCGGGTCAGCGAATCACCTTGGGCGCTGATGCATTTCATGGTGCGGCTGCCCGAGGGAGACGCAGCTGCGGCCCCGGTCGACGTCTCCGAAGCCAACCGGCTGCGGATCCAGGCGCTGCTCAGCGAAGCCGCGCGCACCTGGGCCGACCGGCTGGTCGAGGCCGCGGCAGAGTCCCCCAAGGGTGCCGTTTCACGATCCGACGCCGAGCATTACGCAACGGCCTTCTCCGAGGCCTACAAGCAGGTCGTCACCCCGGCCGACGCCATCACCGACATCGCCATCGTCAACGAACTCGCCGACGATTCGGTCAAGCTGGTGTTCGCGGAGGGCGACGAGCACGGGGTGGCGCGGCTGACCTGGTTCCTGGGCGGGCGCAGCGCGTCGCTGAGCGAGCTGCTTCCCATGCTGCAGAGCATGGGTGTCGTCGTGCTCGAAGAGCGGCCGTTCACGGTGACACGGCCCGACGGACTGCCGGTGTGGATCTACCAGTTCCGGATCTCGCCGCATCCGACCATCCCCGCGGCCACGACGGACTCCGAACGTGCCGCAACCGCAGAGCGATTCGCCGACGCGGTCACCGCGATCTGGCAGGGCCGCGTCGAGGTCGACCGGTTCAACGAGCTGGTAATGCGGGCCGGCCTGACCTGGCAGCAGGTCGTGTTGCTGCGCGCCTACGCGAAATACCTACGGCAGGCCGGTTTTCCGTACAGCCAGTCCTACATCGAGTCGGTGCTCAACGAGCACGCCTCCACCGCGCGGTCCTTGGTCAACTTGTTCGAGGCCCTGTTCGATCCCAGGCCGTCGGGTGCCCCGTCCGGTCGCGATGCGCAAGCTGCCGCCGCCGAGGTCGCCGCGGATATCGACGCGCTGGTCAGCCTGGACACCGACCGCATTCTGCGCGCGTTCGCGTCTTTGGTTCAGGCCACCCTGCGCACGAATTACTTTGTCACGCGCAAAGGTTCGGCCCGCAGCCGCGACGTGCTGGCGCTCAAACTCAACGCCCAGCTGGTCGACGAGCTGCCGCTGCCACGGCCCAAGTTCGAGATCTTCGTGTACTCGCTGCGCGTCGAAGGCGTGCACCTGCGGTTCGGCCCGGTGGCGCGCGGCGGCCTGCGCTGGTCGGACCGCCGCGACGATTTCCGCACCGAGATCCTCGGCCTGGTGAAGGCGCAAGCGGTCAAGAACGCGGTGATAGTGCCGGTCGGGGCCAAGGGCGGGTTCGTGGTGAAGAAGCCGCCGCTGCCCACCGGCGACCCCGCCGCCGACCGCGAATCCACCCGTGCCGAGGGCGTGGCCTGCTATCAACTGTTCATCTCCGGACTGCTCGACGTGACCGACAACGTCGACCACGCGACCGGAAACGTCAACCCCCCTCCCGACGTGGTGCGGCGCGACGGCGACGACGCTTACCTGGTGGTGGCCGCCGACAAAGGCACCGCCACGTTCTCCGACATCGCCAACGACGTCGCGAAGTCCTACGGGTTCTGGCTGGGCGATGCGTTCGCGTCGGGCGGATCGGTGGGCTACGACCACAAAGCCATGGGTATCACCGCCCGCGGCGCCTGGGAGGCGGTCAAACGTCATTTCCGCGAGATGGGCGTCGACACCCAGACCGAGGACTTCACCGTCGTCGGCATCGGCGACATGAGCGGGGATGTGTTCGGCAACGGCATGCTGCTGAGCAAGCACATCAGGCTGATCGCCGCGTTCGACCACCGGCACATCTTCCTCGACCCGGACCCGGACGCCGCCTCTTCATGGGATGAACGCAAGCGGATGTTCGAACTGCCCCGGTCGAGCTGGGACGACTACGACAAGTCGCTGATCAGCGAGGGCGGCGGAGTTTACAGCCGCGAGCAGAAGGCCATTCCGGTCAGCCGGCAGGTCCGCGCGGCGCTGGGCATCGAAGGGGATGTGACCGAGCTGGCGCCGCCCACCCTGATCCGCGCGATTTTGCAGGCGCCGGTGGATCTGCTGTTCAACGGCGGGATCGGCACCTACATCAAGGCGGAGACCGAATCCGACGCTGACGTCGGCGACCGCGCCAACGATCCGGTACGGGTCAACGCAAACCAATTGCGCGCCAAGGTAATCGGTGAAGGTGGCAATCTCGGGGTCACCGCCCTGGGTCGCGTCGAGTTCGATCTGTCCGGTGGACGGATCAACACCGACGCGATGGACAACTCCGCGGGCGTGGATTGTTCCGACCACGAGGTCAACATCAAGATCCTGATCGATTCGCTGGTCACCGCGGGCAAGGTCAAGATCGAGGAACGCACCGCACTGCTGGAATCGATGACCGACGAGGTCGCGCAACTGGTGCTCGCCGACAACGTCGACCAGAACGACCTGATGGGCACCAGCCGTGCCAACGCGCCCAGCCTGCTGCCCGTACACGCCGATCAGATCAAGCACCTGGCGGCAGAACGCGGCCTGAACCGTGAACTGGAGGCGCTGCCGTCGGAGAAGGAGATCCAGCGGCGATCCGAGGCCGCCATGGGCCTCACCTCGCCTGAGCTCGCAACCTTGATGGCGCATGTCAAGCTGGCGCTCAAAGAGGACGTGCTGGCTACCGAGCTGCCGGACCAGGACGTCTTCGCGTCCAGGCTGCCGGAATACTTCCCGAAGCCGCTGCGGGAGCGCTTCACCCCGGAGATCCGCTCGCACCAGCTGCGTCGCGAGATCGTCACCACCATGCTGATCAACGACCTGGTGGACACCGCAGGCATCACCTACGCGTTCCGCATCACCGAGGACGTCGGCGTCACGTCGATCGACGCGGTGCGCACTTGGGCCGCCACCGACGCCATCTTTGGCATCGGTCACATCTGGCGACGCATCCTGGCGGCGAATCTGCCTGTCGCGCTGTCGGACCGGCTGACCCTGGATACCCGTCGGCTGATCGACCGGGCCGGGCGCTGGCTGCTCAACTACCGGCCGCAGCCGCTGGCCGTCGGCGCCGAGATCAACCGCTTCGCCGCGAAGGTCAAGGCGCTGACGCCGCAGATGTCGCAGTGGTTGCGCGGTGACGACAAAGCCATCGTCGAGAAGGAAGCCAGGGAATTCACCGAGCAGGGTGTACCCGACGACTTGGCTTACCGGGTCGCCGCCGGCCTGTACCGCTACAGCCTGCTCGACATCATCGACATCGCGGACATCACCGAGATCGAGCCCACCGAAGTCGCGGACACCTACTTCGCCCTGATGGACCGGCTGGGCACCGACGGACTGCTGACCGCCGTTTCCCAGCTGCCCCGGCACGACCGCTGGCATTCGCTGGCGCGCTTGGCGATTCGTGACGACATCTATGCCTCGCTGCGGTCGCTGTGTTTCGACGTGCTGGCCGTCGGGGAGCCGGACGAGAGCGGCGAAGAAAAGATCGCCGAATGGGAACACACCAGTGCATCGCGGGTGGAGCGGGCCCGCCGCACGCTCAACGAGATCTACGAAAGCGGCGCGAAGGATCTGGCGACGCTGTCGGTGGCGGCCCGACAGATCCGCCGGATGACACGCACAAGCGGACGAGGATCGTCTGGATGAGCGTCGGGTTCGTCGCACCGGTACCGGTGCGCTGGTCGGACATCGACATGTACCAGCACATCAACCACGCGACCATGGTCACGATTCTCGAAGAGGCGCGTGTCCCGTTCCTCAGGGAGCCGTTCGGCGCGGACATCACCACCATCGGGCTGCTCATCGCCGACGTCCGGGTCACCTACAAAGACCAGCTGCGCCTTTCCGATTCGCCACTGCAAGTGACGATGTGGACCAAGCGGCTGCGTGCGGTCGACTTCACGCTGGGTTACGAGGTGCGTTCGGTCAACGCCGATCCGGCGTCCAAGCCGGCCGTCCTCGCCGAGTCGCAGCTTGCCGCGGTGCACATCAAGGAACAGCGCCTGGTGCGCTTGTCGCCACACCATCGGGAGTACCTGCAACGGTGGATCAGGGAATAGCGGAGGCAGCCGAGCGCGGACTCTGGCTGCGCGACGCGGCCCATCGCGCCGATCTGGCCACGTTCGTCGACCATGCGATCCGGCTGGACGACGCCGCGGTCATCCGGATCCGCGCACGATCCGCCGGACTGCTCACCGCCTGGGTCGCAACGGGTTTCGACGTGCTGGCCAGCCGGGTGGTGGCCGGCAAGATACGGCCCGGCGACATGTCGGTCGGTGCGGACGCGCTGGCGCGCGGGCTTTCGGCCATGGATGCCTCCGGCTACGTCGACCCGGGGTTCCCGATGGACTCGGCATGGCGTGGCGCACTGCCACCGGAATCCGGTTTCACCCACCTCGACGACATACCGGCGCGGGTGATGCTGGACCTGGCGGCCAGCGGCGCGCAACTTGCCAAGGAGCACAGCAGTTCTCATGGGCCGCCCGTCTCGCTGCTGGATCAGGAGGTGATTCGGGTCAGCTCCTCCGACGTCAGTGTCGGGCTGCCGATGCGATGTGTGTTCGCTTTGACCGCAATGGGTTTCCTGCCGCAGTCACCCGACCAAGAGGAGATCATCCGGGTCCGGATCCTGCCGACCTGGTTGCGAGTCGACGCCCGGTTCGGCTCGGTGTACCGCCGCCGCGGCCAGCCGGCGCTGACGCTGCGCTGACGGCGCCGCACTCATCAGGGCCCGTAGACCATCCACAAAGGCAGAACGCTGTCAAGGTAATCCATGAATTTCTTCAGCCCAACTCTGTATTGCCCGTAGCCATAGCGGTCCGGCGCGTATTCAGGAAAGGCTATGCCCAGCCCGAATAGTCCGGGAGCCAAAATACCATTCCGTGGATTGTATTCGAGCTGACCCCACTGGGGCGTCTCAGGCAATTGTCTGCGTTCAAAACCGACGGCATAAACGGCACGATCGCATTCGGCAACCTTTTGCTCGAAGTCTGGGCTGGATACCCAGCATCTTTCCAGGCGCTCGGGCAGCACCCCATCGATATTTTCGCGAGCCCACTCGGCCGCCCGGCCCTTCAGGCCGACGTCGTCGAACAGTATCCAGTCGTCCAGATAGATCGCGTATCTCAGTGGGCTCCGGTAGAAGTTGATCACCCGCTGCACAGGCAACCGCAGGAGATGCGGCAGCGCGATCATCGCCGAATGCGAAGAACCGAACACCGCCACCGTCTCGCCTTCCAGCGGCAGTTGCCCGAGGTCGGCCGGATTGAGTGCCACTTCAATCGGAATCTCAGCCAGTTGGGGATGAGAGAGCTTCTTTGGAACTGCCCCGACCGCGAGAATGACGTTTTTGGACTCGATTTCGCCGTCTTCCGTTTCGATTTTCCACTGTCTTTTTTCCAATATCAGGGCGCTTGCCGTCGTTTGGCAGGTGGTCACCCGCTCACGCAGATGCTCAGTGATCCAAACCAAGGGGTCGGCAACCAGGGCGAGGGCGCAGGTTTCGCGACGGTCGATTTCCGCCAGCGGCATGGGCGGTGCTGCCGAAAACCGGAAAGCAGAGGAACCGTTCAGGTACTCGAGGAAAGTGCCGACCTGGGTGTTGCTCGATACCGGCCGCCATTTTTGGCCCAGGTCGCCTGCAGCGAAAGCGGGATCGATCCAGGCAACCTCATCGGGTGCGATGCTCTGATCGAGGAGCCGTCCGACGGCCGCAATTCCCGCGGGTCCGGCTCCGATCACAGTCCACGTGTAGGGGGCCACATATTAGATATAGAGGAGCGAGCGTCATATCGCTTACCAACCAACGTCTGCGTGTGCGGTCGGCTAGACCAGCCACGCCGAGGCATCCGGTCCCAGTTTGCCCGAGACCAGCGGCGAGCTGGCCAGGATGAGTCTGCCGGGCGGCAGCTTGATCGGGCGATCACCCGCGTTCAGCGCGCACACCAGGCCGCCGCCGCGCCGGAAGATCAGCGCATCGCGCGGCGCGGTCAGCCATTCGATACTCGGGCCGGTGAATTCCGAACGGTCCCTGCGTAATTCGAGGGCGCGTCGGAAAAACGACAACATCGAGCCGGGGTCTGCGCGCTGCTTCTCCACGGTCAGAGCCGCCCATTCCGCCGGCATCGGCAACCACGTGTCGGCGCAGGCCGAGAACCCGAACGGGGGAGTATCGCCCGACCACGGCATCGGAACCCGGCACCGATCGCGGCCGCGTTCGGTATGTCCCGAGCGTTCCCACGTCGGGTCCTGCAGCACCTCGTCCGGCAACTCGACGTCGGGCAAGCCGAGTTCCTGACCGTTGTAGATGAACACCGCGCCCGGCAGGGCGAGCATCAACAGCGCCATGGCCCGCGCCCGGCGCAGTCCGATCACGCCGTCGCCGTAGCGACTGACCTCACGCCCCACGTCGTGATTGGCCAGCGTCCAGGTCGGGGTCGCACCCTGCAGCGCCACCGCCGCCAGCGAGTTGTCCACCGCGTCGCGAATGTCGGCCGCGTCGAACTCGGTTTGGGTCAACCGGAAATTGAAACCCAGGTGCAGTTCGTCGGGACGCAGATACTCCGCCCAGCGGGCGTTGTCGCGCACCCACACCTCCCCGACGGTCACCGCCCCGGGATAGCCGTCGACGATCGCGCGGATGTCGCGGTGGATCGCATGGACATTGGGGTGGTCGAAGCGGGGGTCGTCGTCGGTGTGCCGCAACACCTCGCTGTCGCCCGGGGTGTCCGGCAGGTCGGCCGGCTTGGCCATCCCGTGAGCCACGTCGATGCGGAAGCCGTCCACGCCGCGTTCCAGCCAGAACCGCAGCGTTTTCCCGAAGTCGTCGAAGACGTCCGGATGGTCCCAGTTCAGATCTGGCTGCTCGGCGTCGAACAGGTGCAGGTACCACTGGCCGGGGTGGCCGTCCGGTTCGACCACGCGGCTCCAGGCCGGCCCGCCGAACACCGACTCCCAGTTGTTGGGCGGCAGCGACCCGTCCGGGCCCGCGCCGTGGCGAAAGAAATAGCGATCCCGCGCCGCGCTGCCGGGACCAGCCGCCAGTGCCGCCTGAAACCACGGGTGCGCCGAGCTGGAGTGGTTGGGCACCACGTCCATGGTCACTTTGATGCCGCGCTGATGCGCCGCGGCGATCAGCCGCTCAAATGCGGCCAGCCCGCCGAACAACGGGTCGATGTCGCGCGGATCGGCGACGTCGTAGCCATGGTCGGCCATCGGCGAGACGGTGACCGGGTTTATCCAGATCGCATCTACGCCAAGCTCTTTCAGGTAATCAAGATGCGCCGTCAATCCGTCCAGGTCACCGACCCCGTCGCCGTTGCTGTCGGCGAACGAACGCGGATACACCTGGTAGAAGACGGCGTCCGACCACCACACCTCGCGGGCCATCGACCTGCCGCTCATCGACTTGCGGCCTATCAAAACGGGGAGTTCACCAGGGAGTGGGCGGCCATCTCCAGGTATTCGAGCAGTTCGCGGCGGTGCTCGTCGTCCAGGGTCTGCGAATCGATGGAGGCCACCGCGGTGTGCATGCAGCGCAACCAGGCGTCGCGCTCGATGGGCGTGATCCGGAACGGGGCGTGACGCATTCGCAGCCGGGGGTGGCCACGCTGGTCGGAGTAGGTTCGCGGGCCGCCCCAGTACTGCTCGAGAAACATGCGCAGGCGCTCTTCGGCGCCGGCCAGGTCGTCTGCCGGGTACAGCTCGCGGAGTATCTCGTCCTCGGGCACCTGGGCATAGAAGCGGGAAACGATCGTATTGAAGGTCTCGGCACCGCCGACAGCGTCGTAGAAAGACTTTTGCAGCTGATCCATCTCCTCCATTGTGCGGCATCCATTGTGGGCTCCCTTGTCGGCACGGTCACGACAGTCGCCGGGCGGCCCGTAGCCGGCGAACCGGGCCGGTTGTTCACCGGATCGACACGGCGCGCACCAGCAATATGGATGCGATTGGCGTCGAATCATGGTGGACTGTTCCGCGGAGGATCTATGGCGCAGCGTAAGAGACGCCGCAGCCACCGCAGTTCTGGTGCCGCGGCTGGGTTAACCGGGCCCCCGGCCGCGCCGTGCCTGCACAGTGTTGAGAGTTATCCGCGTGCCGACACCCATCCGCCCAGCCGCCACGAGAGCGCGTCGATATGGAGCCGGCGCCGGGTGTTGCTGCTGAACTCCACCTACGAGCCGCTCACCGCGTTGCCGATGCGCCGGGCGATCGTCATGGTGATGTGCGGGAAGGCCGACGTGGTACACGACGACCCGGCCGGGCCGGTCATCCATTCGGCGACCAGGTCGATCGTGGTGCCGTCGGTGATCCAACTGCGCACCTACGTACGGGTTCCGTACCGTGCCCGGGTGCCCATGACCCGGGCCGCGCTGATGCATCGCGACCGCTTCTGCTGCGCTTATTGCGGCGGCAGGGCCGACACCGTGGACCATGTGGTGCCGCGTAGTCGCGGTGGCGACCACACCTGGGAGAACTGCGTCGCGTGCTGTTCGACCTGTAACCATCGCAAGGGCGACAAGCTGCTCGCCGAACTCGGCTGGGCTTTGCGCCGGACGCCCTTGGCGCCGACCGGGCAGCACTGGCGTCTGCTGTCCACCGTCAAGGAACTGGACCCGTCGTGGGCCCGGTACCTCGGCGAGGGCGCAGCCTGAACGAAAAGTCGAGTCGCAACGGCACTGCCACCGCCGGTGGGATACGGTTTGCGTCGTGAACGCTCTGCAGATCCACGGCTTGTTCATCGGAATTCCGCTGTTACTGGTGGCGGTGCTGGCACTGCTGATCTGGTCGCGCAAGGGGCCCCACGCCGCGACCTACAAGCTATCCGAGCCCTGGACACATCCACCGATCCTGTGGGCCGCCACCGACGAAGCGGTCGGCGGCGGGCACGGACATGGCAGTCATGGCGAAGCGCAGTTCACGGTCGGAGGTGGCGCCAGTGGCACGTGGTGAGGTTGCGACGATCGAGCCGACCGAACTCCCCAAAGGCTGGGCGCTTACCACCAGCGGTCGGCTGTCCGGGGTCACCGAGCCCGGCGAGCTGTCCGTCCAGTACCCATTCCCCATCAAAGACCTCGTCGCCATCGACGACGCGCTGAAATACGGCTCGCGGGCGTCTCAGGCGCGGTTCGCCATCTACCTGGGTGACCTGGGTAGCGACACCGCGACGCGGGCGCGGGAGATCCTGGCCAAGGTGCCGACGCCCGACAACGCGGTGCTGCTCGCCGTATCGCCGAGCCAGGGCGTCATCGAGGTGGTCTACGGTTCGGCGCTGCGGGGTCGCGGCGCAGAGTCGGCCGCCCCGCTCGGCGTCGCCGCCGCTTCCTCGGCCTTCGAGCAAGGCGACCTCGTCGACGGGCTGGTCAGCGCGATCCGGGTGCTCAGCTCCGGGATTGCCCCGGCATAGTTGCTGACCTAGTTCGCGGAGGCTGCCCCCTACCGGTGAACCGCTACCAGCAGGCACTACGGGCTGCGGGACTGCTCAGCAGCGGCGCACCTGCGGGCTATTCGCAATGGTTGGCCAATGCCGAACGCCGGCAAGCGGCTCCGGAAGTGGTTGTCGGCATCGCACAACAGCACGGCATCGAACCCGACAGTTTCGGGGTGCTGCGCGACATGGAGGAGATCAAAGACCCCCTCGGCAAGTCGTTCTACCTCCTCCCCCCGGGGACCAGTGGGGACGATGCCCGCAAGGCGGTGCTGATGACCTACGTCGTCAACGCGGGCACCGACTACGCCAAGGCGGGTGAGCGGCCCGGAGTCACCAACGACTTCCCCGAGACGCCGTACTCGGCCGCCGAGGTGCAGCGCATCGCCGACCGCCAGCACGCCAACCGGTGGAGCTACCGCCAGGACGTCGGGTTCGTCGACCGTAGCGGCGGAGGCCTGGTGACAACACCCAACGGCATGCTGATGGGCCTGGGCGGCAACCGGATCCTGCGCCTGTTCACCCGGCACGGCGGCACCGCGTGGGGTGACATCTTCATGGTCAACATCGGCTCCAGGAACTCGGCCGACGCCGCCCAGCTGCTCCGGCTGATCATCGAATCCGGGCACGCGTGGTGCGCCGGCCGCGACGGCCGGCCCTTCGAAACCGACCTCGCGCTGGACCGCGTCCTGCACCACGAGGAGCGGCACTGCGCACAGTGGGCCGCTAAGGGCTATGTGGGCATGATCGGCGGTTACGGCCGGGAAGTGATCCGCGAGCGGATCTTTCGCAAGACCAACCGGATCGAGCAGGACGCCGGCCTGTCCGACGGCGGCTACCGCTGATCAGTTCGCGGCACCTGAATTCAAGGCATCGAACTCGCGGGCTCGCAGCGACCGCTTGACTCCCGCCTGGCCTTCCAGGACGAGCCGGCGCAAAGCGGGCGGGATCTCCGATTCCGGCGCGGCCAGGAACCTGTCGGCCGCCGCGATGCCTTCCTCGCTGATGTCCCAATACGGGTACAGGCCGACCACGACGGATTGGGCGACTTCGCTGGACCGCCGGGCCCAGACTCCCGGAATCGCCTCGAAGTACCGAGTGGTGAAGGGTTTGAGCAGCTCGGCCTGACCCGGTGCGCCGATGCCCGCGATGATCGCGCGTCCGGCGGCGTTTGCCAGCGTGTCGTCCTCGACCACCGTGGTGAACGCCTCCTCTTTGACGCCGAATTGCGGCCGTGCGGCTGACGCCTGGGCGCCGTGTCGCTTGCCGGCAGCGGTCGGGTCGCGTTTGATCTCGGCGTCGATCCGCGGCGACTCGGGTCCGTCGGCGTCGATGGCCCCGGCGGTCGCCAGCGCGGTCACAATGCGCCAGCGCAGGTCGGTGTCGACCTCCAGACCCGCCAGGCCCAGCTCGGCTGGGTCGGCATCCAGCAGCGCTGTGAGCACCTCTACATGCCGCGGCGAGAGCACCGACGAACACAGCACGTTGACGTAGGCGAGCTGATGATCCGATCCGGGTTCCGCGGCGCGCGCCAATTCCAGCACCCGGTCGGCGAATTGCGGCCAGCCGTGCTCGGCGGCCCAGCCGGGCTCGGCGTAGGAACCCAGCGCCGTCTGCGCCTGCAACAGCAGCCGCTGCAACACGGTGAGCTCGGTCTCGGCCTGTACGCCGCCCGACACCAGAGCCACGAAGTCGCGGGCACGCAGCTCGGCCTCGCGGGTCATTTCCCAGGCCGCCGACCACACCAGCGTGCGGGGCAGCGGATCGGCGATGTCGGCGATGCGCTGCAGCGCGGTCTGCAGGGACTCGGTGTCCAGCCGCAGCGAGCAGTAGGTCAGGTCGTCGTCGTTGACCAGTATCAGCTGGCCACGCGAAACACCAACCAGCGCAGGCACTTCCGTCTCCGGACCGGACACGTCGAGTTCCTCGCGATGCACCCGCACCAGCTTGCCGCTCTCGTCGTCGTCGTAGATACCGACCGCGAGCCGGTGCACCCGGGTCTCACCGGCGCCTGGCGCGGCGCCGCCCTGCATCACCGTGAAACTGGTGAACCTGCCCTCGGAGTCCACGTCGAAATCCGGCCGCAGCGTGTTCAGCCCGGTGGTCTTCAGCCACTGCTGACCCCAGGTCGACAGGTCGCGCCCGGACGCCTTTTCCAGCGCGCCCACCAGGTCGTCGAACGTGGCGTTGCCGAACGCATGGGTGCGGAAGTAGTCGCGCAGGCCGGCCAGAAAGTGCTCCAGCCCGACGTAGGCGACCAGCTGCTTGAGCACCGACGCTCCCTTGGCGTAGGTGATGCCGTCGAAGTTCACCTCTACGGCGGCCAGGTCCGGGATGTCGGCGGCGATCGGGTGCGTCGACGGCAGTTGGTCCTGACGGTAGGCCCACGACTTCTCGACCGTGGCGAACGTCGTCCACGCTTCGGTGAATTCGGTGGCCTCGCTCTGGCACAGCACCGATGCGAACGTTGCGAAGGACTCGTTCAGCCACAGGTCGTCCCACCAGGTCATGGTGACCAGGTCGCCGAACCACATGTGCGCCATCTCGTGCAGCACCGTCTCCGCGCGCCGCTCATAGGAAGCCCGGGTCACCTTGCTGCGGAAGACGTAGTCTTCCAGGAACGTCACCGCGCCGGCGTTTTCCATTGCGCCGGCGTTGAATTCGGGCACGAACAGCTGGTCGTACTTGCCGAACGCGTACGGCATGCCAAAGTGCTTGTGGTAGAAGCCGAATCCCTGCTTGGTCTGGGTGAACAACCGCTCGGCGTCCATGTGGTCGGCCAGTGACGCCCGGCAGTAGATGCCCAGCGGGATCTCGCCGTGTTCATCGGAGTACACGTCTTCCCAGGACGCGTACGGTCCGGCGATCAGCGCCACCAGATAGGTGCTCATCCGCGGGGTGGTGGCGAAGGTGTGTATGCCGTCGGAAACGCTGGTGGCCGCACCGTTGGAGATCACCTTCCAGTGCTTGGGCGCGGTGACCTGTATGTCGAACGTGGCCTTGAGGTCGGGTTGGTCGAAGCAGGCGAACATGCGCTTGGCGTCGGCGGTTTCGAATTGGGAGTACAGGTAGGTCTCGTCGTCCACCGGGTCGACGAACCGGTGCAATCCCTCACCGGTGTTGGAGTAGCGGCAGTCGGCGTCGACGACGAGCTCGTTGCGTTTCTCCAGTCCGGTCAGCGGGATGCCGGTCGATTCGTCGTAGCCGGAGATGTCGAGTTCGCGGCCGTTGAGCCGGGCGCTTCGGATCGTGTCGGCGGCGATGTCGATGACCGTGTCGGCGCCGGCGAGGGCGTCGAACACCACGGTGGTGGTGGAGCGGAAGGTTCGGGAGCCCGGGCCGCCGTGACCGTCCGTGAGGTCGAGATTGATCTGGTAGTTGTCGACGGTGATCAGCGCGGCGCGCTCGGCAGCCTGATCGCGGGTGAGGTTAGGAAGAGCCACGCGTCCCAACTTAAACGTCGGGACGGGAACAGGTGCGCGGCGACTACGGTTGTGCAGGACGGTGCTGTGACCGTCTGGAAACCTCGAGGAGAGGACTGCGCAATGGCTGAAAAGGCCTCAAAACGTAAGGCCACTGAGAAATCCACCGCCGATTTCTGGTTCGACCCCCTGTGTCCGTGGTGCTGGATCACGTCGCGCTGGATTCTCGAGGTGGAGAAGGTTCGCGATATCGAGGTGCACTTCCACGTGATGAGCCTCGCGGTGCTCAACGAGAAGCGTGAAGACCTGCCCGAGCAGTACCGCGAAGGCATGAAGAAGGCCTGGGGTCCGGTGCGGGTGGCGATCGCCGCCGAGCAGGCACACGGGGCCAAAGTGCTCGACCCGCTGTACACCGCGATGGGCACCCGGATCCACAACGAGGGGAACAAGGACCTCGACGAGGTAATCAAGCTGTCGCTGGCCGACGCCGGACTGCCGGCCGAACTGGCCGAGGCGGCCACCAGCGACGCTTATGACGAAGCGTTGCGCAAGAGCCACCACGCCGGTATGGACGCCGTCGGTGAGGACGTCGGCACCCCGACCATCCACGTCAACGGCGTGGCGTTCTTCGGGCCGGTGCTGTCCAAGATTCCGCGCGGCGAGGAGGCCGGCAAGCTGTGGGACGCCTCGGTGACGTTCGCCGCCTACCCGCACTTCTTCGAACTGAAGCGGACCCGCACCGAGCCGCCCCAGTTCGACTGAGAGTTCGGCCGACCGCACCGTCATCGCGTCGTGCACAATGTCGGCATGCGCGTCTACCTGGGGTCAGACCATGCCGGATTCGAGCTCAAGCAACAGATCGCCGAGCACCTGAAGAAGGCCGGACACGAGCCGATCGACTGCGGCGCCTTCAGCTACGACGCTGAAGACGACTATCCCGCTTTCTGCATCGCTGCCGCGACGCGCACGGTGGCTGATCCGGGCAGTCTGGGCATCGTGCTGGGCGGTTCCGGCAACGGTGAGCAGATCGCCGCGAACAAGGTCCCCGGCGCGCGCTGCGCGCTGGCGTGGAGTGTGCAGACCGCACAGCTGGCCCGGGAACACAACAACGCCCAATTGATCGGCATCGGCGGTCGCATGCACACCCTCGACCAGGCGCTGGCGATCGTCGACGCGTTCGTGTCCACTCCGTGGTCGAACGTCCAACGCCACCAACGGCGAATCGACATTCTCGCCGAATACGAACGCACCCATCAGGCACCGCCGGTCCCCGGCGCCGTGTCCTGACCGGACCCGCGAGTCACGGTGCCCGAAGGGCATACCCTGCACCGGCTGGCCCGGCTGCACCAGCGCCGGTTCCGCGGCGCGCCCGTTTCGGTGTCCAGTCCCCAGGGCCGATTCAGCGACTCGGCGGCGTTGGTGGACGGCCGGGTGTTGTTGCGGGCCACCGTCTGGGGCAAGCATCTGTTCCATCACTACGCCGGCGGCCCGATCGTGCATGTGCATCTCGGTCTCTACGGCACCTTCACCGAATGGCCGCGTCCGGCCGACGGGCCGCTTCCCGAAGCGGTCGGACAGGTGCGGATGCGGATGGTGGGCGCCGAGTACGGCACCGACTTGCGCGGCCCGACGGTCTGCGAGCTGGTGGACGAGGGTCAGGTTGCCGACGTGGTGGCCAGGCTGGGGCCCGACCCGTTGCGCGCCGACGCCGATCCGGCCTGGCCTTGGACCCGAATTGCCAAGTCCCGCAGGCCGATTGGCGCGCTTCTGATGGACCAGACGGTCATCGCGGGAGTGGGCAACGTCTATCGCAACGAATTGTTGTTCCGCCACGGCATCGACCCGTATCGGCCCGGCCGGGGGATTGGCGAGGAGGAGTTCGACGCGGCGTGGACCGATCTCGTGGCCCTGATGAAGGTGGGCCTGCGCGGCGGCAGGATCATCGTGGTCCGGCCCGAACACGACCACGGTCCGCCGTCATACCGGCAAGGGCGGCCGCGCACGTACGTGTACCGGCGCGCCGGCGATCCCTGCCGGGTATGTGCGACGACCATTCGCACTGCGGTGCTGGAGGGCCGAAATGTGTTCTGGTGCCCCACTTGTCAAACCTGAAGCCCCAGCGGTGATCGGGGCCGTTCGTGCCGGTCAGCTCGGGATGACGCCGAGCGCGGCGTAGACCTGGTTGCTCAGGGCGACGCTGCGTGGGTCCGCGTTGGCCTTCGTAGCGTCGAAGCGGTTCGCTACGTACGCATAGCCGATCCGGTGTTCCAAGTCCACGAAGCCGAATGAGCCACCCAGGCCGCCGTGGCCGAACATCCGCGGGTTGGGCCCGTTGACGCAGCGCTGGTTGAGCATGTAGCCCAGACCCCAGCCGTGATCGGCGACCCGGGGCCCGAGCACCAGATCGGGTTCGAAGCCGCCCTGCGGCGTTCGCACCAGTTCCATGTGCTCGCGGCTGAGCAGCTTCTCCTGGGCCAGCGCGTTGTAGAACGTCGCCAATCCCAGCGCGGATACCTGGCCGTTGGTGCCGGGGAACTCGAGCCGACGCCACAACTGCAGGTTTTCGGTGTCGAGGTCGTCGTCGGGCAGGAAACCCATCGCGATCGACATCCCGGCCTTGGGATGTTCGTCCAGTCTGGTCGGCCAGCCGGGGGCGTGCAGTTCGGCCAGCAGCTGTCGGCCGGTCGGTTTGTTCACTCGCTCCGCGCAGCGCAGCTGGTCGGCCGGTGACAGTCCGATATGGATGTCGGCGCCGATCGGCTCGGCGATCTCGGCCCGCAGGTACTGACCGACCGTGCGGCCGGTGACCCGCCGGAATACCTCGCCGAGGATGAATCCGTAGGTGGTCATGTGGTAGCCCTGCGCCGTGCCCGGTTCCCACCACGGTTCGGCGATGGCCAGCTGGGCGCAGACGTAATCCCAGTCGACGAGCTGTTGGGTGTTCAGCCGGGTGCGTGGCCCGATGACGCCGGACCGGTGGCTCATCACCATGGCCAGGGTGATGTTCTCCTTGCCGGCCTGCCCGAACTCGGGCCAGTACCGGGCCACCGGTGCGTACAGGTCCAGCTCACCGCGGTCGGCAAGCTGGTGCACGCAGGTAGACGTCATGCCCTTGGTGCCGGACAGCACGGTGGTCAGCGTGTCCTGCTCCCAGGGCCGGGTGCCGGCAGCGTCGGCCGAGCCGCCCCAGAGGTTGACGACGAGGTCGCCGTCGACCCACACCGCGACCGCCGCACCAACGTCTTTCCGCTCGGCGAAATTGCGCTCGAACGCGTCACGCACCCCGACGAAATCAGGCGCGCAGGAGCCGTGGATGTCAGCATCCGTTGCAAGGTCGCTCATGGCGCCTTTCTTTCCCGCAAACACCTGATCCGAGCGGGCGACGGGAATCGAACCCGCGTCGCTAGTTTGGAAGACTAGGGCTCTACCATTGAGCTACGCCCGCGTGTATTAGTCGAGCGCGACTGTACGTCGCGGCAGACGTCAAATCTAATCGAAGCTGTTTGGTGACCGCTCTGTGAGGTCGCAGGTGCCGGAGGTCCGCGCGAAGCGGATGGCCGGCCTCGTCATGCAGGGCTCTAGGATCGACGTCGTCAGCGCGGGGTGTAGCGCAGCTTGGTAGCGCATCCGCTTTGGGAGCGGAAGGCCGCAGGTTCAAATCCTGTCACCCCGACCAACCCGACGACTAGCAACGAGCCCGAATAAAAATCACTGAGGAGCACATCCGTGAAGAGCAGTGTCGAGCAATTGAGCCCCACCCGGGTGCGCATCAGTGTGGAGGTGCCGTTCACCGAGCTCGAACCTGATTTCCAGCGCGCCTACAAGGAGCTGGCCAAACAGGTGCGGCTGCCCGGGTTCCGTCCCGGCAAGGCGCCCGCGCGGCTGCTGGAGGCCAGGTTCGGCCGGGAAGCGATGCTCGACCAAGTGATCAGTGACGCGCTGCCCACCCGCTACGGACAGGCGGTGGCCGAATCCGAAGTCCAGCCGCTGGGGCAGCCCGAGATCGAGGTGACCCAGAAGGAGTACGGCCAGGACCTGGCGTTCACCGCGGAGGTCGACGTCCGCCCCAAGATCACCCTGCCGGACCTCAGCACCCTGAAGGTCGAGGTGGAGCCGTTCGAGGTCAGCGACGACGACGTGGAGGCCGAACTGCAGGCGTTGCGGTCCCGGTTCGGCACCCTGAAAGGCGTCGACCGGCCGGTGCAGACCGGTGACTTCGTCTCGATCGACCTTTCGGCCACCGTCGACGGCGAGGAAGTGCCGAACGCGGCCGCCGAGGGACTTTCCCACGAGGTCGGCTCCGGCCGGCTGATCGCCGGACTCGACGATGCGCTGGTCGGCTTGGCCGCCGACGAGTCGCGCGAGTTCACCGCGAAGCTGGCGACCGGCGAACACGCGGGGCAGGACGCGCAGGTCACGGTCACCGTCAAGTCGATCAAAGAGCGTGAGCTGCCCGAGCCCGACGACGAATTCGCCCAGCTGGCCAGCGCCTTCGACACCATCGACGAGTTGCGGGCCAACCTCGCCGACCAGGTGCGGCACGCCAAGCGTGCGCAGCAGGCCGAGCAGATTCGCAACGCGACGCTCGAGGCTCTACTCGAGCAGGTCGACGTGCCCTTGCCGGAGTCCTACGTGCAAGCGCAGCTCGAGGGCGTCATGCACCAGACGCTCAGCGGGCTGAACAACGACGAAGCCAAGTTCAACGAACTGCTCGCCGAGCAAGGGTCGTCGCGGGAAGAGTGGGACGCCGAGGCGCGCAGCGCATCCGAGAAGGACGTCAAGAGGCAGCTGCTACTGGATGCGTTGGCCGACGATCTCGGCGTCCAGGTCGGCCAGGACGACCTGACCGAGCGCCTGGTGATGACATCACAGCAGTACGGCATCGAACCCCAGCAGCTGATCGGCTACCTCCAGGAGAACAACCAGCTGCCGGCGATGTTCGCCGATGTGCGGCGCGAACTGGCCGTCAAGGCCGTGGCCCGAGCGGCGACGGTCACCGATACCGGCGGCAACACCATCGACACCGATGAGCTCTTCGGCAAACACGAGCACACGAACGCCGAGGACGCGGCCGTCGAGACAGCGGCCGAGGAGACAGCGGCCGAGGAGACAGCTGCGGATGGCGCCGAGGCGAAAGACGATGCGGCCGAATCATGATGTCCGGCCATGACCGGGCGTGAAGCTGTAAGCGAACGCGGCCATCTCAGGGGATGCGTGGCACCCATGCATCGGGTTGGGTTGGTTAGTGTCGGTGCATACAGAACTCGAGAAAGCAGGTAATTCAGTCGTGACTGACATGCGTTCGAACTCGGTGGGTCTAAACCTCACGGACTCGGTGTATGAGCGCTTGCTCTCCGAGCGCATCATCTTCCTGGGGTCGGAGGTGAACGACGAAGTCGCCAACCGGTTGTGCGCACAGATTCTGCTGCTCGCCGCCGAAGACACCGAGAAAGACATCAACCTGTACATCAACTCGCCGGGTGGATCGATCAGCGCCGGGATGGCGATCTACGACACCATGGTCTTGGCGCCGTGTGACATCGCCACCTACGCGATGGGGATGGCCGCCTCGATGGGCGAGTTCCTGTTGGCCGCCGGCACCAAGGGCAAGCGCTTCGCCCTGCCACACGCCCGCATCCTGATGCACCAGCCGCTGGGTGGGGTGACCGGCAGCGCGGCCGACATCGCCATTCAGGCCGAGCAGTTCGCCGTCATCAAGAAAGAGATGTTCCGCCTCAACGCCGAGTTCACCGGCCAGCCGATCGAACGCATCGAGGCGGATTCCGATCGCGACCGCTGGTTCACCGCCCCGGAAGCTCTCGAGTACGGGTTCGTCGACCACATCATCACCCGCGCCGCACACATCAGTAACGGAGAAGCCCAGTGAGTACCTCCAACCCCCACATTCAGCCTCAGGCGCGCTACATCCTGCCGTCGTTCATCGAGCACTCCAGCTTCGGTGTCAAAGAGTCCAACCCGTACAACAAGCTGTTCGAGGAGCGCATCATCTTCCTCGGCGTCCAGGTCGACGACGCGTCGGCCAACGACATCATGGCGCAACTCTTGGTGCTGGAATCGCTGGATCCCGACCGCGACATCACCATGTACATCAACTCGCCGGGCGGCGGGTTCACTTCGCTGATGGCGATCTACGACACCATGCAGTACGTCCGGGCCGACATCCAGACGGTGTGCCTGGGTCAGGCCGCATCGGCGGCCGCGGTCCTGCTGGCCGCCGGCACGCCCGGTAAGCGCATGGCGTTGCCCAACGCCCGGGTGCTGATCCATCAGCCGTCGTTGTCCGGTGTGATCCAGGGTCAGTTCTCCGACCTGGAGATCCAGGCCGCCGAAATCGAGCGGATGCGCACGCTGATGGAGACCACGCTGGCCCGCCACACCGGCAAGGACGCCGCGGTGATCCGCAAGGACACCGACCGCGACAAGATCCTGACCGCCGAAGAGGCCAAGGACTACGGGATCATCGACACCGTGCTGGAATACCGGAAGCTCTCCGCGCAGACCGCCTAGCCGTTTTCGGACCTTCGCCGACGGCAGCTCCACCGATCCTGCGGTGCGGGCGATCAAAATCGAGAAAAGGTAGCCCTGAGCGCAGGCTCGATGCCATGAGCGCAGACTCATGATTTCGGGCTCAGGCGCGACGCCAATTCGGCGATATCGGCCGGTCCTACCCGGCAGCATCCCCCGACGATGCGCGCCCCGGCCAAGATCCACTGGTTCGCCAGTTCCGCCGTAAACCTGCGCGGACCGGTCCAGGTTCGCCCGTCCCAGCCCTCGCCACTGTTCGGGTAGACGATCACCGGCTTGCCGGTGCCTGCGGCGTGTATCGCCGGTAGCACGTCGTCGGGCGAACAGCAGTTGACGCCGACGGCGACGATCTCGGGCACTCCGGCGGCCACCGCGAACGCATCGGACAGCGGTTGGCCGGCCCTTGTCTGATTCCCGTCGATCGTGTAGCTGAGCCAGGCCGGGACGCCGAGCGAGCGCACCAAATCGACCAACGCCTCGGCCTCGTCGACGTCGGGAACGGTTTCCAGGGCAAGCACGTCCGCGCCCGCCGCGGCCAGGACCTCGAGCCGCGGGCGATGCCATCGCGTCAGCTCCGCCACGGAGAGGCCGTAGCGTCCGCGGTACTCGGAGCCGTCGGCAAGCGCCGCCCCGTACGGTCCGACCGAGGCCGCCACCAACAGCCCGGCTGTGCCGACCTCGTCCCTCGCCGCTTTGGCGAGTTCGACGCTGCGGCGCAGCAACGCTATGGCATCGTCGCGCCCGATCCCGTGCGCGGCAAAGCCCTCGAACGACGCCTGGTAGCTCGCGGTCGTCGCGATCATGGCACCGGCGCGAAAGTAAGCGGCATGCACCTCGACGATCGTCTGCGGGGCGTCCGACAGCAGCTTGGCCGACCACAGCGGGTCGGCCAGGTCGTTCCCGCGCGCCTCCAGTTCGGTGGCCAGGCCGCCGTCACTGATCAGCACGGATTCGCCGGGCCACTCGCCGCCGCCGACCGGTTCCACACGGTCACTGTAGGGTGGCCGGCCGGGGGATTCGCCCGCTGTGCGGCGAGGCTGATGCGGCTCGGTCGGGTAACGACCGCGACACGCCAGAGACACGCATAGCGCGTCTCGACAAGCCACGGACGCCATCGGGCTATATGTTTCATTCAGATCGACAGGCGTGAACACCCCACGAATACCAAACACGCGATTCATCCCTAACGGTCGCGGTGAGCAGCAGCAAGCGGGTAGCGTCGGGGAATACACGCGGCACGGTAAGACGAACAGGCGACGAGGCAGCAACCAGAAAGTAGGCCCTGAAGCATCATGGCGCGCATCGGAGACGGCGGTGACTTGCTGAAGTGCTCGTTCTGCGGAAAGAGCCAGAAACAGGTCAAGAAACTCATTGCGGGCCCCGGTGTGTACATCTGCGATGAGTGCATCGACCTGTGCAACGAGATCATCGAAGAAGAACTTGCCGACGCCGACGACGTGAAACTCGACGAGCTGCCCAAGCCGGTCGAGATCCGCGAATTCCTCGAGGGATATGTCATTGGCCAGGACACCGCCAAGCGGACGCTCGCGGTGGCCGTCTACAACCACTACAAGCGGATCCAGGCCGGCGAGAAGGGCCGAGACTCCCGGCACGAGCCGGTTGAGCTGACCAAGTCCAATATCCTGATGCTCGGGCCCACCGGCTGTGGCAAGACCTACCTGGCCCAGACGCTGGCCAAGATGCTCAACGTGCCGTTCGCCATCGCCGACGCCACCGCGCTGACCGAGGCCGGCTACGTCGGCGAGGACGTGGAGAACATCCTGCTCAAGTTGATCCAGGCCGCCGACTACGACGTCAAGCGCGCCGAGACCGGCATCATCTACATCGACGAGGTCGACAAGATCGCCCGCAAGAGCGAGAACCCGTCGATCACCCGCGACGTCTCCGGTGAGGGCGTCCAGCAGGCCTTGCTGAAGATCCTGGAGGGCACTCAGGCGTCGGTTCCCCCGCAGGGCGGCCGCAAGCACCCGCACCAGGAGTTCATTCAGATCGACACCACCAACGTGTTGTTCATCGTCGCCGGGGCGTTCGCGGGCCTGGAGAAGATCATCTACGAACGGGTCGGCAAGCGTGGCCTGGGCTTCGGCGCCGAAGTTCGCTCCAAGGCCGAGATCGACACCACCGACCACTTCGCCGAAGTGATGCCCGAGGACCTCATCAAGTTCGGGCTGATCCCCGAATTCATCGGCCGGCTGCCGGTGGTCGCCTCGGTCACCAACCTGGACAAGGAGTCGTTGGTCAAGATCCTGTCCGAGCCGAAGAACGCACTGGTCAAGCAGTACATCCGGCTCTTCGAGATGGACGGCGTGGAGCTGGAGTTCACCGACGACGCGCTGGAGGCCATCGCGGATCAGGCCATCCACCGCGGCACCGGCGCCCGCGGCCTGCGGGCCATCATGGAGGAAGTCCTGCTGCCGGTCATGTATGACATCCCGAGCCGCGACGACGTCGCCAAGGTCGTTGTCACCAAGGAGACCGTGCAGGACAACGTGTTGCCGACGATCGTGCCGCGGAAGCCGTCGCGCGCCGAGCGTCGCGACAAGAGCGCCTGACCGCGAAAAGGGCGCGAAAGCCACAAACTAGAACGTGTTCTACCCCCGCTGTGGGACGGTCGGACCGCCCCGCGAATCCGGTTCCTTCTTAAGTGACCAAAACCACAGTTTGGCTGCATTTTTGCCCCCGGTACGGCGCTGACGTCGGGTTTTACCCGTGAACACGGCGCACACACCGGGTCGCACGCTGCTACCTAATCCTTAAAGTAATGCCATAATTGATACCGCTAGTGACATAAATGTCAGGACGGGGGGAAGTCACTCCATAGCGCGTGACGTGAAGCCGCGACGGAGTGTCTGGCCAGATAACAGATGGAAGGCGGAGACGTGGATCCGAACGGCAACGAAGCCGGGGCAGAGTCTCGCAACGGTGCCTCCGGTACCGGATCCGTGAAACAGCGCCTGGAAAATGTCGTGATCCGTTTTGCCGGCGATTCCGGCGACGGGATGCAGCTGACCGGCGACCGGTTCACCTCGGAGGCAGCGCTTTTCGGCAACGACCTGGCCACCCAGCCGAACTACCCCGCCGAGATCCGGGCCCCGGCAGGCACCCTGCCCGGAGTGTCGTCCTTCCAGATCCAGATCGCCGACTATGACGTCCTGACCGCCGGTGATCGCCCCGACGTGCTGGTCGCCATGAACCCGGCGGCGCTGAAGTCGAATATCGGCGACCTGCCGCGCGGCGGCATGGTAATCGCGAACTCCGACGAGTTCACCAAGCGCAATCTGACCAAGGTCGGTTACGTAACCAATCCGCTGGAGAGCGACGAGCTCGAGGAATACGTCGTCCACGCCGTCCCGATGACCACGTTGACGCTGGGCGCCGTGGAGTCGATCGGTGCGTCGAAGAAGGACGGCCAGCGCGCCAAGAACATGTTCGCGCTGGGTCTGTTGTCGTGGATGTACGGGCGTCCGATCGCGGCCAGTGAGAAGTTCATCAAGGAGAAGTTCGCCCGCAAGCCCGATATCGCCCAGGCCAACGTGCTGGCCCTCAAGGCCGGCTGGAACTACGGCGAAACCACCGAGGCGTTCGGCACCACCTACGAGGTTTCCAAGGCATCTCTGCCGGCCGGCGAGTACCGCCAGATCTCCGGCAACACCGCGCTGGCCTACGGAATCGTGACGGCCGGCCGGTTGGCCGACAAGCAGGTCGTCCTCGGCAGCTACCCGATCACCCCGGCCTCGGACATTCTGCACGAGCTGTCCAAGCACAAGAACTTCAATGTCATCACGTTTCAGGCTGAAGACGAGATCGGCGGCATCTGCGCCGCGATCGGGGCCTCCTATGGTGGCGCATTGGGCGTCACCAGTACCTCGGGCCCGGGTATTTCGCTGAAATCTGAGGCCCTCGGGCTTGCGGTGATGACCGAGCTGCCGCTGATCGTCATCGACGTGCAGCGCGGCGGACCGTCGACTGGCCTGCCCACCAAGACCGAACAGGCCGACCTGTTGCAGGCGCTGTTCGGCCGCAACGGTGAGTCGCCGGTTGCCGTGGTAGCGCCGCGGTCTCCCTCCGACTGCTTCGAAACCGCGGTCGAGGCGGTGCGGATCGCGGTGTCGTATCACACTCCGGTGATCGTGCTGTCCGACGGCGCCATCGCCAACGGGTCCGAGCCGTGGCGGATCCCAGATGTCAGCTCGTTCAAGCCGATCAAGCACATCTTTGCCAAACCGGACGAGCCATTCGAGCCCTACGCCCGGCACCCGGAGACCCTGGCCCGCCAATTCGCGGTTCCGGGGACCCCTGGGCTGGAACACCGCATCGGGGGCTTGGAAGCGGCCAACGGGTCCGGCGACATCTCCTACGACCCGACCAATCACGACCTCATGGTGCGGATACGCAAGGCCAAGATCGACGGCATCAGCGTCCCCGATCTGGATGTTGACGACCCGACCGGCGACGCCGAACTGCTGCTGATCGGGTGGGGCAGTTCCTACGGCCCGATCGGCGAAGCCTGTCGGCGTGCGCGGCGCCGGGGCACCAAGGTCGCGCATGCGCATCTGCGGCATCTGAACCCGTTCCCGGCGAATCTGGGCGATGTGTTGCACCGGTACCCGAGGGTGGTATGCCCGGAGATGAATATGGGTCAGCTGGCGATGTTGCTGCGGGCCAAGTACCTGGTCGACGTGCACTCGGTGACCAAAGTCAAGGGTGTGTCGTTCTTGGCCGACGAAATAGGACGCTTTATTCGGGCCGCGCTGGCCGGGCGACTGGACGAACTCGAGCAAGACAAGACGATGGTTGCCAAATTGTCGGCGGCCAGGGTTGGAGCGGGAGTATGACCGACCTGATGGGCAATCTAGCGGGCACTGAACTCGGAGTTACTCCAAAGCTGACAAAGAACGCCGGCGTGCCCACTCTGTCTCCTGGCGAACAGCCGCAGAAGGGCAAGGACTTCACCAGCGAGCAAGAGGTCCGCTGGTGCCCCGGCTGCGGTGACTACGTCATCCTCAACACCATTCGCAACTTCCTGCCCGAACTGGGGCTGCGCCGCGAGAACATCGTGTTCATCAGCGGCATCGGCTGCTCCAGCCGGTTTCCGTACTACCTGGAGACCTACGGGTTCCACTCCATCCACGGCCGCGCGCCGGCGATTGCCACCGGGCTGGCGCTGGCTCGCGAGGACCTGTCGGTATGGGTGGTCACCGGCGATGGCGACGCCTTGTCGATCGGCGGCAACCACCTGATCCACGCCCTGCGCCGCAATGTGAACATCACGATTCTGTTGTTCAACAACCGGATCTACGGGCTGACCAAGGGCCAGTATTCGCCGACCTCGGAGGTCGGCAAGGTCACCAAGTCGACACCGATGGGTTCGCTGGATCACCCGTTCAACCCGGTATCGCTGGCGTTGGGCGCCGAGGCGACGTTTGTGGGCCGCGCACTGGACTCCGACCGCGCCGGCTTGTCCGATGTGCTGCGTGGAGCGGCGCAGCATCGCGGTGCCGCCGTCGTCGAAATCCTGCAGGACTGCCCGATCTTCAACGACGGCTCCTTTGACGTGCTGCGCAAGGAGGGCGCCGAAGAGCGGGTGATCAATGTCCGCCACGGCGAACCGATCGTGTTCGGGGCCAACGGCGAATACTGCGTGGTGCAATCCGGCTTCAGCCTCGAAGTGGCCAAGACCGCCGACGTGGCCGTCGAAGAGATCGTGGTGCACGACGCGCACGCCGACGATGCGGCCTACGCATTCGCGCTGTCCCGGCTTTCCGAGCAGAACCTCGAGCACACCGTGCTGGGGATCTTCCGCCATGTCAGCCGGCCTACCTACGATGACGCGGCGCGTTCACAGGTCGAGGCCGCGCAGTCATCGAAGCCGTCCGATGCCGCCGCGCTGCAATCGCTGCTACGCGGACGCGACACCTGGACCGTCGACTGACGTGACGGCATCCACATCCGACGCAGTGCCATTGGCCGGCGTCGTGCTCGCCGGAGGCGAATCGCGGCGCATGGGCCGTGACAAGGCCACCATGCCGGTCCCCGGCGGAACCGGCACCCTCGTCGAACATGTGGCCGGTGTACTCCAGCAGCGTTGCGAACACGTTTTCGTGGTGGCGGCGCCCGGACAACCGTTGCCGGTGCTGCCGGTTGCTGTTCTGCGGGACGAACTGCGGGGGCTTGGTCCGTTGCCGGCGACCGGGCGGGGGTTGCGCGCGGCGGCCGAGGCCGGTGCCCGCCTTGCGTTCGTCTGCGCCGTCGACATGCCGTATCTGGCCGTCGAATTGATCGATGATCTCGCCCGCCGGGCAGTGCAGACCGGTGCCGAGGTGGTGTTGCCGTGGGACGGGCAGGATCATTACCTCGCCGCGGTGTATCAAACCGGTCTTGCCGACCGGGTTGACGCCTTGGTCGTCGCCGGGGAGCGCAAGATGCGTGCCCTCGTCGATGCTTCGGACGCTCAGCGGGTCGTGATGCCGAAGTGCCGGTCGTTGACCAACCTCAACTCGGCCGCGGACTTGCGCGCTCTGGCGCGCCCCGGGGTCTGATTTTAATTCCTTTGACCGGCCATTAATTGGTCCATTTATACATCACTCGGCGAGGCGTGTGATTTATATAATTTTCGCCTAGTGCGATGCCACTTGAATAATTGACTGGAATGAATTCGCACTGCATTTGCTTTGACGCGCTCCGACGTGGCATCGAATTGTCTTGCAGCAGTATCGATTTGGCATATCCGACGGCCGATCCGCGGCTAGGTCCGAGAAGCTTCCAGCTTTCCCTAGCGGGAATTATGGCAAATTCGTTAGCTGAAATCTGAGGCTGGCGCCCCCAGCGGCTGGACCCTCCGTCTGCCGGGGCATGGCGGCTGCCATGGGCGACGCCGGTCGCCCGATCCGTATTGAAACCAAATCGCTTGGCGTATTGCGCAATTCGGTCCTTTAATGGGTGCTGCAGATCTCGTGAACGGACTTCGGCAATCACCGGTTTTTGCTGCCACGGCCGCTCCGCGCTGAGAGCGAATAACGTTCTAGCACTGATGGTTTAGCGACAGCGCGCCGGTTTGCCGAGGCGCTTCAGCGTGCGAGCGGCCGGTCGGTGACGAATCGGTGCAACTGGGCTCCGATACAGGGTGCCGCGGCGACGTCCGCGGGGTGATGCGAGCCAGTGGGTGCGTCGCCAGCAAACCCGTGTCCCAGCTCACAAAATATGCGTGATTCCCCTCACGATAACGGGCTGACCACGCCCCGTCGCAGCCCGTCGAAAATATCAGCCTGACCTGCAATGACAATTGTCCGATCGCGTCGTGACAGCGTCGTTATAGAAGCGAGATATGCGCGCGTCAAAGATGACGAATACATTTGCGTCTCGTACCGTCCCTACATAGCCCGACAACGGGCGCCGCAAAATTGAATCCACGGACCCGCGTGTGAGCGGGGTTGCGGACGGCTGCAGGTTCAGCAGCTGCCGCGACCGGCGGTAGCCCCGCCGGGCAGATCGAGAGCCCCCGCTGTCGTGCCAGAACGAGACGGCACGTCCCGAAGCAGCTAGTTCCGGATGGATCCGGATGCATTCAGCACCCCAACCCACCTTCGTGGGCTGGCTTTGGCGCGCGCACCGCGAAAGGAACAATGTTGAGGAACGTCCGCAAGACGCTCATCGTCGCCGCGCTCACAGGGGCGCTCGTGACTGTCCCCTCCGCCGGTACCGCCAATGCGGAGCCGGCGGGTTTTGACCCGAACGTGCCCCCCGCCGAGGCGGGCCCGGACGCCGCACCGCCCGCGCCGGAGGGATTCGACCCGAACGCCATGCCGGACGCCCTGGCGCCGGTCGACGCGCCCCCAGTGGCGGAACCGGCGGGTTTTAACCCGAACGTGCCTCCGGTCCCGGCTCCGGACGCCCCGCCGCCCGCGCCGGTTGGCTTCGACCCGAACGTCCCACCGCCAGCGGACGCACAGCCCATTGAGGCGCCGCCCGCTCCCAAGGCGTACAGCGTGAACTGGGACGCGATCGCACAGTGCGAATCCGGTGGAAACTGGGGCATCAACACCGGTAACGGGTTCTCCGGTGGCCTGCAGTTCACCGCCAGCACCTGGCGGGCCAACGGTGGCACCGGATCCGCGCAGAGCGCGAGCCGTGAGGAGCAGATCCGGGTGGCCGAGAACGTCCTGCGTTCGCAGGGCATCGGCGCCTGGCCGGTCTGCGGCCGACGCGGCTGACAAACGTCATAACGAGAATGCCGGGCGCATTGCGCCCGGCATTCTCTTTTGGGGCCTGAAACGGCCGACAATCACCCGCGACCGTCGCGGTTCGGCTACAAGCCCTCGCCAGGCGCAGCGCACTGGTAGCGGCGCCGCTCGAGGTGTCGGTGCGGCTCCGATGACGACGATCCGCGCCATCGCGTCGACGTAGCTCGGGGTAGCGTCGGTCCGGTGACCGCTACGCCGCGCGAATTCGACATCGTGTTGTACGGGGCCACCGGCTTCGTGGGAAAGCTCACCGCCGAATACCTCGCCCGGGCCGGCGGGGAAACCCGCATCGCGCTGGCCGGCCGGTCGACCGAACGGCTGCAAAAGGTGCGCGACACTCTGGGGGAGCGTGCCCAGTCGTGGCCGGTGGTGGCCGCAGACGCCGCATCGCCGTCGACGCTGACCGCGATGGCGGCCCGGACACAGGTGGTCGTCACCACCGTCGGGCCGTACATGCGATACGGATTGCCACTCGTGGCGGCGTGCGCCGAGGCGGGCACTGACTACGCCGACCTGACCGGCGAGCCGCCATTTGTCCGCGAGAGCATCGACCTGTACCACAAGCAGGCCGCTGACACCGGTGCCCGCATCGTGCACGCATGCGGATTCGACTCAATCCCTTCGGATCTGAGCGTCTACGCCCTGTATCGCGCGGCACGGCAGGACGACGCCGGAGAGCTCACCAACACCGACTTCGTCGTGCGCTCCATGGCTGGGGGGCTATCCGGCGGGACCATCGCGTCGATGCTGGAAATCCTGCGCGCAGTCTCCGCTGATCCAGAGCTGCGTCGGCAGTTCGCCGACCCCTACACGTTGAGTCCCGACCGCGGCGCCGAGCCCGACGTCGGTCGGCAACCCGATTTGCCGTGGCGCCGCGGTCGGCAGATCGCGCCGGAACTCAACGGACTGTGGACCGGCGGATTCATGATGGCGCCGACGAATACCCGAATTGTGCGCCGCAGTAACGCATTACTGGATTGGGCGTACGGCAGACAATTCCGGTACAGCGAAAACATGAGCCTGGGATCCTCTGTCGTTGCGCCAGCGGCGTCGGCCGTGTTGAGCGGTGTCGGCAACGCGATGACGGGATTGGGCAGCCGCTACTTCCGCCTGCTCCCGCATGGTCTGGTGGAGCGGGTCGTCCCCAAACCCGGCAGCGGCCCGAGCGAGGCGACCCGGGAGCGTGGCTACTATCGGACCGAGACCTACACCACCACAACCAGCGGCGCCCGCTATGTGGCGCGGATGGCCCAGCGCGGCGACCCGGGCTACAAGGCGACGTCGGTGTTATTGGGGGAGTGCGGTCTTGCGTTGGCGATCGACCGTGACAAGCTGTCCGAACTGCGCGGCGTCCTAACCCCCGCGGCCGCGATGGGCGATGCCTTGCTGGCGCGTTTCCCGGCCGCCGGCGTGTCGCTGCATACCGAGCGGCTGAACTGATCGAGTACTTGAAATCGGCTTGCGCCAAGGGGTATCGATCCCCAGCGCGTGAGTCTAGTGTCGGAGAGGGCTTTGCTCTCCATTTCAGCGACGAAGGTGGTTGCAAAACGATGGCCGGTCTTGATGATCTTTACGCTCAAATTCCCACTTCCGATATCGCAAGCAAGCTAGGTGCCGACGAAGGCGAAGTCGACAACGCGATTCACACCCTGGTACCGGTTCTGCTTGGCGGACTTCAGCACAACTCGGGCGATCCCGAGCACGCCAGCAGGATCGAGTCCGCCGCCAGTAGCGCGCGCGGGCTGCTCGACGCCGGTGGCGGTGTCGAGCAGGTTGACGAGAACCAGGGACATCAGGCGGTTGCGACGCTGTTCGGCGGCAACGACACCGATCAGGTGGCGACCGCTCTGGCCAGCGGCGGTGCCGGCAATCGCGACCTGATCAAACAGTTACTTCCAGTCGTGCTCCCAATTGTGTTGGCCTACATCGGAAAACAATTGACTTCCGGTGGTGCCGGCCAGACCGCACCGGCGCAGAAGAAGGAGGAAGCGTCCGGCGGCGGCCTCGGTGAAGTGCTGGGCAGCATCCTCGCCGGCAGCTCCGGTGACAAGTCGCTCGGCGGCGTCCTGGGCAGCGTGCTCGGCGGCAAGGGCGGCGGACTCGGAGAGATCCTCGGTGGTCTGCTCGGGGGCAAGAAATAGTCCGACGCCGCACTGCATTTCGCAGTGTTCACTTTTCGTTTCGTGGGGGTTTCGATATGCGTCGAGAAGGTGATGCCGAGGTTCAACCAAGATCAGTAGGCGCCCGTCAGCCGGGCACCGACAGCGATACGAGACATCTGAGATTTCCGATGAGACATCCGAGAAGACAACGAGAGGGAATGCTATGGCAGACACGCTCACCCCAGGTCAGAAGCTGGTGCGGGGAGAATCGCTGGTTTCGAACAACGGGGCGTACACCCTGACGCTGCAAGACGACGGCAACCTGGTGCTGGCGTCGCGCGGCAAGCCGCTGTGGTCGACTTCGACCAACGGCCAGGACGTGGTGCGTGCCGAGGTGCAGCCCGACGGCAACTTCGTCCTCTACACCGCGGACAAGCCGGTCTGGCACAGCGACACCAAGGGCAAGAAAGACGTCAAACTCGTCCTACAGGACGATCGCAACCTCGTGCTGTACGCGGCTGACGGACCCGCCTGGTCGACCAAGACCGAGACCGACCAGCCGCCGCCACCGGCGCCCGAGGCCGCCGCGGAGCCTGCCACCGACGAGACCGAGAAAGAAGCCGTTTCGGACGCCGTAGCCGAACCGGTCGAAGAAGCCACGCCGGAGCCCGCTCCGGAACCCGCCGCGCGCACCTACACCGTGGAGTCCGGCGACACCCTGTGGGCCATCTCGGAGCGGTTCTACGGGGACGGCAGCAAATACCAGGTCATCGCGGACGCAAGCGGCATCAGCAATCCGGACCTGATTCACCCGGGGCAAGTGCTGACGATTCCCTGATCGCGCCAAACCGTCGAGCGGCCGGTGTAGCCGGGTGCGCTGGAATGTCCGGCCGCCCTGCGCACCGGCCGCCCTGAACCGGCAGCCGTGCCGGTTCCTAGAATTGACCGGTGACTGCCAGCCAGCGCCCTGCCGCCGACTCGCTGCCCAAATCGTGGGAGCCGGCTGCGACGGAGGGCGCGATCTACCAGAAGTGGCTGGAAGCGGGCTATTTCACCGCCGATCCCTCCAGCACCAAACCGGCGTATTCGATCGTGCTGCCGCCGCCGAATGTGACCGGCAACCTGCACATGGGCCACGCGCTGGAACACACCATGATGGACGCCTTGACCCGCCGCAAGCGGATGCAAGGGTATGAGGTGCTCTGGCAGCCGGGCATGGACCACGCCGGTATCGCCACCCAGAGCGTGGTGGAAAAGCAGCTTGCGGTCGACGGCAAGACCAAAGAGGACTTCGGCCGCGAGCTGTTCGTCGACAAGGTGTGGGACTGGAAGCGCGAGTCCGGCGGCGCCATCTCCGGTCAGATGCGCCGGCTCGGCGACGGCGTGGACTGGAGTCGCGACCGGTTCACCATGGACGAGGGCCTGTCGCGGGCGGTGCGCACGATCTTCAAGCGGCTCTACGACGCCGGTCTGATCTATCAAGCCGAGCGGCTGGTCAACTGGTCGCCGGTGCTGGAGACCGCGATCTCGGACCTCGAGGTCAACTACCTTGACGTCGAGGGCGAACTGGTGTCGTTTCGATACGGTTCGCTCGACGACTCGCAACCACACATCGTGGTCGCCACCACCCGGGTCGAGACGATGCTCGGCGACACCGCGATCGCGGTTCATCCCGATGACGAACGATACCGCCACCTCGTCGGAAAGACTTTGCCGCACCCGTTTGTCGATCGCGAGCTCCTGGTCGTCGCCGACGAGCACGTGGATCCCGAATTCGGCACCGGCGCGGTCAAAGTCACTCCCGCGCACGACCCCAACGACTTCGAGATCGGGCTGCGGCACCAGTTGCCGATGCCCTCGATCATGGATACCAAAGGCCGGATTACCGACACCGGAACGCAATTCGACGGCATGGACCGTTTTGAGGCCCGGGTCGCGGTGCGCGAAGCCCTTGCGGCGCAGGGCCGGGTCATCGAGGAGAAACGCCCCTACCTACACAGCGTCGGGCATTCCGAGCGCAGCGGCGAGCCGATCGAGCCGCGGCTTTCGCTGCAGTGGTGGGTCCGGGTGGAATCGCTGGCGAAAGCCGCTGGCGACGCGGTTCGCAACGGGGACACCGTGATTCACCCCGCCAGCCTGGAGCCGCGCTGGTTCGCCTGGGTCGACGACATGCACGACTGGTGCATTTCGCGGCAGCTGTGGTGGGGCCACCGCATTCCGATCTGGTACGGGCCCGACGGCGAAAAGGTGTGCGTCGGCCCGGACGAGACGCCCCCGGAGGGCTGGGAGCAGGATCCCGACGTGCTGGACACCTGGTTCTCGTCGGCGCTGTGGCCGTTCTCCACCCTGGGCTGGCCGACTAAGACGCCCGAGTTGGAAAAGTTCTATCCCACAAGCGTTTTGGTCACCGGTTACGATATCCTGTTCTTCTGGGTGGCGCGCATGATGATGTTCGGCACCTTTGTTGGCGGCGATGACGTCATCACGCTCGACGGCCGGCGCGGCCCGCAGGTGCCGTTCACCGACGTGTTCCTGCACGGGCTGATCCGCGACGAGTCCGGACGCAAGATGAGCAAGTCCAAGGGCAATGTCATCGATCCTCTCGACTGGGTGGACAAGTACGGCGCCGACGCGCTGCGCTTCACGCTGGCCCGCGGCGCCAGTCCCGGCGGCGATTTGTCCGTCGGTGAGGACCACGTCCGCGCGTCACGCAACTTCGGCACCAAACTGTTCAACGCCACCCGGTACGCGCTGCTCAACGGCGCCGAACTGGCGCCGCTACCCGGACTCGACACGTTGACCGACGCCGACCGGTGGATCCTGGGTCGCTTGGAAGAGGTTCGCGCCGAAGTAGATTCGGCTTTCGACGGCTACGAGTTCAGCCGGGCCTGTGAGGCGCTCTACCACTTCGCCTGGGACGAATTCTGCGACTGGTATGTCGAGCTGGCCAAGGCGCAATTGGCCAATGGGCAAGCCCTCACCACCGCGGTGCTGGCTGCGGTGCTGGACACGCTGCTGCGATTGTTGCACCCAGTGATCCCATTCCTCACCGAGGCGCTTTGGCGGGCTTTGACGAACGGGGCAGTCGGGCAGGGGTCGCTCGTGATCGCCGACTGGCCGGTGCCCTCCGGTATCACCCTGGATCCCGTTGCCGCGCAGCGGATCAGCGACATGCAGAAGCTGGTGACCGAGATTCGCCGCTTCCGCAGCGATCAAGGTCTGGCGGACCGGCAGAAGGTACCGTGCCGGCTCAGTGGAGTGGACGAAGCGGATCTGACCACACAGGTGGGCGCGGTGACATCACTGGCCTGGCTGACGGCACCGGAACCGGATTTCGGTGCGACGGCGTCGCTCGAGGTTCGGGTCGGTCCCGACATGAGGAGCACCGTCGTCGTCGAGCTGGACACCTCGGGGACCATCGACATCGCAGCCGAGCGGCGCCGACTGGAAAAAGATCTGGCCGCAGCGCAAAAGGAGCTGGCATCGACCACCGCCAAATTGGCCAACGCCGACTTTCTGGCGAAGGCCCCGGAAGCCGTCGTCGGCAAGATCCGCGACCGCCAGCGGCTGGCCACCGATGAGACTGACCGGATTACCGCCAAGCTGGCTGCGCTGCAATGAATTTCGAGCCGGCAGACCGGCCGCATAGCACCCGCGCCGTCCCCACGCCGGATGAAATCGCGTCGCTGCTGCAGGTCGAGCACCTGCTGGACCAGCGCTGGCCGGAGACCCGCATCGAGCCCAGCCTGACCCGGATCAGCGCGTTGATGGATCTGCTGGGTTCGCCACAACTCGGCTATCCGTCGATCCACATCGCCGGCACCAACGGCAAGACGTCTGTGGCGCGGATGGTGGACGCGCTCCTCACCGCGCTGCAGCGTCGTACCGGGCGAACCACCAGCCCGCACTTGCAGTCGGCGGTGGAACGCATCGCCATCGACGGCGAACCGACCAGCCCGGCGCGGTACGTGGCGACCTACCGCGAGATCGAGCCGTTCGTGCAGATGATCGACCAGCAGTCGCGAGAGGCCGGCGGACCGGCGATGAGCAAGTTCGAGGTGCTCACCGCGATGGCGTTCGCCGCGTTCGCCGATGCACCCGTCGAGGTCGCGGTGGTCGAGGTGGGAATGGGCGGACGGTGGGACGCCACCAACGTGGTCAATGCGCCGGTGGCCGTGATCACCCCGATCAGCATCGATCACGTCGACTATCTCGGTTCCGACATCGCCGGCATCGCCGGTGAGAAGGCGGGCATCATCACCCGGGCGCCCGAGGGCGCGCCGGACACCGTCGCGATCATCGGCCGTCAGGTGCCTGAAGCAATGCAGGTGCTGCTGGACGCCGCGGTGCGCGCCGACGCCGCGGTCGCCCGCGAGGATTCCGAGTTCGCGGTGCTGGGCCGGCAGATCGCGATCGGCGGTCAGGTGCTGCAGCTGCAGGGCCTGGGCGGGGTGTACTCCGACCTTTTCCTGCCACTGCACGGTGAACACCAGGCGCACAACGCGGCGCTGGCGCTCGCGGCGGTGGAGGCGTTCTTCGGTGCCGGCGCGCAGCGCCAGCTCGACGTTGATGCGGTCCGGGCCGGTTTCGCCGCCGTCAAGAGCCCAGGACGGCTGGAGCGGGTGCGCAGCGCACCGACGGTGTTCATCGACGCCGCGCACAACCCGGCCGGGGCGGCCGCGCTGGCACAGACGTTGACCGACGAGTTCGACTTCCGAATGCTGGTCGGGGTGCTCAGCGTGCTGGCCGACAAGGACGTCGACGGGATCCTGGCGGCGCTCGAGCCGGTGTTCGATTCGGTCGTCGTTACCCACAACGGGTCGCCGCGGGCCCTGAATGTCGAGACGCTGGCGTCAGCGGCGCGAGAGCAGTTCGGCGCCGAGCGGGTGCTGACCGCCGAGAATCTGCGCGAGGCCATCGACACCGCCACTGCCTTGGTCGACGAAGCGGCCTCGACGGAGGACGCCTTCTCCGGCACCGGGATCGTCATCACCGGCTCGGTGGTCACCGCCGGCGCCGCCCGCACCTTGTTCGGTCGTGATCCGGAATGACCGACCAGACTCCCGGGCCCCACGCTGACCGCCCTGACCCCCCAGGCCCCGCTGATCCCTGGAAGAGCTTCGCTGCGGTGATGGCGGCGACGCTGCTGCTGGAGGCGATCGTGGTGTTGCTGGCGATACCGGTGGTGGGCGCGGTTGGTGGCGGGCTGACGGCCGCCTCGTTGAGTTATCTGATCGGCGTGACCCTGTTGCTGATCCTGCTTGCCGGGATGCAGCGCCGACCGTGGGCGATCTGGGTGAACCTCGGCATGCAGTTGGTGCTGCTCGCCGGTTTCGCGGTGTATCCCGGTGTGGGTTTCATCGGGGTGCTGTTCGGCGGGGTGTGGGCACTGATCGCGTATCTGCGCTCCGAGGTCCGGCGCCGGCAGGATCAACCACCGGCTGCACCGGACTGACAGGGCATCCGTTCGCGCCGAGTCTGCGGTGATGGCGTCGAACCTGCGCTGGGGGCGCGCTTTCGGCCACTTGGGAAGCCCTGGCCGCAGTCTCGGTCCGCTGGGTACCCGCGGGCCCGCCCCCGGTTGGGTACGCTGTGCGCCGTGACCGAACGGACCCTCGTACTGATCAAGCCCGACGGCGTCGAAAGGCGGTTGATCGGCGAGATCATCAGCCGGATCGAGCGCAAAGGCCTCACCGTCGCCGCGCTCGAGCTCAGACATGTCAGCGAGGAGTTGGCCAGCCGTCACTATGCCGAACATGACGGCAAGCCCTTCTTCGGCTCGCTGCTGGAGTTCATCACGTCCGGCCCGGTGGTGGCCGCGATTGTCGAGGGGACTCGAGCGGTCGCGGCGGTTCGGCAACTCGCCGGTGGTACCGATCCGGTGGAGAAGGCGACGCCCGGCACCATCCGCGGTGACTTCGGGCTGGAGACACAGTTCAACCTGGTACACGGGTCGGATTCGGCCGAATCGGCTCAGCGCGAGATCGCGCTGTGGTTTCCCTCCGACTGACCTCCGTCTGACCCCGCCTGATCGCCTCTGCCGGGGCGCTCGACTCACAACTGGATGACCCCGCTCAGTGATGTGGGATACTGATGGACGGGTGAACGTCGCCGGACCGGCGTCGGACACCCGAATGAAGACTTAGACAAGCGCGACCATCGCCATCCGCGATGCGGCGCGGCATGCCGAGCCATCATTCAGCACGGCGTCGAGTGGGTTCTGTTGAGCTGCTCGGTGCGAGACCATCACAAGCCCGGGAGAAGTACTCGGGCCCATAGCGAAGCCCTCGCGTGGCCGCGTCGCACGGACGCGCCCGGGGGCTTGAGGAGAATACGTGGTAGACGGTGCCCCATCTTCAGAAGCAACCTCTTCAGAGAACACCTCTTCAGAGAGCACCTCTCCGGAGACAACCTCTGCGCCGACACCGGTCGAGGAACTGCCGGACCGCCTGAGAGTCCATTCCCTGGCCCGAACCCTGGGAACCACCAGCAAGCGGGTCCTGGACGCGCTGAGCGCGCTCGATGGAAGGATCCGCAGCGCACACTCCAGCGTGGACCGCGAAGATGCCGCTCGGGTGCGCGAGCTGCTGGCCAACGAACCCCCGGACAGCCCGGAGAGCTCCCAAAGTTCCGAGAGCCCGCCAGACGAGGCCGGCACGCCCGAGGAGCCGGAATCACGGCTGATGCTGGAGACCGCAACTGAGCGGCCCCACTACATGCCGCTGTTCGTCGCACCGCAACCGGTAGCGGCACCCGGCTATCGCGGCGCCGACGACGACGAAGCTGCCGACGAAGCCGTCGACGTTGCCGACGATTCCGACACTGACGACGATGACGATCAGGCCGATCGACCGGCCAATCGGCGCCGGCGTCGGGGCCGTCGTGGTCGCGGCCGCGGCCGGGGCGAACAGGGCGGATCCGAAGGTCAAGGTGACGGCGCTGACAGCGGCGACGAGACCGAAGCCAAGGGTGGCGAGTCCAGCGATGCCGACGACGAAGACTCAGATTCCGACGATGTCGACGACACCGAAAACGGCGACGACGAGAACGGCTCCGCGGAGGCGGGCAGCCGGCGGCGCCGGCGGCGCCGGCGCCGTAAGTCGGGTTCCGGTGATGACGGCGATGACGGTCCGGCACCCGATGATCCGCCGAACACGGTGGTACACGAGCGGGCACCCCGTGCAGGTGGCAAGGGCGGGGCTGACGACAACGGCAACGGCTCAGGAAGCTCGGCGAGCGGCGAGATCAAGGGCATCGACGGCTCCACCCGGCTGGAGGCGAAGCGGCAGCGGCGTCGCGACGGGCGGGACGCCGGACGGCGCCGCCCACCGGTGCTGACCGAAGCGGAATTTCTGGCGCGCCGCGAGGCCGTCGAGCGGGTCATGGTGGTGCGCGATCGGGTCCGTACCGAGCCGCCGCACCCCGGCGCCCGGTACACCCAGATCGCGGTGCTCGAAGACGGCATCATCGTCGAGCATTTCGTCACGTCGGCGGCATCTGCTTCGCTGGTGGGCAACATCTACCTGGGCATCGTGCAGAACGTGCTGCCGTCGATGGAGGCGGCGTTCGTCGACATCGGCCGCGGCCGCAACGGCGTGCTCTACGCCGGTGAAGTCAACTGGGAAGCCGCCGGCCTGGGCGGTGCTGATCGCAAGATCGAACAGGCTCTGAAGCCAGGCGACTATGTCGTGGTGCAGGTCAGTAAGGACCCGGTCGGACACAAGGGCGCCCGGCTGACCACGCAGGTATCGCTGGCCGGCCGCTACCTGGTGTACGTACCCGGCGCGTCGTCGACCGGGATCAGCCGCAAGCTGCCCGACACCGAGCGCCAGCGGCTCAAGGAGATCCTGCGGGAGGTGGTGCCGGCCGACGCGGGGGTGATCATCCGGACGGCGTCGGAGGGCGTCAAGGAGGAGGATATCCGCTCCGACGTCACGCGGCTGCAGGAGCGCTGGCAGCAGATCGAGGCCCAGGCGGCCGAGACCAAGGAGAAAGCCGCCGGTGCCGCGATCGCGTTGTACGAGGAGCCTGACGTTCTGGTCAAAGTCATCCGTGACTTGTTCAACGAGGACTTTGCGGGCCTGATCGTCTCCGGCGACGAAGCCTGGAACACGATCAACGAGTACGTGAATTCTGTTGCCCCCGAACTTGTTTCGAAGCTGACCAAATACGAGCCGGCCGAGTCTTCGGGGGGGCAGCCGGCTCCTGACGTGTTCGCGGTGCACCGCATCGACGAGCAACTGGCCAAGGCGATGGACCGCAAGGTGTGGCTGCCGTCGGGCGGCACCCTGGTGATCGACCGGACCGAGGCGATGACGGTCATCGACGTCAACACCGGCAAGTTCACCGGGTCCGGCGGCAACCTCGAGCAGACGGTGACCAAGAACAATCTCGAGGCGGCCGAGGAGATCGTGCGTCAGCTGCGGCTGCGTGACATCGGCGGAATCGTGGTCATCGACTTCATCGACATGGTCCTGGAGTCCAACCGCGACCTGGTGTTGCGCCGGCTCACTGAGGCGCTGGCCCGCGACCGCACCCGCCACCAGGTGTCGGAGGTGACGTCGCTGGGCCTGGTCCAACTAACCCGCAAGCGGCTTGGGACCGGTCTGATCGAGGCGTTCTCGACCTCATGTCCGAACTGCGGCGGCCGCGGCATTCTGCTGCACGCCGACCCCGTCGATTCGGCCGCGGCCGGCGGCCGCAAATCCGACTCCGGCGGTCGACGCGGCCGGCGGTCGAAGAAAAGCCGCACCGACGAACCTGTGGTGGCCAAGGTGCCCGCGCACGCTCCGGGTGAGCACCCGATGTTCAAGGCGATGGCCGCCGGCTCGTCCGGAACCTTGGGTGCTGCCGATGGCAGTGACGGGGAAGCGGGCGAGTCCGACCAGGATTCGACAGCTGGGGCCGGCGAGGTGACCGAAGAGCGGGTCCTGGAGGACGCCGATCAGGAGGACTTCGACGACACCGACGAGCTGGACGCTGACGACGTCGAAGGCGAGGACAGCGACGACGAAGACGACGACGACACTGAAGAAGACGAAGACCGCGACGACGAAGACAGCGAAGACGTCGACGAACTCGATGACGAAGACGTCGAGGAGGACCTCGACGATGACGAACTCGACGACGACGATGAGGACCTCGACCTCGACGACGACGACCTCGACGTCGAGGAGTCCGATTCCGACTCCGACTCCGACTCCGAGACGGGCGGCTCCGCTGACCGCGCAACCGAACGTCCGCGCCGGCGGCGCGCAGCGGGCAGGCCCGCCGGTCCACCGATCCACGCCGACTAGCAAACTCGCATCGCCGACTGGCGACTGCGTCCTGCCAGTACGGGCAGGGGCATGTTATCCGATCCAGTGCTAGTGCCACGCGGTGGCGATGGCACCGGTAGGTTCGCTCCCACGGCTCCATGGGCCGACGGGATGGTCGGCGCCGCCGTGGCGGGATTGGGTGGGTATCGACACAGCTGCCGGCGGCGGACCGCGTCGGTTCAGGCGCGTTGGGCAGCTTGGCAATTCAGTCCGCTGGCCCAATCGCTCGGCATCATTCATAGACACGTCGATGAGCCCAGCAACGCCTGCTGCGCTGTCCTCGGCGGTCAGGTCGACAACCTCACGCCGTGGTTTCGCCGCAGCCAGCGACAACAGGCTCCGGTCGCGCGCGGACGCCTTCACATGACAAACCGCTGCGCTAGCCGCTCGCCGGGTCAGTCAGGCGCACGCTGCGGCGACGATGTTCCCGCCGGGTTGTTGCTGCAAAGCAGCTTGCCTTGCTGCGTCGACCGAGCCGCCATAACCCATTTGCGCTACGTGCGGGCCGTTGGGGGCTTGGACATTTGCTGGGACGGCCAACGCACCACAGGCGTGCTCGGTGCCGCGGTGCAGCGACGTGACCGTAGTGCATTTCGAGTTGGTCTTTGCTTGACAATTACTAGCGGCCGAATTCATGGCGGTTGTCTCATCGTTCGCACCACTTGCTGTCCCGCCCGTCTTGCCGTCCGCCGAAACCGCGAGCGCGCCCCAGTCCCCGGCGGCGTATGCCGTGGGCGCCGCGGTGACGGTCAGCGCGGCCACCGCCGCAGCGCCCGCTGCGAAAATTGCGGCGCGAGTGACACAACTGGTCTCTTTCATGGTGGTTCCTTACCTGTGCTGAAGATCCCGTAAAGGTGGACACAATGGACGCTGATGTTGTTTGGCCTTCTCTGGCCCGTGTTTAGCCTTGTAAACGCAGTCGGGTCCAGGTGGGGCGCGCACACTACAGAAAGGACGAACAATTCCGAAGACGACCACAAGTCGACAAGGGATGAAATTTCGCCGCCCGCTGACACTCCGCTCTTGCATACGCTTTGACACCTCCTTCGAGGTTCAGGACTGAATATTAACCCCCACCGTTCTGCGCTGGGCCCGCTTTAACCGAACCTGCCCCATAAGCCGTATTTGCTATGTGACTAGTGATGTCAGGCAGCTTGGTAGATAGCCGACCTAAGGTCTTAGCTGCGCTGTTCTATTTCGTTCGTTGCTACGGACGTCAATGCAAACCCGGCAAACATTGAGCAGCTACGCTCCGGTTCAAACACGTCGATAGGATCGCGGCCCACGAATGCCGCCCGACCATGTGCACCCTCCGCGTGGGAGGGTCAACGTGATCCCCTCGTCGCTTGTTCGCGAATATTGACGTCAGCCCCAGACCAAACTGCCGGCACCCAGTCGGATCGTCGATGAGGACCGATCCACGCCGACTAGCAAACTGCGGCCCACTGTTTCAACCCCACAGGGGGAGCTGGCGTGCGACGATACGCGGTGATGCATCGGTAACGGCACACCTCAGGTCATTGGTTGGGGTCCGCACGTAAGGAGTGGTGGATGAGGGGGGCAATGGCTCGGGGAGTCCGCGGCGCGTTGACGAAAACCGTCGTGGCCGCGTCATTTGGAGTAGGAATAGCCGTGGCGGGCGCGGCCGTTCACGCGGACGCGACGCCCGGCTCCGCAGCTGGCTTCGGTACGCGCGCTTTCGTCGACGATCCTGATCCTGGTTTTCCGACCGGCCCGGACGATCCCCGCTGCGCGACGATGTCGTGGGCAGCCGAGTGTCAGGGCGGCCCCTATGCCGGTCCCGCTGGTCTCGACAGTCCCGGTGGTCCCACCGGTCCGGCCGATACGAAATGCATTTCCATGCCTACCGACCCGGTGTGTGCCGGGGGCCCGTACGCTCCGCCGGCGGCTGCGGCTCCTCCCATCGAGGCAGCGCCGCCGATCGATGCGCCGCCGGCGGACACACCGCGGGACCCGTTTGCTGGCGGAGCGCCCGACGAACACATCGGTGGCGGTATCCCCGATGAGCACATCGGTGGGGGTATGCCGGGGCACATCGGCGGCGGTATTCCTGACGAGCACATCGGTGGGGGTATGCCGGGGCATATCGGTGGTGGCGGAATGCCGGGACACATCTAAGTCGAGGTTCTAGGTCACACTCGGCAGTTTGACCCTGTAGCCGCTGGTCACGTACCCTTGGACAGTTGTCGCCAGGCTGGGCGAGTAGCGTTCGGCCGGCGAGCGGGAGATATGGGCCCGCGCCACAAGATCCACCACGCGCCCGGCCCGATGGCCCGTGCGCGAGAAGCTGAGCAGAGTTAAGGCAGGAGCAACGATGGCGACCTACGCAATCGTCAAGACCGGCGGCAAGCAGTACAAAGTCGCCGTCGGAGACGTGGTCAAGGTCGAGAAGCTGGAATCCGAGCCCGGAGCCAAGGTGTCGCTGCCGGTCGCGCTCGTCGTCGACGGCGCCAACGTGACCACCGACGCCACGGCACTGGCCAAGGTCGCGGTGACCGGCGAGGTGCTCGAGCACACCAAGGGTCCCAAGATCCGGATCCACAAGTTCAAGAACAAGACCGGCTACCACAAGCGGCAGGGACACCGTCAGCAACTGACGGTCCTCAAAGTCACCGGCATCAAGTAACGAGGCGACAGACATGGCACACAAAAAGGGCGCTTCCAGCTCCCGCAACGGTCGTGATTCCGCAGCTCAGCGGCTAGGCGTGAAGCGGTTCGGCGGCCAGGTCGTCAAGGCCGGCGAGATCCTGGTCCGTCAGCGCGGCACCAAATTCCATCCGGGCGTCAACGTGGGTCGCGGCGGCGACGACACCTTGTTCGCCAAGGCGGCCGGTGCCGTCGAGTTCGGGGTCAAGCGCGGACGTAAAACCGTCAGCATCGTCGGGCAGACCACCGACTAAGCGTCGCGAGCGTGCACCCACTGCGATAATTCGAGGTAAATCTCGCAGTAGCTACACGTTCGGCGAGCGAGACGGGTGAGAGGACCCCCGATGCCTCGGTTTGTCGATCGCGTCGTCATCCACGCACGGGCAGGTTCCGGCGGCAACGGTTGCGCCTCGGTGCACCGCGAGAAGTTCAAGCCGTTGGGCGGTCCGGACGGCGGCAACGGTGGGCGCGGCGGCAGCGTGGTGTTCGTCGTGGACCCGCAAGTGCACACCCTGCTCGACTTTCACTTCCGCCCGCACATCGCAGCCCAATCGGGCAAACAGGGGATGGGCAACAATCGGGACGGCGCAGCGGGCGCGGACCTGGAAGTGAAGGTGCCCGACGGCACCGTCGTGCTGGACGAAAACGGCAGGTTGCTCGCCGACCTGGTCGGGGCGGGTACCCGCTTCGAAGCCGCCGCCGGTGGCCGCGGCGGTTTGGGCAACGCCGCGCTGGCGTCGCGTGCCCGCAAAGCCCCGGGCTTCGCGCTGCTGGGCGAGCCGGGCCAGTCCCGCGACCTCACGCTGGAGCTCAAGACCGTCGCCGACGTCGGGCTGGTCGGCTTTCCGTCGGCCGGGAAGTCCTCGCTGGTCTCGGTGATCTCGGCGGCCAAGCCCAAGATCGCCGACTACCCGTTCACCACGCTGGTTCCCAACCTCGGGGTGGTATCCGCGGGAGAGCACGCTTTCACCGTCGCCGATGTGCCCGGTTTGATTCCGGGCGCGTCACAGGGGCGCGGCCTGGGCCTGGACTTCCTGCGCCACATTGAGCGCTGCGCGGTGCTGGTGCATGTCGTGGACTGCGCCACGGAAGAACCGGGCCGCGACCCGATCTCCGACATCGATGCGCTGGAGGCCGAACTTGCTTCCTACACACCCACATTGCAAGGGGACGCGACGCTTGGCGATCTGGCCGAGCGGCCCCGGGCAGTAGTGCTCAACAAGATCGACGTGCCGGATGCCCGCGAGCTCGCCGAGTTCGTCCAAGAGGACATCGCCGCGCGCGGCTGGCCGGTGTTCCTGGTCTCGACGGCTACCCGGGAAGGCTTGCAGCCGTTGATCTTTGGCCTCTGGCAGATGATCTCGGACTACAACGCGCAACGCCCGCCAGTGGTGGCCCGACGGCCGGTGATCCGCCCAGTTCCGGTGGACGACAGTGGGTTCACAGTCCAGCCCGACGCGCACGGTGGTTTCGTGGTCAGCGGCGCACGGCCTGAGCGCTGGATCGGCCAAACGAACTTCGACAACGACGAAGCAGTCGGCTACCTCGCTGACCGCTTGGCCCGCCTTGGAGTGGAGGAGGAGCTGCTGCGGCTGGGTGCGAAACCGGGATGCGCGGTGACCATCGGCGAGATGACCTTCGATTGGGAACCGCAGACGCCCGCCGGCGTCGACGTCGCGATGTCCGGCCGCGGCACGGACGCGCGCCTGGAAAGCAGAGACCGTGTCGGCGCCGCCGAGCGCAAGGAGGCTCGTCGCCGGCGCCGTGAGCGGCACTCATGAACAGTCGCCACCGCGAAGCCATCCGGACCGCGCGAAGCGTCGTCGTCAAGGTCGGCACCACCGCGCTGACAACGCCGAACGGAATGTTCGACGCCAGCCGGCTGGCTGGTCTCGTCGACGCAATCGAGGGACGCATGAAGGCGGGCTCCGACGTCGTCATCGTGTCCTCGGGCGCGATCGCCGCGGGCATCGAGCCGCTCGGATTGTCCAAGCGCCCAAATGATTTGGCCACCAAGCAGGCGGCGGCCAGCGTCGGGCAGGTGGCGCTGGTGAACGCGTGGAGCGCGGCGTTCGCGCGCTATGGCCGCACGGTGGGGCAGGTGCTGCTGACCGCCCACGATATCTCGATGCGGGTGCAGCACAACAACGCTCAGCGCACCCTGGACCGGTTGCGGGCACTGCATGCGGTGGCGATCGTCAACGAGAACGACACCGTAGCCACCAACGAAATCCGGTTCGGCGACAACGACCGGCTTTCCGCGCTGGTGGCCCACCTGGTCGGCGCGGACGCATTGGTGCTGCTGTCCGACATCGACGGCCTCTACGGCTCGGACCCCCGAAAAATGCCAGGTGCACGGTTTATCGCCGAAGTGGCCGGAGCGGCTGATCTCGATGGTGTGGTGGCCGGACAAAGCAGCCACCTGGGCACGGGCGGGATGGCATCGAAGGTGTCGTCAGCGTTGCTTGCCGCCGACGCAGGTGTGCCGGTGCTGCTGGCGGCCGCCACCGACGCCGCAACCGCGCTGGCCGACGCCTCGGTGGGCACGGTGTTCGCCGCGCGGTCCGACCGCATGTCGGCGCGGCGGTTCTGGGTGCGCTACGCCGCGGACGCCGCGGGTTGGTTGAGGCTCGATGCCGGGGCGGTGCGTGCCGTCGTGGGGCAGCGCCGTTCGTTGCTGCCCGCCGGCATCACCGGGGTATCGGGCGGGTTTTCGGCGGGCGATGTCGTCGAACTGCGCGGACCGGACGAGGCCATGATCGCCCGCGGCGTGGTCGCTTACGACGCAACGGAGCTCGCGTCGATGATCGGCCGGTCCACCTCCGAGCTACCCGGCGAGCTGCGCCGTCCGGCGGTGCACGCCGACGACCTGGTGGCCGTGTAGCCTCGGCGGCGGCTTGGCGAGCAGACGCAGAATCGCACAGACAGCGGCCCTTGCGTGCGATTCTGTGTCTGCTCGGCGTTCCAAGAAGTCGCTCCAAGAATCTATGAAGGATCCTTGCAGCCCTGCCCCTGACCCTTTTCTCAGAGCAAGCGAGAAAAGGGAGTCACCATGTGGGCACTCACAACGTCCAACGGCCTGCGTGTCGACGGCATCCGCGTTGAGCAAGACGGCCGCGCAGCCGTCCAGATGCTGGGCTACTCTCAACTCATCGGCCCCTACTCCTGGCAGGTGACCGACAACCAAGGACGGCGATTCGTCGCCGAGCTGCGCCGAGCGCGCTGAATTTCTGGCGTCACTGCGAGGCAGACTTTAGATACAGTGCGCCCCAAGCGATTTCGGTCAGCGTATTGATCAGTTCGGCGTCGTAGTCGGGTGGTTCGTTCGGCAGGTTCTGCTGGCACGCCCGCTCGACCATCCAGACCAAGGCACTGGCCGCGGTGGCCGCCGGCAGTTCTGGGCGGATCGATCCATCGGCCTGGCCCGCCTCGATAACCTGGGCCATGCGTCCGGAGATTCCGGTCAGCAGATCGCGATAAGTCTGTGCCGTCGCCGGGTCGTAACCGGCCATCTCGTTGAGCGCGACGAGCACCGGTTGATGACGGCGAAAGCTCGCGACGATCCCTGCCAGCGCGGCGCGCAAGTCGTCCGGATTGTGTCGCCCGGCCACTCCCCACCAGCGTTCCCCGCCGCCGGCCAACTCCGCGAACACCTCGCTGGCCAACCGGCGCAGCAGGTGGCCTTTGTCCTCGAAGTAGATGTAAAAGCTGGCGCGCGAAATCCCGGCCTCGGTCGACAGCCGGTCCACGCTGAGTTCGGTGAAGCTGGTGCCGTCGCCCATCAGGCGTTCGGTCGCTTCCAGCAGCCGCCGCTCCATCTGCTCTCGCCGCTGCTGGCGGTTGGGCTGCGGCTTTCGGGTGACGGACGGCATTTGCTGAGCATAACTCGTAGATTTACATCTTGACTAGACATTATGTCTAGACATAAAGTCACGAGGATGACTGAGGCGACAGGACTGTCCGGCAAGACCCGCGACTACGACCCGATAGACCTTTCCTCGCGAGCGTTCTGGTCGACGACGGCTGACGACCGTGAACGCACGTTCGCCGTCTTGCGTGCCGAGCGGCCGGTGAGCTGGCACCCTCCTGTCGAAGACGCCATGCTGCCCGATCCCAACGACCGCGGCTATTGGGCCGTTACCCGTCGCTCCGACATCGTCGCGGTGAGCCGCAACAACGAGGTGTTCGTGTCGGGCAAGGGAGTGCTGTTCGAGAACTATCCCGAGGAGCTGCTCGAGGCGTCGCAGTCGTTTCTGGCGATGGATCCGCCTCGGCACACCAAGCTGCGCAAACTCGCCCACGCCGCCTTCACCCCGAGGCAGGTTCGGCGCATCGAAGAGTCGATCAATCAGAACGCCAAAACCATCGTCGAGGAGCTGCGCGCCGCGGGCAGCGGAGCCGATTTCGTGGAACATTGCGCGAAGGAACTGCCCATCCGCACGTTGTCGGACATGGTGGGGATTCCGGAATCGGAGCGTCAGCAAGTGGCGCATGCCGCCGATGCCCTGGTGTCTTTCGAGGACCCGGACTTCCTGAACGGCCGCAACCCCCTCGAAGTCGCGTTCGAGAACCAGGTGTATCTCCATGAGGTGGCCGGCTCATTGGCCGCCCAGCGCCGTGATGATCCCGGTGACGACCTTTTCAGCAGTCTGGTCAACGCGGAAGTCGACGGTGACCGGCTGACCGACGCGGAGGTGGCCGCCTTCTTCGTGCTGCTTGCCGTGGCCGGAAACGACACCACGCGACAGACCACCAGCCACGCCATGAAAGCCCTCACCGACTTCCCCGACCAGCGGGCCTGGCTACGAGAGGATTTCGACAACCGGATCGGAACCGCGGTCGAAGAATTCATCCGATGGGCCACCCCGGTCATGACCTTCCGACGCACGGCCACAACGGATTTCGAGCTAGGCGGACAGACCATCTCGGCCGGCGAGAAGGTGGTGATGTTCTACGCGTCCGGCAACCGGGACGACGAGGCCTTCGACCATCCGGAGCGGTTCGACCTGGGCCGCAGCCCCAACCCGCATGTGGGTTTCGGCGGTGGCGGAGTGCACTTCTGCCTCGGGGCTCATGTGGCGCGGGCGCAATTGCGCGCCATTTTCGGCGAGCTGTTGCGGCAGGTGCCCGACATCGAAGCCGGCGAGCCGACATACGTCACAGGCAATTTCATCCACGCCATCCGCAGTATGCCCTGCAGCTTCTAACGCGTTTTCAGGTATTCCGCTCGAAGGCTGGACACGCACCGGCGGATACTGACGGTTTTGAGTGTGAACTGACGGTTTTGAGTGTGAACTCACGGTTTTCGGTGTGAATCCTTGGCGGGAATCGGCGCAGATTTTCGCCCAGGATGCACGCCGAAAGCCTAGGATTCACACCGAAAGCCGTGGATTCACACCGAAAGCCAGCGCTCGACACCGCAGCCATGTTGATAGCGCCCGCGCTATCAAATTGAAGACCGCAACATGCCTGCCGTTTTGGTAGCAGAGTGGCAGATGTGACGAGACCGCCAGCGCCACGTCTAAAACAGGGCAGCCCCGGCCAATTCGGAGGCAACCAGCGTCAGCATTTCCGAGCAGCCGCCGTCGACCTTGACCGTTGCCAGGTCGTCGCCGCGGGTGCGGCCCCGGTTGACGATGGCGACGGGAATGCCGAGGGCCGCCGCATGACGGACGAATCGGTAGCCGGAGAACACCGTCAACGACGAACCCGCGACCAGCAGCGCCTCGGCCTGATCCACCAACGAATAGGCTTGAACAACAACGTCTTTCGGGACACTTTCGCCGAAGTAGACGATGTCGGGTTTGAGCATGCCGCCGCAGCGAGGGCAGTCGAGGTACCGAAACGAACTGGTGTCGGCGACGACGGCGTCGGCGTCCGGGGCCACCGCCAGCCCACCGATGGCTTCGGCGCGCTCGGCGAAGCCGGGGTTGAGTACCTCCAGCCGTTCGGCGAGTGCGGCCCGGCTCATCGTGTAGCCGCAACCCAGGCACACCACCCGCGCGTAGCTGCCGTGCAGATTGACGACGTTGCGGCTGCCCGCCTTGGTGTGCAACAGATCGACGTTCTGGGTGATCACACCCGTCACCAGTCCGGCGTGCTCCAGCGTGGCCAGCGCCCGGTGGCCGGCGTTGGGCTGGGTGTCGTGCATGTGCCGCCAGCCGACGTGGTTGCGCGCCCAGTACCGCTGACGAAACGCCTGATCCGACGTGAACTGCTGGATCGTCATTGGATTGCTCGGCGGTGAATCGGGACCGCGGTAATCGGGAATCCCCGAATCGGTGGAAATCCCCGCGCCCGTGAGAACGGCGAACCGGCGACCGGCCAACAGAGCCACCAGCTCCGGCGATTCCGCGCAGCGAACAGTCACCTGTTCGAGGCTAACCCAGGCAGTTTGCCGCCGTCGTAAGCTCGGCGGACATGTTCTGCTCCATCATCTTCAGCGCGGCCTTGCCCAGGTCGGCGTCCAGGTGGGCGACGGCATCGGTTGGGACCACGACCTCGAAGTGGCGCACATAGGCATCCAGCGCGGTGTAGAGAATGCACTGCTCGGTGACCTGGCCGGTCAGGATCAACCGTTTGGTTTCAAGACGGCTGAGCAGGTACGCCAGCGGCGTGGCGTAGAAGGCGCTGTGGCGAACCTTGGTCAGCAGTCGGCTGCCTTCAGCGGGCACGATCGGCTTGACCAGGTTGGGCCGTGCGCCGTCGACCGCCGCGCGGACGAGGTCGGAAAACTCGGCGGTGAAATCTCCGTAGTTGTCGTTGACGTAGATCAGGTCGACGGTCTCGGATTTCCGCGCGCGTCCGACCAAGTCGGCCAGCGGATCGATGATCTTGGCGACATTGGGTATCAAGTCTTCGGCGTCGTCGTGCCCGTAGCTGTTCAGCATGTCGATAACCAGGACAGCGGTGTCGCTCATGCTGTGTTGATACCCGACGAGACGGTGTTGACACGGACCGGGTGAGAATGGAGGGCAATGAATTCCTACAAGGACTTTTACAACGCCTATAGCCAGGGTTTCGTCCGGGTCGCCGCATGCACGCACCACACCACGATCGGTGATCCGGCGGCCAACGCCGCCGCGGTTTTGCGGTTGGCCGGCGAATGCCATGACGACGGGGTCGGGTTGGCCGTCTTCCCGGAGCTGACCTTGTCGGGCTATTCCATCGAGGACATTCTGCTGCAGGATTCGTTGCTCGACGCCGTCGAGCTCGCACTGCTCGACATCGTCGCCGCGTCCAGCGATCTGCTACCCGTGCTGGTGGTGGGCGCGCCGCTACGCCATCGCCATCGCATCTACAACACCGCGGTCGTCATTCACCGCGGGGCTGTGCTCGGCGTGGCGCCCAAGTCCTATCTGCCCAACTATCGGGAGTTCTACGAGCGACGCCAAATCGCGCCCGGGGACGAGGAGCGTGGCGCCGTCCGAATCGGCGAGCTGCAGGCACCGTTCGGCCCCGATCTCCTGTTCGCGGCGTCCGACGTGCCCGGTTTCGTGCTGCACGTCGAGATCTGCGAGGACATGTTCGTGCCGGTGCCGCCCAGTGCAGAAGCCGCGCTGGCGGGTGCGACGGTGCTGGCCAACCTGTCCGGCAGCCCGATCACGATAGGCCGCGCCGAGGACCGTTGCCTGCTCGCCCGCTCGGCGTCGTCGCGGTGCCTCGCCGCGTATGTCTACGCCGCAGCGGGAGCGGGGGAGTCGACGACCGACCTGGCCTGGGACGGCCAGACCATGATCTGGGAAAACGGGGTGCTCCTCACCGATTCCGAGCGCTTCCCCAAAGGGGAGCGCCGTTCGGTCGCCGACGTCGACATCGAGCTGCTCCGATCCGAGCGGCTGCGGATGGGAACGTTCGACGACAACCGGCGTCATCACCGCGTGTCGTCAGAGACGTTCCGGCCCATCGAGTTCCGGCTGGATCCGCCGGCCGGCGACATCGGGCTGCGGCGAAAGGTCGAACGGTTCCCGTTCGTCCCGGCCGATCCGCAGCGGCTGGAACAGGATTGCTACGAGGCCTACAACATCCAGGTTGCCGGACTTGAACAGCGCCTGCGCGCGCTGGACTACCCGAAGGTCGTCATCGGAATTTCCGGCGGCTTGGACTCGACGCACGCGCTGATCGTCGCCGCCCGCGCCATGGACCGGGAAGAGCGGCCGCGCAGCGACATTTTGGCGTTCACGCTGCCCGGGTTCGCGACGGGTGATCGCACCAAGAACAATGCGATCGAGCTGTGCCGCGCACTCGGCGTCACGTTCGCCGAGATCGACATCACCGAGACGGCGAAGCTGATGCTCCAGGAGATCGATCATCCCTTCGGGCGCGGTGAAAAGGTCTACGACGTGACCTTCGAGAATGTCCAGGCCGGCTTGCGCACCGATTACCTGTTCCGGCTGGCCAACCAGCGCGGGGGGATAGTGCTGGGCACCGGTGACCTTTCCGAGCTGGGCCTGGGTTGGTCGACCTATGGTGTCGGCGACCAGATGTCGCACTACAACGTCAATGGCGGGGTCCCCAAGACGCTGATTCAGCACCTGATCCGCTGGGTGATCGCGTCAGGGCAGTTCGAGTCGGATGTGACCGACGTGCTGCAGTCGGTGCTGGACACCGAGATCACTCCCGAACTCGTGCCCAGCGGCGAGGAGGAAGAACTGCAGAGCAGCGAGGCGAAGGTGGGACCGTTCGCCCTGCAAGACTTTTCGCTGTTCCACGTGCTGCGCTTCGGGTTCCGCCCGTCCAAGATCGCGTTCTTGGCGTGGCACGCCTGGAACGATCCCGATCACGGCATCTGGCCACCCGGATTCCCTGAGGACAAGCGACCGTCGTACTCGCTCAAAGAGATTCGGCACTGGCTGCAAGTCTTCGTGCAGCGGTTCTACTCGTTCAGCCAGTTCAAGCGCTCGGCATTGCCCAACGGTCCCAAGGTGTCTCACGGTGGTGCGTTGTCCCCGCGCGGCGATTGGCGCGCCCCGTCGGACATGTCTGCGCGAATCTGGCTCGACGAAATCGAGCGTGAGGTTCCTGAAGAATAGGTCGGCTCAGGCTCGACCGGCAGCAATCGCGGCGTCGATCGCTTCAGCATCCGGTGCGCAATCACCGGCACCTGGCACGAGTGTCGCCAGCGCGCCGGCGGCAGTCGCCCGCCGCATGGCCCGCAACCGCCGCGCCGGGTCCGAGGCGTCCTGCCAATTGGCGGCCAGGACTCCGGCGAACACATCGCCGGCCCCCGTGGTGTCCACCGGTGCAACCGCGGGAGCGGGTACCTCGAATTCGCCGTCGGCGCCGATGTAACGGGCGCCGCGCGCACCGAGCGTAACGACCAAATGATCTGGCCGCCACGGCCATTCGTCGGCCTCGGCTTCGTTGACCACCACAACGTCAGCGACGGCCGCGAGCTCGGCCAGCGCCCAGGAAACTTGGCCTGCTGGCGAGGCATTGACCATGACGACCGCACCCGCGGACCGGGCTTGCCGCGCCGCGGTAAGTGCCGCCGCGACCGGAATCTCGAGCTGGGTCAACAACACATCGCAATCGGCGATCGCCGCGCGCACCTCTTCGTCATCCAGAATGAGTCGCCCGTTGGCCTCTGGTGCCACCACGATCGTGTTCTCCGCGCCGGCGTCCACCACGATCAAAGCCGTGCCGCTGGCCCCGGGCACTGTCACGGTCCCGTTGAGCCCGACGCCGTTGGCAAGCAGGTGAGCCCGTAACTGCTCGGCCGCGGCGTCGTCGCCGACCGCGCCGACGAACTGGACCTGCGCGCCCGCCCTCGCCGCGGCCACGGCCTGATTGCCGCCCTTGCCGCCGGGTGAGTGGGTCAGCGACGACGCCAGCACCGTCTCACCCGGGCGTGGCAGGGTCTCGACGTGCGCCGTCAGGTCCATGTTCACGCTGCCGACCACGCACACGCGTGCTGCCATACCGTCGACGTTAGTGGCCGCCAGCGTGCAGCCGGACGGTTGTGGGCAGCGATTAGTTTCGCCATGGCTTTCGGTCTGTATCCCCAACACGCCATCAACCGCGCCCAGAGGAGAGCACCATGACTGCTACCTATACCTTCGACGTCTTTTCCAGCCTCGACGGCTTCGGCGGCGTCAGCGGCGGCGACTGGGGCGGCTACTGGGGGAAGCAAGGCCCCGAATTGCTCGATCACCGACTCGCCCTGTACGACGAGAAGCAACGAATGGTCTTCGGCGCCAACACATATCGGCTATTCGCGCAAATGCTGGCCGAGAGCACCGAGGAGTCCGAGGTGCACGACCCGTGGGTCACCCGGATGCGGCACCTGCCGGCGACGGTGGTGTCGACCGCCCTGGATGCACCTCTCGACTGGCCGGACGCGACCGTCGCGAACGGCGACGCCGTCGACGTGGTCGCCCGGCTGAAGGAGGAGTCCGAGGTGCCGTTGCGCTCGCACGGCAGCCTGTCGATGAACCGCGCGCTGATGGCGGCCGGCCTGGTCGATCGCATCCAGGTGACCCTGTTTCCCGTGATCACCGGTCAGACCGGTGATGATCCGATCTTCCGCGGTGCGGCCGACTTCGACCTCGAATTGATGGAGAGCAGAACGCTTGACGGCAATATCCAAGAGCTCATCTACCGGCCGACCCTGCACGTCTGAGTCCATCCATGACACCGGTCGTGCCCCGGTAACTATTTGCCGCGGTTGTCCGCTTTAAAGTTGTTCCGACGTTCCGGCACGAGAATGGCTCAGCCCGTTTTGCGCTGGTAAGCGATGCAGTCATGTTTGAGATTTCCGTCGATGGTTATGCCAATTCAAGCGCGGTTTCGCCCCGGTTGGTAACCGCTCGACCCAATGGAGAACATGAAGGAGCCATCGTGAAGTTCACAACGACTGCGGTCAAGACGGCAATCGCTGCCGCCGGAATAACAGCGGCAAGCGTTTTCACCGCGGTACCTGCATCGGCAGCACCGACCATCCAGGGATTCGGTACCAGCGAATCGCTGGTCGACGGACCAATGATTACCACCTACACGGTGAGCAATCTTGTGCGCAGTACCGTCGCGATCCCCGGCTACACGCCCAAGGGAACGATCTACCAGGCAGACATCACCGCCAGGTCGGACGGTGGCACTGTCACGCCGATGGTCAGAGACTTCATGGCCCGGGGGCCCAACGGTCAGAACTACAAGCTGATCGACAAAGTCGAGGTCCCTAACGGCCTCAACCCGGCGCCCATCCCGCAAGGTAGCGAGTCGACGGGCACCCTGTATTTCGACGTGACTGGCGCACCGCCGAATGGTGTCGTCTACAACGACGGACTACAAGACATCCTGATCTGGACATCGAACGTCCCCGCGGAGGCCTCACCTAGTCCGTCCCCGGGCTCGAGTCCCGCACCGGGCGCGCTACCTGCCCCCGCAAACAGCTAATCTCCGGCAAATACCTCCCCGCGCCACGCCTAGTGGCGCGGGGAGCTTCTTATGTCGGCCGGTTGCCTAATGCCGACCGTTAAATTTTTCGCAATCGTGATTATCGCAGAGGCGCCGTTTCGGGAAGTGACGAATTCGTTGATCGTGTACAGCGGCGGGTCTGGCATTGTCGAGGCAACGACGGCGTTCACCGCGCGGTTGGGGCAATTAGCCAACGCGACGATCAACCCCGCCCAGTAGCCCGCGCTCGTCACTTACTACGAAAACGAGATGATCAAACCGATCAATCCATATCGCCAATCCAAGCTGCGCGATGCATACCAGAAAGCGTTGTCCTCCAACGACGTAGATTTCGTGTGGATCACCGGCTTCCAGCCGTGCCAGGCGTTACTCGATACCCCCACGCCGTGGGTGGTTTCGCAACTTCGGCCACATTCTCAACGAGCGGCGGAGCAAAGCGCGGCAGCTGTCCAGGCCTCAACCGGTGGGGTGAAAGTCCAGCTCTCGCTTAGCGCCGATACCCTGAGTAAATGAGTCTGCAAGCCCCATCCCAGAGCGGGACGGCCCAGCAGCCGAAGCCCGACTTGCGCCAGGAAGTCCACGACGCCGCACGGCGGGCCCGGGTCGCGTCACGCGCCCTCGCGTTGTTGCCGACGGTCGCCAAAGATCACGCACTGAAGGCCGCCGCTGAGGCGATCGTGGCCCACGGCGACCAGATCCTGGCGGCCAACGCCGAAGATTTGGCTGCCGCCCGCGCCGCGGGCACGCCGGCCGCGATGCTGGACCGGTTGGCGCTGAACCCGCAGCGTATCGACGGAATCGCGGACGGTCTGCGCCAGGTTGCGGGGCTACCGGACCCGGTCGGTGAGGTGCTGCGGGGCTACACCCTGCCCAACGGACTGCAGCTGCGCCAGCAGCGGGTTCCGCTCGGCGTGGTCGGCATGATCTACGAGGGCCGGCCCAACGTCACGGTCGACGCATTCGGATTGGCGCTCAAGTCCGGCAATGCGGTGCTGCTGCGCGGCAGCTCGTCAGCGGCGAAGTCGAACCAGGCGCTCGTCGAGGTGCTGCGTGCGTCGCTGGTCAGCGAGGATCTGCCGGCCGATGCGGTTCAGCTGCTTTCGGCGGCGGACCGGGCCACCGTCACTCACCTGATCCAGGCTCGCGGCCTGGTCGACGTGGTGATCCCGCGCGGGGGAGCCAGCCTGATCGACGCGGTGGTCCGCGAGGCCCAGGTGCCCACCATCGAGACCGGCGTCGGCAACTGTCACGTCTACGTCCACGAATGCGCCGATCTCGACGTGGCCGAGCAGATCGTGTTGAACTCCAAGACCCGGCGGCCCAGTGTGTGCAACGCCGCCGAGACGCTGCTGGTCGACGCCGCTATCGCGGATCAGGCTATGCCCCGGCTGCTGGCCGCGCTGCAGGACGCCGGGGTGACCGTTCACCTAAATCCCGACGAAGATGCGCTGCGCCGCGAATACCTGTCGATGGACATCGCGGTGGCGGTGGTCGAGGATGTCGACGCCGCGATCGCGCACGTCAACGAATACGGCACCGGACACACCGAGGCCATCGTCACCACCAATATGGCTGCCGCTCAACGGTTTACCGACGGCGTCGATGCGGCCGCGGTGATGGTCAACGCGTCCACGGCCTTCACCGACGGCGAGCAGTTCGGCTTCGGCGCCGAGATCGGCATCTCCACGCAGAAGCTGCACGCGCGCGGCCCGATGGGACTGCCGGAATTGACCTCGACCAAATGGATTGCGTGGGGAGACGGCCAGACTCGTCCGGCCTGACGCCCGTACTTAGGAGAATTCGATTGTGAGTGTGCCCGCGCGGCCCGCCCCGCTGTTCGCCGACATCGACGACGTCTCGCGAAGGCTGGCCGAGACCGGCTACCTGCCGGACACCGCCACCGCTACCGCGGTGTTCTTGGCCGATCGGCTCGGCAAGCCGCTGCTGGTGGAAGGCCCTGCAGGCGTCGGAAAAACAGAGCTGGCCCGGGCCGTCGCCCAGGCCACGGGTTCGGGTCTGGTCCGGCTGCAGTGCTACGAGGGTGTCGACGAGGCCCGCGCACTGTACGAGTGGAACCACGCCAAGCAGATCTTGCGCATCCAGGCCGGGTCGGGAGACTGGGAGGCGACCAAAACGGACGTGTTCAGCGAGGAGTTTCTGCTGTCGCGCCCGCTGTTGACCGCGATCCGGCGCACCGAGCCGACGGTGTTGCTGATCGACGAGACCGACAAGGCCGACATCGAAATCGAAGGCCTGCTGCTGGAGGTGCTGTCCGACTTCGCCGTCACCGTCCCCGAATTGGGCACGCTCACCGCCGAACGCGCGCCGTTCGTGCTGTTGACGTCCAATGCCACCCGTGAACTCTCCGAGGCGCTCAAGCGGCGCTGCCTTTTCCTGCACATCGACTTTCCCAGCCCGGATCTGGAACGCCGCATCCTGCTGTCCCGAGTTCCCGAGCTGCCCGAGCACCTCGCCGAGGAGCTGGTGCGCATCATCGGGGTGCTGCGCGGGATGCAGCTCAAGAAGTTGCCGTCCATCGCCGAGACGATCGACTGGGGCCGCACCGTGCTCGCGCTCGGACTGGACACTATCGACGACGCGGTGGTGGCCGCGACGCTTGGCGTGGTTCTCAAGCACCAGTCCGATCAGCAGCGCGCTGCCGGGGAGCTCAGGCTCAACTGATGGCCAGCCGCCGCATCCGTCCGACCCGACCGCTCGCCCCGCACGGGCTGACCGGTCATCTGGTCGGGTTCGTGGAAGCGCTTCGGGGGGCGGGGATTTCGGTGGGTCCGTCGGAGACGGTCGATGCCGGACGAGTGATGGCCACCCTCGGCCTGGGCGATCGTGAGGTGCTGCGCGAAGGCATCGCGTGCGCGGTACTGCGCCGGCGCGATCATCGCGAGACCTACGATGCTATGTTCGACCTCTGGTTTCCCGCGGCGCTGGGTGCGCGGGCGGTGGTGTTGGACGAGGAGGCCGGCCAGGCCGGTGACGACGGCCTGCCGCCCGATGACGTCGAGGCGATGCGCCAGATGCTGCTGGATCTGCTTACCGAAAACCCCGAGCTCGCCGACATGGACGAGCGGCTGGTCGCGATGATCGCGCGCATCGTGGAGGCCTACGGCAAGTACAACTCCAGCCGGGGACCGTCGTTCTCGTCGTATCAGGCGCTCAAGGCCATGGCGCTGGACGAGCTGGAAGGCAAGTTGCTGGCGGGGCTACTCGCGCCGTACGGTGACGAACCTACGCCGACGCAAGAGCAGATAGCCAAAGCCCTTGCCGCGCAGCGGATCACGCAGTTGCGCAAGATGGTCGACGCCGAAACCAAGCGCCGCACCGCCGAGCAGCTCGGCCGTGACCATGTCCAGATGTACGGCATCCCACAGCTTTCCGAGAACGTCGAGTTTTTGCGGGCCTCCGGTGAGCAACTGCGGCAGATGCAACGGGTGGTGGCACCACTGGCGCGCACGCTTGCCACCCGTCTGGCGGCCCGGCGGCGACGCAGCCGCGCCGGGGTCATCGATCTGCGCAAGACGCTGCGCAAGTCGATGTCCACCGGCGGCGTGCCGATCGACGTGGTATTGGCCAAACCGCGTCCAGCGCGCCCGGAGCTGGTGGTGCTGTGTGATGTGTCCGGTTCGGTGGCCGGGTTCAGCCATTTCACCCTGCAACTGGTACACGCTCTGCGCCAACAGTTCTCGCGCGTTCGGGTATTCGCCTTCATCGACACCACCGACGAGGTGACCCACATGTTCGGGCCCGAGGCCGACCTGGCGGTGGCGATTCAGCGAATCACCCGCGAGGCGGGTGTCTACAGCCGCGACGGACATTCCGATTACGGCAACGCGTTCGCTTCGTTCGTGCAGGCGTTTCCGAATGTACTGTCGCCGCGCAGTTCGCTGTTGGTGCTCGGCGACGGGCGCACCAACTACCGCAACCCGGAGACCGACCTGCTGGCCCATATGGTGACAGCCAGCCGGCACGCGCACTGGCTGAACCCCGAGCCCAAACACCTTTGGGGCAGCGGTGATTCGGCGGTGCCGCGCTACCAAGAAGTGATCACGATGCACGAATGCCGGTCCGCCAGCCAGCTGGCGACGGTCATCGACCAGCTGCTGCCGGTCTGACGGCGGCAGTCGGGTCACACGAGTCACATCAGCCACGTCAGTCCCTCCGAGGCTGGCCCCCCGCTTCTGCGATTTGCTATCACCGGTGCTAGCGGATTGAAGAATGCAACATGCCTCGCATTTTGGTACCAGAGTGACAGGTGTTACGAGCTTGCCCGGGTGGACATTACCGTCTTCGCTGCTCCAGTAAGCTGGCGAACCATGCAAAAGCAGCAGCGCAGGCTGGGCGTCATGGGTGGGACGTTCGATCCCATTCATTACGGCCACCTGGTTGCTGCCAGCGAGGTGGCTCACCTGTTCAGGCTCGACGAAGTCGTGTTCGTGCCCAGCGGTCAGCCCTGGCAGAAGGGCCGCCGCCACGTCTCGGCGGCCGAGGACCGGTACTTGATGACGGTGATCGCCACGGCGTCGAATCCGCGGTTCTCGGTGAGCCGGGTCGACATCGACCGCGCCGGCCCCACCTACACCCGGGACACCCTGCGCGACCTGCACGCGCTGAACCCCGATTCCGAGCTGTATTTCATCACCGGCGCCGACGCGCTGGCCACCATCCTGTCCTGGCAGGGCTGGGAGGAGCTGTTCGACTTGGCGCGGTTTATCGGGGTCAGCCGGCCCGGCTACGAACTGCGCCACGACCACATCACCGATGTCCTGGGCGAGCTGGCCGAGGACGCGTTGACCCTGGTCGAGATACCCGCCTTGGCGATCTCGTCGACGGACTGCCGTCACCGGGCCGAGCAGCGCCGCCCGTTGTGGTACCTGATGCCCGACGGCGTCGTGCAATACGTCTCCAAACGCCGGCTTTACCGCAAACCGGAGGAGCAGGTAAGTCCGGCGCCGCTGGCCGCGGGAAACAACCCATGACGGCCACTCCAGAAGCCATCGACATGGCGACGGTCGCCGCCGCCGCGGCCGCGTCCAAGCTGGCCGACGACGTCGTCGTCATCGACGTCTCCGGGCAGCTGGTCATCACCGACTGCTTCGTCATCGCCTCGGCATCCAACGAGCGGCAGGTCAACGCCATCGTCGACGAAGTCGAGGAGAAGATGCGCCGGGCGGGTTACAAACCCGCGCGCCGCGAAGGAGCCCGAGAGGGCCGGTGGACGCTGCTGGACTACCGCGACATCGTCGTACACATCCAGCATCAGGACGAACGCAATTTCTATGCGCTGGACCGGTTGTGGCGTGACTGCCCGGTGATCCAGGTGGACCTGGGTCCCGACGATGCGGCGAGTGCACAATGAGAATCCGTCGACTGGTGATGCTGCGGCACGGGCAAACCGACTTCAACGCGGATAGCCGTATGCAGGGACAGCTGGACAGCGCGCTCACCGAGTTGGGTCGCGCCCAGGCGGTCGCTGCTGCCGAGGTGTTGGGCAAGCTGCAGCCCTTGCTGATTGTCTCCTCGGACTTGCATCGCGCCTCGGACACCGCGTTCATGCTGGGGGAACGGACCGGGTTGCAGGTCTGGGTTGACGAGCGGTTGCGAGAGACCCACCTCGGCGACTGGCAAGGCATGACTCACACTCAGATCGACGCGGAGGCACCGGGAGCCCGGCTAGCCTGGCGCGAAGACGCGACGTGGGCACCGCACGGCGGGGAGAGCAGGGTAGACGTGGCCGCGCGCAGTGTGCCCTTGGTTGCCGAAATTGTCTCTCGCGAGTCCGAATGGGGCCTGAACAGCGATGCGGCCGAACCCGCCGGGCCCGTGGTGCTGGTGGCCCACGGCGGACTGATCGCCGCGCTGTCGGCCGCCTTGCTGAAGCTGCCAGTCGCCAACTGGCCGGTGCTCGGTGGGATGGGCAATGCCAGCTGGGTGCAGCTGAGCGGGCATTCCGACGATGCAGCAGACTTCGACGCTATCCGCTGGCGGCTTGATGTGTGGAATGCTTCAGCACAGGTGCCCAATGATGTCCTCTGAAAAGCCGATGTCCTCTGACGGACGTCCGACGCTGCTGGTCTTCGCCGATTCGTTGGCCTACTACGGGCCCACCGGTGGCCTGCCCGCCGACGACCCCAGGATCTGGCCCAATATCGTTGCCTCGCATTTGGATTGGGACTTGGAGCTGATCGGCCGTATCGGTTGGACCTGCCGCGACGTCTGGTGGGCGGCGACACAGGACCCACGGGCATGGGCGGCCCTGCCCCGGGCCGGCGCGGTGGTTTTCGCCACCAGCGGGATGGATTCGCTGCCGTCGGTGCTGCCGACGGCGCTGCGCGAACTGATCCGTTACGTGCGTCCGCCGCTGCTGCGGCGCTGGGTCCGCGACGGCTACGGCTGGGTACAGCCACGATTGTCTCCGGTAGCCAGGTCTGCATTGCCGCCGCACTTGACTGCCGAATACCTCGAACAGACCCGTGGCGCAATAGATTTCAACAGGCCGGGCATCCCGATCGTGGCGTCGCTGCCGTCGGTGCACATCGCGGAGACATACGGCAAGGCTCACCGCGGCCGTGCGGGGACGGCGGCCGCCATCACCGACTGGGCGCAGCGCCACGATATCCCGTTGGTGGACCTCAAAGCCGCTGTGGGCGAACAGATTATGAGCGGACGTGGCAATCCCGACGGCATTCACTGGAATTTCGAAGCGCATCAGGCAGTGGCGGAACTGATGCTCAAGGCGCTGGCCGAAGCCGGTGTGCCGGAACAGAAATCACGCGGCTGAACAATGACCGTCGTTGTGGTCACCGACTCGTCGTCGCGACTGCCGGCCGACGTGTGCGAAAAGTTGGCGATACGGGTGGTGCCGCTGCATATCCTGCTCGACGGTAGCGATCTGCGCGACGGCGTCGACGAGATCCCCGATGACGTCCACAAGCGTCACGCCACCACCGCGGCGGCCACCCCGGCCGAACTCTGCGCCGCCTATCAACAGGCGCTGGCCGACAGTGACGGCGACGGCGTTGTCGCGGTGCATATTTCGTCGGCGCTGTCGGGTACCTGCGGCGCCGCGGAGCGGACTGCCGCCGACCTCGGTCCGGCCGTGCGGGTGATCGATTCCAAGTCGACTGCGATGGGCACCGGTTTCATCGTGTTGGCTGCTGCGCGGGCGGCCGCCGCGGGCGGCGACCTGGACACCGTCGCGGGTGCCGCCAAAGCGGCGACTGAGCGCAGTCATGCGTTCATGGTGGTGCACCGGCTGGACAATTTGCGGCGTAGCGGGCGGATCGGCGGGGCCCAGGCCTGGCTTGGGACCGCACTGGCGCTCAGGCCGCTATTGCGCATCGACGACGGCAAACTCGTTCTGGCCCAACGGATACGCACCGTCAGACACGCCACGGCGGTGATGATCGACCGGGTCTGCGAACTGGTCGCGAATGGTCCGGCGGTTCTTGCCGTGCACCACGTCGCGAATCCGGACGGCGGTAACGAAGTGGCGGCCGAGCTGGCCCGACGACTCCCGGCGTGCGAGCCGGCGACCGTCACTCCGCTGGGCCCGGTGCTGGCGGTGCATGTCGGCGCCGGAGCCGTGGCGGTCTGCGTGGATGTCGGTGACCCGGGACGGTGATCGTCCGAGCCAACTTGTCGCAGCGCTGATGCTGATACGTGGGCGCGACGGTAGGCTGCGTTGCCTCATGACAATGCGTTCGCGGCGGCATTCGGTGTCTCGGGCTTTCCGCGTGAATCCTGGGCTTTGCGGGTGAATCTACGGCTTTTGGTGTGCAACCTGGGCGGGAAATTCGCGCCGGCCTGCGCCGTACGCTCACAACTAAATCCGTAGATTCACACCAAAGCCGTACGCTCCACTGGACCCGGATTATGCGCGACGCTGACCATGGGTGACTACCGCGACGGCTGATACCAGCGCCGGATCAGCCTGATGCCGCGGGCGCCGTCGGCCGGAATTGCGGAAGAGCATTGTCGCCGCGCGGATGCACCACCTTCGGCCACCAGAACCAGCGGCCCAGCAGTGTGGCGATCGACGGCATCAGCAAGGTGCGCACAATCAGTGTGTCGAGCAGAAGACCGATGCAGACGGTGGATCCGAACTGCCCCAGCACCCGCAACTCGCTGCCCAGCATCGCAGCCATTGTGAACGCGAACACCAGACCCGCGGCGGTCACCACGCCGCCGGTGCCAGCCATCGACCGAATGGTCCCGGTTTTCAGTCCGGCGTGGATCTCTTCCCTGAACCGGGAGACCAACAACAGGTTGTAGTCGGAGCCGACGGCCAACAGGATGATCACCGACAGCGCCATCACGATCCAGTGCACTTTGATGCCGAAGAGGTCCTGCCAGATCAGCACGGACAGACCGAAAGAAGCGGCGATCGAGCTCGCTGCCGTGCCGACGATGACCAGCGCCGCAACGACACTCCGGGTGAGCAGCAGCATGATCATGAAGATCAGCGTGAGCGCCGATACCACCGCGATCATCAGGTCGTATTTGGCGCCGTCATGCATGTCCTTGAACGTCGCGGCGGTACCGCCGAGGAAGACTTTGGCGTCCGACAGGGAGGACTGTTTCAGACCCTCCTGGGCGGCCGTCCGCTCGGAATCGACGCGTGAGATTCCTTCCGGCGTCATCGGATCGCCTTGATGCGTGATGAAGAACCGCGCCGACTTGCCGTCGGGCGACAGGAACATTCGCAAACCCGTCTGGAAATCCGGGTTTTGGAAGGCTTCCGGCGGGAGGTAGAAGAAGTCGTCGTTCTGCGAGGTGTCGAAGCTTTGGCCCATGACAATCGCCGTATTGCTCATGGCCTCCATCTGGTCGATCATCGCCTTGAACGTCTGGTACAGCGTCAGCGTGATGCCTTTTGTGGACTTCAGCGTCGCAATCATCGTCGGGACCAAGTCGAGCATCTCGTGGGTGGCCACGGCAGTGCGCTTGATGTCAGCCGTGAGTTTGTGGAACTGCTCGGCAAGCTGGTCGAACCCGTCCAACGAGTCGAACAGCGACCGCAACGACCAGCAGATCGGAATGTCGAAGCAGTGCTTCTCCCAGTAGAAGTACGACCTGATCGGCCGCCAGAAATCGTCGAAATCCGCTATGTGGTCCCGTAATTTGTCGGTGATTTCCGATGTTTCGGCTGTCGTCGCCGCGCTGTCGTCAGCGGCATTGGAAAGATCTTTGGTCACTTCGTACAAACGTTGTGTGTAGTCGATCTGGTCCTGCAGTAAGTCGGCCATTTTGAGGATGTCGGCCATGCGGTCCTTCAAAAAGGCCATGTTCTGCATCGTCGTCTGGCTCTGCATGCTGTTCTGAAATGGTATGGAGCTGTGCTGAATTGGAATGCCCAGCGGCCGGGTGATGTCCTGCACCATGGCGATGCCGACCACGCGGATGACGTTCTTGGCCACCCGGTCCAGGACCAGCATGTCGGCGGTGTTCCGCATGTCGTGGTCTGCCTCGATCATCAGCATGTCGGGGTTCATCCGGGCCTGGGAAAAATGCCGGTCCGCGGCGGCTTGCCCCAGGTTCGACGGCGCACTTGTGGGCAAGTAGTAGCGGTCGTTGTAGCTCGTCTTGAAGCTCGGCAGCGCGACCATGCCGACCAGCACGACGGCGGCGCTCACCGCGAGAATCGGTGCGGGCCAACGCACCACCGCCGTGCCGATCCGGCCCCAGAGGCGACCCCGCTTGGCCGCCAGCGTGGACTCGAAGAGGCCCAACTTGCTGCCCAAAAAGACGATGGCGGGACCCAGCGTGACCCCGGCCAACACCACGACCAGCATCCCGATGGCGACCGGCGCGCCCATGGTGTTGAACCACGGCAACCGCGCGAAGCTCAGGCAGTACGTCGCACCCGCGATGGTCAGGCCCGACCCCAGGACGACGGGGGCCACACTGCGAAACGTCGTGTAATACGCGGTTTCTCGGTCCTCGCCGGACCGCCGTGCCTCTTGATATCGCCCGACCAGGAAGATCCCGTAGTCCGTGGCGGCCGCGATCGCCAGCATGGTCAGGATGTTCGCTGCGAACGTGGTGAGCCCGAAAGCGTTGTTGTAGGCCAGAACCGCGACGACTCCGCGCGCACACAACAGCGCGACAAACGTCATGAACAGCTGGATCAAGGTGGTGACGATCGAGCGGTAGACCAGCAGCAACATGATCGCGATCGCGCCAAGGGTGAACAACGTGATCTTGGCAAGGCTGGCGTTGCCGATGACGTGCATGTCGTCGCTGAGCGCGGCCGGCCCCGTCACGTAGACGTCCAGGCCGGCCGGTGGCTTGTTCTTCTCGATAACCTTGCGGACAGCCTCGACCGAATTGTTGGCCTGGGTGGTGCCCTGGTTGCCGGCCAGGTTCAACATGACGTAGGCGCCCTTGGCATCGGCGCTTTGGGCACCCGCCGCCGTCAGCCGGTCTCCCCAGAAGTCCTGGATGTGCTGGATGTGCTTGTGATCCTGCTGAAGTTGGCGAATCAGGTTGTCGTAGTAGCGATGTGCCTCGTCGCCCAGTGGCCCCTTACTTTCCAGCACGATCATCACGGTGCTGTTGGAGTCGAATTCCTTGAAGTTGTGGCCCAGTCGCATCATCGCCTGCATCGACGGGGCGTCCAATGGCGCCATTGGCGCTGAATGCGCTTCGCCCACGACCTCAAGCGTGGGTACGGCAACGTTGACGACGATTGTTACGAACACCCAGATCAGCAAGATCGGCAAGGCGAAGATGCGGATCATGTGCGGGATGACGGGCCGGTGTGGCCGCCCGGCGGGTTCGCTGCTGCTGCCGGTTCTGATGGGCCCGGTGTCTTCGGTGTCCGTTTCCAGGTGGCTTCTGCTGTTCAGATCGCTCATGCCGACTTCACCAGGCAAAAAATCTGGGGGTTGACGCCGTCGGAGTTCTGCTCTTCACGGACCACGCCGTCGACGGTGATGCGGCAGCCGATTCGACTGCCGTCACCCTGCACCATGATGTTTGCGCTCACCGACGGCAGCGTCGTGGAGACGGTAGTGGACCATGGCAGCGCGGCATCGTTGACCTGGTGGGTGTTGGCGTTCTCGTCCCAATAGTTGAGGTTGGCGGTCGACCCGGCGGGGCCGAAGACGTCGTAACGGACGACTTTGGGGTTGAACTGCACGATCTTGATCCCGCCTCCGGCGCCCGCGTTGAGGTCCTCGGAGCCGAAGATCCGGTGCAGCCGCGTCACGACCAGCCCCGACACGGCGAGCACGACCACCAACACCAGGGGTATCCAAGCTCGCTTGGCCAAGCGGCCAACCCGACCGGTAATTGGACCAGCCATCTCACCGCCTCCCGCTCGCGATCCTGGTTTGTAACGCGCCGCCTCAGAGCTTGCTTCCCGAGGCACGCGCACCGCTGCCCGGCAGAATCTTTGTTTGGCTAAGAATCGTAAACCTTAGTGCACGAAAGCGTTCCTCGGGGGTGTGGCCGCGTGACTAACGCCACCCCGGTCAGCTCGCGACGCGGCCGGTGACCGGCGGCAGGTCGGCGAGCGTCGCGATTCCGGGGGCGGCGGCCACCACCGCCGGCACAGCGTTGGTGACCGGCATGGCGGTGTAGATCATGCCCAGGCCCATGAACCCGGGTTCCGTCCAGTCCTTGGGTGGCAGACAGTGCAGGACGGTGCGCATGTTGGGCAATCCGAACACCTGGATGACGTGGCCGTGCTCCAGCGGTTTGGGCGGGACCACGTGGTTGCCCATGGTCCAGTTGAACCCGACGCTGACGACGTTGCGATCGCCTGCCCAGCCGCGGTGGTAGCCGTAGACGCTGCCGACGGTTCCCGCCGGAATCTTCATGAAACCCAGGTCGGAGTCTGCGGTGGCGGCGGTAAAGGTGACGTCGAAGGTCATCCTGTCCAGCTTCGCCCCGATCGCGTCGGCCATCATCGCGGCCGACTCGGCGAAGACTTCGCTTTCGCGCCGCACGCTCTCGGCCAGTCCGGGCGTGTCGGGGTCTTGCGAAAACCCCATCGCCGTCTGGGTTTCCGCCGATTCGTAGGTTGAGCAGTCGACCGATTCGGTGATCCGGATCTCGTCGACGCGCTCGCACGAGGCGCTGAGCACCATGCCGACCATGTTCGTCATGCCAGGGTGCGCGCCGCTGCCGAAGATCGTCGAGCCGCCGCGCCGGCAGGCTTCCGCAATCCGCTGCCGGTCCTGCGGCGTCTGCTTGCCGCCGGTGATCCAGGCCGCGCTGGAGCACACGTTGACTCCCGATTCCAGCAGCCGTACCAACTCATCGATGTTGGGCCACAACGGGTTATAGCAACATGCGTCGGGCCGCAGGGCGAGCAGCGCGTCGATGTCATTGGTGGCTTTCACCCCGGTCGGCTCCGGCCAGCCCGCCAGTTCGGCGGCGTCGACGCCGACCTTGTCCGGCCCGTGCGCGTAGACCCCGACCAGTTCCATGTCCGGCCTGCCGATGACGGCGTGCAAAGATCGCCGGCCGATGTTGCCGGTGGTCCACTGGATCACCCGCAGCGGACGGTCCGGGCCGACTGAGGACGAAGGCGTCATCGAGTGCTCCTTACCGCAACAGTTTGGTCGGCTACGCACGCCCGATGACCGGAAACGCAATCTGCGTTCCACTTCGGCCCTTGATCTCGACCTGCTCGGGCGGACCCCAGACGTATCTGGTCTCGACGGCGGCATGCACGGTGGCGGTCGTCATCACCGGTGCGCGACCGCCCCGTCCGGCGATACCCGCGAGCCGGAAGGCGACGTTGGTCGCGTCGCCGATCACTGCCTCGACCGTCCTGGTCATCGCGGCGAGCGCCGCCCGGCCCTGCACCACCGCCCAGCCCATGCGGATCGGCGACCCGTTCGGTTCCCGCAGCGGCAGTCCGGGCGCGAGTTCCTCGACTTTCTGGTTCGCCGCGAGCGCGAAGTCGATCGCCAGCTCGTTGGCATTGGGTAGCGCCCGTAGTCCCCAGACCGCGTACAGCGCGTCACCGGCGTAGTGGTTGAGGGTGCCGCGGTGGGCGCGCAGTACGCGGCCCAGCTCGGTCCAAAGGTAATTGAGGCTCTCCGCGATCACTTTGCTGTCGGTGACTTCGGAGATCGTCGAGTAGTTGGTGATGTCGCCGACGACCATCACCATGATCTCCTCGGTGATCCGGGTCATGGTGTAGTCACCGGTGTTCTCACTGACTGTGTTGAACCGGTCAGATCGGAACCTCAGCGTGACATCGCCTATCCGGATCTGGTCGTTGGGCCTGATGGGGACGGGTACCGCGCGTTCGAGCCGGGCGCCGTTGAGCAACGTCCCATTGGTGCTGGTGTCGATGATGAAGGCCTGGTCGGCGGCGGGATCCAAGCGGATTTCGAGGTGGTTTCGAGAGATTCCGGGATCGTTGATCACCAGCCGGCGGTGTTCGGCGATACCTGGGCAGACCCGGCCGACGAAGAGTTGATCGAAAATCGGGACGATGCGCGCGCCGTCCTCCGCACGCATGATCAGGTCGGCCAGCGGCTCCCCGCGCGACCTATTGGCGTCCACGGCTACAAACCTAGCCGTCTTGTGCTCACCCATGGCCTTTCGGGGGAGCCGACCATGCCCAGAACGAGGCTTGCAAAGACCCCGGCTTAACGAATCAGCGCAGGCTGTGCGTCCAGAGCGGCCCGCGTCGCGGCCCGGCCGGCTTCCAGGGCGGCGTCAAGTTTCTTGAAGTCCATCGGGCCGATCGCTGTGACGTCCGGCTCGATGACGGCGGCGATTTGCGGGTCGAGCAAGTTCACGGCGGACCCCGCAAGGTCGACGGTGCGAAGCAGCGTCTCCTGAAGCGGCGGCAGGGCGACATCCGAACCGGTTAGCAGCCGCCGGACCAGCCCGGGCAGCGGAACGATCGGCGGCAATAACCCAAAGCCCTTGGAAGGCACGAACTTTTGGCGTAGATCGACACATATGACTTGGCCGTCCGGATCGGCACACATCACGTCGGCCGGGAGTTGGTTCAAAAGACCGCCGTCGACGAGCATCTGTTCGCCCTGCAGCACCGGCGGCATCAGACCGGGGATCGAGATCGAGGCGCGCACCGCCAGTGACAGCGGGCCACGGCGGTGGACGATCTGATCGCCGGTGATCATGTCGGCGGACACGGAGAAGAAGCCGTGTGGCAGATGTTCGATCAAAGTGTTGCCGACGAAGTTCTCCAGTAGGCGGTCGATGCGTCCACCGCGGGTGAAGGCCACCGCGGGGATCGTGTAGTCGCCGAGGGGGTTGCCCTGCCCCAGGTACTTGCGCGCCGCCGCTATCGCCTCCTGCGCGTCCATTCCCACCGCGAAGGCCGCGGCGGCGATCGCGCCGGCACTGGTTCCGCCGAACCGGTCGATGACGACGCCTGCGCGGGTGAGCTCTTCGTAGACGCCGAAGTGCGACAACCCGCGGGCGCCGCCGCCCGCTAGAACCAGACCCAGGGATCGGCCGGCGATCCTGCGGGCCAGAGCACCGATGCCGTCGTCGTCGGCGCGGTGGTGCGAAATGGGATTCAGCGCATCCCACCAACCCGGATCCGGCTCGTGCCCGCACGCGAGCAGGTGCACCGGTCTTCCGTGGGTGACGAGCGAGTCGAGGCCTCCCGACGGGTGTTTCTGGGCCAGCAGGAACACCAGTCGGTCGCTTTGCGCCGCAACATATCGTCGCCAAAGGTGGCCTGAGCCTCGTTCGGCCACCAGCAGGACCCAATCGTTGCTTCGCTCCGCCCGATCAAGGGCTTCGCTGAACGCCTCGACGAGGTCGCCGTAGTCATGGACTTCTGCGGTTGTCTCGACGGGCGGAGCCAGCACGGCGGTCTTGCCGTGGGCGCCCAGCAGATTCGCGATCTTGTCAACGACCGGGCCGGCGGCGGCGTCACCCGTCGACAGCATGCCGATGACCCGGGGGCGCTGAGAAATCTCCGCCGCTCGAGACTTTTGCAGCATGCCTGCCATCGCGCGAAGCATCACCGACTGCAGTTGGGGAGTCGTCGCCAGCACCTCGGTAAAGGTGTCAGCGGCGATCCGCCAGACTTCGCCGTCGCGAACGGCACGTACGCCGGCAGAACGAGGAGCGCCCGCGATCACGCCCAGGTCCCCGATGGAGTCACCCGATCCCATCTCGCGAAACACCTGGCCGTCGACACCGACGACCGCGAACCGCCCCGAGGCGACGATGTAGATGGCGTCCGACGGGTCTCCCAACCGAAAGAGCCACTCGTCGGCGAAGATGTGGTGGCGGCTGACGGCGCCGGAGAGTTGATCGAGTTGCTCGTCGTCGAGGTCAGCGAGTAGCGGCACCCTGCGCAGCGCGGCTCGTTTGTCGGCCGCACGCAGCGGGGCCCGGCGGCGTTTAGCGCTCAATCTGCTGCTCCTTTTGGTCGCTTTTGTCGTTTAGTGGCTTTTGTCGCTTGGTCGCTTTGTCGCTTGGTCGCTTTTGTCGTTTAGTCGCTTTTGTCGTTTAGTCGCTGATGTCGAACCCGGCGATGACCTTGACGGGGCGGATTCGGACTGCCACCTCGCCGGGAACCGCGTTGCGCCGGCCGAACTCTTCGGCGCGGTCGGCGCCCATGTACCGCGCGCCGGTTCGGGTCGCGACGTTCAGCACGTCTTGCGGATCGTCGCTTAACGTCGCGGTACCCTGCACTTGCACAAAGGAATACGGTGGATGCGGGTCGTCGACGCAGATCGCAACTCGCGGATCACGCTGCAGCGCAAGCCCTTTCGGCGTGTTACGCGCAGTGGTGAATGCCAGCTGGCCGTCATCGACCACGAACCATACCGGAGTGACCAACGGCCTGCCGTCCGACGCGACGAAACCCAACATCCCGGTTCGGGTGCCGGCCGAGAGGAACTCGACGACTCTGTCGGTCAGCTCGGCCATGTATTAGAGCCGTGCCAGGTCGTAGTCACCGACATGGTCGATCAGGACCTGAAGGTGATCTTGCGAGGAGCCCAGCGTGTGCTCGATCGCGGTGAGCCTGGCCGCGTAATGGCCGGCCGGATACTCCGCGGTCATGCCGATACCGCCGTGCAGCTGGATCGATTCCTGCGCGATATGCCGGCCCGACCGGCCGATCTGCAGTTTCGCGCGCGACGCGATGAGTGGGTCGAGGTTGCCGTCGGCGATCGACATCGCCGCGTAAAGGTTCATGCTGCGGGCCATTTCCAGCGAGACGTACATGTCCGCGGAACGCTGGGTCAGCGTCTGGAACTTGTTGAGCGTGACGCCGAACTGCTTGCGGGTCTTGAGGTAGTCGGTGGTCAGACGAAGCGCTTCCTCCATTGCCCCGACGGCTTCGGAGCACAACGCCGACTGGAAACGAATGACGGCGTGGCCGATGGCATTCGACGCGTCTTGTCCATCGCCAAGCGGCTCGGCGGGGGTGCGGTCCAGGTCGATCTGCGCGCCGCGCTGTCCGTCGAATGTCGGGTACGGGTGGCGGGTCACGGTTTCCCCGTCGACCAGGAACAGCCCGGTGCCGCCGTCCGGCAATGCCGCGCTGACTACCAGCGAGTCGGCGCAGTCACCGGCCAGCACCGGATTCTTCCGTCCGCTCAACAGCCACGAATCACCTTGCTGCTCAGCGGTAGTGGCGAGCTTTGCGGGGGCCTTGCGGTGGCGGGGCTCCAAGTGGGCGAAGGCGAGTAGCCGTTGTCCGGCGGCGACTTCGTCCAGCAGTTCCTTTTGCGCTTGGCTGCCGTGCTCGGCGATCAGCGAACCGGGACCCAGGGCCGCGTGCACGACGGGTTCGGGTGCCAGTCGTCGCCCAATTTCGGTGAGTACCACCATGATCTCGATCTGGCCCGACTCGTCCGGATCGAAGCCCAATCCCAGAATCCCGATGTCGGCCAGCTGGCTCCACACCTCGCGGCTCCAACCGAGATCGGTGTCGATTACCTTGTTGCGGCTCTCCGGGTCATAGCTGCGCCCCAGCAGGTCGCGGGTGGTGTCACGGAGCAGCGCCTGCTCGTCGCTCAACTGAAAGTCCATGGCTGCCTCACAATCCCAGAATGGTGGATGCGATGATGTTGCGCTGCACCTCGTTGCTGCCGCCGTAGATCGATGTCTTGCGGTAGTTGAGGTAGCGTGGCGCGCTCGTTTGCGCCCAAGGGGGAGAAGCGATCTCGTCACCGTTCACCGGTAGCGCGTCGGGTCCGGCCACCTCGACCAGCAATTCGGTGGCCACCTGCTGCAGCTGGCTGCCGCGCAGTTTGAGTACTGACGACGCCGGGTTGGGTTTACCGTCGGCCGAGCTCGACACCACCCGCGCCTGGGTGAGTTCCAGTGCCAGCAGCTCGTTTTCGGCTTCCGCGAGGCGGGCTGCGAACAGTGGATCCTCGAGCAGACCCGTCTCCGCGGCGTGCTTTTTCACCTCGGCGAGACGTACTTTGGTGCGGCCCACCCCGGCGATCCCGGTGCGCTCGTTGCCCAGCAGGAACTTCGCGTATGTCCAGCCCTGGTTCTCTTCTCCGACAAGCTGATCGGCGGGCACGCGCACGTCGGAGAAGAACACCTCGTTGACTTCGTGGCCGCCGTCGATCGTCTTGATGGGCCGCAGCGTGATGCCAGGCGTGTTCATGTCCATCAACAGGAACGAGATGCCGGCCTGCCGCTTGGGCGCCTGCGGATCGGTGCGGACCAGACAGAAAATCCAGTCCGCATACTGGCCCAGCGTCGTCCACGTCTTCTGCCCGTTGACGACGTAGGTGTCGCCGTCGCGGGTGGCGGTGGTGCGCAGCGAGGCGAGGTCGGAGCCGGCTTCGGGCTCGGAGAATCCTTGGCACCACCAGATGTCCATGCTGGCGGTCGGCGGCAGGAAACGTTTCTTGATCTCCTGGGACCCGAATTCGGCGATCACCGGGCCGACCATCTTGACGTTGAAGTTCAGCGGTTCCGGGACGCACGCCAGTTGCATCTCGTCGGACCAGATCTGGTGCTGGGTGGGTGTCCAGTCCTTGCCGCCCCATTCGACGGGCCAGTTCGGCACCGCGAGGCCGTGGTCGTTGAGGATTTTGTGGCTGGTGACCATCTGATCGCGGGTCAGAGACGAGCCCTGACGTACCAGCTCACGGAGGTCCTCGGGAATCTGTGTGGTGTAGAAGGTGCGAAGCTCGTCGCGGAAAGCGGCTTCCTCGGCTGTGAGCGCCAGTTTCATGGGTTCCATCTTGACTTATCCGGCGTCGAGCCCTTCCACAGCCTCGGGTTAGTCCACAGGAAGCGTTTGGCGGACGGTCGATCGCGCCTGTGCTGGCGGTGGCCGCGCCTACGGTCGGCGCATGCGAACAGAACTGCCCGCCCAGCGGCTGCAGCGCCGATTAGGTGCCGATCCGCAGGCCGACGACACGGACGAGCCGGATGCCGCCACCGAAGAGGATCAGAACTCGTTGCTGCCACGTTGGCTCCCCGACGCATCCGGCGGCGGCTGGATGGCCAAGGTGCGTGCGGATCCCGGCCGCGCGGGTGCCGTTGCCCTGGCCGTGGTGGCCGCACTTGCCGTGTTGGTCACCGTGTTCACAGTGCTGCGTGACCGGCCTGCGCCGGTGATGTCGGCGAAGCTCCCTCCGGTGCAGCCGGTGTCATCTACTTCTAGGGCGAATCCCGCCCTGTCGGCCAGCCCGAGCGCCGGCGCTGACGGGCCGGTGGTGGTCAGCGTCGTCGGCCTGGTGAACAAGCCCGGACTGGTCACCCTGACACCGGGCGCGCGGATCGCCGATGCATTGCAGGCAGCGGGTGGCGCCGTGGATGGCGCCGACACCATCGGGTTGAACATGGCGCGCCCGCTCGGCGACGGCGAACAGATCGTGGTCGGGCTGGCTCCGTTGTCGGGACAGCCGAGGGCGCTCGGCAGCTCGGTGAGCCCGGGCTCGGCGGTCCCACCGGCAGCCGGGGCGCCGACGGGTACCACCAGGCCGAAGCGAGGCGAGGTGCTCGACCTCAACACCGCAACGGTGGAGCAGCTGGACGCCCTGCCCGGGGTCGGGCCGGTCACCGCTGCGGCGATCGTGGCGTGGCGGCAGGCCAACGGCAAGTTCACCACCGTCGACCAGCTCGCCGAAGTCGACGGCATCGGCCCGGCGCGGCTGGAGAAATTGCGTGCCCTGGTCCGCGTCTGACGCCGGTGTCTGGCAGCGACGGCCCCGGTGGTTACGGCGGGGCTCTGGCGCGACTCGATGTGCGCCTTGTCCCGGCCGCGCTCACGAGCTGGATGGTGACAGCAGCCGGTGTCGTGTGGCCGGTGGGCCGGCTGCTCGCGGGGTGCTGCGCGGTGCTGGCGGTCGCCTCGGGCGCGGCGTGGTGGTGCGTGTCGCGACGGCCTGGGCCAGCTGTGCGGTCTGGCGCGATCAGCGCCGGACTCGTGGCCGTCGGTGTGGTGGGCGCCGGCTTCGGGTTCGCAATAGCCTTGCGTGCCGATGCGGTCGCTCGCCACCCAATCACCGCCGCGTTCGGTGCCGCCATCCCGGTCACCGTGACTCCCAGCGAGAGCGCGATGTCCCTGGGAAGCGGCCGACTGATGTTTCGCGCCACGCTGCAGTACCTGCGCGAGGACGAAACATCAGGCCGTGCAGTGGTTTTCGCCAGGACCTCGGATTTCGGGGACATCATGGTCGGTCAGCCGGTCCGGTTCACCGCGCGGATCAACCGTCCAAAGCGGCATGACCTGACAGTCGCGGTGCTCATCGCCACGGGCCGGCCCGCCGTGGGCCAGGCCGCCGCGGTGCAGCGGGCCGCTCACGCCGTTCGTGGCAGGTTCGCCGCAGCCGTCCGAGGTGTGTTGCCCGCCGAGCAGGCCGCGATGCTGCCCGCCCTGGTCCTCGGCGACACTTCGGCTGTCACCACGACGACCAGCCGAGACTTTCGCGCGGCGAGCATGACGCACCTGACGGCGGTATCGGGTGCCAACGTCACGATCGTGTGCGGGGCCGTGCTGTTCTCGGCACGGCTGATCGGCCCGCGCTTTGCGGTGCTGCTGGCCGCCGCGGCGCTGGTGGGGTTCGTGATCGTCGTGCAGCCGACGGCCAGCGTGTTGCGGGCAGCCGTCATGGGCGCCATCGCGCTGGCCGGGATGCTGTCGTCGCGCCGGCGGCAAGCGATTCCGGCGCTGTGCGCCACGGTGCTGCTGTTGATGGCTGTCGCGCCGCAGCTGGCGGTCGACATCGGCTTCGCGTTGTCGGCACTGGCGACGGCCGCTCTGGTGGTCATTTCGCCGATCTGGTCACGCCGCCTCGTCGCCCGCCGCTGCCCCAGACCGTTGGCGGACGCAGTTGCGGTCGCGTTGGCCGCGCAAGTGGTGACCGCTCCCTTGGTCGCCGCGATCTCCGGCCGGTTCAGCCTGGTTGCCGTGTCGGCCAACCTTGCGGTCGCGGCCGTCATACCGCCGATCACCGTGCTCGGCACCGCGGCGGCCGTCTTATGCGGGCTGTGGCCCGGCGCTGCGCAGGTGTTGATCCGCTTCACAGGTCCAGAGCTGTGGTGGGTGCTGAGTGTTGCGCATTGGGCGGCCGGCATGCCCGGCGCGACGGTACCCGTGCCGAAGGGCGTCCCAGGCGTGCTTCTTGTCGGCGGCGTCACCGTGCTGGTGGTCGTGCTGTGGCGCTCGCGGTGGTTTCGCCTGGCCGCGGCATCGACGATGGCGGTTGCGGTCCTTTGCCTGCTCGCCTGGTGGCTGTCTGGGCTGAGCGGTGATGTGGGGGTGATGGCCAGCGGACTGACGAGGCAGAATTAAGCGATGAAGCCAGCCGGTGTACACCATGTCGCCATCTGCGTCGCCAACGCACAGCAGGGCCTTGCCTTTTATCGCGACGTGCTCGGCATGACGCAGCTTCCGCGCCCCGACCTCGGCCCGGGGTACTGGCTCGACGCCGGCGGCCAGCAGGTGCACCTGATGGAGTCCGACACCCAGCCGTCAGGTGCGAATCACTTCGCGATCCGGGTCGACGACGTCGACGCAGCCGTCAGTGATCTGCAGCAGCAGGGCGTCGAGGTGCACCGAGTCCCGCTCATCCCCGGCTCCGGGCACCAAGCCTTCCTGCACGATCCGTTCGGCAACTTGGTCGAGCTGAACCAGCCGGAATAGCTTGCGCAGTCCGCAAAGCGGCCGCGAGGTCATTTCGCCGGCTGGTGCGCCGGCGCACGCATGGCGTCGAGCCCGTCGACGGCTGTCGCGGAAATCGTGCTGCGGACCATGTAGCGCGGCTCCCGCGGCGGCCACGGCCGCCCGCGATGCATGGTCGCCCGGTTGTCCCACATCACCACGTCGCCCTTGCGCCACGAGTGCAGATAGCTCACGCCCGGGGCGGTCGCCGCCTCCGTCAGCTCCGCGAGCAACTCCCGCGCCGCTTTCCGCTCGATGCCCTCGATCGCGTAGGCGTGCGATGCAATGTACAAAGCCTTACGGCCATTGACCGGGTTCTTCCACACAAGGCGCCAGCATTGCGGCGGCAGCGCCGCCCGCTCGACCGGGCCGGCAAGGTCGGGCGCGATCTTGCCGCGCGAGTAAGCGTATTCGTGCCAGGCGAAGGAATTTTCCAGCCGTCGCTGCAACGCCGGGTGGAGGCGCTCGAAGGCGAGCCGCGTGGAGACATACTCGGTCTCGCCCCCGCGCCCTGGAATGATGCGCGACGACAGCACCGAAGCAAGCGCCGGCACCCGCTTGAACGAACTGTCGGTATGCCAGAGCTGATTCGCCTTGTTCTCCAAGGCGAGCCGGTCATCTTCCGGCACTACATTGCCCGTCGCGTCGAGGGTCTTGAGGATCACCAGGTTGGTGCCGTAACCGTCCGAAGCCACCTTTGTGACCTCGAGCGGGCCGAAGCGACGCGAGAAGGCGAGTTGTGCTTCATCGGTGACGTCCTGGTCGCGAAGGACCACAACCGAGTGCTCCTCGAACGCTGCGCGCACCGCCGCATATGCGTCCTCGCTTGCCGCAACGTCGTGAATGGTCACTCCGCGGAGTTCGGCGGCGAAGCCCGGACCAACCGGGACGATTTCCATCGGCGTCCTCCATCGCATTCCAGGTCTGACCATGACTCTCCGCCGAAGACGAGCCCCCGGCAAACAACCCGGCTGCCGAAGCCTTGGCTCAAGCGCGATACCTCGCCCAACCCGCCGAGGCCCAGCAGCTCGGTCGAGCGGTAGCGCCCAAACGGAGCGCCGTCAGACCCGCGTGACACGATCGTCGGGTGAGCGAGGTTTCGCCGTTGCACCTGGTCCTGGGAGACGAGGAATTGCTGGTCGAGCGAGCCGTTGCAGAGCTGCTCAAATCCGCGCGCGAGCAGGCCGGCGTCGACGACGTGCCCGTCAACCGCATGCGGGCCGGCGATGTCACCACCTACGAGCTGGCCGAGCTGCTCAGTCCGTCGCTGTTCGCCGACGAGCGGATCGTGGTGCTGGAGGCCGCTGGAGAGGCAGGCAAGGAGGCGGTCGCGGTCATCACGTCAGCAGCCGCTGATATCCCCCCCGGCACTGTGCTGGTGGTGGTGCACTCGGGGGCCGGGCGAGCAAAAGCGCTGGCCGGCGAGCTGCAGAAGCTCGGCGCCGCAGTCCACCCGTGCGCGCGAATCACCAAGCCCAGCGAACGCGCCGACTTCGTCCGCAAGGAGTTCCGCTCATTGCGGGTCAAGGTCGACGACGAGACGGTGACCGCGCTGCTCGACGCGGTCGGCTCCGACGTGCGCGAACTCGCCTCGGCATGTTCCCAGCTCGTCGCCGACACCGCCGGTGACGTCGACGCCGAGGCGGTACGGCGCTACCACAGCGGCAAAGCCGACGTTAAGGGCTTCGACATCGCCGACAAGGCCGTCGCCGGCGACGTGGCAGGAGCCGCCGAGGCGCTGCGCTGGGCGATGATGCGCGGGGAACCGCTGGTGGTCTTGGCCGATGCGCTGGCCGAGGCCGTGCATACCATCGGCCGAGTGGGTCCGTTGTCCGGCGATCCCTACCGCCTGGCGGCGCAGGTCGGCATGCCCCCGTGGCGGGTGCAGAAGGCCCAGAAACAGGCCCGACGCTGGTCGCGCGAGACAGTGGCAGCCGCGATGAAAGTGGTGGCGGAACTCAACGCCAACGTCAAGGGAGCCGTGGCGGACGCCGACTACGCCCTCGAGTCCGCGGTCAGAAAGGTCGCGGAGCTGGCCAGTACCCGTAGCTGACGGTCAGCCGAGCTTGTTCAGAGTGCGCGCCAGCGCCGACTTCTTGTTGGCCGCCTGGTTCTTGTGGATCACGCCCTTGCTGGCCGCCTTGTCCAGCTTGCGATTGGTCGACACCAGTAGTTCGGTGGCCTTGTCTTTGTCGCCGGCATGGGCGGCTTCGCGGAACGCGCGGACAGCCGTACGCAGCGACGACTTCACCGACTTGTTGCGCAGTCGGGCGCGCTCGTTGGTGCGGTTGCGCTTCTGCTGCGACTTGATGTTGGCCACGCGTCTGTGTTCCCGTCTGTTCCTGCGTTGATTGGGCGACTTGACCGGGCTCTCCGTGATCTGAAATGCCCGTTCGCGACTGCCCAGGTTATCAGTCGGTTACGTTTTCTCCCAAAATGGGAACTCGTGGCCTGCCCCATCGTCGATCTGAGGCAGCATCTGACAGGTGAGTCTTCCGAACCAGCTTGAGGAGACCAAGCGGGGGTCGCGCGGCGGTGCGCGTGCCCGTTCGGAACGCATCTTCGACGGATACAACACGTCGGACTCCTACTCGATGGCGTTCGACGAGATGTTCGATGCCGAGGGCAGCGTCCGCGGGCCCTACAAGGGCATCTACGCCGAACTCGCTCCATCAGACGCCTCCGACCTGAAAGCCCGGGCCGACGCACTGGGCCGCGCGTTCATCGACCAGGGCATCACCTTCTCGCTGTCGGGGCAGGAGCGGCCGTTCCCGCTGGACCTGGTACCCCGGGTGATCTCGGCATCGGAGTGGACCCGACTGGAACGCGGCATCACCCAGCGCGTTAAAGCCCTCGAGATGTACCTCGACGACATCTACGGGGGCCAGGAGATCCTGCGCGACGGCGTGATACCGCGGCGGCTGGTGACCTCTTGTGAGCACTTTCACCGTCAGGCCATGGGCATCGTGCCACCCAACGGGGTGCGTATCCACGTCGCGGGCATCGACCTGATTCGCGACGAACGCGGCGACTTCCGGGTGCTCGAGGACAATCTGCGCTCGCCGTCGGGCGTCTCGTACGTCATGGAGAACCGGCGCACCATGGCACGGGTCTTCCCGAACCTGTTCGCCACCCACCGGGTCCGTACCGTCGACAATTACTCGGCGCACCTGCTGCGGGCGTTGCGCAACTCGGCCGCCACCAACGAGGCCGATCCCACCGTCGTGGTGCTCACCCCCGGTGTCTACAACTCGGCCTATTTCGAGCACTCGCTGCTCGCCCGGCAGATGGGCGTCGAGCTGGTCGAAGGCCGCGACCTGTTCTGCCGCGACAACCAGGTGTACATGCGCACCACCGAGGGCGAGCGTCAGGTCGACGTCATCTACCGGCGCATCGACGACGCTTTCCTGGACCCGCTGCAATTCCGGGCCGACTCGGTGCTTGGGGTGGCCGGCCTGGTCAACGCCGCGCGGGCCGGCAACGTGGTCATTTCCTCTGCGATCGGCAACGGCGTCGGCGACGACAAGCTCGTGTACACCTATGTGCCCACGATGATCGAGTACTACCTAGGCGAGAAGCCGGTGCTGGCCAACGTGGAAACGTTTCGCTGCTGGCTGGATGACGAACGCGAGGAGGTGCTGGACCGGATCCGCGAGTTGGTGCTCAAGCCGGTCGAGGGCTCCGGCGGTTACGGCATCGTCTTCGGCCCGGAAGCCACCGAAAAAGAGCTGTCGGCCGTCAGCAAGAAGATCCGCGACGATCCGCGCAGCTGGATCGCCCAGCCGATGATGGAACTGTCCACGGTGCCAACCCGCATCGAAGGCTCGTTGGCGCCGCGCTACGTCGACCTGAGACCGTTCGCCGTCAACGACGGCAACGACGTATGGGTGCTGCCCGGCGGGCTGACGCGGGTGGCGCTGGTGGAGGGTTCGCGGGTGGTCAACTCCAGTCAGGGCGGCGGCTCCAAGGACACCTGGGTGCTGGCGCCGCGCACATCGGGAGCCGAGCGTGAGTTGGGCGCCGCGGAGGTGGTGCGGTCGCTGCCGCAGCCCCTCCCCGAATCAGGGCCGGACGGTTCGCAGGCCACGCCGCAATCGGGCGCCGGGCAATCCCAGCACCAACAACAGAAGGCGATCGACTGATGCTGGCCCGCAACGCCGAAGCGCTGTACTGGATCGGCCGCTACGTCGAGCGCGCCGACGACACCGCCCGCATCCTGGACGTGGCTGTACACCAACTGCTCGAGGATTCCAGCGTCGACCCCGACCACGCCTCCCGGGTGCTGCTGGAGGTGCTCGGCATCGAGCCCCCGGACACCCGGCTGGACGTGTGGTCCCTGACCGACCTGGTGGCTTTCAACCCGAACACCCAGGGCGGATGCTCGATCGTCGACGCGATCTCGGCGGCGCGGGAAAACGCAAAATCGGCAAGGGAAGTCGCGTCCAGCGAGACCTGGGAGTGCATCAACACCACCTACCACGCGCTACCCGAACGCGAACGTGCCGCCAAACGCCTTGGGCCGCACGAGTTTCTGTCGTTCATCGAAAGCCGGGCGGCGATGTTCGCGGGCCTGGCCGACTCCACACTCTCCCGCGACGACGGCTATCGCTTCATGATGCTGGGCCGCGCGATCGAACGGGTGGACATGACCGTGCGGCTGCTGCTGTCCCGGGTGGGGGACAGCGCGTCCTCGCCGGCATGGGTGACGCTGCTGCGCTCGGCCGGTGCGCATGACACGTACCTGCGCACCTACCGCGGGGTGCTCGACGCCGGCCGGGTGGTCGAGTTCATGATGCTCGACCGGCTGTTCCCGCGTTCGGTGTACTTCTCCTTGCGGCTGGCCGAACACAACGTCGAGGAACTGCTGCACAACCCGCAGAGCCGAATCGGGGCCACCACCGATGCGCAGCGGCTGCTCGGTCAGGCGCGCAGCGAATTGGAATTCGTGCAACCGGGTGTGTTGCTGGAATCGCTGGAGAACCGCTTGGGCGCCTTGCAGAGGACCTGCGGTGCCGTCGGAGATGCGTTGGAGCTGCAGTACTTCCATGCCGCACCCTGGGTAGCGTGGTCGGATGCCGGTCAGCGGGTCCGATCGTTGACCACGCCGGGAGAGTCCTGATGTGGCGGGTGCGGGTGGTGCACACCACCGGATATGCCTACAAGTCGCCGGTGACGGCCTCCTACAACGAAGCTCGGCTGACGCCGACGTCCAACAACAGGCAGAATGTCATCCTCAACCGCGTCGAAACCATCCCGGCCACCCGGTCCTACCGCTACACCGACTATTGGGGCACTGCCGTAACGGCTTTCGACCTGCACGCGCCGCACACTGAACTGACCGTGACGTCGTCGTCGGTCGTCGAAACCGAACGTCCGGAACCGCCGACGGCCAAGACCAGTTGGGAAGAACTGCAGTCCATGGCCGTGATCGATCGGTTCGACGAAGTGCTGCGACCCACCGCCTACACCCCGACAAGCAAACGTGTTGCCGCCGTGGGGAAGCGGATCAAGAAGTACCACGACCCCAGGGAAGCCGTCGTTGCCGCCGCTCGCTGGGCACGCAGCGAGCTGGACTACCTTCCGGGAACCACCGGCGTGCACTCGTCCGGGCTGGACGCGCTGCAACAGGGCAAGGGCGTCTGCCAGGACTTCGCGCACCTGACACTGATTCTGTTGCGCGCCATGGGAATTCCCGGGCGCTACGTGTCGGGATACCTACACCCCAAACGCGACGCCGTCCTCGGAAAAACTGTTGAGGGCCGCAGCCACGCCTGGATCCAGGCCTGGACCGGTAGCTGGTGGAATTACGATCCCACCCACGACACCGAAATCACCGAGCAGTACGTGAATGTCGGCGTCGGCCGCGACTACGCCGACGTGTCGCCGTTGAAGGGCATCTACTCCGGGCAGGGAGCGACGGACCTGGACGTAGTCGTGGAGACCACCCGGCTGGCCTGAATGGTGAACAGGGCTCGACCCCGGCCGACCGGACCCTCGCTGGTGGTGCTGTCGGCCGCGTGCGTTGGGTTGCTGTTCGGCGGACTTGGGGTCGGGGTCGCGCTCGGCGGTGTGATGCCATTGCCATACGGACCGCTTCCACCGATCCAGGAGTACGTGCGCAACCATCGGGTGGCGGTGCAGACCATCGCCGTGGCGATGTTCGCGTCGTCGGTGCCGCTGGCGGGTTATGCGGCCGCGGCGAGTGCCCGGCTGCGGCGGCTCGACGATACCGGGCCCCGACCGACGATCGCGTTGACCGGCGGCATTCTCGCGGCCGGGTCGCTGGCACTTGCCGGCTTGGTGGGCTGGACGCTGACGCGGCCAGAAGTCAGCGCGGACGCCGCTTTGGTCCGGGCGCTCTACACCTTGGTGTTTCTGATCGGTGGCCCCGGGCACGTCGTTGCGCTGGGCGTGCTGATCGCCGGGATGGCGGCCGCTGGGTTCATGCCGAAACCGGTGGCGTGGATCGGCCTGGCGATCGCGGTACTCGCCGAATCGGCGACGGCGGTGCTGGTCTGGACGCGGCTGGGCATGATCCTTCCGGTTGCCAGGGTTTTGGCGTTGGGGTGGCTGGTGGTGGCCGGCGCTTTATTGCCGCGCGACGACCTCGACGCGATGTAGGTCGTCGCCGAGTTCGATTCGCCCGCTGAACTCGGCTGCCGCCAGCGCCCGCCACTGCTCTTCTTGCCCGGGCACGACGGCAGGCACATAGTGCGTCATGACCAGCGTGCTCACCCCCGCGCGCGCCGCCGTCGCGGCCGCTTCCTGAACCGACGAGTGGTAGTCGCAGACGTCCTTGACCCGCTGCTGGGGCACGTGGGTGAGGATGTCCTTGCGAATCACGGTGTGCACCAACGCGTCTGCACCGGTAGCCAGCTCGTCCAGGCTGGCGCAGGGCACGGTGTCGCCGGCCAGCACCACCGCAGCGCCGTCGGCTTCGATCCGGAACCCGATGGTGGGCGCCACCGGCCGGTGATCGGTGGGAGCCACCCGGATGGTCACGCCGTCGCGGTCCCACACTTGCCCCTCGGTGTACTCGTGGACCTCGACCGGCGGCGGCGCGTTCAGGTCGGCGTGGTGGGCGATCCGATAGCCGATGTCGCGGCCGAACGCCTTCAGCGTGGCGTCGACGGTCTCCGCGGTGCCGGGCGGCCCGATGATCTGCAGGGGCGCAGGATCAGCCGCGAAGTTGGTGACCCAACTCGTGATCAGCACGTCGCCGAGCTCGGCAATGTGGTCGCTGTGCAGGTGGGTGAGCAGCACGGCCGACAAGCCGGCGGCGCCCACCCCGACCGCCGCCGCACGCTGCAACACACCACGTCCGCAATCCACCAGGAACACCTGGCCGCCGGCGCGTATCAGCGTCGACGGTCCGGCGCGGTTCGGGTCGGGGATGGGACTGCCGGTTCCGAGCAGGGTGATCTCGATCATGGGACCCATCCTTGCAACTCGTGCCACGGCCCGGGCCTGCGCCGACGGTCACAATTGGCTATGTGTTCTTTCTTGCCGCGTGAGTTAGCCGTAGCCTGGTGTGAAGCAGATCACCGGCGGCTGGAGGCCTTGATGCGGATCGCGGATGTCTTGCGGAACAAGGGTGCGGCGGTGACCACGATCCACCCTGACGCGACGGTCCGTGAACTGCTTGCCGGCCTGGCCGAGCAGAACATCGGCGCCATGGTGGTGATGGCCCCGGAAGGTGTCGTCGGCATCGTCTCGGAACGTGACGTGGTACGGCAGCTGCACACTCATGGCGCCAGCGTGTTGTCCCGCCCGGTGTCCAAGATCATGACCAGCGCGGTCGCCACCTGCACCAAATCGGACACCGTCGACAGCATCAGCGTGCTGATGACAAAGAACCGGGTGCGCCATGTGCCGGTGCTGGACGGCAAAAAACTCATCGGCATCGTCAGCATCGGCGACGTCGTCAAGACGCGAATGCAAGAACTCGAGGCCGAGCAGCAGCAGCTGCAGTCCTACATCACTCAGGGTTAGACCGGCTCGGGCGTACCGGCCATTCGAGTGCCGGTTCAGCGTGAACTGACGGTTTTGGCTGTGAACTGACGGTGTTGGCCGTGAATCTATGGCGTTGGCTGTGAATCGTGGGCTTTGCGCGTGAATCCTGGGCTTTCGGTGTGAGCTTACGGCGTCGATCCGGCCGATTTTTCCGCCCAGGATTCACAGCCAAAGCCATAGATTCACAGCCAACGCCATAGATTCACGGCCAACACCGTCAGTTCACAGCCAAAACCGTCAGTTCACGCTGAACCGG
>NZ_LZIJ01000143.1 GCF_001667115.1 Mycobacterium sp. 852002-51163_SCH5372311 | reverse complement strand
ATGGGCGGTGTTCCCGCGGCAATCCACGATGCGACCTCTTCATCGGCGTCGGTCGGCAACTCCATCGTCAGCGCGCCGACAAACGGCCGTAAAGGGCCAATGGGACCATTCCATTTTGCCCATTCTGCCGCCAGCCCTGGAAAGCAAACCTCGTCGTAGGCCTGGATTTCCAGCGACCCGCGTTTGCTGATCCGTCGCGACGCGGGGGCAGTGGTCTTCGGCAGACCCAGTTCACGGCGCTGTGCGTCCTCGAGCTTGCGGTCCATGAGCCAACCCAGCCAGTCGTACGCCGCCATCGCTAACCGTCCCAACGGCGCCGGCAGTGGCAGGAGTTGGCCATTAGGCTGCACCGGAAGGTAATGCAGCGTCGCTAACGGAATGTCGTAGTACTCTGCGACATTGGCAGCCGGTTGCTCGAAACTCAGGCCAGTGAACAGCAGATCAGCGCCGTCCGCCAGCGACGTCAGCGTCTTGCCGATCTCGTCCCAGCACTGGGTAAGCGGCTTCGAAAGCTCGGGCCAGAGCCTGCGCAGCTCCTGGATCTTCCAAAAGTTGCGAAAGACACTCGTCCAGAAGTTCCGGTAGGCGTCCAGCCACGCCTGCGTCTCCAGTCCGTAAGCACTTGCTGCAAGACCAGCCGATTCGGCGAACCCAACCAAGTCTGGTGGTACGGCCATGCGTACCTCGTGCCCGCGGCGTAGCAATTCACGTCCGATGGCGACCGAAGGCTCTATATCGCCACGGGTTCCGTAGCTTGCCAGCGCAAATTTCATCGACAATCTAGCCTTTCGCTTCCCGCGCGCTCAGGTGGCGTCAGGGGCAACGGTCATTATCCCTGCTTCTCCGGACGCGGAAGGGGCGTTCGGCTGAGCGTTCCGAGTTGCCGTTGAGTGCAGAGGTGTTATTGGGTGGACGACTGGAATTAGAGCACGGTACTCGACGACGCGAGCGAGGCATGTACACCCCGTGGCAAAGGATCGTAATCTCATCAACGCCTTGCTGTTTCGCCGAGTTGTGGGCAGCCACCGGGCTGGCGGATCGCGATTCGCACAAACCGGCCAGAGCTTTGTGCCATGATCCGCTGATGGACTCGATTGCGGCCGACGGCCACCTGAATCCGCGAGACGCGGAACGCATTATGTGGGACGTGATCGTCGTGGGCACCGGCATGGGTGGCGGCACCCTGGGCTATTCACTGGCTCGGTCAGGCCGCAGGGTGCTGTTCGTCGAGAAGGGGCGCTCGACACTCCCCGGGGTGCCGGGGACGATTCGCGCTTCGCCGCCGGAAGTGGCCGAGCCGCTGGCGGCCCGTTCCCCAGAGGCCTACTACGACGCCTTGGCCCGGGCCGGGCGCTGGACCGACGAGGTCGAAGACATCAGTGGACGCTTCCCGCGGCGGTTCTTGCCGTTCATCGGCAGCGGGACGGGCGGGTCGTCGGCCCTCTATGCCATGGTTTGCGAGCGCTTTTTCGTCCGCGATTTCACTCCCCGGCAAGATTTTCGGGACCCCGGCGACTCCACCGTGCCGGAAGCTTGGCCCATCACCTACGACCAGCTGCGGCCCTGGTATACGGCTGCTGAGAAGCTATTGGGCGTCCGCGGCCAACCCGATCCCTTGCGGCCAGAGACGGCCGAGGCCAATCTGCCTGCTGCGCCGCCATTTTCGGCCGACAACCAGCCGCTCGTCGACTACCTTGCAGGCCGCGGATTGCATCCCTACCACCTGCCAATGGCCTGTGATTACACCGACGGTTGCATCACGTGCCACAGCCATCTCTGTCACCAGTCGTGCAAAAACGAGGCCGCCCGCAATTGCGTGCTGCCCGCCGTTGCTGAGCACGGCGCCCGCCTGCTCCCGGAATGTCGAGCCGTGCGCCTGGATGCGGACAGCACACACGTCCAGCAAGTGATCTGCGAGGACCGCTCCGGCATGCTGGCTCTAAAAGGCAAGGTGGTGGTGGTGGCCGGCGGCGCCCTGGCCACCCCGGTGCTGTTGCTCAATTCCCGTTCGGGTGACTGGCCGCGCGGATTGGCCAATGGGTCGGATTGGGTGGGGCGCAACTTGATGCGCCATCTGATCGATTTGATCGAGATCTTCCCGCAGGGCGGCAGCAAAATCACCGAGTGCAACAAGGAGATTGGGCTGAGCGATTTTTATTTCTGGGAGGGGCAGAAATACGGCACGGTGCAGTCATTCGGCTCGATGCCGCCTATGGAAATGGTGACCAATGCCCCCGGTTGGATGCCGAAGATGCTACGCATGATGAGCCCGGCGACGCGCCGCGTGTACGAGCGGTACTTCAACGGCGGACTGGTGCTCGCACCGATCATGGAAGACCTGCCCTACTTGGACAACCGCGTCCTGCCGTGCGACCAACCGACCTCAGACGGTCGCCAACGGCTGCAAATCCAGTACCGTGTCCACGCCAATGACCTGGAGCGTCGCGCGGTGTTTATGCGCCAAGTGAAAGAAGTCTTGGAGCCGTTTCGCAAAATCACCCTGCGGGGCGCGGAAAACAACTCGGCCCTGGCTCATGTCTGCGGCACATGCCGCTTCGGTACCGATCCCAAAACCAGCGTTCTGGACCCACAAAACCGGGCGCACGAAGTGGATAACCTCTACGTGGTAGATGCCTCGTTCTTCCCTACCAGCACCGGTTTGAACCCAAGTTTGACGATCGCCGCCAACGCTTTACGCGTGGCCGCCCACGTGAACCAGGCGCATTTCGCCACCTGACGGTCAGAAAGGCTCCCGGAGCGGGAGGCCCGCAGCGCGATAGATCCCATCGATGACGGTCATGTTCTCGATCGCATCTTCCGCCGATGTCCTCACCGGTTCCCCGCGCAGTACCGCCGCGGCGAAAGCATCAAGCTGATACGCGTAGGAGGTGCGCTGCGGGAAGCGCTCTACACGATTGCCCTCGGCTGACCGGACCGAAAGACGACGGAAAGGTGCGAGCGGATTGAGCACCCGCATGCGCACCTCACCCCGGTCGCCAACCACCTTGGCGCTCCACTCCAACAGGTCCGACGACCACAATGAGCAGCGGACGCGGCCGGTGTGCCCGTCTGCAAACCGCAACTCGGCCTTCATGGCCCGGTCCACCTGAGGATCGCGTAGCTTCGCCTGCGCCGAAACGACTTCCGGGGTCGAGCCGCCGAACCTGCGGGCCATGTGGACCGCATAGGACCCGACATCCATGGTCGCGCCACCAGCAAGGGCATAGTCGTAGCGGATATCGGAGAACTTCGGCAGCGGGAAGCACAAGGCCGCCTCCACCCGCTTCAACTTGCCCAGCTCTCCTGAGGCAACGATCTCCTCGATTCGCACAGCCATCGGATGGTGGCAATAGTGAAATGCCTCCATCGCAACCCGGTCTGACTTCGCGGCCAGTTCGGCGATCTCGCGGGCCTCAGCGGCATTGGCGGTGAACGGCTTCTCGCACAATACGTGCTTGCCCGCGGCAAGCGCAGCTCGGGTCCACTTGCCGTGCAATGCGTTTGGCAGCGGGTTATAGACAGCATCCAGGTCTGGGTCGGCGACCAGCGCCTCGTAGGTGTCGTGCACCCGCGCGATGCCGAACTTGGCGGCAAAAGCCCCGGCACGCGCCACGTCGCGCGCCGCGATCGCGGCCACCACGACCTCATCGCTCTCACTGGCCGGGATGATCAGCGCCCCCGGTGCGATGCGCGCTGCACCGAGGATTCCAATCCGAACCGGGGCCTCGCGTCCAGACATGGACCCGATGCTAGCAGTTGGCCCGCGCCGCCCGGCGAGAAATCCGTCCCAGCGCCGACCACCATGTTAGCGGTTCCGGCATGGCGACCGATCAATCACCAACTGTTGCAACGCATATCGAGCACATCGCGCGTCGTTGCCCGACGATGTGCGGCTAACACCATCCAGCGCGCCCCATCTTGCCGACGACGACGGCTCTCGCTACGGGCCGGATCATCACCGCGAATATCTCGGTAGCCGGATCAATCGGTAGGATGTGTGCAGGTCCCAATTGGGTTGAATTACTGAGGAACTGGCCACGCCGAATCGTGGATGCTTCAGGGCAAGCTCGGCGTCGAAGTCAAACGCGGACGCGTTGACGTGGCAATCGCGTTCATTGCTTGCGCCACAGAACGCCACACCCGTCTATGTCGATGATCTCCGCGGATATTCCATGGTCCGCGCGGTAGTCTGCGACGGCTTGCCGGCACGCAGGGATTTGGTAGTCATCAATAATGCAGAACCCCCCTGGGGACAACCGCGGGTAGAGCGCGTCGAGCGCTTGGATCGTAGATTCGTAGAGGTCGCCATCAAGCCGCAAGACAGCGATCCGATCAATCGGGGCATCGTGCAGCGTGTCTTTGAACCAGCCAGGAAGAAAGCGGACCTGCTCATCGAGCAGCCCGTAACGCTCGAAATTTGCCCTTACTTCCGTTTCCGGTACCCCCAGAATGGACCCAAACAGGTCAAGCCGTATCCCCTTGTCCGCCTTATAGTTTGCGGTGTCCGGAGGAGGCAGGCCCGCGAACGAATCGGCCAGCCACACGCACCGCGTCTCGTCGCCGTAGGCCGCCAGTACCGCGCGCATCATGATGCAAGCCCCCCCGCGCCACACTCCACATTCGACCAGATCGCCAGGGATGTCGTCGGCCAGTACCGTCTCGACGCAGTGCTGAAGACTGGTGAGCCTCTGCATACCAATCATCGTCTCGGCTTCTGCCGGCCAATCTAAGCCCAAGTCGCGCTTGGTCTGACCGAACGGGCTTGTACCGCTGAGCATGGGTAGAAGAGTGTTGGCGGTTTTGAGAAGGAGCCGCCGCCGCAGTGGCCACCGTGCGGGCATTCGCTCGTGCATCCCGTACCGGGTGAGGTTGCGTCGCAACAGGTCGAGGTACAAGGATCGCACGTCCAGAGTGGTCACCGTCAAAACTGCCCCTATCCCAGCCGGTACTGTCGGCGATGAGTCTAGACTCCCTATCACGCCACGTCCTGAAGTCCGGCAACCTATTCTGCACCGTCGGTACCGGCCTGTATTTCGATGCCGGCCTGTATTTCAGAGGCTTTGGCAGTCGACACCTTGTCGCACAGACTCAGGGCCGAGCAGCACCGGACTGGATGCGTTCTGTTGCCCAGGCCTACGACTCTGCATCGTCGGGAATGGCGTTCACAGAGGCCATCGTTGCCGTGCCCCGCGCGGAGTGTTGCCGGATCAGCAATGCATCGACGGGTATCGATACCGTGGTGGACCTATCTTCCGTTTCCACTACCAATCTTGAAGATTGCTTATAGGGTCGCAAGCTATGGCGCCGCTCAAGGATGGAGAGCAGGCACTACCTCGCGCGACAACAGTTCGCGAAGAAGGCATAGGCCCAATTCCCGTCGAACCGACCAAGGGGCACCCTAGGCGAAGGTATTTGTCGACTCGGCTGCCGCCTCGCTGGTTTTTCGCCGCAGTTACCGCGATCGGCGGCATCCAGGTGTTGTCTATGATGGACGGCACCGTCGTGGTCCTCGCGCTTCCTAGCATCCAGAACGATCTAGGCCTGTCAGACGCCGGCCGGAGTTGGGTGATCACTGCGTACGTGTTGACCTTCGGCGGGCTGATGCTGCTCGGCGGTCGCCTGGGCGACACCATCGGGCGCAAGCGCAGCATTGTCGGCGGTGTCGCACTTTTCACGATCGCCTCGGCGATTTGCGGTATCGCCTGGAACGGGCCCCTTCTCGTGTTGGCCCGGTTGCTGCAAGGCGCCGCAGCAGCGATCATCGCGCCGACCAGCATGGCCCTTGTGGCGACCACGTTTCCGAAAGGCCCGTTACGCAATGCCGCAATGGCGGTGTTGGGCTCGCTGACCGGCCTCGGCCTGATAATGGGTCTGTTCTTAGGCGGAGCGCTCACCGAGCTGTCTTGGCGGCTGGCGTTTTTAGTGAACGTGCCACTCGGGCTGCTGGTGCTCTACCTGGCCCATACCGCTCTGCGGGAAACCCAGAAGGAGCGCATGAAGCTCGACGCTACCGGAGGCATGCTGGCCACATTGATGTGTACCGCCGCGGTGTTCGGCCTATCGCTGGGTCCTGAAAAGGGCTGGTTGTCGGCCATCCCAATCGGGTCCGGTGTGGTGGCCCTGGGGGCTGTTGTGGCATTCGTCCTGGTGGAGCGCACCGCCGAAAACCCCATCGTCCCGTTCGATCTGTTCCGCGATCGCAACCGGCTGGCCATATTCGCGGCCGTTTTCTTGTGCGGTGGGGTGCTTTTCAGCCTGATTGTCTTAGTCGCCCTCTATGTCCAATACATCATGGGCTATAGCCCACTGCAGGCGGGCATCGGCTACATCCCGTTCGCAATTGCGGTGGCTCTTGGCACGGCCGCGTCGTCGCAGCTGGTGAGATGGTTTTCGCCTCGGGTGGTGATGACAATTGGCGGCCTCCCGATGCTGGGTGCCATGCTTTACGGCTCGACCATCACCCGCAGCGTCCCGTACTTTCCCAATCTTGTGCTGGCGCTGGTCGTGGCCGCTATCGGTATCGGCCTGGCCAATGTCCCGCTCACGCTGTCGTTGATCGCCAGCGTTGACATCGACCGGATCGGCCCCGCATCCGCCATCGCGCTCATGCTACAAAACCTCGGTGGCCCGCTGGTATTGGCCGTCATCCAAGCCGCCATTACGTCGCACACCCTGTCGCTGGGCGGCACCATTGGGCCGGTGAAGTCGATGAACGCCGCCCAGTTGAACGCGCTGGACCACGGCATCACCTACGGCCTGCTCTGGTTAGCCGGGGTCGTCGTCTTGGCCGGGGCGGCGGTGTTGTCCATCAGCTACAACGCGCAGCAGGTCGCGCATGCGCAGGAAGTGAAGAAAGCCGCGGACGACAGGGAACCATAGCCCGATACCAATCGCACAACGCCGCGCCGCTTCAAATGGAGATCCTGCTGCTCATCCCTTTGAGGATCACGCGCACGACAGTGCATAGTGCTGACGAAGCGGTGGCTGATTAGCCGTGCTGTCGGCCGACACCGCCACGAACTACTGCAAGCTATTCTTTGACGAAGCAGTACATGGCGTAAGAGAATCCCCCGCCTTGCAACTCTCGATAGACCTTCGAGCCCTGCAGGAACTGACAAGTAGCCCGCAACATCTTGGAATTGTGGCGATCGATCACTTCCTGCCAGCGCTGCGAATTTCGTTCCATGCCGCGCACGATCTCCGGCCTGATGTCCCTGTGCGAAATCATTCGCATCGGCGCGCCCGCGAGCGCAGCCTCCCAGTCGGGAACATGCGATGCAAAGCGGCCATCGGTGTACAGCAAATGTCCGCCCGGACGCAGCACTCGCGCCGCTTCGGCAAGGAAACGGCGAAAGTCCGGATAGTGGATTGAGGATTCGACATTGATCAGCGCGTCGAACGACTGGTCAGGAAAGGGCAGGTTTTGGGCGTCTCCGACGACGAACTCCAAGTTCGGCAGGCGGTGGCGCTGGCGACAGAACTCGATTCCAGTCGGGTTCAAGTCCAGTGCCGTGTAATGCGCCGGGTGCAGGGCGCGTGTCAGATATGACGCGCCGCCGCCGTGGCCGCACCCGACCTCGAGCACTTCCATGCCGCTCAGATCACCCGCCTGGGTTGCGGTGCGGTGGTAGAGCTGGATGGGAAACCGGTCACGTTCGTCGGCGGCGTCCAGCTCGATTGCCATCGGCGGATCTTCCTCGTAGCCATAGTTGAGGAACACCACATCGTCGGCGCCGAATCGGCGAGTGAGGGCGCGATAACTACTTTTTTGGGTCTTGTAGCCGAGGTTCCATATGATCGGATGTTGAATCACGCGGTCTAGAAACTGCACAGGCGGTGTCCTTTCGCCGAGAAATAGCAGCGACGTCAGCATCACCTTAGTGGTGAGCCCGACCGTGCGCATCAACTTCCTGCGCGGAATTCCAAACTTTCGTCCGCACAATTCCAAGCGTCGGAGGGGTGGCCGAAGAGCATCCTGTCGGAGTGGTCGCAGAATTCTCGAACGCCACCGGAATCACCAGACACCGGCGTCGATTTCACCGCTCCCTCACCCCAACGAATCGACACCGATGCAGCTCTCGGCTTTCGACGTCATAGACCCCGACCAGGGTCTGGGCTCACATACTTGGCAAAACCCGACCAGCGAATCGGCTAATCTCAGGTCATGAATCTGTTCCACCCGATCAAGGGTCCCGCTGTCGCGGGCACCGTCGCCCTGCTTGACAAAGCGTCCGCTCCGCAGCGCTTCACATGTGAATCGATAAGTGCGGAGGTTGATTAGTGGCAGTTGGGATGCGCCCTGTACGTAACTCCGTCGGCACCCGCACGCACACCGGCGATGCGCGACCGGACAATCGGCTCGCGTTGCTGGACCAGGCCTTCTTTAAGGGTCAGCGCACCACCGGCCAGAAACAAGTCATGCAGATCATATGGCTTTATGAGCACCCTCTTGATTTCGACGGGCTCAGGCGTTTTCACCACAATCTCGCTCAGAATGAGATGCTGGCACGGCGCATCGAGCGGTCGCCGCTACCGTTCGCCCGGCATCGGTGGGTGTCGGATCAGAATCCGTTGGGCATCGATATCGCTGAGTCCGCACGTCCACGCGCTGAGCTCAGCGACTGGGCTGATGAACGCTCACAGATCCCGACTGATCCGGAATCGGGTCCCGGTTGGCATCTCGGCGTCCTTCCCCTAACTGATGGCTCGACCGCGGTGACCCTGGTCGTTTCCCACTTCCTCATCGACGGAATCGGGCTCGCGCTTGTCATGGCCGAAGCGATGCTGGGCACCACGCGCAATCTCGGCCTCCCGCCGCCGAATTCACGCACGCGACTGCGTGCGCTGGCACAGGATGCCCGGCAAACAGCGCGGGAGGTACCTGAGGCCGCCCGGGCGCTTGCCACGGTGGCAAAACTGGCCAATCATCACCGCCGCGAACTTGTCGCGGCGGCAAAAGAGGCCCGTCGTTACCGACACGACATCGCCCGATCACCGGCATCCCGACCGGTCGCACTAGGTGGACGGAACGGTGATGAGGCCGTGATCGTGCCGTCAATCACTATCCACGTCGACCTTGATGATTGGGATGCGCGCGCGAATGCCCTTGGCGGAACGAGTAATGCGCTGGCCGCCGGGTTGGCTGCGAAACTTGGGGAGCGCATGGGACGTAAACGCGCCAGCGATGGCACCATCACCTTGCAACTCCCGTTCAGCGACCGCGCCGAGGGCGACACGCGTGGAAACGCAATGTCGTTCGCGTATGTCAGCGTCGACCCCACCCGGGTGACGACTGATCTGCATGACGTCCGCGCGGCTGTCAAGGAGGCGCTAGGCGCCGTGCGGGAGACTTCAGATGCGTCGTCGCCGCTCCTTTGGCTGAACCAGTTCGCGCCCAAGCGGGCGTCGAAATGGCTGGCAGATGTCACTGCGATCGGCGACACCGACCTTCCCGTGTTTTGTTCGAACTTCGGCGACGTTGGCGCGGTGCTGCGCCGCCTCGACGGCACCGACGCCGAGTACAACACCGCACGGGCAATTGGACAAGGCGTAACGCGACAGTGGCTTGAGCAAACAGGCGGCCAAATGAGACTGCAGTCTTGGCGCATCGGCGGCAAGATTGCAATGACCGTCCTCGCCTACCAAGCGGGCGCAGAGAACACAAAGGCCAGGTTGCGTGACTTGGCTGCGCAGACGCTGGCCGAGTTCGGCCTCACTGGCCAGATCGACTAACGAATCGTCGTGGCGTACGGCGTCAAAAGCGTGGACAGGCTGCGACTGCTCACTGTAGGCCTGTCGGTGTCGAACAAGCCTGTCTGCGGGTCAGCTCTTTCGCCCCTTAGACCGTGTCCACGACCGTGACGTCCCGTGAGAGCTTGGAAAAGTGCGAAACAGGTGCCGCGGCCAGACTGCGAGCCCATTGCCCGGCGCCACACCTGGCCTCCGCCAAGTAGCCAAATCATTTGTGGCTCACCGCGAGCCCTGATCCGCCGCAAACCATCGAACCGAGACCATCGACGCCGAAGCATACTACGCGTGAATTGACTGACCCCGAATGTCAATCAGATCTTCAAGGCTCCGTGCGGGATGTCGTTCCAATCGCAGTCCGTGACACATTGGGCTGAGAGGTATCCATCCGGAGCCGGTGATGGTGTGTCAATTGCGGTTAGGCGCATGGCTTTTGAGCGTGGCCATGCGCTACCCAATCTGATAGCCACCGCCCAGCGTTCCCCGACGGGTCTGCCGCGCTTGACGTGGGGCGATTGTCCATCCCGCTGGAGCAAGTCCATCGATCTGCTGAGTGCGGAACTCGGTTAGGTTCTTGACTTAAGCCCTTTACGCCGCCCTACCCATGCGGGCCGGGGTTTCCCGGAAACGCTGGATCGTAGGAACGCACAGTGTAAACTTCGGCCTCGGCGAAAGGGGCTGCATGGACCAGACGCAAGGGTTCTTCGCGCGGACATTCACACGTCTTGCCATGATCATTTTCGGCGCGCTCTACCGCCTCTACAGCCGATCCTCGACGTTCGGCGACCACGAGTTCTTCGACAACAAGGACTTTCCCTGGGTTGAGACGGTGGAGGCTGATTGGCGCAAGGTCCGTGCCGAGCTGGATGCGCTTCTGCCGTATGCGGCGGACTTGCCGAACTTCCAGGACATCTCAAAGGACCAGATTGGCCTCACCCAAGACGATGGCTGGAAGACTTTTTTCTTCTACGCCTACGGGATCAAGGCGGCGGCGAATTGCCGCCGCTGTCCGGAAACAGCCAAGCTCCTCAAGAAGATGCCGGGCATGAAGACGGCGTTCTTCTCGATCCTCGCGCCCGGCAAGCACCTGCCGCCCCATCATGGCGCCTACAAGGGCGTGCTGCGCCTTCACCTCGGGGTGCTCGTTCCCGAGCCGGCCGAGATGTGTGCCATCCGAGTCGGGTCGCAGACCCGTCATTGGCAAGAGGGCCAGGTGATGATTTTCGACGACACCTTCGAGCACGAGGCTTGGAACCGGACGGACGGGCTACGGGCGATTTTGTTTGTCGATATCATGCGGCCGATGCGCTTCCCGGCGAATCTGCTGAACGCTGCGGCGACTTGGGTGATCGCGCTCTCGCCCTTTGTACTCGGCAGCTTCGGTAGCTACCTTCGCTGGGAAAAGCGCTTCGAGGCCGTCGTGAATGAGGGTGCCGCGGCACATTGACAGGCCTCTAAATCGCGATGGCAGAACCTCTTGCGCAGCAGAGGTATTGAGAAGGCAACGTTTGGCGAAGGCTAGAGTCCGCCGGTTAGATACGCCGGACCGCCGATAACTTGGAGCATCGGCAGTACGGCTTCCGACTCGCTAATCAGATGCCCGGTCCGCTGCCAGCCTGTCGCGCAGACTCTTTGGGCGAATATCGGGCCAGTTCTGTTCGATGTATTCCAGACAGGCGGCACGGTCGGCTTCGCCGAAAACCACCCGCCAACCGGCGGGAACATCGGCGAAGGTCGGCCACAGGCTGTGTTGCTCTTCGTCGTTGATCAAGACGAAGAACCTGCCACTGTCGTCGTCGAACGGATTGACACTCACAACTTCTCCAGACGTCTAGTGGGACCAGTGAAACCGTGGTCAACCGTACTGGAGGCCGTCAGCGCCTGTCCGGAGTTTTGGGAAAAGTCGCATCCGGGTGATTCGCCCCAACCCTGCGGGCTTACCCGGCGCTGGGCACTGCTGTTTGAACACATCACGATTGGGTAACAACCCGATCAGTTTTCCCTAAGCCCTCCCACCACGCGTAATACCCTCCCCCTGCTTCCAGGCCGCGAGCTTGCCGAGGACATCAACCGAGTGTGATGTAGCGACCGGGCAGCCGAAGGCCGCCGCGTCTTGAGTCGGGCAGTGGATAATGCCAGGTAGTCATTGCTATGAGGAGGCGGAATGGTTCCATCTCGAGAGATCGATGATGGTCCGCATCCCCCAACTTCACCGGATTCTTCGCCCGCCGCTGCACCTGTCACTCCGATCGCCGTCATCGGTATGGCGTGCCGACTTCCCGGCGGAATCGACTCGCCGGAACAATTGTGGGAAACGCTGCTGCGCGGCGACGACCTGATCACCGAGATCCCTGCGGACCGATGGGACGCCGACGAATACTACGACCCCGAGTCCGGTGTGCCGGGTCGGTCGGTGTCGAAGTGGGGCTCGTTTCTGGACGACGTTGCCGGATTCGACCCGGAATTCTTCGGGATCGAGGAGCAGGAGGCGACCGCACTCGACCCACAGCACCGGTTGTTGCTGGAAACCTCTTGGGAGGCAGTCGAACACGCAGGCCTCGACCCGGCAAATCTGGCTGGTTCGCGGACCGGCGTATACGTGGGTTTGACCCATGACGACTACCTTTTGATAGCTGCCGACACCCACGCCCTGGAGGGCGGATACGGATTCCTGGGTAACAGTCACAGCATGGCTTCCGGGCGGATCGCTCAGGCCATGGACCTGCGCGGTCAGGCGATTTCAGTGGATACCGCATGTTCGTCTGGCCTCGTCACTGTGCACATGGCATGCCGCAGCCTGCACGAAGGCGAGTGCGACCTGGCGCTGGCCGGCGGCGTTTCAATCACGCTGGACCCACGGAGATACGCCGCGGATTCGGCCGGCGGCATGCTGTCTCCGACCGGGCACTGCCATGCGTTCGACACGGCCGCGGACGGGTTTGCGTCGGGCGACGGTTGCGCGATGGTGCTCCTCAAGCGGCTATCGGATGCGCTGAGCGACGGTGACCGGATCTTGGCTGTAATACGCGGCACCGCCGTCAACAACGGTGGCCGCGCGGCGAGCACCTCCGCCCCGTCGGGATCGGCACAAGTCGCTGCATACCGGGCCGCGTTGGCCGCTGCGGGGGTGGACTCGGAGACGGTCGGCATGGTGGAAGCCCACGGTGCCGGCACGCCGGTGGGTGATCCGATCGAATTCGCCAGCCTGGCTGAGGTTTACGGTATTCGGAACCCCTGCGCGGTCAGCTCGACCAAGCCGAATCTCGGACACAGCCAGTCGAGTTCGGGAACGTTGGGCTTGATCAAGACGGTCCTGGTGCTGCGACACGGCGTGGTCCCCAAGAATCTGCACTTTTCCGGCCTGCCCGACGAGCTTGCCCGAATCAAGACCAATCTTTTTGTACCGCAGGAAAATACACCGTGGCAGAGCAACGACCGCCAACCGCGAAGAGCGGCTGTTTCGGCCTACGGATTTTCCGGAACAAATGCTCACGCAGTCTTGGAGCAAGCTCCCGAGGCGCCCGATACCGAGCGCGAAGACGAAACCACGGCCGATCAGGCGCCGCTGCTTTTTGCACTGTCGTCCACCTCGGCCGGAGAACTGCGCCGCACCGCCGAACGCATGGCCGACTGGGTACAAGCACATGACGACATCGCACTGCCGGACCTGGCTTATACCCTGGCACGCCGTCGCGGACACCGGCCGGTGCGCACCACGGTTCTCGCCGGCAACACGGACGACCTGATAGCACGTTTGCGTGACGTCGCCCACGGTGACACCTCGTATCAGGCCGCGGCCGGACGCGACGATCGTGGTCCGGTTTGGGTGTTCCCAGGCCAAGGATCACAGTGGCCGGCCATGGGAGCGGGTCTGCTCGCCACCGAGCCGGTGTTTGCCGCGACGGTCGCCCAGGCCGAGCCGCTGATCGCCCGGGAGTCAGGATTTTCGGTCACCGAGGCAATGACGGTGCCCGAGGTAGTGACCGGTGTCGACAGGGTCCAGCCGACGTTGTTCGCCATGCAGGTTGCGTTGGCGGCCACCATGAAGTCTTACGGAGTTCGCCCGGGCGCGATAATCGGGCAGTCGCTGGGCGAGGTCGCGGCGGCGGTGGTCGCGGGGGCGCTGTCGCTGGAAGACGGGGTGCGCGTGATCTGCCGCAGCTCGCGGCTGATGTCCAGCATCGCCGGGTCCGGGGCGATGGCATTGGTCGTAATGCCCGCCCAGCAAGTGCTTTCCGAATTGATGGCCCGCGGGATCAAAGGCATCGCGATGTCAGTGGTGGCGTCACCCGAGTCGACGGTGATCGGCGGCCCCGACCACACGGTACGCGAACTGCTGGACGCATGGCAGGCGCGAAAAGTGCTGGCGCGACAGGTGATTGCGGACCTGGCATGGCATAGTCCGCAGGTCCAGCCGGTCCTGGACGAACTGTCGGAGGCGTTGGCGGACGTCACCCCGAGGACACCGGACGTGACGTTCTACTCGACGAGCCTCTTCGACCCCCGTGAGCAACCGATATGCGGTGCCCGCTACTGGGTGGACAATTTGCGGCGCACGGTGCGGCTCGCCGCGGCGGTCCAGGCGGCCATGCAGGACGGCTATCGGGTTTTCGCCGAGCTTGCGCCGCACCCTCTGCTCAATCGCGCTCTGGTGCAAAACGCCCGTAGCCTCGACATGCCGGTCGCCGCCCTGGCCAGCATGCGCCGCGGGGAGGAACTGCCGCACGGGCTGCGTGGTTTTGTAAAGGATCTGCACAGTTCCGGCGCCGCGGTCGACTTCTCGGTGCTCTATCCGAACGGACGGCTGGTGGACGCGCCACTGCCGACATGGACGCACCGTCGGCTGTGGCTGGACCGCGAGGGTCGAGAATCCTCCACCACACACGGCGGATACGCCGTCTCCGTCCATCCGCTGCTCGGCCAGCACGTGCGCTTGCACGAGGAGCCGGAGCATCACGTATGGCAAGGACAGATTGGAACCGCCGCCCAGCCCTGGTTGAGCGATCACCAAATCCGCGGTGTGGCAACGCTTCCGGTGGCGGCCTACTGCGAGATGGCGATCGCGGCCGCACGCGCTGTGCTGGACGAGGCTTTCGAAGTCCGCGACATCCGCTTCGGGGAAACCCTGCTGCTCGAGCAGCAGACCACCGTCGGCGCGGAGGCCACTGCCACATCGCCGGGCGTGTTCGACTTCACCGTTGCGACAAATGGCCGTGACGAACAACTTCGGCGAGCTACTGCAGTCCTTCACACTGCGGACGACGAGCAGCCACCTGCGCACGACATGGCCGCGCTCCTTGGCGTGCATCCACGTGACCAGGATGGCGCCGAGGTGAGGAAGCGCCTGGAAGACCGTGGTGCGCAAGATGGCTCGGCGTTCAGCGGTCTCGGCACGGTGCACACCCGCGACGATGCAACCGGCACGGTGCTGGCGGAGGTCGCGCTGCCTCGCGAAATCCGTTCGCAGCAAGATATTTTCGACGTACATCCGGTGCTGCTGGACGTATGTTTTCAAACCGTTGCTATTCATCCGGAAGTTGAGTCGCTGGACGGGAATGCCCCGGCCTTCCCGCTGGGCATCCGGCGGCTACGCGCCTACGACTCGGCTCGCAACGCCCACTACTGCTACACACGAGTGACGAAAGTCGACACCTCCCGCATCGAGGCCGATCTCGAAGTTCTCGACGACAACGGGGCAGTCCTGCTCGCCGTGCAAGGGCTTCAGTTGGGCACCGGCGTCTCTGAGGAGCAGACGAAGGATCGGGTGCTGGCTCAGCGGCTGTTGGCGATCGAATGGCAGCAACGAGCATTGCCCGGGCTGGAATACGCCGACCCCGGAAACTGGCTGCTCATCAGCACTACCGCCATCGCCGACGTGCTCGCTACTACTTTGATGGACGCACTGAAAAATCATGGCGCGCAATGCACCACCATGTGCTGGCCGCCGCACGCCGACCACACCTCGAACAGCCAACAGCTTCGAAATCATCTACTCGGCAGTGGTTTTACCGGTGTGGTGGTTTTGATGGCCCCGGAAAGGTGTGACGCCGTTGAGCAGATCCCAACGGCGGCCCGCGAGCATGTGCAGCATCTGATGCGCATTACCCGCGAATTGTCTGAGCTTCCGGGCGACTGGCCTCGCCTGTACGTGGTGACCCGCACCGCGCACGGCGTGCTTGTCGGCGATGCACCCAGCCTGGAACAAGCCGGGCTCAGGGGTTTGGTCCGGGTGGTCGGCGCTGAGCACCAGCACTTGCGTGCCACTCAAATCGATCTGGACAGCGACATCGACGCCGAGCAACTCGCATCCCAACTGCGGGGCGGGTCGGCGGAAGACGAGACCGCATGGCGAGACGGCAAGTGGTATACGGCCAGGTTGGTCACCAGCCCACTGCGGCCCGAGGAGAGACGCATCACCGTTGTCGACCATGAGCGCGACGGGATGCGTCTGCAGATCGGCACCCCGGGGGATCTGCAAACTGTGGAACTCGTTGCGTGCGAACGGATTCCGCCGAGACCAGGACAGATCGAGGTCGCCGTCAGCGCCTCCGGTGTCAATTTCCCCGACGCGCTTGTCGCGTTGGGCCGCTACGGCGGCGCGGCGCAGTTGGGCGGCGACTTCGCCGGGGTGGTGACCGCCGTCGGCCCCGGCGTGGCAGGTCCCCGGGTGGGCGATCATGTGGGCGGTCTGTGCCCCGGCGGGTCGTGGGGCACGTTTGTGACCTGTGATGCGCGTCTGGCGGTCCCGTTGCCGGGCGGGCTGTCTGAGGAGCAGGCGGCAGGGGTGACCACGGCCGCCGCTACCGCCTGGTATGGACTGCACGACCTGGCCCGCATCGAAAGTGGCGAGAAGGTATTGATTCATTCGGCGACCGGCGGCGTGGGGCAGGCGGCCATCGCCATCGCCCGCGCTGCGGGAGCTCAGATCTTCGCCACCGCCGGCAGCGAGCAGCGTCGACAATTACTGCGCGATATGGGCATTGAGTACGTTTACAACTCGAGAAGCATCGAATTCGCTGACCTGGTCCGCCGCGACACCGCCGGCTATGGCGTAGACATCGTGCTCAACTCGGCCACCGGCGCCGCCCAGCGCGCGGGGGTCGAATTGCTGGCGCACGGTGGACGATTCGTCGATATCGGCAAAGGTGACATCCACGGCGACACCCGGATTGGGCTGTCGTCGTTCCGGCGCAACCTCACGTTGTATGCCCTTGATCTAGAGGGGCTGGCGCGTAGCCACCCGAGCCGGCTGCACCGGTTGTTGAGCACCGTGTACCAGCTCACCGCCGATGGCGTCCTGCCGTTGCCGAGGTGCAGGCACTACCCGCTGACCGAGGCCTGCACCGCACTGGAGCTGATGAGCAATGCCCGGCACACCGGCAAGCTCGTGCTTGACATCGCGCGCACCGGCACCAGCCAGGTGCGGGTGCCCCCCGATCAGGCCCGAGTGTTTCGCAACAACGGCGGCTACATCGTCACGGGCCGTCCAGATGGCGTCGAGATGTCTTTAGTCGAGCGGATGGCTGCTGCCGGCTGCGGGCGTATCGTGCTGTGTTCCCGTTCGCAGCCGACTTCCGAATCCCTCGCGAGGATCGAGAGCATCCGCGCGGGCGGCGCCGACGTGGTAGTGGAGTGCGGCGATATCTCGGAAGCAGCTACGGCCGAACGGTTGGTCGCCGCAGCGACGGCCACCGGGCTTGCCTTGCGGGGCGTGCTGCATGCCGCGGCGGTTGACGAGGACGCCGCACTCACCGGAATCACCGACGAGCTCATCGAGCGGACCTGGGCGCCAAGGGTTTACGGTGCCTGGCACCTGCATGAGGCCACCGCGGGGCACCCGCTGGACTGGTTCTGCTCGTTCTCCTCGGCGGCCTCGATGCTGGGCGCCCCTGGCCAAAGCGCCTCCGCAGCGGCCGACAGCTGGCTCGACGCCTTCACCCGGTGGCGTCGGGCGCAGGGTCTGCCCACCACCGCGATTGCCTGGGCCCCCTGGGCTCAGAGTGCGCCCACCACCGCAGCCGACAGCGCCGGCATCACCATCACTCCCGACGAGGGCGCCTACGCATTCGAGATGCTGCTGCGCCACGACCGCGCCCACACCGGGTACGCGCCGATCACCGCCACGACGTGGTTGACCGCATTCACCCACGGCAGTCCCTTCGCCGAAGCGTTTCGCTCCACCAGCCAAACCGCAACCGGCGTCAGGAAACTCCGCGCCGAACTTGACGAGTTACCGGTCGACGAGTGGTCCATTCGGCTGCGGCGACTGGTCTCTGACCAGGTCACCCAAATCCTGCGCCGCAACATCGATCCCGATCGGCCGCTGTCTGAATACGGCATGGACTCACTGGGCGCTCACGAACTCTGTACCCGCATCGAGACCGAAACCGGCATACGCATCACTTTCGCCGATCTCGCCGACATGGGCACGATCCGCGGTCTGGCCGGACTGCTGTGCGAAAGGATGGCGCCCACACACGATATGCCGCCGTCATCAGCGCCGGGTAAACACCGAAAAGCCTTCTGAGTTGACCGACAGAATGAATAATCGCTACATGCCCACGGCTACATTGACGTTCGATGCGCATGCGCAACCCTCAAACGACCGTTTCGGGGAAGGCTGATCAGTGCCGGCCCGGATACTCTCCGCACGAGCATCTTTGAACAGCCGGGCAGCTAACGGCGATACGCGGCCGGACAATCTGCTCACCTACGTGGACCAAGCCTTGTTCACGGGGCAGCGCGTCACCGGACCAAAACAAGTCATGCAGGTCGTGGGGGTTTACGAGCACCCCATTGATCTCGACGGGCTCAGGCGGTTTCACCGCAATCTCGGCTACGGATTGTTGGGGCGGCGCGTCGAACGTTCGCCGTTGCCGTTCGCGCGGTATCGATGGGTCCTGGATCGGGGACCGTCGGACATCGACTTCGCCGAATCCGCGCGTCCACGCGCCGAACTCAGCGACTGGGCGGACGAACGCACCCAATTGCCTGTCGACCCGGAATGGGGGCCCAGCTGGCATCTCGGCGTGCTTCCGCTAACCGACGGTTCGACCGCGTTCAGCCTGGTGATTTCGCACTACGTGCTCGACGGTCTGGGACTCGTCCTATCGATACTCGACGCGATCATGGGCACCGAGCGCGATCTTGGCTATCCCCCGCCACATTCGCGCACCCGATGGCGCGCAGTGGTTGAGGATGCCCGCCAAACGGCGGTACAAGCGCCTGAGGTTGCCCGGGCGGTTGCCGCGGCCGCAAAACAGGCTCGTGAGCATCGGCAGGAGCTTGGCCAATCCCGAAAAGCGCGACCCCGCGCCCGCACGGAAGGCGACACTGACAAGGCCGCAGACGACTTTATCGTCGTTCCCAACGTGACCGTTTTGGTGGATCTGAATGACTGGGACGCCCGCGCGCAGGCGCTCGGGGGAACGAGTAAGACCCTGGTCGCCGGGTTCGTTGCGAAATTCGGGGAGCACATCGGCCGCCGACGTGCCGGCGACGGTGCCGTGACATTGCAACTCCCGATGAGCACCCGCAGCGAGGGCGATACGCGCGCGAACGCGGTGTCGTTTGTGCGCGTCAGCGTCGACACGACGCAAGTGACAACGGATCTGCGGGAACTCCGCGCCGACATCAAACAAGCGCTGCAGACGTTGCCGGAAACACCCAACGAAGCAGCGCTACTCGCTCCGCTGATCCCGTTCGTACCCAAACGCGTTTTGAAACGGCTTGGAGAGGTGGACGCTACGGTGCTCGGCGAAGACCTGCCCGTGCTTTGCTCCAATCTCGGCGAATTCGGCGCCGTCGTGTGCCGCCTGGATGGTACCGACGCCGAATACGTGACCGGACGGCTGGCTTTTCAACAACTGACGCGACAGTGGCTTGACCGCTTGGGCGGACTGATGACTGTGCAGTCTTGGCGTCTGCCCGACAGAATTGTCATCAGCGTCGGTGCTTACCAGCCAGGCGCGGAGAACACCAAGCCAGCGATGCGGGAAATCGCGGCGCGCACCCTCGACGATTTCAACCTGACCGGGCAGATCGACTGACTGCGTCAGCTCAGGGTTCTACCGCGAGTTTGAGCTGTTCCCCGTACATGGCGAGCGCTTCGGCGGCCATCATGTCATCGTGTCCGCAGTCCACCGGGTAGACCGTAATGTCACCGGCCACATAAGGTTCCCAATTACGCGGATGGGATGAATTGTTCCCGTTTTCACTGCGCGCGGAGAATATGATCATGTCACCATCGAATACGCCAGGCATATGTTCTCGCAGATGTGACCCGTTCGAATTATAATTTTCCACCACGAACTCGAAGACCTGTCTGGGCGGAAGAATAAATTCCACAATTTTTCCCTGCCGGCGGATCAATTCCTCGGCCATCTCGTAGGTAATCGGCTCTGCCTGTTGAGGAATCTCGATGCCATTGGTCCGCAAGGTGAGTTCCAGGATACGGCTCTCGCCCTGACCATCGTTGTCTGCTGTCTCGCTTGTGTTGGCGCCGTTGGCATTTAGCACCGGGTCCAACAGAACAAGACGTTCGACTGCACATCCCCGCCGTCGAAGTTCGATGGCCAGTTCGTGCGCTACTGGCCCGCCGAAAGACCAGCCCAGGAGCTTGTAGGGCCCGACGGGGTAGAGCGTCTGGAGCCGATCGGCATAATCTTTGGCCATTTCAGGAATCGATTGCCGTCCGGTTTCGCCGTCTTGCGGGATCTGGTTGATTCCAATGATCGGACAATCCACGTAATCGCCCAGCGCCCGATATGCATAACTAAGACCGAGACCTTCATGGACACAGCACAGCGGGACACCCGTTCCCTGCTTGAGGATCTCGATGGGAACCAGTTCCGCCGCGCTACCATCGTTGCTCAGCTCCTGGCTCAGGCTTCTGACCGACGGCGCATCCAACAAGGTGCGCACTGCAAGGTGGGCACCGAAAGTCTTGTTCACCGCGGCGATCGCCCTCATCGCGAGCAGCGAATCCCCACCCAGGTCGAAAAACGAGTCCTCCACCCCCACCCGGTCGAGCCCGAGGACTTGGGCGAAGATGCCGGCCAGGGTGGCCTCGGTTGCGTCAGCCGGGGCACGATAGCGGCCGGAGTCGACGTATTCGGGCGCCGGCAAGGCGCGCTTGTCGAGTTTGCCGTTGGATGTCAAGGGCAGAGCCCTCACCACCACCACTGCGGACGGCACCATATAGGGCGGCAATTGTTCGGCCATCTCCGCGCGCACGGCGGACGGGTCGGCATTGCCGGTGATGTATCCCACCAGCCGTTTGTCACCGGGACGGTCCTCGCGGGCGATCACCACTGCCTGACCCACTCCGTCCACGCCGGCCAACGCCGCCTGAACGTCGCCCAGCTCGATGCGGTATCCGCGGATTTTGACCTGCTCGTCAGCACGCCCGAAGTACTGCAGTTGCTCGTCAGCGCCCCAGCAGACCAGATCCCCGGTGCGATACATGCGTGTTCCCGGTGCCTCCGCCCCGCCGAAAGGACACGCCACAAACCGCGACGCGGTCAAACCAGCGCGGCCCAGGTACCCGTACGCCACGCCGGCGCCAGCCACGTACAGCTCCCCCACCACACCCGGGGGAACCGGGCGCAGCCACGCGTCCAGCACGAACAATGCCGCTTCCGGCACCGGTGCGCCGATCGGCACTGGCCCGTTCACCGCTGAGCCGGCGCACAGCGGCGCGCTGATGGATACACACATCGCCGTCTCGGTCGGGCCGTACGCGTTGAGCATCCGCCGCCCCGGCGCCCACCGATCCACCACCTCAGCAGGGCAGGCCTCGCCGGCGACCAGCAACGCCATCGCATCCAAACCCTCGAGGGAAAGCGCCGCCAGGGCGGAAGGGGTCTCGGTGAGCACGTCGACGTGTTCAGCGATCAGCAAAGCCTGGAAGGCTTCCGGCGAGCGCACCACGTGCTCAGGCGCCACCACCACCCGCCCACCATGCAACAGCGCGCCGAAAATCTCGGACACTGACATATCGAATGCCAGGGAATGGCCTTGCGCCCAGGCACCCGTCGTCGGCAGACACCCCACAAATGCTTTCAGCACCTGGATCGCGTTGTGGTGGCTGACGGCAACGCCTTTCGGGGCACCGGTAGTGCCCGAGGTGTACATGAGGTAAGCGACGTCGCCGGGGTGTGGCGCCGGCAAGTCGGTGCACGAATAGCCGGGGATGCGGTCGTCTTCGGTAGTCATGACCGACAGGTCATACCCGTCCAGCCGCGTCCGCAGATCGGCGTTGGTGATCGCGGCGACAGGTGCGGTATCGGCCAGCATGAACTCGACCCGGGCCGCCGGCAGCACGGGATCGATCGGCAGATAGGCCGCACCGGTCTTGAGCACCGCCATGATCGCCACGATCGCCTCCGCCGACCGAGGCAACAACAGCGCCACGACGTCTCCGGCGCCTACACCGTGGTCTGCCAACAGGTGGCCCAATCGGTTCGCAGCCTCGTCGACCTCCCGGTACGTCAGGGAGCGGCCCTCGCACGTCAGTGCCATCGCCTCCGGGGTTCGCGCTACCTGCGCCGCGAACACCATGGGGATCGATACGGAGGCGGAGGCCGGCACAGGCTCGTTCAATACCGCCCCGTTACCCCAAGCAGCCAGGCGGGCCTTCTCACCGGCGTCGAGCAGATCAATCGAGGAGAGCCGGCGGGCGGGATCGGCGCTCATCGCGACCAGCAACTTTTCCAACCGCGCGAACAGCGCGTCGATGCCCGCCGCGTCGAAGACATCGGCGTCGTATTCGACGCGAAGACCCAATTCGTCACCAGGTACGGCCGCCACGCCCAGCGGGTAGTGGTTGGCTTCGCGAGTGGTCACGTCGGTGATGGCCAGCTCATGGTCGGCGGTCAATGCGGCGGTGTCGACCGGGTAGTTCTCGTAGACCAGCATCGTGTCGAACAACTGGTCCTGATCGGTGAGGCGGTGGATTTCGGCGAGCGACAGGTGCTGATGCTCGAGTGTGTGGTTGTGGGCCTCTTGCAGCTGATTCAGCAGTCCTGCGACGGTGTCGGCGGCCGTGATGCGTGCCCGGACCGGCACCGTGTTGATGAGCAACCCCACCATCGAATCCGCGCCGGGCAACTCGGTCGGTCGCCCGGAGACCGCGGTACCGAAGGCAACATCGTGCTGGCCGGTCAGCCACATCAAGATTTGCGCCCAGCCCGCCTGCAGCACGATGTTGACGGTGGTGTGCTGGGCGCGAGCCAACTCGCTTACCGCTCGGGTGGTTTCCTCAGGCACCCGGAACCAGGCAACGCCTCGCCGCCCCTGCCCCGACCGGCCGGGCGGGCCAACCAGTGTCGGAAAATCGAAACCGGCCAGTGCCTCACGCCAGGCGGCGTGTGCGGCAGCGCGATCCCGCCCGGCCAGCCAAGTGACATAGCTGCGATACGGCGCGGCGGCAGGAAGCCGCTGCCCGTAGTAGCTGGCAAAGATCTCCTGTAGCAGGATCGGCAGCGACCAGCCATCGATCACGATGTGGTGGTTGGTCAGCACGAACCGGTACCGGTCTGCCGCGGTCCGGATCAACGCCGCCCGAAACGCCGACTGCTCGGCCAGGTCGCAGACCGCGGCGCGCTCAGCGGTGCACACCTCTTGGACCTGGTCCTCAACACTCACGCCGTTGGGCTGCAGCTCCACATATCTCCACGGCGCCACCGGGTCAGCGGGAATCACCTGCACCGGCTCACCGAACTGGGTACAGAATCGGGCCGCCAGGTTGGGATGGCGGGTCACCACGGTCTGCATGGCCTCGCGCAGCCGACGCTCGTCAAGCGCACCGACCACGGTGAAATCCAGTTGCACCGCGTACACATCGTCACCGGGGCCGCGCCCCGCCCCCGCATGGAACAGCAGGCCCTGCTGCAGCGGGGTCAGCGGCAACACGTCAGCGAGGCGGTAGTGGTCCACTAGCTCATCGAGCTGCTGCTGGGTCAACCGGGCCGGGGCCACATCCGACGGCGTCCACCCACCGCCACCGTGGCGCACATGCGCGCAGATCCCGGACAGGGCCTCGAACCACAACTGGCTCAGCCGACTAACTTGCGTACGGTCCATCGCCGACGGCGCCCACGACCAGGTGGCATAGAGTCGCGGGCCGGTATCGGTGTCCACCGTGCTGGCATTGAGCTCCACCGTGCGTGCCAGTGGCATCTGGATGGCGGTGGCAGTTCGGGTGACCGGCCCGCCTTCCTGCGACAGCCGCCAGGCATCGCCGGGAGCCTCGGCTCGCGCGCCCAGCCGGCCCAGATAGTTGAACCCGATGACCGGCTCCGGGCCGTCCAGCTCGACGTCGGCGTTCAGATACCGCAGCAGCCCGTAACTGAGCGGATCCGGTAGGGCGCGCAACTGCTCCTTGGCGTCCTTGAGCAGCGCCCCCAGCGCGGCCTCGCCCTTCGTCACTTGCACCCAGGGCAGCCCGCCCACCGTCAGCGAAACCGGATACAAGGTGGTAAACCACCCGACGGTGCGGGTCAGGTCCACGTCGGCGGCCAATTCCTCGTGGCGTCCGTGGCCTTCCACGTCGATGCCGATCGGCGCTCGCCCGCTGCCCGCGAACTCGGCGACCGCCAGCCCGAACGCGATCAACAGCATCTCGTGTACCCCGGCGTGAAACGCCGTGGGCACTTCGCCAAGCAGTATGCGCGTCGTATCGGTATCCAGCGACACCGACAACTGACCGGCCGTGGCAAACGTATCGACACCGGGCTGCACCGCGGGCAACACCGCCGGAGCTGCCACCTGACGCCACGCCTCGGCCAGCTCCACGATCTCCGGCTGATAAGCGTGCTCCGCCAGCAGCGCGGACCACCGGGCAAACGACGTCCCGCCCGTCGGCAGGGCGATCGGCTGCCCGTCCCGATGCTGAACCCAGGCGATATTGAGGTCTTCGAGCAAGATCCGCCAGGAGACCCCGTCGACCGCCAGATGATGAATCAGCAATGCCAACTGGCCCGTCGACCCGACCCACAGCGCACTCACCATCACCCCGGCAGCCGGGTGCAACCGGGACCGCGCTGCTACCAGTTCCTCCGGCGACAGTGCGTCCACCGCCCGGAGGCACGTGCGCGCGTTTACCGAACCAGGCTCTGGCACCCGTAGCGACCAAGCCTGGGCGCGGTGCTCGGCGCGCAGCCGCAACATGGCATGGCGGTCCAGCAGCGCCTGCAGCACCACCACCACGTCGGCCTCGGTCACCCCCGGCGGGGTCTGCACCAGCACCGTCTGGTTGAACTGCTCCACCGGCCCGTCGACGCCCGCCAGCCAGCGCATGAGCGGGGTCGCGACAATCGGCCCGACACCCTCGTCGACCACGCCGCTGGCGCCATCGGCCACCCGGACGACCCGGGCCAGCCGGGCCACGGTCTGCTCGACGAAAATGTCCCGCGGCCGGCACAGCAGGCCCGCCGCCCGAGCCCGCGCCACCACCTGCATCGACAAGATGCTGTCGCCGCCCAGTTCGAAGAACGACTCATCGACTCCGACCCGTTCTAGCCCGAGCACTTGGGCGTAGATGCCGGCCAGTATCTCTTCGGTCCGGGTGGTCGGGGCGCGGTAGCGGTCGCCATCGGTATATTCCGGCGCCGGCAGCGCGCGCCTATCGAGTTTGCCATTGGCCGTCAGCGGCAGCGCGTCGATGACGACCACCGCGACCGGCACCATGTAGGTCGGCAGCCGCTCGGCCAGCTCCGCGCGCGCGACCGCCGGCTCCGCTGTGCCGGTGATGTACCCGACCAGGCGTTTGTCGCCGGGGCGGTCTTCACGTGCGATCACCACCGCCTGCTGAACCCCGTCCAGCCCGGCCAGCGCGGCCTGGACTTCACCGAGCTCGATGCGATACCCGCGGATCTTGACCTGCTCATCCGCGCGGCCCACATACCGCAGTTGCCCGTCAGCACCCCAACGCACCACATCTCCGGTGCGATACATGCGGCTTCCCGCCCCCGCGAACGGGGACGCCACAAAACGCGACGCGCTCAATCCCGCACGGCCCACATATCCCAAGCCGACCCCGGCGCCGGCAACATACAGCTCGCCGGCCACCCCGGCCGGCACCGGACGCAACCAGCGATCCAGCACAAAGAACCCGAGCCGGGCCAACGGCACCCCGATCGGGCTGGCCACGCTGTCGGCATCGTTTGCCACGATCTGCCGCAGCGAGGCATGCACGGTCGTCTCGGTGGTGCCGTACAGATTGAGCAGCCGCGGCGGTCCAGGGTGATGATCCAGCCAGGTCCTCAGCCGCTGGGGCTCCAGGGCTTCTCCGGCGAACAGCACCGCCTGCAACTTGAGCTGAGCACCCAGCTCAGGTGCGAGCGAGTCGGCGGTTTGCAACGCATAGAACGCCGAGGGCGTCTGACTCAACACGCTGACCTGTTCCGCGACCAGCAAGGAGTGAAAGTCTTGCGGGGACCGGGCCACCGACTCGGGCACCACCACCAGACGTCCGCCGTGCAGCAGCGCCCCCCATATCTCGCACACCGAGACGTCGAAGGCCAGCGAATGCCACTGCGACCACACCTGTCCGGCCAACTGCATTCCAGCTTCGAGTGACGCCAGCAACTGGGTGACGTTGTGGTGCGTGATGGCCACCCCTTTGGGGACACCGGTGGTGCCGGAGGTGTAGATGAGGTAGGCGACGTCGTCGGCCGTGGGCGCCGGCGGTGCTGTGTCGGGTTGACCGTCGACAGCGGGGTCGCCTATATCGATGACCGACAGGCCATGCCCATCCAGCCGCGCGCACAGTTCCGACGAGGTGATCGCGGCGACGGGTGCGGCGTCGCCGAGCAGGAACTCGATCCGCGCGTCGGGATGCGCCGGGTCGATCGGCACGTAGGCCGCCCCGGTTTTGAGCACCGCCAGGATGGCCACGATCGCCTCGGCTGACCGCGACAACAACAGCGCCACCCGTTCACCCGGACCAACGCCCTGCTCGATTAGCAAGTGCGCCAACCGATTCGACGACTCGTCGAGTTCGGCGTACGTCAATGAGCGGCCTTGGAAGGTGATCGCCGCAGCCTCCGGACTTCGGGCCACCTGCGCGGCGAATGCCACCGGAATAGCCACCGGCGCCGAGGGCGCTGGCTGGGTCAGCGCCGCCCGATTACCCCACGCTTCCAACCGGGCATGCTCACCCTCGTCGACCACATCGATCGAGGAAAGCCGCTGCATCGGATCGGAGGTCATCGCCACCAGCACGCGCCCCAACCGCTCGATCAGCGTTTGGATGCTGGCCGCGTCGAATACATCGCTGCGGAACTCCACCACCCCACCGATCCCGGCGGCTTCACCGGCGTCGGTCCAGCGCTCACCGAGGGAAAACGTCAGGTCCATGCGGGCGGTGTGGGTATCGGCCGGCAGCGGGGTGACCTGCAGGTCGCCCAACGCCGATCCGGCCAGGTCGCCGGCGAAGTTCTGCCAGGCCAAGAGCACCTGGACCAGCGGGTGGTGATTCAGGCTGCGGGCGGGGTTGAGCCGCTCGACCAGTACCTCGAACGGCACATCCTGATGCTCGTAGGCGGCCAGGCTGCGTTGCCGAACCTGGGCCAATACGTCGGCCGCCGTCGGGTCACCGGTCATATCTACCCGCAGCACCAAGGTATTGATGAAGCAGCCCACCAGTTCATCGAGCGCGGGATCGCGCCGCCCGGCGATCGGGAAGCCCACCGCCACATCGGAACTGGAACTGATCTTCGACAACAGCACCGCCAGCGCGGCCTGCATGACCATGAAGCTGGTCACCTTGTGCTCGCGGGCCATCCGAGCCACCCGCTGCTGCAGCTGCGCCGGCCAATCCACCGAGACCTTGTCGCCGCGGTAATCGGCCACCGGCGGATAGGGCCGATCGGTGGGCAGTTCAATGCGCTCGGGGATCCCGGCCAGGGCCTGCTGCCAGTAGGCCAACTGAGCGACGATGCGGCTGTCCTCGTCGTCGAGGACACCGAATTGTGCGCGCTGCCACAGCGTGTAGTCGACGTACTGCACCGGCAATGGCGCCCAAGGCGGCGCCTGTCCGTCACACCGGGCCGCATACGCCACCCCCAGATCACGCACCAGCAGCCCGATCGACCAGCCGTCGGCGGCGATATGGTGCACCACGGCCACCAGCACATGCTCCTCGTCGCCAACACGGAAAAGCTGTGCCCGCAAAGGGATTTCCGACGTCAGGTCAAACGGTTCGCGCGCCGCGGCGCCGATGGCGTCCGGCAACCGGGTTTCCGGCCAGTCGGTGGCATCGTTGACCTGCCACCCGAAGTCGGCCCGCTCGACCGGCACTACCAGCTGCTGGGGTGTCCCGTCCTGCGCCGGGTACAGGGTGCGCAGGCTTTCATGGCGGCCCACCACATCGGCCAGCGCCAGACCTAAGGCATCGGCATCCAGGCGCCCGCCCAGCCGCAACGCCACCGCCATGTTGTACACCGGCGACGGGCCCTGCAACTGATCGATGACCCACAACCGGTTCTGGGCAAACGACAACGGCACCACTGCCGGCCGCGGCACCGCAACCAACGGCGCGACCCCGTCCCCACCGGCACCCATCCGGCACGCCAACTGGGCTACGGTGGGCGCCTCGAACAAAGCCTGGACCTCGAGTCGGGCGTCCAGCGACGCGTTGACGGCGGCGACCAGACGCATCGCGAGCAACGAATCCCCGCCCAGATCGAAGAACGAGTCGTCGACCCCGATCCGTTGGAGCCCCAGCACCTGGGCATACATGTCGGCCAAGAGCTCTTCCGCCGCATTGGAAGGGGCGCGGTAGTGATCGACGTCGCCGTACTCGGGTGCGGGCAAGGCGCGTCTGTCGAGTTTGCCGTTGACGGTCAGCGGCAGTGCGTCGAGCACCACCACCGCGGCCGGCACCATATAGGCGGGCAACCGCTCGGCCAGCGCGGCGCGGATCTCGACTGCATCTGCGGTCCCCGTCACATAACCCACCAGTCGCTTGTCGCCGGGGCGGTCTTCGCGGGCGATCACCGCCGCCTGCTGAACGCCGTCCAGCGCGGCCAGTGCCGCCTGGACCTCCCCCAGCTCGATGCGGTATCCGCGGATCTTGACCTGATCATCGGCGCGACCCAGATAGACCAGCTGCCCATCGGCACCCCAGCGCACCAGATCGCCTGTGCGATACATCCGTTGACCGGCACCGTCGGGTTCGGCGAACGGGCAGGCGACAAACCGCGACGCGGTCAAGCCCGCCCGACCCACATATCCATAGGCCACGCCGGCACCGGCCACATACAACTCACCGACCACCCCGGCGGCCACCCGGCGCAATCCCGCATCCAGCACGAACAGCGCCGCCCCGGGCACCGGCGCGCCGATCGGCACGGTCGCTTTCTCCGCCGACTCCACGCTGAGCGGTCCGGTCATCGCCGCATACACCGTCGCCTCGGTCGGGCCGTACGCGTTGATCAACACCCGCCCCGGCGCCCACCGCTGCACCAACTCCACCGGACACGCCTCACCGGCCACCATCAACGCCACCGCCTCCAGCCCCTGGTGTGGCAGCACAGCCACCGCTGAAGGAGTTTGGCTCAAGACGCTCACACCTTCGCCGACCAGCAAGGTGTGGAAATCTTCCGGCGAGGCGGCCACCTCTTCGGGCACCACCACCAGCCGCCCGCCGTGCAATAGCGCTCCAAAGATCTCGTACACGGAGACATCGAACGCCAGGGAATGCCACTGCGACCACGCGCTTCCCGGCCCCGTCGGCACGTCGGCACCGATCGCCGTCAGCAGCTGTGTGACATTTCGGTGGGCCACCGCAACGCCCTTGGGCACACCGGTGGTACCGGAGGTGTAGATGAGGTACGCGACATCCTCCGGCTCCGGCGCCGTCAACACCACGGACGGCTGACTGTCAACAGGATCGTCGACATCGATGACCAGAACGTCACACTCGTCCAGCCGCGAGCGCAGCTCCGCGGTGGTGATCGCGGCCACCGGCGACGCATCAGCGACCATGAACTCGACGCGGGCCGCGGGCAGTGCCGGGTCGATCGGCAGATAGGCTGCCCCGGTTTTGAGCACCGCCACGATCGCCACGATCGCCTCGAGTGACCGCGACGACAGCAGCGCCACACATTCACCCGGGGCCGCACCCTGTCGCGCCAACAAGTGCGCCAAGGCGGTGGAGGCCTCGTCA
>NZ_LZIJ01000142.1 GCF_001667115.1 Mycobacterium sp. 852002-51163_SCH5372311 | reverse complement strand
GGCTTCGCTGCCGGTCGCTGAATGGGCTCGGTGATCGCGTCGCGGGCGGCATCGGCAAACTCCACTGTGGTCGCGTATCGCTGGTCGGGGTCTTTGGCCATGCCGGTCGCGATGACCTCGTCGACAGCGGGAGGCACATTGGGTTGGGTGGTCGAGGGTCGCGGCGGGGGGGTACTCAGGTGTGCGGCGACCAGGCGCGCCATCGTGTCTTCCTCGAAGGGCGGGTGTCCGGTCAGGCTTTCAAATAGCACGCAGGCCAGCGAGTAGATGTCGGCGCGGGCATCTTCTGTTCTGTTATCTAACCGCTCGGGTGCGATGTACTGAAAGGTGCCGATCATGAAGCCCGACTTGGTCATTCGCGTCTCTTCCAGGACGCGGGCGATGCCGAAGTCGATCAGGTAGGCGAAGTCGTTGCGGTCGAGCAGGATGTTGGAGGGTTTGATGTCGCGGTGCAGCAGACCCACCTCGTGGGCGGCGTGCAGAGCTTCAGCGACCTGGCCGATGATGTGTACCGCGCGCGCGGGTTCCAACGGCCCGTCAGCCAGCAGGGTCTGCAGGTCGCGGCCCTCGACCAGGCGCATGTCGACATACAGGCGGCCGTCGATTTCGCCGTAGTGATGGATCGGGATGACGTGCGGGCTGTTCAACCGCGCCGCCGCGTGGGCTTCGCGGCGGAATCGGCCCTGAAAGTCGTCGTCCTCCGACAGATTCGCCGGCAACAACTTGAGGGCCACGATCCGGTCGGTGTCGGTGTCATG
>NZ_LZIJ01000141.1 GCF_001667115.1 Mycobacterium sp. 852002-51163_SCH5372311 | reverse complement strand
CCGCACACCCGCCGAAGAACTCGACCGGCTACTGTCAGACCCGTCCACGTTTGTTGCGGCCACCGCTTGAATCCGCCCTGCGGAAATCGCGGGTACCTTCACGGAGATGGGGTGGGTAACAGCACACGCGGGCGCGATCTTCTCCGGTCTGCTGGCCGCGTTCTGGGCTGCGGTCGGCATTGTGGTTCGCCAGCGAGCCGCACAAGCAGTCCCGGGCGACGAGGCGCTATCGGCGACGATGGCGACGACCTTGATTCGCCAGCCGTTGTGGTGGGCGGGAACTCTCGCCGCCGTCGCCGGCTACGTATTCCAGGCGCTGGCGCTGGCGCACGGGTCTTTGCTACTGGTCCAGCCGCTGCTGGTGTCGGCGTTGCTGTTCGCGCTGCCGTTGAGCGCACGACTCTCGCGGCAACGCATCAGCTGGGCCGACTGGGGTTGGGCGGTGCTGCTCACGGCGGCGCTTGCGGTTTTCGTTCTTGTCGGCCAGCCTCACGAGGGTCATAACCGACCCCCGATACCAGCGTGGACACTCGCATTGGCGGTCACGGTGCCGTTGGTGATCGCCTGCGTTGCCGCGGCCCACCGCACCGTCGGACGGGTGCGGGCCATGCTGCTCGCGGTTGCGGTGGCGGTTCTGCTCGGCATGATCGCGGTCTTGACCAAGATCTGCACCCACCGTTTCGCAACCGGGGGATGGCAGCACCTGTTGACCATTCCTGCGCCGTACCTGTTGGTTGCGTTGGCGGTGACGGTGACCGTGGTGCAGCAGTCGGCCTTCCACGCAGGCGCGCTGCAGATGTCCGTGCCGATCATGTTGGTGGGGGAGCCGATCGTCGCGGTCATGCTCGGGGTGGTGGTTCTCGGTGAGCACCTGACGGCAAGAGGCCCGGCTGCACTGATCCTGGTGGTCGCCGTGTTGGCGATGCTCGCGGCCACCATCGCGCTGGGCCGCGATCAAGCTCCGGCGGTTAATGAATTTGCCGGGCGGCCCCAGGGTGTCGCGCCGCGGACACGCAAGTCGTCAGCGGCTGCGGTACGCATCGACTGAAGCTGAGAAGCCGGCGAGCAGCGTGAGCTAGCTGTACTCAGCCAGGACGTTGGTAGCAGGCGTGTCGGGTTGATGTGAGAAGAACCTCCGGGTGAGGTGTGGCTTGTCG
>NZ_LZIJ01000140.1 GCF_001667115.1 Mycobacterium sp. 852002-51163_SCH5372311 | reverse complement strand
GACGACTCACTCGACAGCTACGCCGAACAGACGGTCGAGCAGTACGGCGGACTGTCGCGGATGGTCAACCGCAACGACGACACCGTCAGCGCCGTGTTCGTCGCGGGACATGCGGTCTTCCTCAACGGGGAGCCCACCGAGGTGGTCGGCACGCAGCGCACCGGCAGCTTCCTGCGCGCCAACACGCCGGCCCCGGCGACCACCCGGACGGTGGCCCAGCCGATGGTCGCCGCTGTCTAGGGAAAAATAGCCCTGCCCGGACTGGGAAGTTAGACTCTGCGCCCATGCGAAAGCTCATGGTCATCGCCGCTGCGCTGGTGACGGCCGCTGCCGTCGGCGCCGGCACCGCAACCCCGATTTCGAGGGCCGACACCGCCGTTCAGCCGGTCGGCTCGGTGCCGATCCCGGACGGCCCGGCCCAGACCTGGATTGTGGCCGACCTCGACAGCGGTCAGGTGCTCGCCGACCGCGACCAGAACGTGGCCCACCCGCCCGCGAGCACCATCAAGGTGCTGTTGGCGCTGGTGGTTCTGGACGAGCTGGACCTCAACTCCACCGTCGTCGCCGACGTCGCGGACACCCAGGTGGAATGCAATTGCGTCGGCGTCAAGCCGGGCCGCACGTATACCGCGCGCCAGCTGCTCGACGGCCTGCTGCTGGTTTCGGGCAACGACGCCGCCAACACGCTGGCACACATGCTGGGCGGTCAGGACGCCGCGGTTGCCAAGATGAACTCCAAAGCCGCGGCCCTCGGCGCGGTGACCACCCAGGCCGCCACTCCGTCAGGTCTGGACGGGCCCGGCGGCTCGGGGTGGTCCACGGCGCACGACCTGGCCGTCATCTTCCGGGCCGCGATGGCCAATCCGGTGTTCGCGCACATCACCGCCGAGCCGTCGGCGATGTTCCCCGGCGATCACGGTGACCAGCCGATCCTCAACCAGGACGAGCTGTTGCAGCGCTACCCGGGCGCGATCGGCGGCAAGACCGGGTTCACCAATGCCGCCCGCAAGACATTCGTCGGCGCGGCCGCCCGCGGCGGCCGCCGCCTGGTGATCGCCATGATGTACGGGGTGGTCAAAGCGGGCGGACCGACGTATTGGGACCAAGCCGCGAGCCTGCTCGACTGGGGCTTCGCGCTGAGCCCACAGGCCAGCATCGGCTCGCTCTAAAAGCCCGGGTGCTGCAGGGCGGCGTTCAGCAGCGCCAGCAGCATCGGGATCCGCTGCTCGTCCAGCTCCGGCACCGGCACCACTCCTTGCACCAGGGCGGCGCCGTCGAACACGTTCGCCACTAATCCGACGATCACCGGGAATTTGTCCTCTGGGAACTGCTCTGCGCCCGGCAGCGTCCGGCAAGCGTCGATGATCTTTTCGGCATACTGCCCGAGCTCTTGCTGCAGAGTGGCTTTGAGCTTCGCGTCGGTGCGCGCGGCGACCAGCAGTTCGTAGAGCACCGCATTCCCAGGGCCGCGGGTTATGTCCCGCAGAATCGTCAGGGCCGCTTCCAGGGGCGGCTGATCGGGCGGTATCGCAGCGACCTGCTTGATGCCCTGCTCCAGCTGGCGGCGCAGCACCTCAGATGCTGTCGCGGCCATAAAATCGCCCATCGTTGCGAAATGCCGGAACAGGGCGCCCACGGACACTCCTGCGCGCTTGGTGATCTCGGCTGCGGACGCCCTGGCGTATCCGACCTCGATGATGGTGGCGATGCAAGCCTCGAGTAGGCGTGCAACGGTCTCTTCGCGGCGCTGCTGCTGGGTCCTGGGCATCTCAGGCGCTGACGCTCAGGACACGCCGTTCTTTCCGAAGTGCCTGGCGCTCGCCCGCCCGCAGGTATCGGCCCGACTTCATAGTCTGACCATAGCCGTCGCGGAATCGACCGTTGCGGAATACCACTACGCCGCCGACGCCCGTCGCTGCCACGGTCGCGTCGTTGCGGTTCACCATCCGCCGTAGACCGCCGTAGAACGGCACCGCTTCCTCGTGGTATCCGTCCAGCGACTCGTCCAGGTGGGCCGGGTCGATGACCACGAAATCCGCCCGGTCGCCC
>NZ_LZIJ01000139.1 GCF_001667115.1 Mycobacterium sp. 852002-51163_SCH5372311 | reverse complement strand
CAACTCCTGGGATACACCTTCAAGGACTACGACAAGGCAAGCCGCTGGACGTGGAAATTCTTGCGGGACAGCACCGCTGAGCAAGTCCGCGCAATTGCCAACTACGCGCTGGAGGCCGACAACCGTCTGACAACCGGGACGATCTTGCAGCGGCTGTTTGACCCAACGCAGATAGCAAACGAGTGGTCGCACCCGGTGTATGGCCTGTACAACGGTGACACCATGGTTCCACCGGCCTATCTCGGCAAGCAGTTTGCGGCGGCACACCAGCACTACCTCGTTTCCGGTAGCGCCACCATTGATTCCGGAGACCTCGAAACTGCCGTTCGCCATGTGACCGAGCACGGTTTCGGCACTGAATCAAACTCACGGCTGTTGGCGCTGATGAACCCGGCACAGGCGGAAGTGGTGTCAACCTTCAAAGCTGGCGAAGAAAACGCCAGCGGCATTATTGCCAAACACGACTACATTCCCAGCGCTGGCGCACCGGCCTACTTGCAACCGGAAAATATTGTGGGTCAGGTTGCGCCGGAGTCCTACAACGGTCTGAAGGTGCAGGGTAGCTACGGCGAAACCTGGATTATCCAAAGCGATTTCATTCCGGAAGACTACTTGGCGGTTGTTGCCACCTATGGAGCTAACAGCCCTGACAACGCCATCGGGTTCAGACAGCACCCTCAGCGTCAGTACCAGGGTCTAAGAAATATCCCGGGTATCGGCCCATTTCCATTGCAGGATAGCTTTTTCCAGCGCAGCTTCGGTGTTGGCGTGCGCCGTCGCGGCCAGGCCTGCCTCACGCAGATCAAGGCCAGCGGTTCCTATGACGTGCCGGTGATCCCGAAGTGACGCCTCTAGATTGGCTGCAGACCAATCTGACTGCAGTGGTGGTCGCGGTAGCTCAGGCCGGTGCCACCCTGGCCGGCTCAACTGCTGAAACCAATGTGTCTCAGTCCCATTACTACTCTTGGAGCCGGTTCACAAGATGAGTAGAAGCGGAGCCGACGCGTCCGGTCTCGGTGACCAGCTTGCGCGCAACCTCGCGTATCTGGAAAACGGCGATACCGGCGCTAGCGAGTTCAGTTGGGCCGATGGCCT
>NZ_LZIJ01000138.1 GCF_001667115.1 Mycobacterium sp. 852002-51163_SCH5372311 | reverse complement strand
ACAATGGTTCCACCGGCCTATCTCGGCAAGCAGTTTGCGGCGGCGCACCAGCACTACCTTGTCTCTGGTAGCGCCACCATTGATTCCGGAGACCTCGAAACTGCCGTTCGCCATGTGACCGAGCACGGTTTCGGCACTGAATCAAACTCACGGCTGTTGGCGCTGATGAACCCGGCACAGGCGGAAGTGGTGTCAACCTTCAAAGCTGGCGAAGAAAACGCCAGCGGCATTATTGCCAAACACGACTACATTCCGTCCGCTGGCGCTCCGGCCTACTTGCAACCGGAAAATATCGTGGGTCAGGTTGCGCCGGAGTCCTACAACGGTCTTAAGGTGCAGGGTTCCTACGGCGAGACCTGGATCATCCAGAGCGACTTCATCCCAGAAGACTACTTCGCGGTTGTCGCCACCTACGGAGCCAACAGCCCTGACAACGCCATCGGGTTCAGGCAGCACGCTCAGCGCCAATATCAAGGTTTGCGTACTATTCCCGGTCTTGGCCCGTATCCGTTGCAGGACAGCTTTTTCCAGCGCAGCTTCGGTGTTGGTGTGCGCCGTCGCGGCCAAGCCTGCGTCACGCAGATCAAGGCCAGCGGTTCCTATAGCGTGCCGGTGATCCCGAAGTGACGCCTCGAGATTGGCTGCAGGCCAATCTGACTGCAGTCGTGGTCGCGGTAGCTCAGGCCGGTGCCACCCTGGCCGGCTCAACTGCTGAAACCAATGTGTCTCAGTCCCTTACTA
>NZ_LZIJ01000137.1 GCF_001667115.1 Mycobacterium sp. 852002-51163_SCH5372311 | reverse complement strand
GCTGCAACCTCGGCCCAGATGACATTGAGGTCTACGCCGTCAGCAGTGACGTTGACTAAAACGTCGCCTTCGGTGGCGTAACCGCCTTCGGCACCATACGGCGGCAGACGCAAGATGGACTGCAAGTCAGTCGGATTGATTCGAGAAGTCGTGAGAGTGGTCATTTGTTGTCTCCGTACAAGTTCTGTTTTGGAACCGTGTGTGCGAAGACGCAAGCGCTGAAAGGTCCACTCGCGCCTTCGCGACGGCGGCCTAGCTGGCTGCGCTAGCTCTCGTATAGGTGAGCCGGCCAGATGCCTCAGGAACTTACTCGGGGAGGGTGTCCGACGCCCGTGTTGCCAATCATAGCGCGCGCCAACGGGTTTCAGCGGCGACATGCGCGCCGGTCTGGCATAATGACGGTGTGACACGCCGATTAACGCTAGGCAAGACATGACTTTTGCACCATCAGCCACCAGCGAAAAGCTATTCACCCGGGACAAGGCAGTCGAGTATTGCCTTTCACGGGGGTTGGAGAAGGTAACGCCAAACACGATTGTTCGGGCGGCGTACTACTCGGGAAAGCTCGCGCGTCCCAGAATCATTGGCGGGACGGCCTATTGGCCCCAAAGCGCTCTGGACCGCTGGATTGCCGGGCTGCTGCCGTGACACCGGGAATACCTGTAGCGCAGCTACTATCAGTTGACCGCGAGCCGGGGCTGACACGATACGACGTGTTATGCCCGTATTGCAATGCCGTGCATCACCATCGGTGGCTTGAAACCGACACCAGGTTTGCACTGACAGCACCGTGTTCCTGCACGCGGCGGTACCGCGTTGACCTAAGCGGTGCTATTCAAGCTGGACGGCCAAAGCACGACGCGTCACAGGCGCGCACCGTGTTTACCGGCGGGAAGGACCGTGACGACCAGGCTATGCACGAGTACGAGAACAACTGGACAGAATGAAAGGGACACTATGTCAGACCTTGAGCCCAACGGCCATGACCCAAAGGATGACCAGCTGTACGGCCGCAGTTTTTGGCACCGTCTCAACCAGATGTACGCCGAAACTGGCGGAACGGTAGTGCTGCCTGAGGATTGGGCACGCACCGAAGCCGAGGACAACGCTATCTGTGTAGAGCTTCCGTACGACAACGATCCGGTTGCACGGCGCATCGCAAGTGACGTAATGAGAAAGCACATCGAGGCGTGCGCCGCTCCCGGCTGGCGGAGAGTGGTCTATGAGGGGTGGTGCCCTGAATCAGAAGCCACCTTGTTTGCACTAGGCCCTTGCTACAATTCGTCATACGTTGCCGCACTTCGCAACATCGAGCAGCTGCGCGAAATCAAGAAAGACATGAAGGGCAATTGGCGCTGCGACACACTGGTTAATCGGCATTGCGGCTCCAAGTCTGGCGACGTGAACGCGGAGTATCCCGTTGAATTTCTAGCCGTCAAGCGCGGCGACCACATCTGTGTGTTTACCGCGTGCCATCACTGCATGCTGCACATCAGTTCCGGTGCTGGGGTAGACGATCCCGACTACATCGGCCCTGCAGAGGACTGGTACGACGACCGCCAGCCGTGGCAATAACTCACCTGCAAGCAGGCTCGTAACGTGTTCGAGAAGGAAAAGATTGTGCAGCTGCACAATCAGGGTTACTGCACGGGATACATCAGCCTCCGCGTAGGTGTGCCCAGCAATACCGTGCGGGCGGTGGTAGCCAAAGCCGCAGCCATCGAGGCGCTGGCAGACCTACGGCCTGAGAATGTCCGTCGTGCGCAGCGCGCCAAGGCCGAAGACAAGCGCGCGAGAGCCCTACGGCTGCTAGAAGAAGCCGATTCGGTGCTGGAGGGATGAAATTGTCACCGTCTGCGACGTCTCCAGCGTTTCCTGATGTGACTGGCCTGGACGTGTTCAACGCGGCCATGGAGTACGCCGCCAACGGTATTCCGGTGGCACCGTTTGACCCGTCGAAAGGGAAGGGTAAGTCGTGCTGGAATCTAGTTGGGTACCGGGACATCACGACATCGCCAGCGGTGCTGGCTCAGTGGCGAGAACGGTTCGGACCCTTTAAGGCTCTTGCCACCAGTCCTGGCCAGTTTGGCTGTGTGGTGATCGACGTTGATCGGCCGCGCTCCACTCCCCGGCA
>NZ_LZIJ01000136.1 GCF_001667115.1 Mycobacterium sp. 852002-51163_SCH5372311 | reverse complement strand
ACACTCAACGCCGCCACAGCGCACTCGGCGACCTTCCACCCATCAGCCGCCTGTAACCAACGTTATGGCCGGGTACATCTAGCGCTTCTCCAGGCCCTGGTTGTAGGCGCTGGTGGAGCGGCCCAGCGCGGCAGTTTGGGCATCCAGCTGAGGCATCAGCTTGGCGGCGGCCTCGAGGACCGGGCGTTCGCCCAGCCGGGTGGACAGCACCGGCTTGAGCCAGCGGAACAGGCCTACCCAACGTGGGCAGTACACGCGATCCTGGCGGTTCTCGATGCCCTTGACAAACGCGTCTGCGCACCGGCTGAGGGACGTCGTCTTGTGCAGCGGCCAAGGCAGCGCCGCAAGTAGCTGGTCGAACGCGGGCAGGTCGGTCCTGGTGTCGCGAACCAGAGCGGTGTCGATCCAGGACATGTGCGCCGAGCCGACCGTGACGCCGAGATGAGTGACCTCCAGCCGCAGCGCGTGGGCGAGATGCTCGTTGCCGGCCTTCGACATGTCGTAGGGCGCCATCCCGGGGGCCGCGGCGTACGCGGCCAGCGACGAGACGATCATCAGATAGCCGCGACGGTCGATCAGCGCCGGCAGGGTTGCTCGCACCGTGTGAAAGACGCCGAGCAGGTTGACGTCCAACACCCGCTTGACTGCTTCCGGGTCGACCTGCAGCACCGAGCCATAGCTGGCGATGCCGGCGTTGGCCACCACGACGTCGATGCCGCCGAAGCGCTCGACGGCCTGGTCGGCCGCTCTCTGCATGGCGGGCAGGTCGCGCACGTCGGCGACCACCGTGAGCACCCGGTCCTCACCGAGTTCTGCGGCCAATGCAGTCAACTCGGCCTTGTCCAGATCGGTGAGCACGAGCTTGGCACCCTTGTTGCGTAGCCGGCGGGCGACCTCGGCCCCGATCCCGCGGGCACCACCCGTGATGAAGACGACTTTGCCGTGCACCGATGTCATGGCCTGAAAAGCTACCTTCGCGTGTCTTACAGGTCCACCCCGAGCAGGGCGTCGACCGCTGTTGCCACCATTTGCGGCGCAGCTGCGTCGTGACCGCCGTACTCAAGCGCATCGGTGGACCAACCATCAAGTGCGGCAACCGCTTTGGGTGTGTCCAGGTCGTCGGCCAGATATTGGCGCAGCCGGGAGATGACGTCGGTGGCGTCGGGACCGGCGGGCAGGGTTGTCGCGGCGCGCCAGTACCGCAGCCGGGTGCTGGCGTCTTGCAACACCTGCTCGCTCCACAAGCGGTCGGCGCGATAATGGCCGGCCAGCAGACCCAGCCGAATGGCCTGCGGTTCAACACCTTGCGCGCGCAGGCCGGAAACCAGCACAAGGTTGCCGCGGCTCTTGGACATCTTGTGCCCGTCCCAGCCGATCATCCCCGCGTGGACGTAGTGCCGCGCGAAACGTCTTACGCCCCTGACACATTCGGCGTGCGCGGCGGTGAACTCATGATGCGGAAAGATCAGGTCGCTGCCCCCGCCCTGAATATCCAGTCCGCTGCCGATGCGGCCGAGTGCGATCGCCGCGCATTCGACGTGCCATCCCGGCCGCCCGGCGCCGAATGGTGCCGGCCAGCTGGGCTCCTCCGGCCGCTGGGCCCGCCACAGCAAGGCGTCGAGCTGGTCGGTCTTGCCGGGGCGGTGTGGGTCGCCGCCACGCCGTTCGTACAGCTGAAGCATGGTGTCGCGGTCGTAGCCCGACTCGTAGCCGAATTGCGGTGTGGCATCGGCCCGGAAGTAGATGTCCTGGTACTCGTCATCGACGACGTAGGCTGCTCCGGAAGCCAGCATTTTCTCGACGAGCTCAACCATTTCGCCGATCGCTTCGGTTGCACCCACGTAGTCGTGTGGCGGTAACACTCGAAGTGCGGCCATGTCCTCCCGAAACAGATTGACCTCGCGGTCGGCGAGGTCTTGCCAATCGACGCCGTCGCGAGCGGCGCGCTCGAACAACGGGTCGTCGATGTCGGTGACGTTCTGCACGTAGTGCACTTGATGGCCGAGGTCCAGCCACATGCGGTGGATCAGGTCGAACGCCAGGTAGGTGGCAGCGTGGCCGAGATGGGTGGCGTCGTAGGGCGTGATTCCGCAGACGTACATGGTGGCTTTGGCCCCGGGCGCCACCGGGCGCACCTGCCGGTCGGATGTGTCGTAGAGCCGTAGCTCCGGGCCGCGTCCCGGCAGCGCCGGAACGGGGGCGGAGGACCACGACTGCATGTCCTCGACTCTAGGCCCGGCGACGTCGTGGTCCGCGCAGGGGGAACCGCCCACCCGCGCAGTGGCGAAGAGGGACGGGCTGGGGAGAACGGGCTTTGGGCGGGACGAGTCACATCAGTCACATTGGCCTCTGCCGGGAAGCGACACCGTCGACTGAGGTACTGACGTGACGATTGTGATTACGGCGCTGCGGATGGCTGAGGACGCACGCCGATTCGGTGTGAACTCAGGGCTTTGAGTGTGAACCCAGGGCTTTGAGTGTGCGCGTAGGGCGCCCAAGACGGGCTTTGGCCCACCGCTGGTTCACACCCAACGCCGTGGGCTCACACCCAAAGCCGACGCGACGGACGCCGACAACACGCCGCTTCACCACCACGCTTGGCGGATCGCGTCGAGCAGTATCGGTGCCACCTCGGCGCGACACATCACGAAGTCGGGCAGGTACGGATCGAGCTGGTTGTACCGCAGCGGCGAGCCATCCAGCCGCGACGCATGCATGCCCGCAGCCAGGATCACCCCGGCCGGCGCGGCTGAATCCCATTCCCACTGCCCGCCGGCATGCAGATAGGCGTCGACTTCCCCGTCGACGACGGCCATCGCTTTGGCGCCGGCCGAGCCGATCGCGACGGGCTGGATCGACACCAACTGCCGAATCCGGTGCAGGATCGCCGGCGGCCGGGTGGCGCTGACCGCGATCCGGATGGTGCTGGGCACTTCAACGGGCGTGATGCCGTCGGCGACGGTGTCACTGCGGTACACCACGTTCCCGCGCGCGGGCAGCGCCACCGCGGCGTCGGTGATCTCGGGCCGTCCGTCGCTGTGTCGCTGCCATAGCGCGATGTGCACCGCCCAGTCGTCGCGCCCGCGGGTGGAGAATTCCCGGGTGCCGTCCAGTGGATCGATGATCCACACCCGATCGGACTCCAGCCGCACCAGGTCGTCGTGCGCCTCCTCGCTGAGCACCGCGTCCCCGGGACGCTCGGCGCGCAGCCGCCGCAGCAGCAACTCATTCGCCAGGCTGTCCCCGGCGTCGCCGAGCGCCCATGGGTAGGCGAAACCGACCTCGTCGCGCACCTTGAGCAGCAATTCCCCCGCGTCGGCGGCGAGATCGGCGGCCAACGCCGCGTCTGTCATCCCATCCGCGGCCCGGCTCACCGCATCAGTATCTCCGAGTGGTGATCGCGAGCGCGGCGCAGCCGGGCGAAGCGGGTCACCACCATCAGAACCCGTGGTGATCGCGAGCGCGGCGCAGCCGGGCGACCTGATCGCGAGCGCGCGCAAAATGACAGCCCGAACGGCGTGTCGTCGTACAAACGCGCACGCTCGCGGCCAGGAGGCAGCTAGAAGGCCGGCCAGGGTATGGCCCGGTGCCGGTTTGGGCCTGGCATTACCGGATCGGCCAGCAGCGACTGCGCGCGCCTACGCAGCGCGGCGATTTCCGCCCGGGTGATGTGTCCGGCCAGCGCATCGGCAAGGGGGCCGCTGAGAGCCTCGGCCAGGCCGGCAACAACCTCCAGGGTTTCGTCGTCGACGGGCTTGCCGGCCCAACCCCACAGCACCGTGCGCAGTTTGTTCTCGACGTGCAGGGAGACGCCGTGGTCGACGCCGTAGATGTGGCCCTCGAGGTCGCGCAGGACGTGGCCGCCCTTGCGGTCGGCGTTGTTGATCAGCACATCGAACACCGCCATCCGGCGCAACTGCTCGTCGTCGGCATGCATCAAGACGACCTCATCGCCCGCGTAGTCGTAGGCCCGCAGCACCGGAAGGTAACCCGGCTGCCGCCTGTCGGCGGGGAACAGATCCACCAGATCGGGCCCGGGCTGAGGATCGTTGCCGAACAGATCACCGGGTTGCTGCACCCACAGCTGCAGCATGCCGGGACCCGCCGGCCCGTCCCGAATGACGGTGTACGGCACGATGTTCCAGCCCAACTGTGTCGACACCAGGTACGCACCGAGTTCGCGTCCAGCCAGGGTCCCGTCGGGAAAATCCCACAGCGGCTGCTCACCGGAGACCGGCTTGTAGACGCAGTGCACGCTGTGTTCACCCAGCGTGGATTCGCAGAGAAAGGTGGCGTTGCTGGCCGAGCGGATGCGTCCGAGGACCGTCAGCTCGCCGCAACGCAACACCTCACGTTCGTCACCCTTCTGGGTCATCGTCAGGCCCGAGCAGCGCGCTGCGCTTGTAGCCGTTGGTGCGCGCGCAGATGTGGCCCTCCGGGTCCAACGGTTCGTCGCAGAGCGGGCAGGGCGGACGGCCCGCCGAGATGACGCGGTTGGAGCGAGTCGCGAACTGGCGTGCCGATTCTGGCGTCAGGAACACCCGCACCGCGTCAGGCCCGTCCTCGGTGTCGTCGAGCACCACCGAGGCGTCGAATTCGGCATCGGTTACCGCCAGCAGTTCGACCACCACGGTCTGTGCCTCGGAATCCCAACCCAGACCCATGGTCCCGACTCGAAATTCCGCGTCCACAGGCATGATCAGCGGGTTGAGGTCGTCGATCTCGGTGGGCTCCGGCGGCACCGGAGTTCCGAACCTGCGATTCACTTCGAGCAGCAGCGCACCAATGCGTTCGGCGAGAACCGCGACCTGCTGCTTTTCCAGGATCACCGACACCACCCGTGAGTCGTGCACCGCCTGGATATAGAACGTCCGGTTTCCGGGCTGGCCAACGGTCCCGGCCACGAAACGGTCGGGTGTGCGGAAAACGTGGATTGCGCGCGCCATGGCACCTCCCAAAATACCGGCACTCGCCGTTGCAACGCGATTCGTTTGCGCCATTAGTCGGCGGATCCACCTACCACCGCGTCCCCGGAGGCCACCTCACCGTCCGCCCGCTGCTCCGGCTTGCGCTGCTCGTCTTTTGAATTCCCGTGGGGCTGCCCCGGCGGCTTAGCAGCCGCGCGTAGTGCTGCCGAAAGGCGGGCACCGGTGTGGTTTACGTGCAAAACGAACGGCCGCAGCTGGGTGTAGTGGATGACGCTGATCGACGCCGGGTCCGCGTTGACGCGCTGAAAGCTGTCCAGATGCATGCCATACGCGTCGGCGATCACCGCCTTGATGACGTCACCGTGGCTGCATGCCACCCATAGCGCGTCAGCCCCGTATTCCGAGGCCAGTCGCCGGTCGTGCTCGCGGACCGCGGCCACGGCACGCGCCTGGACCTGCGCCAATCCCTCACCCCCGGGGAATACCGCCGCGCTGGGATGGGCCTGGACCACCCGCCACAACGGTTCACTCACCAGGTCGCTCATCTTGCGGCCGGTCCATTCTCCGTAGTCCACCTCGGCGAGCCGTTCGTCGATCAGCGGCTCGAGGAACAGCGCTGCGGCCAGCGGTTCAATGGTGCTGCGGCAGCGCAGCATCGGTGAACACACGAGCGCGCGGACCGGCAGGTCACCGATCCGATCGATCAGCCCGGCGGCCTGCTCGCGACCCTTCTCGTCCAGGTCGACGCCCTCCGAACGGCCGGCCAGCACGCCGGCGGTGTTCGACGTGGACCGCCCGTGCCGCAACAGGATGACGGTCATGTAGCAGCGACCGTTCCGGAAGCCAGCAGGATGAGCACGGCCGTTCCGGCCAGCACCCGGTATCCGACGAACCAATACATGTTGTGCCGCACCAGAAATCGCAACAGCCAGGCCACCGCGGCCAGGCCGATGACGAAGGCGATCAGCGTGGAAACCAGCAGTTGCGGGCCCGTGGCGCTCATGCCCTTGTTGACCGGGTGGAAGGCGTCCGGCAGCGAGAACAGGCCCGAGGCGAACACCGCGGGAATGGCCAGCAGGAAGCCGAAACGGGCGGCCAGCTCGCGCTCGAGCCCGAGAAACAGTCCAGCGCTGATGGTGGACCCCGAGCGCGAGATGCCGGGCACCAGCGCCAGACATTGTGCAGCGCCTACCGCGACGGCATCTCGCCAGTTCAGGTGTTCGATGTCGCGGGTCTGACGACCGAGATATTCGGCCAGGGCGATCACCGCCGAGAACGCCACCAGCGCCGTCGCCACCACCCACAAGTTGCGCACGCCCGACCGGATCTCCTCCTTGAAGAACAGGCCCAGGACGCAGATGGGAATGGTGCCGATGATGACGTACCAGCCGAGCCGGTAGTCGGCGTTGCGGTGCGACCGGACGACCAAACCGTTGAACCAGGCTTTGAGGATGCGCACGATGTCCCGCGCGAAATAGACCAGGACCGCGGCCTCGGTGCCTAGCTGGCTCACCGCCGTGAAGGAGGCCCCCGCGTCGTCGGCGAAGAAGATGCGCGACACGATCGCCAGGTGCCCCGACGACGAGACCGGCAGAAATTCGGTTATGCCCTGCACCACGGATAGCACGATGACTTGCCACCAGGACATCGCCGACACCGCAGTCACGACGACGACCGTACCTGGTGGCGGCGGCCGCTACCGGACGCGACTAGTCCGCGACCAGTCCTAGTGCACGACCTGCGTCGCCAGGCTCTAGCTGTACCCGGCCATAACGTTGGTTACAGGCGGCTGATGGGTGGAAGGTCGCCGAGTGCGCTGTGGCGGCGTT
>NZ_LZIJ01000135.1 GCF_001667115.1 Mycobacterium sp. 852002-51163_SCH5372311 | reverse complement strand
GGCCACCGGGCGAAGCACACGGGCGACGGGGTGTTCGCGCTTTTCGATGGGCCGACCAAGGCGGCTCGCTGCGCGTTAGATCTGGTCCCAGCGCTCGCGGCGCGCGGCATCACGATCCGCGCGGGCGTGCACACCGGTGAATGCGAGCGCCGCGGCGATGAATGGAGCGGAATGGCCGTGCACACCGGCGCACGTATTGGCGCGTTGGCCGGCGCGGGTGAGGTGCTGGCCAGCCGGACAGTGCGAGATCTGTCAGCGGGCTCGGGCCTAGTCTTCGAAAGTCTTGGGCCACAGAACCTTAAAGGCCTGCCCGAGGCAGTCGACGTCTACCGGATCACTGCACCAACGAGCGGCCTAACGCCGTAGCGCGGTAACCACTAATCCGTCTATCAAGGCCTTCCGATCACGCGTTCGCCTGTGCAAATCGCTTCCAAAGCTGCATACGCGGGGTCGATTCTCGTCATGGGCTCCACATTTGCCCAGCTACGCCAGCGCGGCACAAAAGTCCCCCAAAACCACCGGTGAGCATCACAGGTGTGCCCTCAAATGGTTCACCAAACCCTGAATGAACGTCTCCATCGACTGCGCCTTCTGCGCGTAGCCGTCCGCGGCGTGGTACATCCGCGGGACAGTGATCAGCTCACACGGCACGCCGCACGCACGTAGCTTCTCCGCGTACGCCACGTCCTCGCCGTAGTACAGGTCCAACTCGCCGACGCCGATCCAGGCGGGCGGAAGGCCGGACAGGTCATCGCGTCGCGCAGGCGCTGCGTAAGCCGGCGCATCGGACATCCGCGGCGCCCGGCCGAGGTACGCGGTCCATGCAAACCGGTTCGATTCGGGAGTCCAGACGAGCCGGCCGCGACCCTCGTCATCGTCGTTCAGAACCGTGCGGTCGTCGAGCATCGGATACATAAGTCCCTGAGCGCGCAGTGTGGACCCCTCATCGTGGCTGCGCTGAGCGACAGCCGCCGCCAATCCGCCGCCGGCGCTCCTACCCACGACAGCGATGCGGTCGGCGTCGATACCCAAGTCGCCGGCGTTCTGGCGCATCCACTGCAACGTCGCCATGGAGTCGTCAAGGGCTGCAGGGAAAGGGTTTTCAGGCGCCAGGCGGTAGTCCGGGGACACGACGACAGCACCCAACTCCCTCGCGAGCCGCCCATGAGTCACCAGCTCGAGTTGCGGAGACCCGACGATCATCCCGCCCCCGTGCAGCGCCAGCACCGCGGGCCGATTCGTTCGGTGCCCTTCAGGAGTGATGACCAGTACGCGGGTTGCCGGTTGGCCGACGGTCCGCGTCACGACATCGACACCAGGTCCGGGCGACATCGTGACTCGGTATGCGAGGCGGAGTGCTGGCAGTGTCTTGGCCGAGTGTGTGACCGTCACAAACGGCAGCACAGGGCTGCGCAGCTCGGGCTCCACTTGGGCGAGCGCATAGCGCATCGCGACATACCGGCGGGCGGCCAGCGCGGCGAGCCCGCCAGCGGCGAGCGCTGCGAGCTTCTTCATGATCCAAGGCTTGCGGTGAGTTTCGGGGCCACCCGGAGCGCGTTCGCCGCGATGGTCAGGGCGGGATTGAGCGCTGCCGAAGACGGGAAAAACGAGCCGTCGAGGATCCACAAGTTGGACACGTCATGGCTGCGACACCAGGGGTCGAGGACGCTGTCACGCGGGTCGGCGCCAGTGACCGCGGTTCCACACATGTGGCCATTGGCGGTTATGCCTTTGCGCTCGGTCACGACAATGGGGTAACCAGCCTTCCGAACCGCGCGCGATACGCGCTTGACTAACTCGACGTGCGGTGTGACGTTGTTCGGTGTCCACTCCAAGATGGTTCTATCGCCATCGATTCGGACACGATTTTCCCGGCGCGGCAGATCCTCGGTGGTGAGGTAAAGGTCCAAGCTCCGGTCCGTCGCGAACGTCAGCGCCCATCGTGGCGCCCAGGGATGCACGCCTTTGATGTGGGCGGACTGCAGCTTTCCAAGCATCTGCAAGTTGCCCAGCGGATAAGGGGTGTCCGGGCCCGCGACGTACCAGTCGTTGAGTCCGAGGGTTTTCTGCCAGACGGTCCGGTTCCGCCGGAACGGACTGACGCCGACGAGAAAGGTGCTGTTGTGCACCATGTAATTGCGTCCCAGCAGCCCCGACGAATTGGCCAGACCGTTCGGATAGGTGTCGGTGCTTGACCGCATCAGCATCGTCGCGGAATTGACTGCACCTGCGCACACGACGAATACAACACCTTGGATCAGAATGGTCCGCCCGTTCACGACAGCCTGAGCGGCGACCACCCGTGAGCCGTCCCGGTTGGTGAGCAACCGGTCCACCCGTGTGTCGATGAGGATGCGCACATTGCCCGCGCGCAGGGCGGGCCGCAGGGCGCGGTTCTCTGCGTCGCTCTTCGCCCCCTGGACGGGCAGGCCGTCCGCTGCCTTGACCGCTCGCCGATCATCCATGGTCTGCACGTTCATGCCGCAGGACATGTGGTAGGGGTGCAGCCCCTGACGTTTCAACGAGCCCGCGAAACGCTCCACCGCGGGCTCATGTTCCAGCGCCGGGTACGGAAAGTCGCACGAGCGGGGTGGTTCGGTGGGATCTTCGCCTGACCGGCCATGGACTTCGTAGAGCGTTTCTGCCGCGCAGTAGTAGGGCTCCATATCGTCGTAACTGAACGGCCACTTAGGTGAGATGCCGCCATAATGCTGGACTTCTTCGAAGTCCGTGCGCCGAAAGCGGGACAGGCTGGCTCCATAAAACTTGGTATTGCCGCCCACCCAGTAGTGCACGCCGGGGTCGAACGGTTTACCGGTGTGTCCGTCGAACCATGGTTCGGCGGTCTTGTAGCGCTTCTTGATGAACATTTCTTCGACACTTGCGTTTTCGGGTTCGCGTGGAAGAAAGTGCCCGCGCTCGACGACCAGTACGGACAATCCGGAGTCTTTGAGCGCCCATGCCAGGGTGGAGCCGCCCATTCCCGAGCCGATGATCACGACGTCGGCGGTGAAGGTATCGCTGTCCGCGGATCGCACGATGGCAGTTGACGGTAGCGGCTCACTTCCGTCCGAAGCATCGGGCGAAACGGTCATCGGTGGAGCCATCCTTCGGTCGACGGGCCGTGAAGGATGGTAGACGCAAGTTTTTCGCTCCCGGGCCGAAAAGAGCGATTCAGGGTGACCGTTAGCTCGACGAACGAGATCTCTGGCGGCGGTGTTGTGAAACTGTTCGAGTGGGTCTCGGGCGGGCAAACGTCCGTTGAGCCGGAAACCTCGTGTGAAAAGTTTGCCAGAGTGGGTACCAGAAGAAATGGGGGAAATACTTGCGTACACCACACCGGCCCTTGGGCATCTATATCCAATCTGTGCGTTGCTTATCGAGCTACGCCGCCGAGGTCACAACATCGCGCTGCGAACATTGGAAGCCGGCGTCGAGACCGGTCGTGAACTTGGGTTCGCCACTCAGGCCGTCGATCAGCGGATAGAGGCAATTTCCAGACACGACGAGAAGGCTCCGAATCTGCGTGCCGCCATGAAGCTCGCGTTCGACACCTTCGCCAAGCGGGCGGAGCTCGAAGTCGGCGACCTGCGTGCCGCGATCGCCGACGTGCGGCCTGATGTGCTGATCATTGACTCGAATTGCGGCGGCGCCGCTTCAGTGGCAGATGCCAGCGGCCTACCCTGGCTGTCGTTTTGGCCGTTCACCCCTTACCTCCGGTCGCGCGGTATGCCGCCCTTCGGTCCGGGCTTGCGGCCGTGGCCTGGCCTGATAGGCCGCTTGCGTGACGAGGCTTTGCGCCCGTTGATAACGGGATTCATCGAGAAGCCAATGCTCCCGCGGCTGAACAAGCTCCGTGCCGAGGTCGGGGCCGTACCCGTCGACTCCGGAGACGCCTACTTGCGGCGAGCACCGCTGATGCTGGTCGCTGGGGGCGAGCCGTTCGAGTATCCGCACCCGGACTGGGGTGAGTCTGTTCAGATGATCGGTCCGTGCTCCTTCGATCCTGCGCCCCAATCTGCTCCAGACTGGTTGGACGACATCGACTGCGACATCGTGCTGGTGTCGAGTTCCTCGGAACGCGTGCGGGACACCACCCTGGCCCAGTTGACGATGCTCGCACTTGCCGACGAGCCGCTCCATGTGATCGCGACCTTTCCCGCCGGGATACCCGAGAATCTCACGGTGCCGCCGAATGCGACGGTCCGCGAGTTCGTGCCGCACAGTGTCGTGCTGGAGCGCGCTGTCTGCGCCGTGACGCATGGCGGAATGGGCGCTACTCAAAAAGCCCTCGAGCGCGGGGTGCCGGTATGCGTGGTGCCGCAAGCGCGCGACCAGTTCGAGGTCGCCCGCCGGGTCGAAGTTGCCCGCTGCGGAACGCGTCTACCGAACAGGAAGCTGACCACGGCGCGCTTACACGACAAGGTGCACCAGGCGATGACTATGTCCGCCGGAGCGCGTCGCGTGGCTCAGGGGTATGCCGCGACTGGCGGCGTGGCGCGCGGCGCCGACCTCATCGAGCAACGACTGTTGACGGCTAGGTCCGTGCCGGATGGTGGTGTCACCGCCATGGACGCCGTGTGACCGCGAACTTGCGCGGTGTCGCAGCCTCAACACAGCAAACGAACATGCGAGCCTTGCGTTGGCCCTACAGTACGTTTCGTTAGCTGAAAAAGCGCCAGACAAGGACACCCGCGAAGGAGAATCGTGAAGCATAAGTTCCTGGGAGTCGTTGGCGGCGTGGCGATCATGGCTGGGATTCCGGCTGCATGCGGTGGCGGCGGCCACTCGAGCACAACCCAGAGCACAGTTGCCCCTGCTCCCGGGACGGCGAAACTGATCGTCGATGGCAAGGACCAGAAAGTGCAGGGACCGGTGGAATGCCCGGCGCGTGAGGGCATCATCGACATCAAAATTGGTGGACCCGACAGCGGCATTGGTGCTGCCGTGACGCAAGGCGATAACCCGGTCGTCAACTACGTGGGTGTGGGCACGTTCGACGGCGTGTCAATCGGGTACCTGCGCGGCGTAGACCCCACCGGCAAGGCAGACGCCACCAAGAACGGCAACACCTACAAGATCAGCGGCGTCGCGACCGGTCGCAACATGACCGACCTGGCTAACCCGGGACCGGTGGTGAGCAAGCCGTTCGAGATGACGGTGACCTGCCCGTAGCCATCTGCAACCGGGGGACACCCATCCCATCCAAAAGGGCGCCGCATTGGCGCGACTGCTCTTGCTTGTTCTGACCATCGCCCTGCTTCCCAAGCTGAATACGCGGGTTCGATTCCCGTCATCGGCTCCACATCTACCAGGGCATAACCGCCTTACGGGCCGCGCTCGCGGCCCGGTGGTCCCCTCACGGTCCCGTACGAAAGCTGCCGTACGCGGCGCATGAACGAAATCTGAGGACCTCCGGCCTCGGTGATGCCACGATGTTGACGTGACCGATGGGCAGCTGCGCTACGCACGCAACGGGGACGTGCGCTTGGCCTACCGCGTGTTCGGCGATTCTGGCCCATTCCTCATTTGGGCACCCGGATGGATGCTGAGCAACGTCGACACGATCGACGAACCAGGGAACCTTTACGCGGAATTCATCGAGTGCTTTTCTCAGTCGACACGGTTCATCGTGTGGGACAGACGCGGGACAGGCTTGTCGGACCCGTCGACGCAGTCACTGTCAGTAGATGAGCGCCTCGACGATTTGCAGGCGATTCTCGACGCCGAGGGGGTCGACCGCGCAGCGTTGTTTGGCAGCAGCGAAGGCGGATCGGTGTGCGCGTTATTCGCTGCCGCCCATCCGGAAAGGGTTAGCTCGCTGGTTGTGTACGGCGCTGCGGCGCGGTATTCCCAAGAGCTGCCCGAATTCCCGTGGGGGTTCACCCGCGCCGAAATCGAATCGCAGCTCGACGAGATCGACCGTCGTTGGGGAGAAGGTGCGCTGGCCGATCTGTACTACGGCGCCACAGCCGAGACACCAGGTGTCAGAGAAATGTTCGGCAAGCTCCAGCGCGCGATGGTGAGTCCGACGATGGCCAAGCTGTGGTGGAAAGCGTTCATGGAGATCGACATCCGCGGCGTGCTGGCTTCGGTGCGAGCGCCCACCCTGGTCCTCGCACGTCCAGGCGATCGGCTGGTGCCGATCGAGGCGGCCGCTGCGTTTGCCGCGGCCATTCCGGAGGCTCAATTTCAGCCACTGCCGCCGGGACCACACGGCCCCTTTGACATCGTCGCCCAGGTAGCAGCGTTGATTGTGGAGTTCGTCTGCGAGA
>NZ_LZIJ01000134.1 GCF_001667115.1 Mycobacterium sp. 852002-51163_SCH5372311 | reverse complement strand
ACCGTCCACGGTGGCCGACATGATGATCCACCTGGCATGGAGGATGTCCGGGCGGGGCGCGCAGGAGGGCCGGACGGCATTCTCGGCGCCCGGCGGTGGGACGCGGGTGGGGGAGCGGCTGACCGATTTGCCGCTGACGTTGTTCTCCGATCCGTCCGCGCCCGGCCTGGCGTGCACGCCGTTTGTCGCGGTGAGCAATTCTTCGGAGACGGTGTCGGTGTTCGACAACGGAATGGAAATCAACCAGGTGGACTGGATCCGCAACGGGGTGATCAACGCGCTGGCCTATCCGCGGGCCACCGCCGCCAAATACGACGAGCCCGTGGCGGTGGCGGCCGACAACATCGTGATGACCGGCGGCTCTGCCGATTTGGCGGACATGATCGCTTCGACCGAACGCGGTCTGCTGCTGACTACCCTGTGGTACATCCGCGAGGTCGATCCCGCCACGCTGCTGCTGACGGGGCTGACCCGGGACGGCGTTTACCTCGTCGAAGACGGCGAGGTGACGGCGGCGGTCAACAATTTCCGGTTCAACGAAAGCCCGCTGGATCTCTTGAGGCGGGCCACCGAAGCCGGTGCCAGCGAGAAGACCCTGCCCCGGGAGTGGGGGGATTGGGTGACCCGCGCGGCGATGCCGTCGTTGCGGATACCGGACTTCCACATGTCTTCGGTGAGCCAGGCGCAGTAGCGGATTGCTGTCGGGTGTCGCGCGCTCTACCGTAGGATCGATGGTGGCTCCGGTTTCCGTTGACAAAGATCAGCTCGCGCGGCTGGTGGCGTTGTCGTCTGGTCGCCTTACCGCCCTAGTGCGACGGGTGTGTGCGCAGGCGCTGTCGCTGCCGCCGTTGCCCGCCGATGTCGAGGTTGACGGACCGGTGTCGGAGGCCGAGACCACGGTTGCCGAGTTTGCCGAGCAGTTCAGTGTGGACGTCTCGGTGATCACTGACGAACAGCGGTCGCGGCTGTGGAAAGTGCTGGGGGACAGTACTTTCGGTGCTGTCGTTGTAATGTATATCGCTGACTTTGTGCCCCGGGTGCGGGCCGGGCTGGAAGCGCTGGGTATCGGTTCGGAGTATCTCGGCTGGGTGAACGGACCGATCTCGTGGGAGCACGCCGATCCGTCCGATGCGGTGTTCAACGAGTTTTTGCCCGCGGTGGCCCGAATGCGTTCTTTGGATCCGGTGACCTCCGAGCTGGTCCGGCTGCGCGGCGCAGCCCAGCACAACTGCCGGCTGTGCAAGTCGCTGCGCGAGCGCACCGCACTCGATGCCGGGGGATCAGAGACGTTGTACGACGACCTCGAGCGCTTCGAGACCTCGGCGTTGCTTGACGACCGCGCAAAAGCAGCGCTGCGGTATACGGATGCGTTAATTTGGAGTCCGGCGCACCTCGTCGCCGACGACGTCGCCGAGGTGCGTTCCCGGTTCTCCGAGGCAGAGGCCGTCGAGCTGACGTTCGACATCATGCGCAATGCCAGCAACAAGGTGGCGGTGGCGTTGGGTGCCGACGCTCCGCGGGTCGAGCACGGCACCGAGCGTTACCTGATCCGCGCCAATGGTGAGACGGTGTTCGGCTGACGGTGCTTGTTTCGGTTGCGGCCCGGCATGCGACCATGGTGGCCGCGTCACACGGGGGCGGTAGCTCAGTTGGTTAGAGCCGCGGACTCATAATCCGTTGGTCGCGGGTTCGAGCCCCGCCCGCCCCACAACCTGTTTGTATGACCTCGGCTGATGCTTGACATTTCAGCTTCGGGTGATGCCTGACAGTGTTTCGGCTGATGCTTGACAGCTG
>NZ_LZIJ01000133.1 GCF_001667115.1 Mycobacterium sp. 852002-51163_SCH5372311 | reverse complement strand
GCAGTCACCGGTGAGCCCGACGTCGTGCGCAAGGAGACCCACGGGCACGCGTGGGCGTTGAAGATGTCGCCGGACGGAAACGTCTGGGGCGCGACCGTCAACAAGACCGCCGGCGATGCGGAAAAGCTCGACGACGTAGTCTTCCCGCTGTTCCCGTCCGGCGGCGGCTTCCCGCGCAGCAACGACGACAAGACGTAGCGAGAGTTCGGCTCAGGCCTCGTGGCCGGGTTCGATGTCTTCGACGTGGGAAAGGCGTAGCAGGTCGTCGGAGCTCTCCGAAGCCCAGACAGTGACGGGCTCCAACAGGTAGCCGACGTGGTCGCCGACGTCGATGCGTTCCAACGTCCGGCCGACGAACCACGCGAGCGCATCGTCCAGAATCGGCATATCTTCCGGACCGGCGTGCCACGAGCAGCGATCGAATTTGTTGATCCGATCACCGGTTTGGCCGCCGAACAGTTCGGCCAGGTCATGCTGCTGCCGGGACATGATGTGTACCGCGAGGTGTCCGGAGCGGCCCGCCACCTTGAACGTGTGGTTGCGTTTGGAGATGCCGACCAGAAATCGCGGCGGGCGGATGCTGGTTTGCGTGGCGAAGCCCACCAGACAGCCCGATGGGTGGTCGTCGGCTCGGGTCGTCACCACGAAGATGGGATAGTCCAGCATGGACATCAACTCGTCGAATGGTTCGTCCATCACAGCACCATGAGATTTGCGGCCTCGGGTTGCCGTCAGCCTTGACCGCAGGCAGCCAGCACGAGTTCGCGTACCCGCGCCGCGTCGGCCTGGCCGCGGGTGGCCTTCATGACCGCACCGACGATCGCGCCCGCGGCGGCCACCTTGCCGCCGCGAATCTTTTCCGCCACATCGGGATTGGCGGCCAGCGCCTCGTCGACGGCAGCCTGCGTCACCGCGTCGTCGCGTACCATCTCGAGGCCACGGGCGGCCATCACTTCCTCGGGTTCGCCCTCTCCGGCCAGGACGCCCGCTACGACCTCGCGGGCCAGCTTGTTGGACAGCTTGCCCTTGTCGACGAGCGCCACCACCTGGGCGACCTGCGCTGGGGTGATGGCCAATTCGTCCAGCCCGATGCCGGCCTCGTTGGCCTTTTGCACCAGGAAGTTCCCCCACCAGGCCCGCGCCGATTCGCTGGATGCTCCGTGCTTGACGGTCGCAGTGACCAATTCGACCGCACCCGCGTTGACCAGATCGCGCATCACCTCGTCGGAGACGCCCCACTCCTGCTGAATCCGCTTGCGGCTCAACCACGGTAGCTCCGGAATGGTTTGGCGCAGTTTCTCGACGAGTTCACGGCTGGGGGCGACGGGTTCCAGATCCGGCTCTGGGAAGTATCGATAGTCCTGTGCGGTTTCCTTGGCACGGCCGGGACTGGTGTACCCGGACTCGTGAAAGTGTCTGGTTTCCTGGATGACCCGGCCGCCAGAGGTCAGAACGGCCGCCTGGCGCTGCATTTCGTAACGCACCGCGACCTCGACGCTTTTCAGGGAGTTGACGTTCTTGGTTTCGGTGCGAGTACCGAATTCTGTTGTACCCCTTGGCATGAGCGACACATTGGCGTCGCAGCGCATCGAGCCCTGGTCCATCCGGACGTCGGATACATCCAGCGCGCGCAACAGGTCCCGCAACGCCGTCACGTAGGCGCGGGCAATCTGTGGGGCCCGTTCTCCGGCCCCCACAATGGGTTTGGTGACGATTTCGATCAGCGGGACACCGGCACGGTTGTAGTCGATCAGGGAAGCCGTGGCGCCTTCGATGCGGCCGGTCTCACTGCCCAGGTGGGTCAGCTTTCCGGTGTCTTCCTCCATATGCGCCCGTTCGATTTCCACCCGCCAGGTGGTGCCGTCCTCCAGCGGCGCGTCGAGGTAGCCGTTGATGGCAATCGGCTCGTCGTACTGTGAGATCTGATAGTTCTTCGGCATGTCTGGGTAGAAGTAGTTCTTCCGGGCGAAGCGGCACCAGGGCACGATCTCGCAGTTCAGCGCCAGTCCGATGCGGATCGCCGACTCGACGGCGGCCCGGTTGAGCACCGGCAGGGAACCGGGCAGGCCCAGGCACACCGGACACACCTGAGTGTTGGGTTCGGCACCGAATGCGGTGGCGCAGCCGCAGAACATTTTGGTCCTGGTGTTGAGTTCGACGTGCACTTCGAGGCCGAGTACCGGGTCAAAGCGTGCGACGACCTCGTCGTAGTCCAGCAGTTCCGCCGTAGTGACCGTCATGCGCTCGATCCTAATCGGGACCGTCAGCACGGCTCGGCCGGGTGATTCACGCGGACGCGGTAGCGGGCTAAACATTCCCACGCGCCACAGCAAGCTCGGCACATACCGAATTGTCCAGCTTCCAGCGACAATTCGCAGCGGGCGCATTCGCTGGAGTGATTTTGTCGCGCGGGGCCGGACAAAACCGCATGCCTCGACGCTGTGCGCGCGGCGACCCCGTTGTCTCGGGCGTTGGGCGTGAATCCTGGGCGTTGCGCGTGAATCCTGGGCGTTGCGGGTGAATCCTGGGCGGAAATGCGCGCCGATTCCCGCCGCCAGTACACACCGAACGCCCTCAGTTCACACCGAACGCCGTCAGTTCACACCGAACGCCGTTCGTTGCAGGCAATGCAAACCACTACTCGAATCCACCGCCGAGCCAAGAACTCTCACGCCAGACGTCAGCCGAAGAAAGCGGCCGCATCGTCGTAGCGACTTTGCGGCACCAGCTTGAGCTGGCGAACCGCATCGGCGAGTGCCACCCGGCCAATGTCCTGCCCGCGCAGCGACACCATCTGGCCGTACTCGCCGGCATGGGCGGCGTCGGCGGCGTTGACCCCGAACCGAGTAGCGAGCACTCGATCGTAAGCGGTCGGCGTGCCCCCGCGCTGGACGTGGCCCAGCACCGTCACCCGGACGTCCTTGTTGATCCGCTTCTCCACCTCGGCACCCAGTTGGGCGGCAACCCCGGTGAAACGTTCATGGCCGAATTCGTCAATCCCGCCTTCACGCAACTGAATCGAGCCGGCAACGGGTTTGGCCCCTTCGGCGACCACACAGATGAAATGCGAGTCGCCGCGCTGGAAACGCCGTTTGACGAGCCGGCACACTTCCTCGATGTCGAAGGGCTGCTCGGGGATCAGCGTCATATGCGCGCCGGACGCCAGCCCGGAGTTCAGCGCGATCCAGCCCGCGTGCCTTCCCATGACCTCCACCAACATCACCCGCTGATGGGATTCCGCCGTGCTGTGCAGCCTGTCGATTGCGTCGGTGGCCACCGTCAGGGCCGTGTCGTGGCCGAAAGTCACGTCGGTGCAGTCGATGTCGTTGTCGATCGTCTTCGGCACACCGACGACGGGAACGTTCTCCTCGGACAGCCAGTGCGCGGCGGTCAGCGTGCCTTCGCCGCCGATCGGGATGAGCACGTCGATACCGTTGTCGTCCAGGGTCTGCTTGATCTGGTTCAGCCCTGCCCGCAGTTTGTCGGGATGCACGCGCGCGGTGCCCAGCATGGTTCCGCCTTTGGCCAGCAGCCGGTCGTTGCGGTCGTCGTTGGCCAGCTGCATACGACGGTTCTCCAGCAAACCCCGCCAACCGTCCTGGAATCCCACCACCGACGAGCCGTACCGGGAATCGCAAGTGCGCACCACCGCTCGGATGACGGCGTTGAGGCCAGGGCAGTCACCGCCTCCGGTGAGAATTCCGATCCGCATGTCCTCATCTTGCCCTGTGCCCAGTCAGTGGCGCGAGCAGACGCAAAATCGCACGCGTCGGGCAATTTTTACGCGAGTCTGCGTCTGCTCGGCACGGAGCCGCGGGTTCAGATGGCCGAGGGCAGCGGACCACGGGCGGCCTCGTAGGCAGCCCCCACGCGGTAGAGCCGGTCGTCGGCCAACGCCGGAGCCATGATCTGCAGTCCAACGGGCAACTGGTCGTCAGGCGACAGACCCGAGGGCACCGACATGCCGCAATGGCCGGCTAGGTTCAGCGGCAGCGTGCACAGGTCGAACAAGTACATCGCGAGCGGATCGTCTACCTTTTCGCCCAGCCGGAAAGCGGTGGTCGGCGTCGCCGGCGACACCAGCACGTCTACAGATCGATAGGCCTCGTCGAGGTCGCGGGCGATCAACGTGCGTACCTTCTGCGCTTGGTTGTAATAGGCGTCGTAGTAGCCCGCCGACAAGGCGTAGGCGCCAATCATGATGCGCCGCTTGACTTCTGGCCCGAAACCGGCTGCCCGGGTCAACGCCATCACCTCTTCGGCGCTGTGGGTGCCGTCGTCGCCGACCCGCAGCCCGTAGCGCATCGCGTCGAAGCGGGCCAGGTTGCTCGACACCTCCGACGGCAGGATCAGGTAGTAGGCGGCCAGCGCGTGGTCGAAGTGTGGGCAATCGACTTCACTGACCTCTGCACCCAGCGCCCGCAACTGCTCGACGGCGGCCTCGAACGAGGCCAGCACACCCGGCTGGTAGCCCTCTCCCCTGTGCAGCTGACGCACCACTCCGACCCGGACGCCCTTCAGGTCACCTGCCGCGCCGGCCTTGGCGGCACCGACCACGTCGGGTACCTCGGCGGCGATCGACGTGGAGTCGCGGGGGTCGTGCCCGGCGATCACCTGGTGCAGCAGCGCGGTGTCCAGCACGGTGCGCGCACATGGGCCACCCTGATCCAGCGACGACGCGCAGGCCACCAGCCCGTACCGGGAGACCGTGCCGTAAGTCGGTTTGACGCCGACGGTCGCGGTCAGGGCGGCCGGCTGGCGGATGGAGCCGCCGGTGTCGGACCCGATGGCGAGCGGCGCCTGGAAGGCGGCAAGTGCCGCCGCGCTGCCCCCGCCGGAGCCGCCCGGGACCCGCTCGACGTTCCACGGGTTGCGGGTCGGGCCGTAGGCGGAGTTTTCGGTGGACGAGCCCATCGCGAATTCGTCCATGTTCGTCTTGCCCAGGATCGGGATCCCGGCCGAGCGCAGCTTGATGGTCAGCGTGGCGTCGTACGGCGATCGCCAGCCCTGCAGGATCTTGGAGCCGCAGGTGGTCGGCATGTCGACGGTGGTGAACACGTCCTTCAGGGCCAGTGGCACCCCGGCCAGCGCCGACGGCAGCGGTTCGCCGGCGGCCAGCGTCTTGTCGACCGCGGCCGCCGCACTCAGTGCCTCGTCAGCGGCCACGTGCAAGAAGGCGTGGTAGCGGTCGTCGGTCGCCGCGATCTGGTCCAGGCAGGCCTGGGTGATCTCCACCGACGACAGCTCTTTGGCGGCGACCCGAGCAGCGAGCGTCGCGGCGTCGGCTCGGATGATGTCCGTCACTGGCTCTCCCCGAGAATCTGGGGGACGACGAAGCGGCCCTCGGCGGCTTCGGGCGCCTGGGACAGCGCCTGCTCTTGCGTCAGGCACGGCGTCGTCTCGTCCGGGCGGGTGACGTTGACATCCTTGAGCGGGTTGTCGGTCGCTTCGACCCCAGAGACGTCGACGGCCTGGATCTGGCTGACGTGGGTAAGGATGGCGTCCAGTTGGCCGGCGAAGCTGTCTAGCTCCGCATCGGACAACGCCAGCCGGGCCAGGCGGGCCAGGTGGGCCACCTCGTCGCGGGAGATCTTGGGCACGAGCGAAAAGCCTAGCCCGGCGGCTCCGCTGGACGGGCACTCAGGCTCACCCGGGCCGACATGCCGTCGACGCGTCGCTGTGCAACAGTGTTGGCCGTGCCTTCCTACCTACTGCGCATCGAGCTGGCCGACCGGCCGGGCAGCCTGGGCTCGCTGGCTGTGGCGCTCGGCTCGGTGGGCGCCGACATCCTGTCGCTCGACGTGGTGGAGCGCAGCGGGGGCTATGCGATCGACGACCTGGTCATCGAGCTGCCTTTGGGGGCAATGCCGGACACGCTGATCACCGCCGCCGAGTCGCTGCCCGGCGTCCGGGTTGACAGTGTCCGTCCGCACACCGGTCTGCTCGAGGCCCACCGCGAGCTGGAATTGCTCGACCACGTCGCCGCCGCCCGCGACAACGAAACGAGGCTGCAGGTCCTGGTCGACGAGGCACCGCGGGTGCTGCGGGTGGCCTGGTGCACGGTGTTGCGCGCCACCGAGGCCGGGGTGCAGCGCCTGGCGGGCAGCCCGGGTGCGCCGGAGACTCGGGCGGATTCGGCGCCCTGGCTGCCGATGGAGCGTGCCGCCCCGCTCGACGGAGGCGCCGACTGGGTGCCGCAATCCTGGCGCGACATGGACATCACGATGGTCGCGGCACCGCTGCGCGACCCGCACACCGCGGTGGTGCTGGGCCGTCCGGGTCCGGAGTTCCGGCCCTCGGAGGTGGCCCGGCTGGGTTACCTGGCCGGCATCGTTGCGACTATGTTGCGCTAGCGCGACTTGGCGGACACCACCGGGTCGTCGTCCTCCCAGAGCAGCAGTTGACGAACGGCCGGGCGCGGCCCGTAGGGCCGGAGCATCGTGCTGGCCGGACGGGGGCGCACCCGTTGCGGCCACCAGAACCAGCGCCCCAGCAGCGCCGCGATGGACGGCGTCATGAAGGAACGCACGATCAGCGTGTCGAACAACAAGCCGAGGCCGATGGTTGTCCCGATCTGACCCAGAACCACGAAGCCGCTGAACACGAACGCGCACATGGTGATGGCGAAAACCAGACCGGCCGATGTCACCACCGAACCGGTCCCGGCCATCGCGCGGATGATGCCGGTCTTGAGTCCGGCGCCGATCTCCTCTTTGAAGCGAGAGATCAGCAGCAGGTTGTAGTCGGATCCCACTGCCAACAGCAGGATCACCGCCAGCGCCAGCACCACCCAATACAGCTGGATGCCAAAGATGTACTGCCACACCAGGACCGACAACCCGAAGGACGCGCCCAGCGACAGAGCCACCGTGCCGACGATCACCAGGGCCGCAACCAGACTTCGCGTGATGAACATCATGATCAGCAGGATCAGCGAGATCGCGGCGATCCCCGCGATCATCAGGTCCCAGGTGGCCCCGTCCTGGACGTCCTTGTACGTCGCGGCGGTGCCGCCGATGTAGACCTTGGCGTCGGCCATCGGGGTGCCCTTGACGGCCTCGTGCGCGGCTTTCCTGATCGGTTCGATGTGTGAGATGCCCTCGGGGGTCGCGGGGTCGCCTTCATGCGTGACGATCATGCGGGCGGCCTTGCCGTCGGGCGAAAGGAACAGTTTCAGACCACGTTTGAAGTCGGGATTGTTGAAGACCTCGGGCGGCAGATAGAAGGTGTCGTCGTTCTTGGCGACGTCGAACGCCCGGCCCAGCGCGGTCGCGTTCTCGATCGCGGACGCGGTCTGTGCGTAGATGCCCGACAGGGTGGCGTAGTTCGACATGACCAGGTCGCGATTGGTCTGCTGACTGTCGATCTGCGGCGGTATCAACGCCACCAGTTTCGGCTGCAGCGCGTCGAGCCTGTCCAAGGTGGCTGTGAGGTCTTCGAATTTCTGGCTGAGCGCGTCGATGCCGTCGAGCGCGTCGAAGATCGACCGCAGCGCGAAGCAGACCGGGATGTCGTAGCAATGCCTTTCCCAGTAGAAGTAGCTACGGATCGGCCTGAAGAAGTCGTCGAAGTTGGCGATCTTGTCCCGCAGGTCGTTGATCGTGGCGATGGTGTCGCGGAAGTTCTGCGCCTCACTGTGAGTGGTGGCCGCCAACTCCTGCTGCAGGGCATACTGCTGCTTCAGCAGGTCGATCGTCTTCGCCAGCTCGCCGGCCTGTTTCATCAAGTCGTTGGCGCGATCCCGTTGATAGGTAAGGTTTTCCGTCTGGTTAGCGCTTTGCGCGCTGATCTGAAATGCCAGCGAGCTGTGTACCAGCGGGGTGCCCAGCGGCCTGGTGATCGCCTGCACCTGGGCGATGCCCGATGTGTGGAACACCGCCTTGGCCACCCGGTCCAGGATGAGCATGTCGGCGGGGTTGCGCATGTCGTGATCGGTCTCGACCATCAACAGCTCGGGCTCCAGCCGGGCCCGAAAGAAGTGCCGCTCGGCGGCGGTGAACCCGACATTGGCCGGCGCACTGGCGGGCATGTAGGGCCGCGTGTCGTAACTTGTCTTGTATCCGGCCAGGGACAGCAGGCCGATAAGGGCGAGCGCGCACGCCACGGAAAGGATCGGGGCGGGCCAGCGGACGATGCCGGTGCCGATGCGCCGCCAGCCGCGGGTTCGCATTGCGCGTTTGGGTTCGAAGCAGCCCGCCGCAGCGCCCAGGGTCAACACGGCCGGAGCCAGGGTCAGTGCGGCGGCGAGCGCGACGAGAATGCCCAGCGCGGCGGGGATGCCGAGACTTTGGAAATACGGCAGCCGGGTGAAGCTCAAACAGAACACCGCGCCGGCAACCGTCAGACCCGAACCCAGGACGATGTGGGCCGTTCCCCGAAACATGTTGTAGAAGGCGGCTTCTCGATCCTCGCCGGCGCTGCGTGCCTCTTGATATCGGCCGACGACGAATATTGCGTAGTCCGTGCCCGCCGCGATAACCAGCAGCGTGAGCAAATTCGTCGAGTACGTCGACAGCCCGATGACCCCGGCGTTTCCGAGAAAAGCAACGATTCCCCGGGCGGCGGCCATCTCGATGAGGACCGTCAACAACACCAGGAGCATCGTGATGAAGGAGCGGTAGACGAACAGCAGCATCACCGCAATCACCCCGACGGTGATCGTGGTGACTTTCGCGGTCCCCTTGCTGCCCACTTCGAACTGATCCGCGATGAGCGGCGCAGCGCCGGTGACATACGCCTTGACTCCCGGCGGTGGTGGGGTGCGCGCGATGATGTCGCGAACGGCATCGACGGACTCGTTGGCCAGGGCCGAGCCCTGATTGCCGGTCAGGTTCAGCTGCACATACGCGGCCTTGCCATCCGTGCTCTGCGATCCCGCCGCGGTCAGCGTGTCGCCCCAGAAGTCCTGAACATGCTCGACGTGCTTGCGGTCCTGCTCCAGCTTGCGGATCAGCGTGTCGTAGTACCGGTGGGCATCCGCGCCGAGCGGCTGGTCACCTTCCAGGACCACCATTGCCGAGCTGTCGGTGTTGAACTCGTGGAACACCTGGCCGATGCGCTTGGTCGCCTTCAGCGCCGGTGCATCCGGTGAGCTCAGCGCTACGTTGTGGACTTTGCCGACGTCTTCCAGTTGCGGCACAAGCGCATTCGTTATCGCGGCCAGGGCCACCCACAACACCAGAATCGGCACCGAGAGCCGCCGGATGGTGTGCGGTACGCGAGGAGGTCGGGGGCTGGTCATCCGGATTTGTCCAGGCAGAAGGTGTAGGCGTCGGGGGTGTTGACGGTGCGCTGGTCTTTTACTTCACCGTTGACGATGATGCGGCAGCCGATGGTGTCGCCATTGCCCTGAGCCACAACGTTGCCGACGACCGCGGGCTCGGTCGTGGTGATCGTGAACGACCAGGGCAACGGCGCATTCTTGACTTCCTGCGGCTGCGCATTGACATCAAGGTAGTTGATGGTCGCCACCGCCCCCGG
>NZ_LZIJ01000132.1 GCF_001667115.1 Mycobacterium sp. 852002-51163_SCH5372311 | reverse complement strand
TGCTGGCGGTCGGCAGTTCCCGGGTGGCACTGAACGTGCACCATCCGTCCGACGTGCTGGCCGGCTGGGCGCTGGGCTATTTGTATTTCCTGTTGTGCGTGTGGGTGATCGGGCGGACCGTGAAGTCACGACGCGGTGACCCAACCGGTTCTGAACATTTACTTGACCCGGCGGTTGAACCCGTCCGACGATGAACGGATGCGCCGACTGGGAGCTCTGCTGTGCGCTGCCGCGTGTCTGGTTGGCGCATGGCTTCTGCTTGCTCCGGTGAGTTGCGCGGTGGGTAGCCCGTGGTTCGCGAACTCGGTTGGCAATGCCACACAAGTGATTTCGGTTGTGGGGACCGGCGGTTCGAACGCGAAGATGGACGTCTACCAGCGCACGGCTGCTGGCTGGCAACCGGTCAAGACCGGCATTCCCACCCACATTGGTTCTGCCGGCTTGGCTCCGCAGGCCAAGAGCGGGTACCCGGCCACTCCGATGGGCGTTTACAGCCTCGACTCGGCCTTCGGCACCGCGCCGAATCCCGGTGGGGGACTGCCGTATACGCAGGTCGGACCCAACCATTGGTGGAGCGGAGACGACCACAGCCCCACCTTCAACACCATGCAGGTGTGCGAAAAAGCCAAGTGCCCGTTCGACACCGCCGAGAGTGAGAACCTGCAGATTCCGCAGTACAAGCACGCGGTGGTGATGGGTGTCAACAAGAACAAGGTGCCCGGCGGCGGCGCCGCGTTCTTCTTCCACACCACCGACGGCGGCCCCACCGAAGGTTGTGTGGCGATCGACGACGCCACGCTTGTGCAGATCATCCGATGGTTGCGGCCCGGCGCGGTGATCGCGATCGCGAAGTAGCGGGCGGCGCGTCGCCAGCTGCGCCCGTCACTGCTGTTCCTGGCCGGGAGCGCGTGTCGTTTTGACCCGCTCTGAGCGACAACTATTGCGCGCCAGGGATTTTGCCAAGTGAGAGGACGTACGTCCACGGTGCCCGCGGCGGGATTCGTAGTCTCGGGCGTTCGAGTGTGAAGCCACGGCTTTGCGTGTGAAGCCACGGCTTTGCGTGTGAAGTAGGGGCGAAAATTCGCGGATCTGCCCGCCCTAGCTTCACAGCCGACGCCGTAGCTTCACAGCCGACGCCGTAGCTTCACAGCCGACGCCGTAGGTTCACAGCCAACGCCGTCAGTCCACGCTTAACGCCGTAGGTTCACGCTTAACGCCGTCAGTTCACGCCCAGCGCCCAGCCGGCCAGCACGTCGGACGGATGGTGCACGTTCAGTGCCACCCGGGAACTGCCGACCGCCAGCACCCAGACCGCCCCAACCGCGACCGCCGTCCAGCGCCACCATCCACTGAGCAGCGGCAGCACAACGGTCAGCACCGCCAGCGCCCCGGCCATCGCCTCCAGCGCGTGCCCCGACGGGAACGACGTCTGCGGCACGGCTACCAACGCGGTGACCGGTCGCGGACGGTCGGCCAGATCCTTGGCCGTCGATGTCACGAAGGTGGTCAGCGGCAAGCAGGTCAGCAACAACAGCGCGGCCCGCACATTGCGCTTGACCGCCGAGACCACCGCGCCGACCATGCCGACAATCCGCAGCGGGATAGGACCCATGACGAAGGACACGTCGGCCCAGAACCGCACCCAGCCGGGATGCTTGACCCCGATGCTGTGCGCAGCATTCAGCAACGACCAATCGATGCTGTGCAGCCAGCTCCAGTTCTGCCGATAGCCCAACCACATGCCGGCGTAGACCACGACGGCGACGACGGCACAAGAAACGGCGAGGATCCGGGGGCGGGTCACCCCACTATCGATACCAGCACCGATGCCGAGGTCCGTCATACTGTCGTATGGCGGTTTATGTTCGCAAGCTGTTCGGCATCGGCAAGCTACCCGCCGATCTGCGTGCCGAGATCGAGGCCGAAGAACCCTTCTATCTCGCCGAGTACGTCGCGGTCACCAGGCGGTTCAGCGGCGCCATTCCCGGTCTGCGCGCCTCACACACCGTCGGCAGCTTCGTGGGTTCGCTGGCCTTCACCCCCGAGCGGGTGCTCGCCACGCTGTCGGTGGTGCCCCGGCTCGCCGGCCGCATGATCGATGTGCGCTGGGACCGGGCGCAGACCGGCGCGGCCACCGCCGAGATCTCGCCGACGGGTCTGCAGCTTGATCTGGACGTCGCGCAGGTCGACCCAAAATTCAGCGGTCAGCTCTCGCTGCACTACAAGGACGCCATCCCCCATGACGTGCTGGACCGCCTGCCGAGCCGATCGCTGGCCTTCGATATGCCACCCGAATACGTGTTCCGCGCGGTCGGCGTCACGTTCAGTCCTTGATTGCGATCCGCGGACACGGCCTTTCTACGATGGCTCTCGTGCCCCACCATGCGTTCAGTCCGCAGGAACGCCAGGCCGTGTACCGGGTGATCTCGGAACGGCGAGACATGCGCCGGTTCGTGCCCGGCGGGGTGGTAGACGAAGATGTGCTGGCACGACTGCTGCAGGCTGCGCACGCCGCACCGAGCGTGGGCCTGATGCAGCCCTGGCGTTTCATCCGCATCACCGACGAGCGGCTGCGCGCGCGCATCCACGCGCTGGTCGACGAAGAGCGCGCACTGACGGCGCAAGCCCTGGGACCGCGGGCGGAGGAATTTCTGCAGCTCAAAGTCGAGGGCATTCGCGAGTGCGCGGAGCTTCTCGTGGTGGCGCTGTGCGACGAGCGCGACGCGCACATCTTCGGCCGGCGAACGCTGCCGCAGATGGATCTGGCGTCGGTGTCGTGCGCCATCCAGAATCTGTGGTTGGCGGCCCGGTCCGAAGGCCTCGGCATGGGCTGGGTTTCCCTCTTCGATCCGCGACGGCTGGCAGCTCTGCTCGGCATGCCGCCCGGTGCAGAACCGGTGGCCATCCTGTGTCTGGGACCGGTACCGGAATTTCCGGATCGGCCTGCGCTGGAACTGGACGACTGGGCGTATGCGCGCCCGCTGGCCGAGTTCGTTTCCGAGAACCGATGGGATCACAGCTGAAACGACTTCGCCTCGGCGGCGCGCAGCCAGGCTCGGGTATCGTCGCCGGACGAGGTAACCGAAAGGATTGCAGCTGTGATGGCCGGCCGTGACAATGTGCTGCTGGTGCACTGGCACGACCTGGGGCGCTATCTCGGCGCCTACGGGCACACGGACGTGTCCAGCCCGCGGCTCGACCGGCTTGCCGCAGAGGGCATCTTGTTCACCCGGGCCCATTCCACCGCGCCGCTGTGCTCTCCGTCGCGGGGATCGCTTTTCACCGGGCGCTACCCGCAGAGCAACGGACTTGTCGGTCTGGCCCATCACGGCTGGGAATACCGCGCCGGCGTGCGGACGCTACCGCAGATTCTGTCCGAGTCAGGTTGGTATTCAGCACTTTTCGGGATGCAGCACGAGACGTCCTACCCGAAGCGGCTGGGCTTCGACGAGTACGACGTGTCGAACTCCTACTGCGAGTACGTCGTCGACAAGGTGCAGGAGTGGTTGCGCGGCGGCGCGCCGGTGACCTCCGGCCAGCCGTTCCTGTTGACCGCCGGATTCTTCGAGACCCACCGGCCCTATCCGCCGGAGCGCTATGAACCGGCCGACAGCGCGGCCGTCGAGCTGCCCGACTACCTGCCCGATACCCCCGAGGTGCGCCAGGACCTCGCCGACTTCTACGGCTCCATAGCCACGGCCGACGCGGCGGTCGGCCAACTGTTGGACACGCTGACCGAGGCCGGTCTGGACGCCACTACCTGGGTGGTTTTCCTCACCGATCACGGTCCGGCTTTCCCCCGCGCGAAATCGACGCTCTACGACGCCGGAACCGGCATCGCCATGATCGTCCGTCCGCCCACCGGCCGGGCGTTGGCGCCGAAGATCTACGACGACCTGTTCAGTGGCGTCGACCTGGTCCCGACGCTGCTGGACCTACTAGGCATCCATGTGCCGGCCGACGTCGAGGGGGTATCGCACGCGGCCCAGCTGCTCGCGCCTGACGAGCCAGCCGATCCCGTCCGCGAGCACGTGTACACCATGAAGACCTATCACGACGCGTTCGACCCGATACGGGCAATCCGCACAAAGGAATACAGCTACATCGAGAACTATGTGCCGCGACCGTTGCTGGACCTGCCGTGGGACATCCAGGAAAGCCCGTCCGGTCTTGCGGTCGCACCTTTGGTCACGGCGCCGCGTCCCGAGCGGGAGCTCTACGATCTGCGCGCCGATCCCACCGAGACCAACAACCTGCTCACCGCGGCCGGCTCCGAAGGGTCCGAGAAGATTGCCGAGATCGCGGCCGATCTGGCTGTCCGCCTGCATGATTGGCGCCAGCGGACCGACGACGTCATACCGTCGGATTTCGCCGGCTCCCGCATCGCGGCGCGCTACACCGAAACGTATCTGAAGACCCACCACGCCAAGGTGACCAGCCGCTCGGCGATCGCCTTCGACCGCGGCATCGAGGAGCAGCCCACCCAGTCCCACCAATAGCGGCTAGCCGGCGCGGCGCGATCCGACCTCGGCAACGACGAACACCCGCCGGAACGGGAAGATCGTGGTGCCGTCGGGCCGGGCCGGGTAGGCGTCGTCCAGCAACGGGATGAGCTCGCGGCGAAAACGCTCCCAGTCCTCGTCGTCGAGCCGCTCGCGCACCGGGACCAGCGCGGTGCCGGTGATCCACTCCAATACCGGGTGCTCACCTTTGAGTTGGTGCAGATAGGTGGTCTCCCAAACGTCTACCCGGCATCCGGCGTCCATCAGCAGGTCGGCGTAATACATCGGCGGCTGAACCACCGCCCCGACTCGAAACGGTATGTCGCGCATGATCTTTGCGTAGGGCTCCCGACGGGCAAGGGCCCGCACGGCGGCATGCGACGGCGTTTCGAAGTTGCCCGGCATCTGCACGGCGATCCATGAGCCCGGCGCGAGCTCCCCGGTCCAGCGAAGGAGCAGATCGGCATGCTCGGGCACCCAATGCAGGGCAGCATTGCTGACCACCACGTCGGTGTCGGGCTTCGGCTTCCAGTTGCGCAAGTCCCCGGTGGTGGCGTCGATTCCACGTTCCCGGGCGGCGCCGACCATCTCCGGCGAGCTGTCTAGCGCCTCGACCACCGCGCCGGGCCAGCGCTTGGACAGGTATTGGGTCAGATGGCCCGGTCCACAGCCGAGATCGACCACCCGCCGCGCGCGTTCGGCGCCCACCCGCGAGAGCAAGTCGTAAAACGGGCGGCTCCGATGGTCCGCGAAGGCCAGGTAGACGTCGGGATCCCACATGTCGGTCCTCCTGATCAACACCGTCGCTCATCGCCACGGTTAGACAAACCGTATTACCGAATGGTTCCCGCATGCGCACTGCCGGGGTACCAAGGTAAACCACACCGGCGATACGCGCAGGCGGCGCCGTTGCAGCGGGATACCATCGCGTGCACCGGCAAGAAAGGCGAACTGACGCGATGTCCGACGCAGAACCGATCGATCCGCCCGTTCCCGTGCCCGACCCCGTGGCCGGGGCCGACGTCTCGCCCGGCGCCGAAGGATTGCCCCGACGCTCCGACCTGCCGTTGGGCCAGCGCCTGGTCGTCGACACCTCGGCGATCGGCGACCTTGCGATGCGGACCGCTGTCGCATCGGTGCTGACCACGACGGTGGCGCCGGTCGTGGTCGCCAACGTCCTGCGTCAGTCCGGTAGCGAACGCAGCAAGCTGGGTTTCTATGCCGAGCTGGCATCCGAGCGGGATCCGGCGAAGTCGTTTCCGGCGCCCACCGAAATGCCGCGGGTTTCGTCTCGCCGGGCCAACGTGATCGCGGAGCGACTCGCGCGCGGCACCGTCGACAACATCGAGTTCACCAGCAGTTTCCGGGCGATCAATCCTGCGCTGCGCAAACAGTGGAGCCGGCTGCGGTCCAACAACATCGTTCGTGCGCAGCATTGGCGCCACGACGACGGACCACGTCCGACGCTGTGCGTCATCCACGGTTTCATGGGTTCGTCCTACCTGCTCAACGGCTTGTTCTTCTCGCTGCCGTGGTACTACCGGTCGGGCTACGACGTGCTGCTGTACACGTTGCCGTTTCACGGGCGGCGAGCCGAAAAGTACTCGCCGTTCAGCGGTTTCGGCTACTTTGCCCGCGGGCTGAGTGGTTTCGCCGAGTCGATGGCACAGGCGGTGCACGACTTCCGTTCCGTCGTGGACTATCTGCGCCACACCGGTGTCGAACGCGTGGCGTTGACCGGGCTTTCGCTGGGCGGCTATACCTCCGCGCTGCTCGCGACGGTCGAAGACCGGCTCGAGGCGGTCATTCCCAACTGCCCCGTCGTCACGCCGGCGAAGTTGTTCGGCGAGTGGTTTCCGGCCAGCGAGCTGGTGAAGCTGGGACTGTGGCTCACCGGCATCGACCGCGACGAGTTAGACGCCGGGCTGGCGTACCACTGCCCGCTGAACTATCTGCCGGTGGTCCCCAAGGAGCGCCGGATGATCATCACCGGGCTCGGCGATCGGATGGCCCCGCCGGAACACGCCGTAATGCTCTGGGAGCATTGGGATCGCTGCAGGCTGCATTGGTTTCCGGGCAGCCATGTGATGCACATCAGCCAGCTGGACTACCTGCGGCGGATGACCCCGTTCCTGCACAGCTTCATGTTCGACTAGTTCAGGCTCGAGGAGCGACCTCGGTCAGCGGTGCACGGTGAGCGCCGGTCAGTGGAGTCGGCCAGTTGAGGCTTGTCAGCAAGTCGGGGGGCGCAGCGGTGTGCCCGTCGAGCCGCCGAGTGGACAACGGATTCAAAGTCGTCAGCGCCGGCAGCTGATTTCCGCGCTGCGGGATGAGGCCGCCCAGCGGCGGCGCACTGCCCGGCTGGCGTTCGGTGCGAAAGGCACACGCGGCGGCAACCGTGTAATTGGTTGGCTCGCCCGCGATCTCGAGTGCTGTCCAGGTCTCGCGAGATGGATGCGACCGGATTGCGTCCAGAGTCTCGGGCAGCTCGTCATTCACGCTGACGCGGTATGCCGCCAGGTAGTCCGACCCCTGCGGCAGTGCACGCCATTTCTCGCGCGCCGCCGAAGTGACCAAGTGGGGGGCTTCTTCAGTCCCGACAATGCCGGCCTCCCAGCCGATTTCGCGCAGGTGATCGGCGAGCCGGCGGGCTGCGACCTGCGCGGTCTGGTGCAACGGGATGCGCGACGACCGGGCCTGCAGAGCCGCCAGGTTGTCGACCGCCGATATGGTCAGACCGACCCAGGTCTCCTGGGTACCAGACGCGTTGCCACGGCTGGTGATTCGCACCTTGTCGGCACGAATGCCGTAGCGGTTCAGGTAGCCGGCGACCAACGACAGCGGGAACACGTCCGGACCGCCATCGGACGGTCCGACCCGCAACAGGGCCGTTTTGCTTGTGTCACTGCTGAATTCGTGCGCGTGGTGCCTGCGCCGGAAGAGCATCGCCAACCGACGGCCCAGGATGGTGGTGAGGTGCAGCCCGCGCCACCAGCTGAACAGCACGATCACGACGGCGACGGCAATGCCGATCAGCCAGTAGTCGCGGTTGGTGTTCCAGGGGTAGGCCATCGCGGCGGGCACCACGGCCAGCAATGCGAGGGTGGTGCGGCCGGTTCCCGGCCACACGATGGATTGGCTCACGACGCGGAGTCCTTTCTTCGGCGCGAGGTGATCGCGGCGGCCACGGCGACGGCCGCGACGACCAGAGCCAGCGCGGCGGTCCCCACGAACGCGACGAACCGCGGTCTGTTGTCCTTCGGCGCCGGGGCCGGGGGGACGGCAACCGGCTTGACCGGCGCGGCACCTGCTGCCGGACCGGCGGGCAGGTCCCATGTCAACGCCGCCACCGGGTCGACACTGCCGACGCCGACGAGGTTGGAGGGTGCCCGGGCGCCGTTGTGCGCGGTAGCGGAGATGCGGCGCACCACCTGCTCGGCGGTCAGTGCCGGGTACTTGCTGCGTACCAGCGCCGCGACGCCGGAGACGTAGCCGGCCGCGTAGCTGGTGCCGCTGAGCGCTAACAGCCTCTGGTGGTCGTCGGGCAGGCCGTTGGCCAGGCCACCGCCGTCGCGATTGCTCACCGACGTAATGTTTTCGCCAGGTGCCGCGATGCCGACCCAGGGCCCGGCCATGCTGAATTTCGACGGCTTCCCATCCGGTGTCAGGGAGGCCACCGACAGCACGTACGGCTGCCACCACGAGGGGATCGAGACGGACGTGACGCTCGCCCAGTTCCGCGGATCCTGCGGCCGCCCCAGATCGGTGAGCGGATTCGAATCGCAGGACGTCCCGCCGGCGACCGATCCGGTCGGCCCCGTGTTGCCCGCGGCGGCCACGATAACCGCGTCCTTATCCACCGCCGCGTACCGCAACGCCGCACCAAGTGCTGTCTGGTCGATGGGGCGGTCGGCGGGCAGGCAGGTTGCCGACGAGATGTTGATCACCCGGGCGCCGAGGTCGGCCGCATGCACGATCGCGCGGGCCAGCGTCGAAACGTCCGAAGATGCCTGCGCCAGAAGCGGATCGCCGCCCGGCGTCTTCGCCGAGAACTTGGCGGAGGTGACCCGCAACGACACCACCCGTGCCGCGGGCGCGACTCCGGAGAAACCGTCGTCTGCGGGCTGGCCGGCGATGATCCCGGCGACCAGCGTGCCGTGCCCGTCGCAGTCGGTCAGGCCGTCGGTCGTTTCCACATAATCGCCGCCCGCGGTGACGTTGGGCAGCCGCGGACCAGGCCGCACCCCGGTGTCTAGCACCGCGACCAACTGGCCGTCGCCACGTGAAAACCGCCATGCCCCAGGCAGATCCAGCATCGATTGGCTCGGCGTCGTGATACCGGCGTCGGTGCCCGGGATGACTCCCGAGGTGCTGCACGGTCCGCGTTGCTCCATCGGCTGTCCAGGCCCTGGGGTGCCGCTCGGCGGTGGTACGGCCGGGTCGACCTTCGGACCGGTGATGGCGACCGCCTGCGGGCAGCTCCAAACGACAGCGGTCGCAAAAGCGGCCAAAGTCGCTGTGAGACGGACTGATCCGGCTCGAATCATCGATTCAATACCCAGCTGAACAGCCCCACCAGGTAGGCCATCACCGGGATCAGCGAAGCGTCCAGACCGGCGGCGACGAATCCCAGCAGGCGGCGCAGCGGCAGCGAGTAACTCTCCGGCGAGGCGATCCGCGGGTTCAGCGCGACCACCACCCACACGAACAGCAGCGCCGCGAGTACCAGGGCGGCGCCCAACGCGGCGACATAGCGTCCGGTTGCCGTGTAGAACACCAACAGCACACCGGCGACCAGATAGGGCTGGGCCAGCAGCCAGGCCTTGCAGGCGGCCGAATCCCACACCCGGGCGCGCAGTGTGGCGGTGGCCGCGGTGGCGCCCACCACGTACCAGCCGAAGCCACTCAACGCCTCGGGCCGCAATGCGATCGCCACCGACCCCAGAACGCTCAGCAGCACCGCCGCGGCGATGAACCCGTTCTGATGGGCATCGCTGACGCGCACCCGCCGCGGCAAATCCTGGAGCACCCGCAACGAGGGCGCCGACGGCGTGGGGTCACCCGGCGCCGGGATGACCGGCAGGGGGAAGCGGGCCCACAGCGCCGACAGCTGAGCCGCTTGGATGGTGATCAGCAGGCCCGCCACGATCAGACCGCAGCCGATGGACAAAATGGGCAATTGCCAAAGCAACTCGGCGCCGGCCGCCAGCCCGACCACGATACCGACGACCGCCGACGCGGTGAAGAAGGCGACGATGCGCTCACGCCCCTGGCCGGGCACCATCAGCACTATCAGCGACCACGCGGCGACGCCCGCAGCGGCCAGCAGCAAGTGCGCCGGGCCGAACTTGCCGGGTACCGCCAAGGTCAACGCGGCACCGATCGGCACCAGCGCCGCGATCGACAGCGCGATGCCGGCGGCCGCCGAACGTGTCCTGACGACCAGACCGGCCACCGCGGTGACCACCGCGATCGCACTGACCGCCAACAGTCCGGCCAGGCCGTGGGTGGCCGTCCGGTAGGTGACCGCGAGGCCGGTCGCGAGCAGGGCCACGGCGATCGCCGCCGCCAGCGCACCACGCTGGATATGCGCTGCGCCCCAAGGCTTTAGCCGGGACGTGGAGAAGATCATCGCGGCGTCGGCGATGTCCTCGACGATGCCGGGTGCGGCCGGGCCGACGGGCACCGGCTGCAGCGCAAGCAGATCGCCGTCGACGACACCCACGGTGTCCAGGCTGGCATCGAGGCTGAACGGCGCACCGCCGATCGGGGCCAGGCTCAGGTGGGTAGCTGCGTCAGCCGGATCCTCGGCATCGCCGTCGGGAGCGGCTGGAGCCGCCAATCGGTGTACCGCGGGCAGGATTTCGCGCAGTGGCAACTCCGCGGGCAGGGCCAGTTCCGTCAACCTGCTGTCCGCGAGAATCGCGACGCGGACAATCGGCATGACGGCGCCGGACGTCACCGGACCCCCGTCAACGAGTGCGGCCATTGCTGAGACATCGTGCTCTCTTCTCTATCTGTTGGTGCTATGACGATGGGACTTATGACGATTGAACAGAGAAATCTCGGGACAGCCGCTGGCCCGGGAACCATTGGCTGTCAGGCAAACTGGCGGTCAGCTGTTCAATCGCGACCGCGATCGCAAAAGGCGTGCCGGGGCTGAAGGTGGAAACCCACTCCCCGTCGAAGGCGCGCGACGGGCTCACCAGTACCCGGCCCGCGGCGGTGTCGACGACGCTCATCCCCACTTCGGTGGTGGAGTGCCGGCCGTCGCGGCGGCACCCGGCGACGACCTCGACGTAGCTGCACGGGCCGGTGAACACCGATTCCACCACCGCTCGAGCCGACGCCGGGATCCCCAGGTAGTCAATGACTTCCGCGAGCGGGGTGCCCGAGCGCAGCCGCTCGTCCGCACGGGCGCCGACCCGCGTCGGCATGCTGAACTCGTCGAAGCGCGCGGGTGCCCGCTGCGCCAGGCCGACACAGAGCACCGGGACCAGCGCCATCGGGCCGTCCACCTGCATCGCGGTGATGGTGATCAACTGCGCGCTGCGCAGCGCGACGACCGTCTTCGCGATGCCGTCGGTGGCGCCCCCGCGGTGGGCGACCAACCCGCGCAACAAGCCCGCGTCGGCGGAGCTGGCGGGGCCCACGAAGCGCAGGTCGAGCCACCGATCGGCAAAGCAGACCACTCGAATCCAGTCGGCGACCGCGGAATTGATAGTGCCGTCGGCCGATATCAGACCCATCTCGGTCAGCTCGGTCCGCTGACGGTCGAAAAACGCATTCCGCTGCGCGGCATCGCGGTACGGGGTGGTGATCGCCAGTACCCATGGGAACGAGCCCGCCCCAATGGTTTCCGCGATGAACCATGCGTGATCGACCGTCAGCTCGACGGCATTCGGTTCGACGCTCATCTAGCCGGTACTAACCGCCCCATTTGGCGGCTTCGGCCTGGTCGCGCGCCATCATCGCCATGGTGTTGGACTCATGGGTGGTGGCCATCGCCTGGTAGGCGCGTACCAAGTCGTCCATGGCCTGGTTCCACTGGACCTGCCAGGCCTGGTAGGTCATACCGGTGGTGCCCTGCCAGGCGTTCGACAGGATGGCCTGCTCGCTGGCGATGTCGGCACCAAGCCCCTGCAGTGTGCCGGCGTAGCCCGCCATATCCCCGGCGTGGCCCAACATCGCCGGGTAGTTGTACATGATCTGCGACATCAGAATGTCCTTTCGGGTCAGCGATTAGTAGATCCGGGTCAGAATCCGGTGTAAGTCGACGCGGCTGCGGCGTCGGTGGCCACATATGTACCGGCGGCGGCACCCAAATTCGTCTGCGCGATGTCCAGCAAGGTGTTGACCCGTGCTGCCACCTCGACAAAGCGAGCGTGCGCAGCCTGGAACGCCACCGCGGACTCGCCCTGGTGAAACGCCTGCGCCGCCAACGCCGCCTGCTCAGCCTGGCCAATGGTGTGCCGCATCAAGGCCGTCTTGGTGCCAAACTCCGACTCAGCCGCTACCAACTGCGGAATATGAGCGTCCAACATACTCATAATGACTTGTCTCCCTTCGTGTTTCGATTGATCACCAGCTTGTTGAGAACTCTTTGGCTAACTGTCAGGTCCCCCCTCCCCGGGCTGATCCGGACCCATCGGGGCCACTTGCACCGGACGGATCAGAGTGCCAAGTTCCGGGCACCATCGGCATCGTCGGGCCGCCACCGAATTCGTCACCGTCCAGCATGGTCAGCCCCGCCGCCTGGGCAGCGGAGTCTTTGCGCGCGGTGCCGGCAAATCCCAGCGGGCCGGCCCCCTGATTCGACGCGCCCGCGCCGAAATCGGGGACGACGCCGATGTCGGAATCCATGTCCAAAAACTCGTCGCCGTGGTCGTGCATGGCTGCGCGCCGCCGCCGGCGTGCTCGCGCCTCGGCCCGAATCGGCGCCGCCGCACCAGCCGCGGGGATGGTTGCCGCAGGGGCTTTGGCCCCGCCGCGGCCGCCCACTGTCGGACCCACATCGGGACCCCAGTCACTAACGGCGCCAATGGCATAGAGAAAACTCGCCGCGGCTGGAACCGGCGCCGGGGCACCCCCGGCGGGGACCCCGGACGCCGTACCGGATGCCGGTGCTGCGGACGGACTCGGCGCAGGAGTGGAGAGTCCGGGAACCGGGGCGGGCTGCTGCTGAGCGACACCGCCCGGAACCGGCGCCGGCTCTCCCGGTGCGCCGTCGGTAATAGCGTCGAAGTCGAAGGGGTCCAAGGAAATCAAGTTCGTCAGCCCGACGATGGCCAGGGGCAGCCACAGGGGCGCACTCAGCATGACCCCCCACGTGAAAGATCCGACCGGCACCCAAAACGCCTCGTATGCGACAAACAAGAGCAGCGGCCCCCAGGCAACGAGCGCCGCCGACGGGTTGGTCAGGAAATCGCTCAGCATCTGCTGAAGCGACTGAAGGGGATTGGAGAGAAAGTTCTCCAGCGACTTGATGAGGTTTTGCAGCCATTGGGAGATGCTGTCCGAACTGTCAAGCGACGAACCGGCGTTGGTGGCCTGCGCGGTCGCCGCTGCCTGGTTCAGATCGGCCGCAGGTTGCGCCTCGCCACCGGGAGCCAGCACCATCGGCGCCGGAGTGGTGCGCGGCGCCGATGCCAGCGCCGCACCGGCCGCGGCCTGGTAAACACCCATGGTTGTGGCGGCCTGCACCCACATCCGCATGTAGTCGGCCTCGTTGAGGGCGATCGGAATGGTATTGATCCCAAAAAAATTCGTCGCCACCAACACACCGTGAACGACGTGGTTGGTGGCCAGCTCCGGCAGCGTCGGCATGGCCGCCAACGCAGCCGTGTAGGCGGCCGCGGCAACCTCGTGCTGCGCCGCCGCGCCCGCGGCGTCCGCGCTGGCCTGCATCAACCAGGCCAGGTACGGCGTGTGCGCGGCCACGTACCGCTCGGCGCTGGGACCTTGCCAAGCCCCCGCTTGTACCGCCCCCAGGTGCCCACTGAGTTCTGCTGCCGCCGAGGCGTATTCGGTGCTGAGCGAGGTCCATGCCCCGGCGGCCGCCAACAGCGACCCCGGTCCAGGACCAGCGCTCAGCAACGCCGAATGCACCTCCGGCGGCGACGCAATCCAGATGGGGCTAAAGGGGGAAGTCACACTCAGCCGCCCGCGAACCCATAGGTAGCGGCGGCCGCGGCGTCACCGGCCAGATAGCTGACGCCCGATTCGCCCACGCCCACACCGGCGCGGCCCAGCTCTTCCACGCCTTGGGCGGCGACGGCCGAGTGCTCCTCGCCCTGGGCGCTGAACCCGACCGCGGTCTGCAGCGACACCGGATCGATCGCAGGCGGCACCACCGCCGTGATCAACGGAGCCGCGGCTGCGTGCGCGGCCGCCAGCCGGGCCGTCAGCCCCTCCACCGCAGCACTCGCGGCGGCCAGGCCCTCGGGAATCACTCGCAACGTCATGACAATCACTCCTTACTGTTGCGTTTCACCAGAAATCAACGGGCCATCCCCTCAATCCCCTCACCGACCAACGGGTTGACCAGTTGCACATATGTCGGGGTATCGCTGTCGCCCAACAGAATCGCGCGTCCAGCCGGCAGCCGGCCGAACCGCTGACCGCGGATCTTGCCGCTGTCGGCCGGGTTGCCCGCCAGCATCAACGTGGTCGCCTGCAGGTCGTTGAAGCGGCGCAGCAACGGGTTGGTCATCAGCACGTGGCCCGAGCCGGTCGCACGTCCGGTGACGATCACCCGCAGCCCCAAATCAGCGGCCTGGCTTAGTAATCCGAGCAGCGGGGTCCACGGCCGCTGGCCGATGTAGGGACCGCTGATCGCCGGTGAATCCGGTATCTGGTCTACATCGTCGATGATCAGGTAGTGCGTGTGGCCGGTGTACGTCCAGCGGGACAGCTCGGCCGCTGACATGCCCGCCGGCGGCCGCCGCGCTTCGATGAGGTTGGCCAGGCCGATCATCGCCGGGGTGATCCGGTCGACGTTGGCGTTGTATTCGTTGTCCGGAAACAGCGGCTCGTCGACGAGGTGCAGCCGGCGATCCAGCACGGTGAACGCCACCCGGTCGGCCGAGGAGTGTTCTCGGATGGTGCGGATGATATGCCGCAGCAAGGTGGTCTTACCGGACTTGCTGTCGCCGAACACCATCAGCAACGGATTGTCGGAGAAGTCGATTGCGACGGGTGCGAGATCCTCCTCGCGCTGGCCGATCACGACTTGCTCCGGACCTGGGTACAGGACTCCGACGGCTTCCGGTGACAGGTTGGTGGGCAACAACCGCACCGGCGGTGCGGCCATGTCCGGGTAACGCGCATTGATCGCGGGAATCTGGTCCAGTCCCGGAGTTGCGATCAGGAAATGCTCGGCGGCCATCGTCAGACCGCGGCCCGGCTGGTCGGCCGGGACCGCGTCGGCCGGCCGGCGCAGGGCCCCGACCACCCGCACATTGCTGTCGCGCGCGTCGTGCAGCTTGAGCTCGAGCCGCAGCCCTAGCCCGTCGCGCATCGCCAACGGCACCTCCAGCCAGCTCGGGGTGGTGATGATTACGTGAATGCCGTACGCCATCCCGACGTTCACCAACTCGGTCACCCTGGCCAGCAACGGATTTCGGGTGTTGAACTGGTCGGTGTTGTCGCGGCCGAACGCATAGAGGTTGTCGATGACCAGGAACACCTCGCCGAACCCGTCGTCGGGTGCCGAGCCGTTCCCGTGACCGTTGCGGCCATTGCGGGGTCGGTCGCGGAAAGCCTCGCGCTGCTGGCGCGACAACAACAGCTGCTCCAGCTCACCGAAGGTGCGGCGGATCCGTTCGGGTTCCAGCGCCGACGCCACGCTGCCGACGTGGGCCAGGTCCTCCAGTGCGCGTAGCTGGCCGCCACCGTAGTCCAGGCAGTAGAACGTGACGTCGCGCGGCGAGTGCAGGGTTGCGGCCGACAAGATGAATGTCTGCAGCGCAGTCGATTTGCCGGATTTGGGACCGCCGTGAATCACCATGTTTCCGGCCGACGACGTGGCGTCGAAGATAAGCGGATCGCGGCGCATCTCGAATGGCTTGTCGATTTCACCGATGGGCCAGCGCCACTGACGTTCCGGCACCCCGGCTCGGGCCAGCACGCTGGGCAGCGGGATCGGATCGTCGAGCGGCGGCAGCCACAACTGTGGCGCCTGCGGGCCGTAGCGCGCCAGCTGTTCTCCGATGGTCGCGATCAACTTGCGCGGCGGGCCGGCCGACTCGTCGTCTTCACCGCCGGTTATCACGGTGCCATGATCCGTCGGCACGGCACTCGCGGTGAACAGTTTGGGCTCTGGGACGGATTGCACCACAAGGGTTTTAGCGGCCTGCGGCGGTTCGTAAATCCCGTCGACATAGGTACTGCGGAACTTGATCGGCGTGGCGCCGGGCGCGGGCACCAGGAAGCCCACTCCCTTGTGCTCTTTGCCGGATTCGATGTGGTAGGCGTCCTCCACGCCGATGATCTGGCGGGAAACGCTGGGGCTGGCCACTTTTAACCCGATGCGGTATGAGGTGTTCTTGTCGATGTCCTTGATCTTGCCGACATCCAGCGTCTGGGAAGCGAACAGGATATGGATGCGGAACGAGCGGCCCTTGCGGGCCACGTAGTCGAACAGCTCCGCGTACTCGGGGTGGTCGGCCAGCATCAGGGTGAACTCGTCGGCGACCACGAACAGCGTCGGGATGGGCGCTAAGTCATGGCCCGCCGCCGCCGCATTCTCGTATTCGGTCACCGAATTGAACGCGCTGCCCTGAATCCGCCGGCCGGCTTCGCGCAGCAGCACCTCACGGCGCGCCACCTCACCACGCAGCGTGTCGGCGAAGCGGTCGGCCAGCGACTTCTTCTCGGCCATGTTGGAGATCACCGCGACGACTTGCGGGAAGTTGCGGAAGCTGTCGGCCCCTGCCTCACCCTTGAAGTCCGCGTAGATCACGATCAGCCGCTCAGCCGAGTGAGTCGTCAACAGGGACAACAGAATCGACATCAGGGTCTGGGATTTCCCGGAACCCGTCATACCGATCATCAGACCGTGCGGACCCATACCGCCCTCGGCCTCGTCCTTGAGGTCGAAGATCAACGGCTCCCCGGTTGCGGTGACGCCGATCGGAACCCGCAATTCGTCGTCACGGTGGCGTGGCGCCCACAGCGTGGGGACATCCAGGCGTGATGCGTCCGGGATGCCGAGCAGCGTGGTGAAGCTGGCCCCACGGGTACCCGCCGAACGGAGCCCGGCGTGAGTGGGGTTGGAATCCCACCTCGACAGCCGGCGGGCCAAATGTGCGGCATCGTCGACGCCGAGTTGGTCCGCGTCGTCGATGTACGGTTGCCAGCCACCGGTCTGCCAGCGCTCGATCGCGCCGTCGGCGATGCGCAGGATCGGCCGTTCCGGGTCCGAATACTGTTCGCGGTGCGGCGGTGTGGCCGAGCAGTGCACGACGGTGACCCCGGAGCGGCCGACTGCCAGCGTCGAGACGTCCAGGTCGTACTCGGCATCGTCGACGATGATCAGCAGGTGCCGCAGCGCGTCGGCGGGCTCGCCGACGAACGCGGGCCGGTCGGCCAGGGCCGTGCCCATCAGGGAGATCAGCTCGTCGGGGTCGGTGGTCAGGTAGCGGGCCGGGCCCACCCCGTCCACCTGGCCGGGAATGTCGACGTGCGGCAGCCACTTCAGCCAGGACCAGTCGTCGGCCTCCAGGTCGTGAGCGGCCAGCGCCACCCCGAGCACCGTGGGGTCGTGCCAGGTCACCGCCTGGGCTATCCAGGCACGCAGGGCGGCGCGCACCTCCGCCGGATCACCGAGAACGGTAATCCGCGAGACTTTCGTCAAATCGATTCCGGTCGGCACGTCGTGGACGGTGCGCTGGGCGTCGAGCAGGCTGCGTAATGCACTGTGCGCCACCGGTTCCAGGTCGATCTCGTCGGCGGTGTCCTGGACCCGCAGCGGAGCCGCCAAAGGCGCCGAGTGCCGTCCGGCCCGCAACACCAGGAAGTCGGGGTCGTGCGGATCGCGCTCCCACTGCCGGCGTGAGCCGGGAACGGCCGTCAGGGCCGAAGGGTCGGGATGTGACCACTCCGCGGCCGCGCGTTGCTCCGCGGCCTGAGTGCGGATGTTGTCCCGGACCACGGAGAGGTACCGCAGATAGTCGGCCCGCTCGGCGTCGACCTCTTCGGTGCGCATCTTCTTGTCGTTGCCGCGGTACAGCCCGGTGGCGGCCAGCAGCAGCACGAAGGGGAAGAACAACGTCTGCGGGGAGATCAGCCGCATCCCGGTGGCGACCAGCGCCACGATCATGCCGACGATCAGGATCACGATCAGATACGGCATGGCGCGTCGCAGGAACGACGGCGGAATCACCCGCGGCAGTTCGGGAGGGGCCTCGATGGCGATGGTGCCCTTGCGGGTCTTCGGTGGCGGCAGCCGCCGGCGGGCCTCGAAAATCAGTCTGCTCATCGGGGCTCTCCTTGAGCCTCAGCTGGGCGGCCGGGCTTGGTGTCGGGCGCCAGGCCGTCGTGTGCCAGCAGCGCGTCGGCGCGGGACAGCGTCGGCCCGTTCGCGAAAAGGGACAGGATGGACCATGGGACTGCGAGCGGCGGGTTGCTCAGGCCAAGGGCCTCAACGGTTTTGGAGCGTCCGGAAGTGCCGGTTCCGACCTCGGTGTCGATGCCGTAGCGCACCCCGGTGTCGGACACCCAGAACAGCGAACCGGTGGGCGGTGCGGCCGTCCCGCCGCCGACGGTCTGGGTGAAGTAGCCGGTTCCGGGTACCAGGGCGACTCGGGAAGCGGCCCCGGGCGCGCCGGCGCTGACCAGATCGAGGGTACGTATCCCGTCGGACACCGGCAGTGCCGAACCCGACAGCAAGCGCAATGCGCTGGTGGCGGCGCCGGCAGGTTTGCTCCAGTACGCGCAGGTGACCGGATCGTGTCCGGCGTCGACCAGCGTGACCCGCTGGGCCGGGTAGCGCGCGGAATCCAGCATCCGCGAGACCGGCAGCTTGGCGACCTCGTCCGCACCGAGCCGCGGCGGCTGTTGCAGGCCATACGAATTGGCGTTACGCAGGATCGCGGCGAGCACCGGCGAGATCGGCTGCAGTCCGTCCGGCAACACCGCGTAATAGGTATCGGAAGCGTGTTGGCCCAGGCTGTAGGCGACCACCACCGCCCCGATGGGGGCCGGTACCGGGAAGTTTGCCGGGCTACCGGCGTTCGGGATGGGCGGGGCGGCCAGCGGCGGCGCCTCCGGAATGGCGTTGAACAGGCCGGCGGCGATGGGCCGCGGTGCGGGCAGGTCGGTGCCGAGACCCAGAGCGTTGGTGACCGCGTGGTCGGCGACGTCGATCTGGCTGCGCTTGCCCTCCCACAGCAGCCAGGTGCCGCTTCCCCGGTCACCGGAGAAGTCGACCAGGACGACCTGATCGGAGCTCAGCGCGCCGGCTCGTGCGCCGTGGCTGTCGGGCGGGCCGGCGATCACCGTGACGCCGGTGCTGTGGCCGGCGCGTCCACCCTGCACGGGTCCGCTGATGGTGTCGCATACCGTCCAGTTCGCGTCCTTAACGGTGCTCTGCACCATCCGCTCCGGCGCTCCCGGAATGCCGATCAGGTTGCCACGCGGAAAGCGGTCCAGCTCAGTGCTTTTCACCGTGGTCGGATTGTCCGGCTTACCCGCGATCAGCCGAGCCGAGGTCAGGTTCAGCACCGGATGCAGCTGGTCGCCGACCCGCACGTAGAGCGCCGCGGTCGAGCGATCGGCCAGGATGGCATTGTTGCCCACCGTGCCGTTGGGCCGGATCAGGGAGAAGACGAAGCAGGCCGCCAGTCCGGTGATCAAGATGAGCGCACCCATCAGCACCGCGCGCGACTGGGTGCGCAGCGGATCGACGAGCATCCGGGTGTCGTGCAACGCGATACCAGAGGCGATGCGGCGCATCACGAACCGCCATCCGCTCACCTGGTGGCGGGTGACGAAGCCGCGACGGTAGGCCACCGCGTCGGGATTGTCGTTCACCGGGGTGCGGGAGGTGAAAGAGCGTCGTTCTCCATCTTCCGACTCCCAGTCCCGGTGGGGTTCGCGCCGCGTCATGCCGGCACCGAAAGACCAAGACCACGCAGCAGCGGGTCGACCGACTTGGCCACGTCTTCCGCGGTGACGGTCATCAGCTCCTCGTCGCTGAACTCGCCGGACCCGGCATGTTCGGAGTGGTCCAGCCGGAATTCACGTTCCTCTTCCGAGCGTTCGACGATGTTTCGGACGAACCGGCCGTTGCCCGCGATGTCCAGGCTGCGCCGCGAAATGCCGTTCGCATCGGGGGTCGACGACGCGGCCAACTTGGAGAACAGCACCTCCAGGTTTTCCAGTGCGGCCGGTTCGAAGACGCTGTCGCGCTGCTCGGCCATCTTGTGCGCGATCTCGACCAGTTCCGACGACGAGTACGACGGGAAGTCGATGTTGCGAGTGAACCGCGAGCGCAGGCCCTCGTTGGTGTCCAGGAACTTGTCCAGATCGGCGCGATACCCGGCGATGATGACCACCAGCCGGTCGCGGTCGTTTTCCATCCGGGCCAGCAGGGTGTCGATCGCGACCAGACCGAAGTCGTTCTTGGCTCCGGTGGCCACCAAGGCGTAGGCCTCGTCCAGGAACAGCACCCCGTCAAGTGCGCTGTCGATGATCGCGTTGGTCTTGGCCTCGGTCTCGCCAATGTGCTGGCCGATCAGGTCGGCGCGATGTACTTCTCTGATGTTCTCTCGCTTCAACAGGCCCAGGCCGCAATAGATTTTGGCGACCACGCGCGCGATGGTGGTCTTGCCGGTCCCGGGCGGTCCGGCGAAGACGAGGTGGTGGGCGCGCTGGGCAACCGCGAGCCCGCGCTGCTTGCGGACCAGCTCCATGGCCACCGAACTCTTCAGTCGGGACACCTGGTTCTTGACCTCTTCCAAGCCGATGAATTCGGCCAGCTGGCATTCGGCCTCGTGGAGCAGCGCGGCCTTGCGTTCGTGAGCCGCGGGGTCGACGAAGTCGTCGGCGCTCGGCTCGGTGGCGGGATCCCACGG
>NZ_LZIJ01000131.1 GCF_001667115.1 Mycobacterium sp. 852002-51163_SCH5372311 | reverse complement strand
TAGTAACGGTCTGAGACACATTGGTTTCAGCAGTTGAGCCGGCCAGGGTGGCACCGGCCTGAGCTACCGCGACCACGACTGCAGTCAGATTGGCCTGCAGCCAATCTCGAGGCGTCACTTCGGGATCACCGGCACGCTATAGGAACCGCTGGCCTTGATCTGCGTGACGCAGGCTTGGCCGCGACGGCGCACACCAACACCGAAGCTGCGCTGGAAAAAGCTGTCCTGCAACGGATACGGGCCAAGACCGGGAATAGTACGCAAACCTTGATATTGGCGCTGAGCGTGCTGCCTGAACCCGATGGCGTTGTCAGGGCTGTTGGCTCCGTAGGTGGCGACAACCGCGAAGTAGTCTTCTGGGATGAAGTCGCTCTGGATGATCCAGGTCTCGCCGTAGGAACCCTGCACCTTAAGACCGTTGTAGGACTCCGGCGCAACCTGACCCACGATATTTTCCGGTTGCAAGTAGGCCGGAGCGCCAGCGGACGGAATGTAGTCGTGTTTGGCAATAATGCCGCTGGCGTTTTCTTCGCCAGCTTTGAAGGTTGACACCACTTCCGCCTGTGCCGGGTTCATCAGCGCCAACAGCCGTGAGTTTGATTCAGTGCCGAAACCGTGCTCGGTCACATGGCGAACGGCAGTTTCGAGGTCTCCGGAATCAATGGTGGCGCTACCGGAAACGAGGTAGTGCTGGTGTGCCGCCGCAAACTGCTTGCCGAGATAGGCCGGTGGAACCATGGTGTCACCGTTGTACAGGCCATAAACCGGATGCGACCACTCGTTGGCTTCCTGCGTTGGGTCAAACAGCCGCTGCAGGATGGTGCCGGTTGTCAGACGGTTGTCGGCCTCCAGTGCGTAGTTGGCGATTGCGCGGACTTGCTCAGCGGTGCTGTCCCGCAAGAATTTCCACGTCCAGCGGCTTGCCTTGTCGTAGTCCTTGAAGGTGTAGCCCATGAGGTGGTAGTCGCTGGGTGGCCGCATAGACTCCGGCTCACCGAACTCAGAACTTTCCTCGAAGCTATCCACACTACGGCTTTGAGGAATGGCCGAAGCGGTATCGGTGGTGTTGAA
>NZ_LZIJ01000130.1 GCF_001667115.1 Mycobacterium sp. 852002-51163_SCH5372311 | reverse complement strand
ACAGCGAAGTCCACCACACCACAGACTGGGCCGCAGGCGGGCGCACCGACATCGACAACCTCACCTTCGCCTGCACACCCCACCACAAACTGCTCGACAAAGGCTGGCAAACCCGAAAACAACCCAACGGCCAAACCCAATGGATCCCACCGCCCCACCTCGACCACGGCCAACCCCGCACCAACAACTACCACCACCCCGAACGAATGCTGCCCGACAGGGACGACGATGACGACGCGCCGTAGCGATTTCGCATCCGCACTCACTAACGTGAGTCCGATGACTGAGCAGCACCGCAATCTCGTGCTGATGCGCCACGCGAAGTCGGCGTACCCAGACGACGTCGACGACCACGACCGGCCGTTGGCGTCCCGGGGCGTCCGGGAGGCCGGGCTGGCCGGTGACTGGTTGCGCACCAATCTCCCGGCATTCGACAGCGTGCTGTGTTCGACGGCAACTCGTGCCCGGAAGACATTGGAAGCCACCGGTATTGACGCGCCGGTGCGCTACCTGCCCCGGCTCTACGGAGCCGCACCCGGCACGGTGATCGAGGAAATCAACCAGGTCCCGGACGAGGTCGGCACCCTGCTGGTCGTGGGGCACGAACCGACGACATCGAACGTCGCGATCATCCTGGCCGGCGCGCACGGCACCAACTCCGATGCCGTGCAACGCATTTCGGAGAAATTCCCGACCTCGGCGATCGCCGTGCTCCGTATCGACGGTGGCTGGGGCCAAGTCAGTCCCGCCAGCGGCGCTCTGATCGACTTTCACGTGCCCCGCTAGGACTATGCCTACGAGTTGGTTTGCAGCGTCAGTTCCATGAGCTTGAGAGCCTGCCCACAAGCATCGATGCCGGGCGCCTGGGGGTTTACCCACCAGCCGACCACGCCGCCCGCATCGCTGGCGACTCCACACGCGCCGTTCGGGTCGTCGGGCCGCATCACAATCGAATTCACGCCCTGGATCGTCCGCGTCTCGATCTTGTACTTCAGCCCCTCTGCGGTCTTGCGCTCGTTGCTCAGGCTGCCCTGCTCGAACCAGAAGCGGGTGATGTCGATCAAACCGGCCGGGTTGGCTGCTTGCCACCGGCAGATCGCTCCGACGAACGTGCTCTGAATATCAAGCGGATCGGCGCCCACGGTCTTGGCCAGGATGTCGTTGGTCAAGACCTCACACTCTTTGAGCAGATTAGGGTATTGCTGTTCGGATTTGTTGTTGCGCGGAGTTCCGGCCCCACCCGCTTTGACCGGCGTGCCCGATATCGACCGCGAACACCCCGTCAACACCATCAGAGCGCTCATCAACACGGCCACAAAAACAACCAGGCTTCTTCTGCCGCGACCCCTCCAGCCCGTCATTTCGAGTTCGCAATCGATTGACGGGCCAGTTCTTTGGCTATATCGCACGGCGGCGGGAAGGGCTTCTGACTGAAGCTGATCGACCATTCGATGAAGTCGTCCTGGAACTGGATTCCGACTTCGCATAGCGAGTCACCCAGGTTGGGCTCGTTTCCGACAGCGATGAAACCACCGTGACCGTTGATGTTGATGTCTTCGACGCTCGCGCGCGACAGCTCCTCGGTCTTGCGTTCGCGCCCGATCGGGCTACCGCGGTACCAGGAGAAAGAGAAGTGCGGGCCGCTGATACCGCCGCCCGCCAGCCATTGGCAACCCACCGAATTGCGGGCGGTGTTGACCAAACCCGACACCCGCGTCAGCTCCACCACCGTCTGATCGCTGACGCCACCGCACTGCGGGAAGAAGGGCCCGTGATGGCCTTCCCCGCTTCCCGGGCCCGACGGCGTCGAAGCGCCCGGTTTGTTGTCGCCGGAGCCCGAGCACCCAGCCACCGTCGGGATCAAGATTGTCAAGGCCGATGCCGCCACCGCCAGTGCCGTCAAGTTACGCCGCACCGCTACCTCTTCTGCTGGTGGGTCTGCTGCCAGGGCTACTGCTGGTCACACGATGCACTGTAGCGTCAGCCCCGGGGGTCAACCACCGACACGCTACCTGAGCAGGCTTTTCGCGCACGCCGGCCGGTGCGGCGCAGGCCGCGAACCATCCGGCGGTCCCGGCGTCGAAAGCATGCGAGTGTGCGACAGTTACCAAATGCTCCTGGCACTGCTGCGCCAGTACATACGGCCGTACCGCGGGCTCGTCGCGGCGCTCATGGCGCTGCAGCTCATCAGCACCCTGGCATCGTTGTACCTCCCGACCGTCAATGCCGCGATCATCGACGACGGCGTCGCCAAGGGCGACACCTCCACCATCGTGAGGCTCGGTCTGCTGATGCTCGCCGTCACCGGCTTACAAGTGCTGTGCGCGGTCGGGGCGACCTACTTCGGGTCGCGGACCGGCATGGGCTTCGGCCGCGACCTGCGCTCGGCGATGTTTCACCACGTCACCACCTTCTCCGAACACGAGATGGGCCGGTTCGGCGCGCCAACATTGCTGACCCGCACCACCAACGACGTCAGGCAGATCCAGTTCCTGGTGCAGATCACTTGTCTCGTGCTGATTACCGCACCGATCATGGCGGTCGGCGGGATCGTGATGGCCATCCATCAGGACGCCGGGTTGTCGTGGCTGCTGCTGGTCAGCGTGCCGATACTGGCCGGGGCCAACTACTTGATCATTTCGCGGATGCTGCCGATGTTTCGCGCCATGCAAAGCATGATCGACGGCATCAATCGGGTTATGCGCGACCAGCTGTCCGGTGTCCGGGTGGTCCGCGCGTTCGCCCGTGAGGGTTTCGAGCGGGACAGGTTCGCGCGGGCCAACGTGGCGCTGTCGAACACCGCGGTGACCGCGGGCAACTGGCAAGCGCTGACGTTGCCGGTCACCACGCTGACCATCAACGTGTCCAGTGTCGCCCTGGTCTGGTTCGGCGGATTACGAATCAACAGCGGCCACATGCAGGTCGGTTCGCTGCTCGCCTTTCTGGCGTATTTCACCCAGATCTTGGTGGCAGTCATGATGGCGACGATGACGCTGGCGGTGTTGCCGCGAGCGGCCGTGTGCGCCCAGCGCATCACCGAGGTGCTCGCCACCCGCACCGCCGTCAACAACCCGCAATATCCGAAGTCCCCTCGCGTAGGCGCACTCGGCGCACAAGGCACGGTGCGGTTGGACGGCGCGACGTTCCGCTATCCGGGAGCCGATCGCCCCGTCCTGCAGGACATCTCCCTGACCGCACTGCCGGGTACCACCACCGCAATCGTGGGCAGCACCGGCTCGGGCAAGTCGACGCTGATATCGCTGATCTGCCGGTTCTACGACGTCACCGACGGCGCTGTCCTGGTCGACGGCGTCGACGTGCGCGACTACGACATCAAGACGTTGTGGTCGGGCATCGGGTTGGTGCCGCAGCGCGGCTATTTGTTCTCCGGCACCGTCGCCGACAATCTGCGCTACGGCAAAGCCGACGCGACTGACGACGAGATGTGGGAAGCGCTGCGGGTGGCCGCCGCCGACGACTTCGTCGGAGCGCACGACATCCGCCCAGACGGATTGGACACCGGCGGCCTGCAGATGCGCGTCGCACAAGGTGGTATCAACTTCTCCGGCGGGCAGCGGCAACGCCTGGCGATCGCCCGGGCTGTGATCCGTCGCCCGGCCATTTACCTGTTCGACGACGCATTCTCCGCACTGGATGTGCACACCGAGGCGAGGGTGCGCGCGTCATTGCGGGAGATCTCCGGCGATGCCACCACTATCGTTGTGACACAGCGGATTTCGACGGCGTCGGCGGCTGACCAAGTGATTGTCATCGACGACGGCAAGCTGGTCGGCGCGGGCACACATGAATCGCTGTTGGTCGACTGCCCCACCTATACCGAGTTCGCGGACTCACAGTCGATGCTTTCCGGCGCTCGAGATCAGCGGGGCCGGCGATGAGCGCGCCCGCCGCCACACCGCCGCGCGCCACGCCGGCACCCGTCGCACGCTCTCGTGACTTCACCGGCTCGCTGTGCCGATTGGTCAAGCGCCTGGCACCACAGCGCCGGCTGGTCGCACTGGTGATCACGCTCGCGATCACCGGGACCGCGATTGGCGTAGCCGTGCCGAGGATCCTGGGCCATGCGACCGACCTGTTGTTCAACGGTGTCGTCGGCAAGGGGCTGCCCGCCGGTATCACCAAGGCGCAGGCCGTCGCTGCCGCCCGGCAACGAGGGGACACCGCATTCGCCGACCTACTGTCCGGTATGAACGTCGTACCGGGCCGGGGTGTGGACTTCGATGCGGTGGGCCGGACGCTGGCACTGGCGTTGACACTGTATGTGCTTGCCGCACTGCTGCTTTGGGCCCAGGCCCGGCTGCTGAACGTGACGCTGCAGCGAACCATGGTCGGTTTGCGGTCCGACATCGAGGACAAGGTGCACCGGCTGCCGCTGGCCTTCTTCGACGGACGTCAGCGCGGCGAACTGCTGAGCCGGGTCACCAACGACGTCGACAACCTGCAGACGTCGCTGTCGATAACGATCAGCCAATTGCTGACGTTGATGCTGACCGTGGTGGCGGTGCTGGCGATGATGGTGTCGATCTCGCCGCTGCTGGCGCTGATCACGCTGCTGACGGTGCCGCTGTCACTGCTGACCACCCGGGCCATCGCACGACGCTCCAAGCGCCTGTTTGTTGCTCAGTGGACCAGGACCGGACGGCTCAACGCCCACATCGAGGAAACCTACAGCGGTTTCACCGTGGTCAAGACGTTTGGCCACCAGGACGCGGCGCGGGAACGGTTTCGCGAGTTGAACGACGACGTCTACCAAGCCAGCTTCGGCGCCCAGTTCGTCTCCGGCCTGGTGTCACCGGCGACCACGTTCATCGGCAACCTCGGCTATGTAGCGGTGGCCGTGGTGGGTGGACTGCAGATAGCCGCCGGGCAGATCACGCTGGGCAGCATCCAGGCGTTCGTCCAATACGTCCGGCAGTTCACCACGCCGGTCAACCAGGTGGCCGGTATGTACAACACCCTGCAATCCGGGGTGGCCAGCGCCGAGCGCGTTTTCGCCCTGCTCGACGAACGCGAAGAAACCCCGGAAGCCGCGGCCGTTGAGCCCGCCCCACTGGTGACATCGCCCAACGGCCAGGCACCGACAGGACGCGTCGAGTTCGATCACGTGAGCTTCGCCTACCGGGCGGGCACTCCGGTGATCCAAGATGTGTCGCTGGTGGCCGAGCGGGGCAGCACGGTCGCGATCGTCGGCCCGACGGGAGCCGGCAAGACCACCCTGGTGAACCTGCTCATGCGTTTCTACGACGTCGATTCCGGCCGAATACTCCTCGACGGCATCGACATCGCCACTATGAGCCGGCACGCGCTGCGATCCCGAATCGGCATGGTGCTGCAAGACACTTGGCTGTTCGACGGGACGATCGCCGAAAACATCGCCTACGGACGGCCCGAGGCCGGCGCGGACGACGTGGCGCAGGCAGCCGAGGCGGCCTACGTCGACCATTTTGTGCGCCGGTTGCCTGCCGGATATCAGACTCGCGTCAGCGACGACGGCGGAAACATCAGCGCCGGCGAAAAACAGCTCATCACCATCGCACGAGCATTCCTCTCCCGGCCGCAGCTACTGATCCTGGACGAGGCGACCAGCTCGGTCGACACCCGCACCGAGGCACTGATCCAGCGCGCAACTTGCGAACTCCGCCGGGACCGAACGAGTTTCATTATCGCGCACCGGCTTTCGACCATTCGCGATGCCGATCGCATTCTGGTGATGCAGGCCGGCAGGCTCGTCGAACAAGGCAGCCATGCCGAACTCATCGCCGCGCGCGGTGAGTACTACAAAATGACCGAAGCATGACCGGGTCCGGGCAAGAACCCAAACTTAGGCTCTCAAAACCGCATTCCGGCCCATTCTCTCCGGTATAGGCTCTGTTCGGCTGTTAACTTCGCTGCACAGGAACTCTCTGCGGCAAACACAAGTGAGCCAACCGAAGGAGATGTCGATGAAGTTTCCCCATCGGACCGTAGTCGCCGTCATGGCCGCAATCCTGGCCGTGGTGTTCGCGATCAGTGGCTGCTCCGGCTCAGACAAGAACAAGGGTGGTGGCGGATCGTCGCCGGCCCCGAACGTCGACGCCGCGAACGTCGTCAAGCAGGCCGCCGACGCGATGCGGCAGGTCACCGGAATGCACCTGAACGTCGAGGTGCAGGGCAACGTGCCCAACCTCTCGCTCACCAAGCTCGACGGAGACGTGTCCAAGAACCCGCAAGCCGCCACCGGCAACGCGACCCTGACCGTCGGGTCCAAGCCCGTCGATTCCAAGTTCGTTTTCGTCGACGGTCACCTGTACTCCGACGTCGCAGATCCCGGCGGCAAGTACACCGATTACGGCGACGGCGTGTCGATCTATGACGTAGGGACCCTGCTGGATCCCGACAAGGGCCTCGCCCACATCCTGGCCAACCTCAAGAACCCGAAGGTGGCCGGAACCGAGCAGGTGAACGGCATCGCCACCACCAAGATCACGGGTACCTCGTCATCCAACGACGTAGCCACGCTGGCCGGACGCCGGCTTGGCCCGGAGACGGAAACACAGGAACCCACCACCGTGTGGATCGCATCCGACGGATCCCACCACCTCGTCAAGCTCCAGTTCGTCCCCGCGGAGAACAGCACGATCACGCTGACCATGTCCGATTGGGGCAAGCAGGTCACCGTCACCAAACCACCGGTATAGCCGCTACCGGATCCGACCACCATGCATTCCGAATCGTTTTCAACTCCACCGGCCCGTCGGCCCGGGAAAGGAACCATCATGGAAATGCGCGCTTTTCGGCGACACGCTGCGGTCGTGGTCAGCAGCCTGGCAGTGGTGACCGCAATGTCCGCCACCCTGGCCCCGACGGCACGCGCCGACGACCAGCACGGCGCGATCGCCGTCTCCCCCGCCCATCGGGTGTACGGCAGGGCGTTGCACGCATCGACGAAATCGGCCGCGGATGCCGGGGCGATGAGTGCTTGCGGCTACTCCGACTGCAAGGTCTTGGTGGACTTCACCAACTGCGGCGCAGTCGCCGAGAACGCCACCATGTACATGGGCGGCTACGGCAACACGCTGACGGAAGCAGAGCTGGCCGCCGTCAGGAACCTCGGCGGTGGTTCCGGAACGATCGTGGCCTGGGGTTGCAACTAAAGCTCGGCGGCGAGGCGAGCACGGCACGTCCGTAATCGCCTTCGACGAATGCCCGGCATGTCCGGGTAGATGAGCGGGGTGTGACCCGAGGCTTGCGACGGATCGCGTGACCAAAACGTGCTCAGCACAGCCCGCCGGGTCCCTTCGCGACTGACGTCCGCGCCGGGACCGCTGGCGCCGGCGGATGCGCTCTGAGCTCCACTTTTAGCGCACATTTCCAGGCCCGCGACAGCGGCGCGAGATCTCTTCAAGGATTCGTGGAGATAACAACTAGGTCAACGCTCGAACCTTTTCTCAACAAGCCACTCCGCCAAAGCGGAACGAGAAAAGGAACGACTAGTGAAGACCATCAACTTCTCCAAAATCGCCAAGACCGCGACGTTCGCCGTGGTTGCCGCAGCCATCTCGCTGGGCCTGGCCACCGGCACGGCCGAGGCGGCCGGGGGCACCATGTACGGCGACCCCGTCGCCGCCGCCCAGTGGTGGCGTCACCAGAACTACGACGACTGCGCCATCATGGCCAGCGCCGACGTCGTCGGGCAGGTGACCGGTAAGGAGCCCTCCGAGCGAGCCATCATCAAGGTGGCCCAGTCCACCCCGAGCATCGCCCACAGCGGCTCGATCTACATCAAGCCGGTCAAGGGTGACAAGACTGAGGGCAATGGCACCGTGATGCCGGACCTTCCGGAGCTGCTGAAGCAGTACGGCGTCAAGGCCGTTTACAGCAACAAGAATTACTCCGCAAAGACCGGCGTTCCGGCAGGCATTGAGGGACTCGAGCAGCTGCTGGGCAGCGGCCACAAGCTGATCGTCAGCTTGAATGCCGAGATGATCTGGCACAAGCCGATCGAAAGCAAGGACAAGAACGGCAACCCGGTGTCTGACCACGCTGTGGTGGTGACCGGTATCGACACCGCCAACAACGTCGTGCACCTCAACGACAGCGGTACCCCGAACGGCAAGGACGAGCAGGTCCCCCTGTCGCTCTTCATGCAGGCCTGGGAGACCAGCAACGAGGGTGTGGTGACGACCGCCTGATCCGGCACCCCGATGTCAATCGCGACGGCGGGCAGCCAACCGGTGCATGCACCGGGCCGGCTGCCCGCCTTTGCGTGCGGGACTGTCCGCCAAAACAATTGGTGCGGGAAAGTGCTGATCGCATTGATAACACCGACATTTGAGCCATTCGTTCGGCAGGCGTGGGGCCGCGGCGCACCGTCGGAAAGCCGGGCGATCGCAGGCCGGTTGCGCGCACGAGAAAGCAAATGCGGAGTGCGCCATTGTTACCGAATTCGCGGACTTCGTATCAGAATGACAAGTAATGCGGCGGCACGTAATGCGACACTATTGGCAGCCTGGCACGTGACGTCGCAGAGCACCCGGAAGGGCTGGTAACCGCGATGGAGGACATACGTCTCGAATTCGGTCTGCTCGGACCGTTGGAGATGAGTGTTGACGGCGCCCTGGTGCCGTTGGGTACGCCCAAGCAGCGGGCGGTGCTGGCCATGCTGTTGATGAACCGCAACAGCCCAGTTGGCGTGGACAGGCTGATCACGGCCGTGTGGGAGGGGTGGCCCCCGTCCGGGGCGAGGGCCAGCATTCACTCCTACGTATCCAACCTTCGCAAGCTGCTCAGCGGCGTCGGGATCGACCCACGAGGTGTGCTGGCCGCAGCGCCGCCCGGCTACCGGCTGAGCATTTCCGAGAACGCTTGCGATCTAGGGCGGTTCATCACCGCCAAGAACGCGGGAGTACACGCCGCCGCTTCGGGTCGGTTCGAACACGCCAGCCGTCATCTGTCCGAAGCCTTGGCGGAATGGCGCGGACCGGTGCTCGAGGATCTGCGCGACTTTCAGTTCGTCGACACCTTTGCCACTGCCCTCGTCGAGGACAAGGTTGTCGCCCACACTGCAAAGGCAGAGGCCGAAATCGCTTGCGGTCGTGCGTCATCCGTGATCACCGAACTGGAAGCCCTCACCAACGAGCACCCTTACCGTGAGCCGTTGTGGGCGCAGCTGATCACCGCCTACTATCTCACCGACCGGCAGTCCGACGCGCTGGCCGCGTTTCGCCGGGTGAAGACGTTGCTGGCCGATGACCTTGGCATTGACCCCGGCCAGACCCTCCGCGACTTGAACGACAAGGTCCTGCGACAGGAACCCCTGGACGCCAAGAAGAGGGCCAAGACCACCGCTGTCGGCACGGTCACAGTGCTCGATCAGCGCACCAGCGTCACGGGCCAGAAAGTTCTCGCCCACCTGTACTCGGCATCGGGTGAGCGCTATCCGCTGAAATCGGCGGCGACGCGAATCGGGCGCCTGCAAGACAACGACATCGTGTTGGAAAGCGCCAATGTCAGCCGCCACCACGCTGTCATCGTCGACACCGGCACCAACTACATCATCAACGACCTTCGGTCATCCAATGGAGTGCATGTGCAATACCAGCGGATTCGCACCGCCACCACGCTCAACGACGGGGACCACATCCGCATCTGCGACCACGAATTCACCTTCCGGGTGGCCCTGGACAATCAGGAGGAGACGGTTGGTTTTTCGGCGATCGAATAGGCCGCCGAGGTCCTGACGCGACGTCGCAACCGCGAGGGGCCAGATGTTGCGGATGTCATGCGCCCGGGCAGGTAACGCCTTACCGTCATGATTGCTCGGTCAGCGATTTCTGGCCGGCGCGTTGGACGGTCGCCGTTGATAATGTGAGCGGCATCGCGGGGTCGGGTTGTAAGGAGCAGCGATGAGCGAGGAGCAGGGCTCGCGGGTTGGGTCGATGTTTGGGCCCTATCGGCTCAAACGGCTGCTGGGCCGCGGTGGGATGGGCGAGGTTTACGAGGCCGAGCACACCGTCAAGGAATGGACGGTTGCGGTCAAGGTGATGACCGCAGAATTCAGCAAGGACGCGGTGTTCCGCGAGCGGATGAAGCGCGAAGCGCGCATCACCGGGCGGCTCAAGGAACCGCATGTCGTGCCCATCCACGACTACGGCGAAATCGACGGCCAACTCTATTTGGAGATGCGGCTGATCGAAGGTACCGACCTCGACAGCATGCTCAAGCGGTACGGCCCGCTGACCCCACCGCGCGCGGTGGCCATCATCAGCCAGGTCGCCGCCGCCCTCGACGCCGCGCACGCCGCGGGGGTGATGCACCGCGACGTCAAGCCGCCCAACATCCTGGTCACCCGCGACGACTTCGCCTACCTGGTCGACTTCGG
>NZ_LZIJ01000129.1 GCF_001667115.1 Mycobacterium sp. 852002-51163_SCH5372311 | reverse complement strand
TTCAGCTTGCCCAGCGCCAAATCAAATTTGGCGTTTTGCGCCTCCTCGAGAGTCATGTCGTCACGCTCGAAGTAGGCACAGGTGTAGCCCATCGTCGGGTCTAGAAATAATGCGAAAAACTCATCTGAGATGTCATAAATCGATTGCGACTCTTCGTAATACGGCGTTAACTGCGGCATGCCCGGAATGCCCCTTTCATTGTCTGACGCGAGAATGGTACCCGCTTCAAACAACAAGTACGACGCCGACCCGGACGAATCGCCGCTGAATTTCCTCAGTACGAGTAAAAACCCTGCCCGGACTTTCTGCCGAGCCGACCCGCCTCGACCATCCGCAGCAACAGCGGCGGCGGCGCGTATTGCGGCTCCTTGAATTCCTCGTACATCTTGTCGGCGATCAGTTTGACGGTGTCCAGCCCGATCAGGTCGGAAAGCCGCAGGGGGCCCATGGGATGGGACAGCCCGGCAACCACGGCCTTGTCGACGTCTTCGACGGAGGCGAAGCCGCCCTCGACCATCCGTATCGCCGCCAGCAGGTAGGGCACCAGCAGCGCGT
>NZ_LZIJ01000128.1 GCF_001667115.1 Mycobacterium sp. 852002-51163_SCH5372311 | reverse complement strand
GCGGCCGCCGAGAGATTCCCGTGGTCGGTGACTGCCACAAACTGCCCCAGCCGATATAGGTCGATCGGCGCTTCCACGGGCAGCGCCGCGGCCGATCGCCCAGCGTCCGACTCATCCAGCACGGCATTCCATTCAACAAACAATCGTTGTGCGAAGACTACTAAATCCTGTTAGTCATTTGTGCTTTTCGCACGTAGCGTCGTTTAAAGAGGACAACGAGAGGAGGCTCCTGATGAGCGACCACAGCCTGCAGGGCAAGACGGTTCTGATTACCGGCGGCGCGAAGAACCTGGGCGGATTGCTCGCCCGAGATCTGGCCGGCCAAGGTGTCACAGCGATCGCGATCCACTACAACAGCGACGCAACCAAGCCCGCAGCAGAGGAAACGGTGGCCGCCATCGAGGCCTCCGGCCCGAGCGCGTACGCGTTCCAGGGCGACCTGACCTCAGCCGCCGCGGTGGCAGGCCTGTTCGACGACGCGAAGGCGGCCATGGGGTCGATAGACATCGCGGTCAACACCGCCGGCATGGTGATCAAGAAACCGATTCCGGAGATCACCGAGAGCGACTACGACAAGATCTTCGCGATCAATTCCAAGGCGGCGTTCTTCTTCATCCAGGAGGCGGGCAAGCAGCTCTCGGATGGGGGCAAACTTGTCACCCTGGTGACGTCGCTGTTGGCCGCCTACACCGGGCTGTACTCGATCTACGCCGGGTCCAAAAGCCCCGTGGAACATTTCACCCGGGCGGCATCAAAGGAATTCGGGGAACGCGGCATCTCCGTCGTCGCGGTAGCGCCGGGGCCGATGGAAACGCCGTTCTTCTACGGCCAGGAGACCGAGGAATCGGCCAAGTTCAACCAGACCGCGGCCGACCTGTCGAAATTCACCGAGACAGGTCTCACCGATCCTGTCGACATAGTTCGGCTCATCAGATTTTTGGTCAGCGACGGCTGGTGGATCACCGGACAAACCATCTTCGCGAATGGTGGCTACACGACTCGTTAAGGCTTCAGCGGTTCCTGACGCGCTGGACAACGATCACAACGACGAGCGCGCCTACCCCGGCCAGTGATGCCGTCACGACGGGCTTCTTGACGAACTCGATTACCCGGACTTTGAGATCATCGGCCAGACGGCGGGGGTTAGCCCGCTCAGCAAGCGAGTCGACGGTGGCCGCCAGCTGGTTGCGGGCGACGTCGATCTCCTGCTTGATGGCATCGGGGTCCCGTTCCGCCACGTGTCTGTCCTCCCGGTCTGGCTCGTGCACCTGACGAACTACCCTAGATCAGCCGGTTCCGATCCCGACGTTCCGGTGAACAGAAAGGGACCTACGTGACCCAGACCCCGCGGCTGGCCCCCGGCGACAAGGCACCCGGATTCAAGCTGCCCGACGCCGACGGTAAGACGGTGTCGCTGGCCGACTACAAGGGACGCCGCGTCGTCGTCTACTTCTACCCGGCGGCCTCCACGCCGGGTTGCACCAAACAAGCCTGCGCGTTTCGCGATAATCTGCACAACCTCAACGACGCCGGCATCGACGTCGTCGGCATCTCCCCCGACAAGCCGGAGAAGCTGGCCAAGTTCCGCGATGCCGAAGGGCTGAACTTCCCGCTGCTGTCAGATCCGGACCGTAAGGTGCTGACGGCCTGGGGTGCCTACGGCGAGAAGCAGATGTACGGCAAGACCGTTACGGGAGTCATCCGGTCTGCCTTCGTTGTCGATGAAAAGGGCAAGATCGCCGTGGCGCAGTACAACGTCAAGGCGGCGCACACCGCATCGTTCATCCAGAAGCAATTGGCTTCATAGACGGCTCGGCTTAGTGCGGCTGTAGGCCGTACACGACGTAGCAGGGCACCGCGGTATCTCCGGGACCAATTGGTCTGGGCGCGGTTCCCGGGGCATTCCACGTCGGAACACCATTGATGACCCAGCAATTCTTGTCCGCGAGATCGCCCGTTCGTGGTTCGCCATTGTTGGGATTGTTGGGCTTCGGCATATTGGGGCGCCCGGGCGGTTGCGCTGTGGGGGACGGCGTGGGTGACGGGGAGGTTTCGGGATCGTCGGGGTCCGCGGTCGCTACCGGCGCGCAGGCCAGGATGATGCCCGCGGCCGTCGCCCCCACCAATAGACTTCTTCGAGCCCGCCCGCGAATTGGTGTCATCGTTCGCCTCCCACCCGTTTGAACCTCAGGTATTCACCGAGAAGGGGGAAGATAAACCGGCTCGGCAAGCCGCAGAATTGCAACGACGGCAACGTGAAGCTGGACGGCGACAACAACACGTACACCATCACCGGCCACTGCCGCAGGCTAGAGGTCTTCGGTAGCGCAAATCGCGTCACCGTCGACAGTGCCGACACCATCAGCGTTTTCGGCGACGACAACGCGCTGATCTACCACTCGGGCTCACCGACGATCAACAAGACTGGAAACAACAACGCCGTCTCGCAACGCTCGAATGCTCGTTGAACCGCTGGATCGCCTCGGCGCACCATTGGCCACACCGGTCACGCCCGTCACCGGAAATGTGGCTTGTGTCTTTTTGTCCACCTCCGCGCGACAAATTGGCTTGCCGCGCAACGGTTGTCGCTCGGAGGCGGACCAAAGCCATGCATCCGAAATTCTGTGACGGATGAGACTTATGAGGAACACCCGGCTACCCCGTTCTGTGCACCACCGATCTGCCCCGGCCCGCCAGCAATTTGAAAACAGCTCGAACCATTGCGGGGGTGCGTCGCCACCCTCGATCTAGCCGCGTTCAGCCGAGTTGCCCAGGTTGGCCAACAGCAGCGTCTCGGCGATGGCGGCCCGCTCCAGCACGCCCAGATGCAAGCTCTCGTTGACGCTATGCGCCTGTGTCGCAGGATCTTCCACTCCCGTGACCAGGATCTTTGCTTGCGGAAAGGCGGCGGCGAATTCGGCGATGAACGGAATCGAACCGCCCATTCCCATGTCGATCGGCTCAGCACCCCACGCCTGCCGGAATGCGGCTCGTGCGGCGTCATAGACCGCGCCGCTGGCCTCGATGGCATACGGCTGGCCCTGCTCGCCGGGTGTGACCGTGACCTGTGCACCCCACGGAGCATTGCGCTGCAGGTGGGCGGTCAACGCGTCGAGGTGCGCCTGGGCGTCACCGCCGGGTGCGACCCGCATGCTGATCTTGGCCCGGGCCCGTGGGATCAGCGTGTTCGATGCCGCTGCAACAGATGTGGTGTCGATGCCGATCACCGTGATCGCCGGTTTGGCCCAAAGCCGCTGCGGCACCGAGCCCGATCCGATTTCCGAAACCCCTTCCAGCAAGCCGGAATCCTGCCGCAGGCGCTCTGCCGAGAAGTCGGGGTAATTCAGTGCGCTGGTGTCAGTTTCGTGCAAGCCGGCCACCGCGACGTTGCCGTCGTCGTCGTGCAGGCTCGCCAGCAGTCGCACCAGGACACTCAGCGCATCGGGAACCGCGCCGCCCCACAAGCCCGAGTGCAGTCCGTGGTCCAGGGTCGCAACCTCGACCACGCAGTCGACCAACCCACGTAGCGAAACCGTCAGCGCTGGAGTCTCGGTGCTCCAATTGTCCGAGTCGGCGATGACGATGACGTCGGCGGCCAGCTCGTCGCGGTGGGCGGCAAGTAATCGGGCCAGCGACGGTGACCCGGATTCTTCTTCCCCTTCGACGAAGACTGTGACGCCCACTGGGGGCTGGCCGTCGTGCGCGCGAAATGCCGCCAAATGCGTTGCGATGCCTGCCTTGTCGTCGGCGCTGCCGCGACCGTACAATCGTCCGTCGCGTTCGGTCGGCCGGAAAGGCGGCGATGACCACTGGGCCGGGTCGCCTTCGGGCTGCACATCGTGGTGGGCGTAAAGCAACACGGTGGGCGCGCCCTCGGGTGCCGGATGCTGGGCAATGACGGCCGGGGCACCGCCTTCGCTGACGATGCGCACATCGCTAAATCCTGCCTGTGACAACAGATCTGAGACGGCTTGCGCGCTGCGGTGTACCTCGTCGCGGCGGGCCGGGTCGGCCCACACCGATTCGATGCGCACCAGGTCTTCGAGATCGCGGCGCACCGACGGCAGTACCTCGCGGACGCGCTCAACCAGATCAGTCATGCTTTCGAGGCTACTAAGCTGTCCGTGTGACGACTCAGGGTCCGGACCCAACGACACCGTTGTGGCGGGCGGCGCAGGTATTTCGGCTGCTGAGTTGCCTTTACGCGCTGGGCTTCCACGTCGCGATCAATTCCGATCTTCGCCACCCGTTGACGGGTTGGCTGCTGTTTTGCGTTCTGATCGGCTGGAGTGCGGCCTGCGCTGTCGCCTACCTGCGAGGTTTCGGTCGCCGGCCGACGTGGGTGATCTCCGAAATCATCGTCGTGGTGCTGCTGATGGGGTCGAACCGAATCATCGCCTCCCCGCAGTGGGCGGCCGACAACCAGACCTGGCCCACCACGTTGTGGGCCAGCAACCCCACGATATCGGCGGCCCTGCAGTTCGGGCCGGCGGGCGGAATGCTGACCGGCCTGATCGTGATGGCCACCAATTTCGCGGTCAAGAATTACCTGTCCCTCAACCTTGGTCATAACGCCACGATCATCATCGAGTTGGCGATCGGGTTGGCGATCGGAATGGCCGCCCGGACCGCGCGCCGCGCCCACGACGAATTGCAGCGAGCCGCCCAGCTCTCGGCCGCGCTGGAGGAGCGCGAACGGCTATCGCGCCAAGTCCATGACGGCGTCATCCAAGTGCTGGCGCTGGTTGCCAAGCGGGGTCACGAGATCGGCGGCGCCACATCCGAATTGGCAGACCTGGCCAGTGAACAGGAACGCGCGCTGCGACGATGGATAACTTCGACGAGCATCGAGCAAGACGGCGACAGTCAGACCGTCGACCTGCGGGCGCTGTTGCGCCGCAGAGAGAGCGACCAGGTGTCGATGGTCTTGCCGGGCACCCCGGTGCCGTTTCCGCGGCAGACGGCGGCTGAACTGGATGCCGCGGTGGCAAACGCCCTCGACAACGTGCGATTGCACGCGGGACCGGAAGCCCGTGCTTTCGTGCTGCTAGAAGATTTGGGCGATTCGGTCACGGTGAGCATTCGTGACGACGGAGTCGGCATCAGCGCCGGACGGCTGAAGGAAGCGGAGGGCCAGGGGCGCCTCGGCGTCTCGAAATCGATTGTGGGACGGATGATTTCGCTGGGCGGCAGCGCAGAGCTTCACACGGGGGTGGGCGAAGGCACCGAGTGGGAGCTGCGCCTGCCGCGCACGGGTGCAGGAAAGGGGGGCCATGAGTGACGGCACCGTACCGACGGTGATGGTCGTCGACGACCATCCGATCTGGCGCGACGCGGTGGCCCGTGATCTTGCCGAGGAGGGTTTCAGCGTGGTGGCCACCGCCGATGGCGTGGCTGCGGCGAAACGGCGGGCGGCCGTGGTCAAACCCGATGTGGTCCTGATGGACATGCAGCTTGCCGACGGTACCGGAGTGCAGGCGACGACGGAGGTGCTCACGGTTTCGCCGTCGTCGCGGGTGCTGGTGCTGTCCGCCTCGGATGAACGCGACGACGTGCTGGAAGCCGTCAAAGCGGGGGCGACCGGCTATCTGGTCAAAAGCGCCTCGAAGTCCGAGCTCAGCGACGCGGTGCGGGCCACCGCCGCCGGGCGCGCCGTGTTCACCCCGAGCCTGGCTGGTCTGGTGCTTGGTGAGTACCGGCGCATCGCGCAGAGCCCGGACCCTGCGCCGGCAGGCCCGAGCCTCACCGAGCGGGAGACCGAGGTATTGCGCTACGTCGCAAAAGGGTTGTCCGCCAAGCAGATTGCCGAGAAGCTGTCGTTGAGCCACCGAACGGTGGAGAACCATGTGCAGGCGACGTTCCGGAAGCTGCAAGTCGCCAATCGGGTGGAGCTGACCCGCTACGCGATCGAGCACGGCCTCGACGAGTAAGTGTGGCGAGCCCTCAACTGTCGCGCAGGGCGGTGAGGCCACGACGCTCGGTGGCGTGCTTGGCCTGCGAGAGTGCCGCGTCCTCCGAAGCCGGGTCCGGGAAGAACAAACCCGAGCCGGGCCGCCCGCCGGCACCGAGCTTGTTCATGCGCTTGGGGACCGGAGCGCCCTGGTATTCCAGCGGCAGCGAGTGGCCCTTCTCGTCGACCGGGCCCAGCGGCTGGTGCAGCTCGATGTAAGCGCCGTGCGGCAGCCGTTTGATGATGCCGGTCTCCACCCCGTGCTCGAGCACCGCGCGGTCGCTGCGCTGCAGCCCGATGCACCACCGATAGGCGACGAAGTACACCAGCGGCGGCAAGATCACCATGCCGATGCGCCCGATCCACGTCGTCGCGTTCAGCGAAATGTGGAACTTGAACGCGATGATGTCGTTCATCGCCGCCAGCGTGAGCACCATGTAGAAGCTGATCGCCATGGCCCCGACCGCGGTTCGCACCGGGGCGTCGCGGGGGCGCTGCAGCAGATTGTGGTGCGCATAGTCCCCGGTGAACCGCTTCTCCAAGAACGGATAAAC
>NZ_LZIJ01000127.1 GCF_001667115.1 Mycobacterium sp. 852002-51163_SCH5372311 | reverse complement strand
GTCAGGAACAGGGTGGGGGTGTATGCGTCGGATTCGCGCACCCGCCGCAGAATGTGCAGGCCATCCACGTCGGGCAGCATGATGTCGAGCACCAGCACGTCGGGGGCGACCTTGTCGAACTTGGCTATGGCGTCGCGCCCGTTGTGGGCGATCTCGACATCCCAGCCTTCGTAGTGCAATGCCATCTTGACCAGGTTTGTCAGGGCCGGCTCGTCATCCACCAGCAAGACACGGATCGGTGACCCGTCGGCTCGATAGATGCGTGGCAACTGCCCGAGGATGGCCTGGCGTGGCCGCTGGTTGCTCGCGTAACCCGTTATTGCGGTCATCGCTTTCATTCTTCCAAGCCCATATGCGGTTGTCACAGAGTTCATAGAGTACTCAAATGTCAGCGTGCCACGGGCGGGGTCCGACGACGGCGGGTGGTTCGGGCAAGCGGCAAATATTTATGATTTACAACCGGTTTCACGGCACGGAATTTCGCTGCTGATCGGTGCGTGCTACGACGGTAAGTACAACAGTCACATCAGCCACCTCAGTCTCTAGAGCGGCCGGCCAATGCGTTTACAACGTGATATCACCGGTGATAGCGCATCCGAGACCGCAACGTGGCCGGTGGCGATGATTGACTCAATCCTAAGCGCCGAAAGCCCCCAAATCCGTTAGGACTCAGGGGCTTTGGCGACGGTACTAGGCCCAGCTGGACCCGACGGCACTGTCCGTGCTGGCCATGTTGCTGCCGGCCGCTTGGACCTTTTGGCCGTGGGCGTTGGCCTGCTCGTAGATCACCTGGAAGTTGCGTCCCAACTGGGTGATGAA
>NZ_LZIJ01000126.1 GCF_001667115.1 Mycobacterium sp. 852002-51163_SCH5372311 | reverse complement strand
CTGCCCCACGCGCCGTTCGAAGCGGTATCGAGATATCGCTGGAAGTTGTCGGATGTTCCGGACTGGTCGCTGCGGAACACGACACGAATCGGCTTGGCGGGCAACGCCACCCCCGGGTTCAGCGCCTGGATGGCCGGGTCGTTCCAGCGCGAGATGGCGCCGTTGAAGATCTCGGCGGCCGTCGGACCGTCGAGGCTCAACGACGTCAGGCCGGTGACGTTGTAGGCGACGGCGATGGGACCGAACACGACCGGCAGGTTCCACGCCGGCGAGGCGCACCGCTGTTCGGCCTTGGTGTACTCGTCCTTGCTCAGCGGCGAGTCTGAGCCACCGAAATCGGTTTGGCCACTGAGGAATTGGCTGACCCCCGCGCCGGAACCGTTGGCCGTGTAATCGACCGTCCGGCCCGGGCAGGCTTGACGGAAGGCGCCGACAAAGCCGGCTATCGCGTTGTCCTGCGCCGTGGAACCGCTGGCCTTCAAAGTCTGCTTGCCGCCACAGCTCACCAGGGGCGACGTGGCGTTGTTCGCACCGCCGCATGCCGACAACACCACCGCACTCGTGGCCAGGATGCCCAGCGCGGCGCCAAATCGGTTGATTACCAATCGAATCCTCGGACCGTCCTCTTCCTGGCAGTCTCGCGACCCGGTAAGAAGATTTACCCTCCGCGGTCGCGACCGGCAATCGCTGGGCAACCTGAATTCTGGATTTCCGCAATAGTTTGTCCCCGGTATACCGCCCCGACACGCCCCGCTCAACATCGCCGCGTCCCGTATAATCAACCGCGACAGAGGAGGCTCCGGCCAGCAATGGCGACCAGCCAGGTGCGCTCGACGAGACCCGTGCTGGCCGTGACGGTCGCGCTGCTGAGCCTCGCGATGTCAGCGGCTCCCGCGCACGCCGACGCGGTCGACGACGCATTCCTGAACGCGGTGAAGTCCAAGGGCATCAACTTCGCGTCCGCACAGGCCGCGATCATCGCCGGTCACGAGGTGTGCGACGAGCTCGACCTGGGCAGGCAGAAGTCCGACGTCGCGACGGATGTGACGCACAGCAGCAACCTGGACGGCTACCGTGCCGGTTTCTTCGTCGGCGTGAGCGTGGCGGCGTACTGCCCGAGGCATCACTCGTAGAGTCGCCGGCCGCTGACGAACTCGCGGCGAGCCCCGCTGCGCGGATCGTCGAACTCGACACGCTGCGCCAGCAGCCGCAGCGGCGCGCTGAAGTCGTCGACCGGTACGTCAATCACATTGGGGTACAACGGATCACCACTGATCGGTAGCCCCAGTGACGCCATCTGCACACGCAACTGGTGGGTCCGTCCGGTGCGCGGCGTCAGCCGGTAGAGCCCGTCCGGGGACACGAGCTCCACCAGCGTTTCGGCGTTGGGCGCACCCGGTTCACAGACCGCCTGCAGCCGGCCGCGGTGCTTGACGATGCGGTTGCGGACCACGCGCGGAAACACCAGCGCCGGGTCGACCGCCGCCCGCGCCAGGTAGGTCTTGCGCACCAGACCGCGGGCGAACAACGTTTGATAGGCGCCGCGCAACTCGCGCCGGGTGGTGAACAGCAGCACGCCGGCGGTCAGCCGGTCGAGCCGGTGGGCCGGGCTCAGCTCGGGCAACCGGAGTTCCCGGCGTAGCCGCACCAGCGCGGTCTGCGCGACGTGACGGCCCCGGGGCATGGTGGCCAGAAAATGTGGCTTGTCGACGACCACGATGTCCGCGTCCTGATACAGCACCGGCATCTCGAACGGCACGGGCACCTCAACCGGCAAGTCGCGGTAGAGGTAGACGCTGGAGCCGGCCGGCAGCACCGTCGTCGCGTGGACCACCGCGCCGTCGGCGTCGACGACTTCTCCCGCAAGCACTTTCGCGCCGGCCCGGGCGCCGAACCGGGCGGTCAGCTCGTCCAGCACCGGTCCGCCGAGCAACCGCACCCGGGCGGGCCCCAAACCGTCGCGCACCGGCAGCGGCGCGGGTCTCACGGCAGTCTCAATTCAGCGGGACCGGCTCGAGGATCTCGGCGCGCGCCTCCGGTGCGCTGGCCCGCAATTCGTCGGCCGACACGTCGTCGGGCTGAGCCTGGGACAGGATCTCGGCCTCCACCCGCGCGGTGTAGTTGGCGACCTCGCGGTTGACGTCCTCCGCGGTCCATCCCAGCACCGGAGCGACCAGCTCGGCCACCTCGCGAGCGCAGTCGACGCCGCGGTGCGAGTATTCGATGGAGATGCGCATCCGGCGCGCCAGGATGTCCTCGAGATGCAGCGCGCCTTCGGCGGCGGCGGCGTACACCGCTTCCACCTTGAGGTATCCCGGCGCCTCTTTGATCGGGCCGAGCAGCTCGGGGCGGTCCGCCGCCATGCCCAGCACGTCGTCGATCAGGGAGCCGTAGCGGTCCAGCAGGTGGCGCACCCGATAGGGATGCAGTCCTACCCGTTCGCCGACGTGTTCCACCTGGTTGATCAGCGCGAAGTAGCCGTCGGCGCCCAGCAGGCTGACCTTTTCGGTGATCGTCGGCGCCACCCGGGCCGGGATGAACTGCACCGCCGCGTCGATCGCATCGGCGGCCATCACCCGATAGGTGGTGTACTTGCCGCCGGCGATGGCGATCAGCCCGGCCGCGGGCACCGCCACGGCGTGTTCCCGGGACAGCTTGGAGGTCTCGTCGCTCTCCCCGGCCAGCAGTGGGCGCAGCCCGGCGTACACGCCGTCGATGTCGGCGTGGGTCAACGGCGTGGCCAGCACGGTGTTCACGGTGCTCAGGATGTAGTCGATGTCGGCCTTGGTGGCCGCCGGGTGGGCCAGGTCGAGGTCCCAGTCCGTGTCGGTGGTCCCGATGATCCAGTGGGTGCCCCAGGGAATGATGAACATCACCGACTTCTCGGTGCGCAGTATCATCGCGACGTCACTGACGATCCGGTCCCGCGGCACCACCACGTGCACGCCCTTGGACGCGCGTACCTGGAATCGGCCACGCTGCTTGGACAACGCCTGGATTTCGTCGGTCCACACCCCGGTGGCGTTGACCACGACGTGCCCGCGGACCTCGGTGACCGAGCCGTCCTCGGAGTCGCGAACCCGCACGCCGGTGACCCGGTCGCCCTCGCGCAGCAACGCGACCACCTGGGTGGAGGACCGCACCACCGCGCCGTAGTGCGCGGCGGTGCGCGCGACGGTCATGGTGTGCCGGGCGTCGTCGACGACGGTGTCGTAGTAGCGAATGCCGCCGATCAAGGCGCTGCGCTTGAGGCCCGGGCTCAGTCGCAGCGCGCCGGCGCGGGTCAAATGCTTTTGCGCCGGAACCGATTTCGCGCCGCCGAGAGTGTCGTAGAGGAAGATGCCGGCGGCGACGTACGGGCGCTCCCACATCCGTTTGGTCAGCGGGAACAGGAACGGCAACGGCTTGACCAGATGCGGCGCCAGTTTCGTCAGCGACAGCTCACGCTCATGGAGCGCCTCGCGCACCAGCCCGAACTCCAGTTGCTCGAGGTAGCGCAACCCGCCGTGGAACATCTTCGACGAGCGGCTCGACGTGCCGGAGGCGAAATCACGCGCCTCGACCATCGCCACCTTGAGCCCGCGGGTGGCGGCGTCCAGCGCGCACCCGGAACCCACCACGCCGCCGCCGATGACCACCACGTCGAACTGCTCGGCGCCGAGTCGCTCCCAGGCCACGGCGCGTTGCTGCGGTCCCAGTTCATGGATCGGGCTGGTCATTCGCCGAAACTCCCGTCAGTTACTCGTCGGTAGGCTGTAGCCAGACTACGGGGAATTCAGTCGATGTCAGTCAAGGTCATCGTGGGCCATCAACCGGCGGGCGGCCTCGGTGATCGAACCCGACAGCGACGGGTAAACGGCCAGCGTCTGGGCCAGTTCGTTGACGGTGATGCGGTTGGTCACGGCTACGGCGATCGGCAGGATCAGCTCTGAGGCGATCGGGGCCACCACCACGCCGCCGATCACGACGCCGGTGGACTTGCGGCAGAAGATCTTGACGAAGCCCTGCCGGATCCCGGACATCTTGGCCCGCGCGTTGGTCCGCAACGGCAGCATGATGGTCCGGGCGCTGAACGAGCCGTCGTCGATCGCCGATTGCGGTATGCCCACCGCGGCGATCTCAGGTCTGGTGAACACCGTCGCGGCCACCGTGCGCAGCCGGATCGGGCTCACGCCTTCGCCCAGCGCGTGATACATCGCGATGCGGCCCTGCATGGCGGCGACGGACGCCAACAGCAGCAGCCCGGTGCAGTCGCCGGCGGCATAGATCCCGGGCACCGATGTGCGCGAAACCCGGTCCACGGCCAGGTAGTCGCCTTTGCCGAGTTCGATGCCGACCCGTTCCAGGCCCAGTCCGCTGGTGTTGGGCACCGACCCGATGGTCATCAGCGCGTGGCTGCCCTCGACGGTGCGGCCGTCCGTCATGGTGACCAGCACCCCGGCGTCGGTGCGGGTGACCGATTCGGCGCGGGCGTGCTTGAACAGCTGGACGCCGCGTTCGGCGAACGACTCTTCGAGGACCGCCGCGGCGTCGGCGTCCTCGTAGGGCAGCACCCGGTCGCGGCTGGCGGCCACCGACACCTGCACGCCGAGCTCGGTGTAGGCGTGGACGAACTCGGCGCCGGTGACCCCGGAACCCACCACGACGAGGTGCTCGGGCAACTCCTGCAGGTCGTAGAGCTGACGCCAGGTCAGGATCCGCTCGCCGTCCGGCTGGGCCGACGGCAGGATCCGGGGGCTGGCCCCGGTGGCGATCAGCACCACATCGGCGTCGTGGTCGCTGGTGGACCCCGAATCGGAATGGGTGGCCCTGATGCGGTGGCAGGCCAGGCCGGGCGCGGGGTCGATCAGCTCGCCACGGCCGGCGATCACTTCGACGCCCACGCTGCGCAGCTGGGCGGTGATGTCGGAAGACTGCTCGGCGGCCAGCGTCTTGACCCGGGAGTGGATTTGCGGCAACGAGATCTTGGCGTCCTCGTAGTCGATCTCGAACCCCAGTCGCGGCGCACGGCGCAGCTCGGTGCGCAGACCGGTGGACGCGATGAACGTCTTGGACGGCACACAGTCGTCCAGGACGGCCGCCCCGCCGATGCCTTCGCTGTCAATCACGGTGACTCGGGCCGTGTCCGGATGCGAGGTGGCCGCGACCAGCGCAGCCTCGTAGCCGGCCGGCCCTCCGCCGATGATCACGATCCGGGTCACCACAGGCCATAACCTAATCGCGACCATGCAGCCACGCGAGCCGGTCCCGTTTAAGCTTTCCCCGTGCCGCTCTACGCCGCGTACGGGTCGAACATGCATCCCGAGCAGATGCAACAGCGCGCACCCCACTCGCCGATGGCCGGAACGGGCTGGTTGCCGGGATGGCGGCTGACGTTCGGCGGCGAGGACATCGGCTGGGAAGGGGCGCTGGCCACCGTCGTCGAAGACCCGGATTCGCGGGTGTTCGTGGTGCTCTACGACATGACATCCGCCGACGAGAAGAACCTCGACCGGTGGGAGGGCTCCGAGTTCGGCGTGCACAAGAAGATCCGCTGCCGGGTCGAGCGCTTGTCGTCGGACACCACCACCGACCCCGTCCTCGCCTGGCTGTACGTGCTGGACGCCTGGGAGGGCGGGCTGCCGTCGGCGCGCTATCTAGGGGTGATGGCGGACGCGGCCGAGATTGCCGGTGCGCCAGCCGATTACGTGCACGATCTGCGTACCCGCCCCGCCCGCAACATCGGCCCGGGCACCACCTAGTTGGCCTGCCTGGCCGCGAGCGTGCGTGTTTGTACACGACTCGCCGCGTCCGGCTGGCATTCTGCGCACGCTCACGCGGCACGGGCGTGCTCGAGACGCCGTGCGATGCGGGCGACGAGTTCTGCCGGCCTATGCCTGACGTCCTCGGCGATGATGGGCACCACCACCCAACGCAGGTCCTGTAATGCGCCCGCGCGTCGCCGGTCGCGGCGAAATGCGTCCCGACCGCTGTGCCAGTCGAGGCCGTCGTACTCGGCGGCGACCCGGTATTCCGGCCAGGCGAAGTCGAGTCGCCAGGTTCGGCCGCTGAGGTCGACGATCTCGTGCTGCAACACCGGCGGCGGCAAGCCGCCGTCGAGCATGACCAGCCGTGCCTCGCTCTCCATCGGCGACTGGGCCAGCGGGGAGGCGTGCTCAAGCAGCTCCCGAGCCGCGACGACGCCGCGCCGCCCGGAATGCCGCCTGAGCATGCTCCGCAGCTCGTCGCGGTCGCAGGTGCCGCTGCGCAACGCGCCGTCCAACGTGGCCAGGGCTCTTGGCCTGCACAGGCTGCGCGCCACCTCGATAGCCGTCCACGCGGGCACGGTGGCCGGCCGCCCGGCGACGATGGCCAGCGGCGCGCCCGCACGGCGATGTACCACCAGACCGCGGGTCGGTCGCAACTGTTGGCCACCCGGGTTCAGCACATGCAGGTCGGTATCCTCTTCGGTGTCGAAGCCGTACGCGGCCGCTGCAGTGCTTAAACAGACGGCGATCGTCGTGCCTGTCGCCAAATCCAGGCCGCGCAGCCGCATCGCGTCAGTGATTTCACCGCGGCCGTAAATGCCGTACCAAACCTTTTGCAGCACACCGCATTTCAAGTTCATCTCCAGGCCGCGGCGGGTGAGGTGGGTCAACGCCTGAGCGGAGGTAACCACGCCGCCTTGCATCGTGAGCAATCGGCCGAGCTCCGCATTCACGCCCGGTATCGTCGGCGCACCGCGGCACGCCCACAATTCACCCCCTGCCGAGCGTGCGCAGAATGCCGACCGAAGGCGGCGTGTCCGGTACAGACACGCACGCTCGCGGGAGTAGTAGGCCAGCAGCTAGAAAGCCGCCGCCTGATCGACGATGTTGACCAGCACCCGTAGGCCGATCCCCAGCGCCCGCTCGTCGAGGTCGAACGTCGGCTGGTGCAGATCCAACTGCGGGCCTTCCCCGGACCACACACCCAATCTCGCCATCGCCCCCGGAATCTCCTCCAAGTACCAGGAGAAGTCCTCGCCGCCGCCGGACTGGCGGGTGTCCGCCAGCACATCGGGTCCGACGGCTTCGATCGCGTGGGTGAGGATGCGCGTCGAGATGTCCTCGTTGACCACCGGTGGCACTCCGCGGCGGTATTCCAGGGTGTGCTCGATCTCCAGCGGCGCAAGCAGGCCCGTCACCGCCTGACCGATCATGTCCTCGAGCGCCACCCACGTCTGCCGGCTGGCGGTGCGAACGGTGCCGGCCAGCACGCCGGTTTGCGGAATGGCGTTGGGCGCCACGCCGGCGTTGACCGCGCCCCACACCAGCACGGTGCTGTTGCGCGGGTCGATGCGCCGCGACAGCACTCCGGGCAGGCCGGTGATCAGCGTGCCCAGCGCATAGACCAGGTCGGCGGTCAGGTGCGGACGGGAGGTGTGCCCGCCCGGCGAATACAGCTTGATCTCGATCTGGTCGGCCGCCGAGGTGATGGGTCCCTGTCTGACGGCGACCTTGCCCACCTCGAGCCGGGGATCGCAGTGCAGGGCGAAGATCCGCGACACCCCGCTTATCGCCCCGGCGGCGATCGCGTCGATGGCGCCTCCGGGCATCAGCTCTTCGGCGGCCTGGAAGATCAGCCGCACCCCCACCGGCAGCTCGGGCAGCGACGACAATGCCAGCGCGGTGCCCAGCAGGATGGCGGTGTGCGCATCATGACCGCAGGCGTGCGCGACGTTGGGCATGGTCGAGGCATAGGGGGCACCCGTCCGCTCGGCCATGGGCAGGGCGTCCATGTCGGCGCGCAGGGCGATCCGCGGCTGATGCTCGGGGCCGAAGTCGCAGGTCAACCCCGTGCCGCCGGGCAGCACCTTGGGGTTGAGCCCCGCGTCCGCCAACCGTTCGGCGACGAATTGCGTGGTCGCGAACTCCTGGCGGCCCAGCTCCGGATACCGGTGGATGTGCCGCCGCCAGGCGATCAGGTTGTCGTAGTTTGCCGCCAGCCATGATTCGGCGGTGTCGACGAGGCTCATGGTGCGGCCCGCCGCTGCTGGGCCGCCAGGACCCGGTCCCGTTGCGCAGGAGTCTGGGCGAGCTGGACGACGGTACGCGCCAGCATGATCGCTCCCTCGAGGACCGCGCGGTCGGCGCTGGGACCGGCGGCCGCGTCGGCGAAGGCGCGCTGGTGAACCGTGGCACCGCCGGCGTCGACGCCGATCACCGGATGGATCCCCGGCAGTACGTGCGTGACGTTGCCCATGTCGGTGCTGCCCATCGGCAGATTGGCCTCGATGTCTGGCGCCACCGGTTCGCGCCCGAGCCTGCGCATCTCCTCCCGGAACACGTCGGCCAGCCATTGGTCGGGCCTGAGCTCCGCGTATGCCGGTGCGGGAGTGCCGATTTCGTACTCGCAGCCCGCCGCCAGCGCTCCCGCGGCGAAGCAGGCGAACATCCTGCCTTCCAGTTCCCGCAGCGAATCCGATTCGATCGCCCGCATGGCATATTTCAGGCTCGCGCGGCCGGGGATGACGTTGACCGCCTGACCGCCTTCGGTGACGATGCCGTGCACGAGTTGTCCGGGCGCCATCTGCTGACGCAGCACCCCGATGGCCACCTGCGCGACCGTGACGGCGTCGGCGGCGTTGACCCCGAGATGCGGCGCGACGGCGGCATGGGATTCTTTGCCCCGGTATTCGACGGTGACCTCGGACAACGCCAGCGAGCGGGCCCCGGCGATGTCGGCGGGCCCGGGATGCACCATCACCGCCACCGCGACGTCGTCGAACGCCCCGGCCTGCAGCATCAGGGCCTTACCGCCGCCGGACTCCTCGGCGGGTGTGCCCAGCAAAGCCACCCGCAGGCCCAGGTCGTCGGCCACCTCGGCCAGTGCGAGCGCCGTGCCCACCGCCGAGGCCGCGATGATGTTGTGGCCGCAGGCATGTCCTATTCCCGGCAGCGCGTCGTACTCGGCGCACACCCCGACAACCAACGCCCCGCTGCCGAAGTCGGCGCGGAAGGCGGTGTCCAAACCGGCAGTGGGAGAGGTGATTTCGAAGCCACGCTCGGCAACCAGGGCCTGCGCTTTGGCGCAGCTGCGGTGCTCGTCGAACGCCAGTTCCGGCTCGGCGTGAATCGAGTGGGACAACTCGACAAGATCGGCGCCACGACGCCGCACCACATCCTCGACGCTGTCTAGGGCGCTGGCTGCGGGCATGCTGGCAGTATCTCACTGACGAGCAGCAACGCGCCGCCGCCGGTCCTTACACGGGCTAAGCTCCCGCAGTGTGACCGACCCTGCGCCCGACGAACTGGCCGCGCGGGCGGCCCACGCCATCGCCGAGCGGACCGGGACCGCTGTGCACGACGTCGCGATCGTGCTCGGATCCGGCTGGGCGCCGGCCGTCGGCGCGCTGGGCTCGCCGGTCGCGGTGCTACCGATGGCCGAGCTACCGGGCTTCACCCCGCCGAGTGCGGTCGGGCATCGCGGCGAGATGCTGTCGATGCGTATCGGCGAACACCGGGTTCTGGTGCTGGCCGGTCGCGTGCACGCCTACGAGGGCCACGACCTGCGCCACGTGGTACGCCCGGTGCGGGCGGCCTGCGCGGCGGGCGCGCGCATCGTCATTCTCACCAACGCGGCCGGCGGACTGCGACCGGACTTCCAAGTCGGTCAGCCGGTGCTGATCAGCGACCACCTGAACCTGACCGCGCGTTCGCCCCTGGTCGGCGCTCACTTCGTCGACCTGACCGATGCCTATGCCCCGCGGCTGCGCCGGCTTGCCCGCGACGCCGACCCGAGCCTGGCCGAAGGCGTCTACGCCGGCCTGCCCGGCCCGCACTTTGAGACGCCCGCCGAAATCCGCATGCTGCGGACGCTGGGTGCCGACCTGGTGGGCATGTCGACAGTGCACGAGACCATCGCAGCCCGCGCAGCCGGCGCCGAGGTGCTGGGGGTTTCCCTGGTGACCAACCCGGCGGCCGGGATCACCGACGAGCCGATCAGCCATGTGGATGTGCTCGCGGCCGGCGCGGCGTCGGCAACCCGGATCGGCTCCCTGCTTGCTGACGTCATAGCCGCAATTCCGCTGTGACACCGGAGGATTGGATCGCGCACGACCCCGACCCGACGACGGCCGCCGAACTCGCCGCCTGCGCGCCCGACGAACTGGCGGCGCGATTCGCCCGGCCCCTGACCTTCGGCACCGCGGGTTTGCGCGGACCGGTGCGCGGCGGACCGGACGCGATGAACCTCGCGGTGGTGCTGCGGGCCACCTGGGCAGTGGCCCAGGTACTCACCGGCCGCGGGTCGGCCGGTGCGCGGGTGATCGTCGGCCGCGACGCCCGGCACGGGTCAGCGGCGTTCAGCGCTGCTACGGCCGAAGTCCTTGCCGCTGAAGGGTTTTCGGTGCTGCAACTACCCGAACCGGTACCCACACCAGTGGTCGCGTTCGCGGTCCGCCAGGCCGGTGCCGCCGCAGGGATACAGATCACCGCGTCGCACAACCCGCCGGCCGACAACGGCTACAAGGTGTACTTCGACGGCGGCCTCCAAATCATCTCTCCGACCGACCGTCAGATCGAAGCCGCCATGTCCGCTGCTCCTCCGGCCGACCAGATCGCCCGCAGGCACGTCAAGCCCGCGTATACCGATCTGGTCGACCGGTACATCGAGCGCGCGTCTGCCGTGCGGCGCACCGTCGGTTCGATCCGCGTGGCCCTGACGCCGCTGCACGGCGTGGGCGGCGCGGTGGCCGTCGAGACCCTGCGGCGGGCCGGCTTCGACGACGTGCACACCGTCGCCTCGCAGTTCGCGCCGGACCCCGACTTTCCCACCGTCGCGTTTCCCAATCCCGAGGAGCCCGGGGCCACCGACGCATTGCTGGGCCTGGCCGCCGATGTCGGGGCCGACGTCGCGATCGCCCTGGACCCCGACGTTGACCGGTGTGCGGTGGGGATTCCCACGCCCGACGGTTGGCGGATGCTCTCCGGCGACGAAACCGGTTGGCTCCTGGGCGATTACATACTCAAGAATTCTCCGGAGGTGCCTGTCGTGGCCAGCACGGTGGTGTCGTCGCGGATGCTCGCCGCGATTGCCCGGCAGTACGGCGCCAAGCACGTCGAAACCCCTACCGGCTTCAAGTGGCTGGCACGCGCCGACGCAAACCAAGCGGGGACGCTGGTGTACGCGTACGAAGAAGCGATCGGGCACTGCGTCGACCCCGCCGCGGTGCGCGACAAGGACGGCATCAGCGCCGCGGTGTTGGTGTGCGACCTGGTGGCCGCGCTGCATGCCGAGGGCCGTTCGGTGCCCGACCAGCTCGACCAGCTTGCCCGGCGCCACGGTGTCCACGAGGTCGCGGCGGTGTCGTGGGCGGTCGCGCCGCCGAAAACCGGAGCGGACGACGCCGCCGCGTTGATGCAGCGCCTGCGGACGGCCCCGCCCGGCCCGCTGGCCGGGTTCATCACCACCGACGTCGCCGATGCGCTGGTCTTCACCGGCAGCGACGACGACACGTCGTCCAGAGTGGTGGTGCGGCCGTCGGGAACCGAGCCAAAGCTGAAGTGCTACTTGGAGGTTCGCTGCGCGGCGACCGACGACCTGGGTCCCGCGCGGGAGCACGCGCGAGCAGTGCTCGACGAGCTCGTCTCCGCAGTGAGCGGCTAGCGCGGCCCGAACTGGCGGTCACCGGCATCGCCGAGACCCGGCACTATATAGGCGATCTCGTTGAGACCGTCGTCGACGGCCGCGGTGAACACCCGTACGTTCGGAGCGATCTTCTCAAGGGCCGCAAGGCCTTCCGGCGCTGCCACCACACAGAGCACGGTGATGTCCGTCGCGCCGCGGCGTTGCAGCAGGCCGATGGTGTGCGTCATCGATCCGCCGGTGGCCAGCATCGGGTCCAGGACCATCACCGGCAGCTCCGACAGGTCGTCGGGCAGCGACTCCAGATACGGCACCGGCTGGTGGGTTTCCTCGTCGCGGGCCACACCGACGAACCCCACCCTGGCCTCCGGCAAGGCGGCGTGCGCCTCGTAGACCATGCCCAGCCCGGCTCGCAGCACGGGCACCAGCAGTGGCGGATTCGCCAGCCGCGAGCCCACCGTCTCCGTCAGCGGCGTGCGTATCGGCACCGGCAGGCTGGGCGCATCGCGGGTCGCCTCGTAAACCAGCATCAGCGTCAGCTCCCGCAACGCGGACCGAAACGCGGCGTTGTCGGTGCGTTCGTCGCGCAGCGCGGTCAGCCGCGCGGCGACCAGCGGGTGGTCCACGACGCTGACATCCACGGATGTCGACCTTAATGGCGATCGCAAGCGCGGCGAAGCCGGGCGCTGCGGGTCGCCATCATCCAGCCCAGGTAACGATTCGACATAGCTGCGCTGAAACGCTCGCGTGGGTCGGCTGAACAGCCCGAATCCGCCCATATACTCCGCGGATGCGAGCCCTGCGGCTGTTCTGTGCGGTGGCGGCGGTAGCGGTGCTGGCGGTCTCCTGGCCTCCTCGGGTGGGGCTGACAGCGGCCACTCTTCCGACGCCCGCACACGTGGTGATCGTGGTGGAAGAGAACCGCTCTCACGCCGGCATCGTCGGCAACAAGTCGGCGCCGTTCATCAACGCGCTGGCGGCCGGCGGCGCAATGATGACCCAATCCTTCGCCGAGACACATCCGAGCCAACCCAACTATCTGGCGTTGTTCGCGGGCGACACATTCGGGCTGACCAAGAACACCTGCCCGGTCAACGGCGGCACCCTGCCCAACCTCGGCTCCGAATTGCTCGCTGCCGGTTACACATTCGCCGGCTACGCCGAAGACCTCCCGGCGGCCGGGTCGCCCGTCTGCAGTGCGGGCAAGTATGCGCGCAAGCACGTGCCGTGGGCCAACTTCAGCAACATACCGCCGGCCAACTCGCTGCCGTTCTCGGCTTTTCCGCCGCCGGGAAATTACTCGAGTCTGCCCACCGTGTCGTTCGTCATTCCCAACAACGACAACAACATGCACGACGGCTCGGTCACCCAGGGCGACGCCTGGCTGGGCCGACAGCTGTCCGGCTACGCCAATTGGGCCAAGGCCAACAACAGCCTGCTGATCCTGACGTGGGACGAGGACGACGGCGGCAGTCGCAACCAGATCCCGACCGTCATCTACGGCGCGCACGTGCAGCCGGGCAGCTACACGGAGCAGATCAACCACTACAACGTGCTGGCCACGCTGCAGCAGATGTACGGATTGCCCAAGACGGGCAAGGCGGCGAATGCGCCCGTCATCGCCACCATCTGGACCGGGTAACCGGCACCGAACCACGCCGTCGCTATTCTGTGCCGCATGGTTGCTGCTCTCGTGCCCATCCGCCTGAGCCTGTCCGACGGTGATCGTTACACCGTGTGGGCACCCCGCTGGCGCGATGCCGGCGACGAGTGGGAGGCGTTCCTGGGCAAGGATGAGGATCTATACGCCTTCGAGACCGTCGCGGACCTGGTCGCATTCGTGCGTACCGATTCCGACAACGATCTCGTCGACCACCCCGCGTGGAAGCTCCTGACCACAGCCCACGCGCATAAGTTCGAACCGACCGAAGACCGGGAGTTCGACCTGGTCGCCGTCGAGGAGCTGGTGGCGGAGAAGCCCACCGAGGAGTCGGTGAGCTCGCTGGCCGCCACGCTGGCGATCGTGTCGTCCATCGGATCGGTGTGTGAGTTGCCGGCCGTGTCCAAGTTCTTCAACGGCAATCCCACCCTGGGCACCGTTTCCGGCGGGGTCGAGCAGTTCACCGGGAAGGCGGGCCAGAAGCGCTGGAATGCGATCGCCGAGATCATCGGCCGCAGCTGGGACGACGTGCTGAGCGCCATCGACGAGATCGTCAGCACGCCGGAGGTGGATCCCAAGGCGTCCGAAAAGGCCGCCGACGAGCTGGCCGAGGAACCCGAGGAGCCCGAAGAGGAGGAGCTCACCGAGGCCGAGGACGCTGAAGCCGCCGCGGCCGCAGAGGAGACGACCGACGACACCGACGAGACTGCCGAGACCGCCGAGACCGCCGAGACCGCCGAGACCGAAACCGAAGCCGAGGAGGAGGTCCGCGCGGCCGGCGACACGGTGGTGCTGGGCAGCGACGAAGACTTCTGGGGACAGGTGGGCATCGACCCGATCCGGATCATGACGGGCGCCGGCACTTTTTACACGCTGCGCTGCTACTTGGACGAGCGGCCCATCTTCCTGGGCCGCAACGGCCGGATCAGTGTGTTCACCTCCGAGCGCGCGCTGGCCCGTTACCTCGCCGACGAGCACGACCACGACCTGTCCGATCTGAGTACCTACGACGACATTCGCACCGCCGCTACCGACGGTTCGCTGGCAGTCGACATCACCGACGACAACGTCTACGTGCTGAGCGGGCTGGCGGACGACTTTGCCGACGGCCCGGACGCAGTCGACCGCGATCAGCTGGACCTGGCGGTGGAGTTGCTCCGCGACATCGGCGACTACTCCGAGGAGAGCACGGTGGAAAAGGCGCTGGCAACCGGCCGGCCGCTGGGCAAGCTGGTGTCCTACGTCCTAGAGCCCGATTCCGTCAGCAAACCCGCGGGCCCGTATTCTGCTGCGGTCCGGGAATGGGAAAAGCTGGAGCAGTTCGTGGAGTCACGGCTCCGGCGCGAATAGCGTCGCGGCGCGCACAGTGCCTGACCGGGCCCGCCAAGCCCGTTTGACGGACAATCAACCTTCCTCTTTACTGGCGGCAAGTGCCCGCCGGCAGACAAAGGGGCGGCCGAGCCGGAGGTGAGCAAAGTGACGCTTCCCGGCATCGGCCCTCTCCCGCTGTCCGAGTTCCAGCGACCGGCCATGCTCCTGTTCGGGCTGATCCCGCTGGCGCTGCTCGTCGCCTACGTCATGGTTCAGGCTCAACGCCGCAAACGGCTGCACCGATACACCGAAGAGCATGTGCCGCAGTCGTTGTGGCGGCACCTTCCGATCGCTCTGGCACTGTTCTGCCTGGTCCTGCTGACCATCGCGCTGGCGACGCCCACCCATGACATGCGGATCCCCCGCAACCGCGCCGTCGTCATGCTGGTGATCGACAACTCCAATTCCATGCGGGCAAACGACGTCGAGCCCAACCGCCTCAAGGCGGCCGAGGAGGCCGCAAAGAGGTTCGCCAACCAGCTGACGCCGGGCATCAACCTCGGACTGGTCGGTTTCGCGCGCACACCGTACCTGCTGGTACCCCCGACTCCGCACCACCAGGCGACCGTCGACGCCCTGCCGAAACTGCAGTTCGGCGACGGCACGGCCACCGGCGAGGCGATCTTCACCGCCCTGCACGCGATCGAAGCGTCAGCCGTGACCGGCGGCGACAAACCGCCGCCTGCCCGCATCGTGCTGCTTTCCGACGGCGGCGCGAACAAGCCGCAGAACCCCAACGATCCGCATGACGGTGCCTATACGGCGGCTCGGTTGGCCAAGGATCACGGGGTGCCGGTCTCGACGATC
>NZ_LZIJ01000125.1 GCF_001667115.1 Mycobacterium sp. 852002-51163_SCH5372311 | reverse complement strand
CGACAAGCCACACCTCACCCGGAGGTTCTTCTCACATCAACCCGACACGCCTGCTACCAACGTCCTGGCTGAGTACATCTAGCGCGCTGAGGATCCCGGGATTCGCCGCACACACTGCCGGAATGGCATTCACCACTCGCGCAGCGGTGGCCGATGAGCCGGGCAATTCTCCGCCGTTGAGCGCGAAGTCGACCTGAACCGGCGGATCGCCGTCGACGGTGATTCGGGTGAGGCGCCGCGTCGCGCCGCCAGCCGCGATAGCAGGCTCCCAGTCTTCTATCGGCTCGTCGGGCATCGACCAGATCGCCGAGAACTGCACCCGCGGCTGGCCATCGACGATGCCGTCGAATCGCATCCGCACACTGGCGACGGTGCCAGGCGGAATCTCTCCGGCCTCAAAGACGTATTGCCGGTCGGCAAGCGCAATGTCGCGATGTTCGCGAATCTCATCGAGCGTCAACCCGAGCCCCTGTGCCAGTAGTCGCAATGCTGGGCCCAGGTGGCCAATCATTGCGCCCGCTGGGTGCAGCGCGGCATCTTCTTCAGGGGTGCGCCCGAATCCCATCATCGCGAAGAAGCCCGGTACTCGATAGCTGCCGCAGGGAATGCGTTCTTGAACAGCGACTTTCGTGGGCAAGGCGCTCATGCTGGCCGCATGCACGGCAAGAATGTCGCTCGCGAAGCCAGGTGCGATGCCTGCCGCGAACAACGAGCTCTCGCCTGTCTGGCACGCGGCTTCCAGCCTCCGGCGCACGGCGTCGTCAAGCGATGGCGGATGAAAGAGTGCCAAATATGAAGGGATGACAACGTTTTTCCCGCTGGCTAGCAGCGCACACAATTCGTCGACGACTGCGTCGATATCGCGCCCGGAAACCGTGGCAAAGTACGTCACGCAATCGGCATCCAACGCCACGAAGTCGTCGAAGTCATCGGACGCTGTGACACCGACGGCGGGTTCTCCGACCAGCTCTCCGGAGTCCCGGCCCACCTTCTCGGGGTTGTGCACCAGGTGACCGACCAACTGAAGACGAGGCGACCGTAGCACCGCCCGTAGTCCGAGACTTCCGGTGTAGCCCGTGCCGATGTGCGCAACTCGAATCCTGTTCATTCACATACCCTTCCAACTCTGCATGAATGCCGCAGTCACCCGCGCGGCGTTGCTCGCCGCGATCTGTTTGTAGAAGAAGAACGAGACCGGAAAGGGTGGCAGTCGCAGTGGATCACCCTGGCCGTCCGAAATGCCGCGGATACCAAGGAAGGGAACGCCGTGTGCATCGGCGACTGCCTGCGCTGCCGCAGTCTCGTTGTCCATCGCGTCGTAAATCGGGTTCAGTGTCGCGATGTTGAGATTGCTGACCAAGGCGTTCTTCAGCCAGGGCCCGACGGCCTGAAAGAAGTTGCCGGTGTAGAGAAGCGAGCGATCGGGCACGCTGCACGGTTGACAGCCGAAAACGTCGCCGCCGTTGGGGATGCACGGGAAGGCCTGGCCGTTGTTGTTGTCGGAGCTGGCGCCGGCGCCGCCGACCACCAGTTGAGGTATGCGCCCGAGCCTATTAAGCCGGACTGCCGGAACGTTCTTGCACAACCTCAGGGTGTTCATGCTTTCCATTGTGACAGAGAGCTTTTGGGCCGTTGCCAGCATGCCAGGATCGACCGGATCGAATGTCGCGCCGTCGTCCAAAGTCCACTGTGCGGGTATGGCCACGTCCCCGATCTTCAGGCGCGCGCCGCCGCCGGCCACGCCCGAAAAGATCACTGCGCCAATTGTTATGTCGGACGAGAAGCGGGTGAACGCGGTTTCGGTGGTCTGGGTTGCGTTTACCAGACCGATGCCGGTCATCGCCACGATCACCTTCTTGCCGCTCATCGTGCCGAGGTAGAAGTGGCGTCTTTTGGCGACCACCACCGGATCGGGCTCGAGCGTGGTATGCGACAGCACCGCGTCGGCTTCGGCGGGAAAGGCGGACAACACCAGCGTGCGCTTCCCTGGTTTCGACGCTCGCCGCACCTCACCCACAGCCGACTCTGCTGTTCTACCGTTGATAGCTGCCAAAGCTCGTTATCATTTCTCTGTTTTAGCGATTCGTCGTTACGCAAACCAGGTCAGGGACAGTGAAGCACGCGAGCAGCCCGACAGCACAGCAGTTCTACGACGACGCCGACCTCACCCGTGCAGTCACCGCTTACAAGTTCTTCTATCCCACCGTCTCCGGCGCAGCCATAATCAAGGGCAGCGAGGCCGCCGGGCTGGTCCCAAACAAGGTGTTCGGCATCCTGGATTGCGGGCCCGAACAGCTGGTCTACACAGCGAATTCCGACACCCCATACGGACCCTTGTTACTCGACCTGAGCGTGGGGCCACTGGTCGTCGAGTTGCAACCCGGACCGCTCATCGTCGTGTCGATGGACATCAACCAGCGTTGGGTAGCAGACATGGGTCTGCCCGGACCGGACGGCGGCAATGGTGGTAAGCACCTGCTCCTCGGGCCGGGCTACAGCGGTTCGGTTCCCGACACCGGGTACTACGTGCATCGGGCCAGCAGCAACCGCCAGATCGTCGGAGCGCGGTCGCTGCCGGTCGGCGGTGGCGTCGCAGCAGCCAGAAAACGCCTCACCACCATCAAGGTGTATCCGCTCGACCGCACCATCGAATGGCCGAAGCCGCAATGGCTCGATCTGACCGGAAAGTTTCAGGACACCACGCCGCTGCAGTGGGAAACCAACCTGAAGTTCTGGGAAGTGCTGCACGAAACGATCGACACCGAGCCGGTTTTCCCCGGATACCACACGCATTACGGCGAACTCGCCGCGCTCGGCATCGAGAAGGGCAAACCGTTCGAACCTGATGACCGGATGAAAAGCCTGCTCGAATCGGCCGCCGCGGCCGGCAACGCTCAAATGCGAGTCCAGTCTTTCGCCGATCGCAGTCCCGGCTGTCGGGTGTGGGACGACCGGCAGTGGGAATGGGCGGCGCTGCGTTACGCGGATGGAAACTTCAACACCGTCTCCCACCTCGACCTGTGTGCCCGCGAGAAATGGTTTTATCAGGCCATCGGTGCCTCGCCGGCCATGTTCCGCCGAGACAGCCGTGCCGGCTCGCTATATTGGCTGGGACTCCGGGACGCTGCCGGAATGCCACTGGACGGTGCGCAACACTACAAGCTGACTGTCCCACTTCCGGTGCCGGGCAAGCTGTTTTGGTCGGTCACCGTCTACGACCTCGATACCCGCTCCCAAATCCGCGCCAAGCAAAACAAGGCCGCGTTGCGCTCGCTATTCGAGCTCAGCGATCTGAGCGGCGAGAAGGCACACCTATATTTCGGCCCGACGCCACCAGGCGGAGAGGTAGACCGGTGGATCCAGACCATTCCCGGCAAGGACTGGTTCGTCTACTTCCGTGTCTACGGGCCGGAGCAGGCTGCATTCGACGGATCCTGGCGCCCAGGGGATTTCGAGGCCATAACACCATGACAAGCTACCGGACGGCGCCGGTCGTCGTCGGCCACGTCAGCGACGCGTCGGTCTGGGACCCCGACAGCTACCTCAGCGGTTCATTCTTCGGACCAGACCGCTTATCCGTGCCGCAGCCGCGGACCAGACAACTGCCGCTGCTGAACGCGATCGTGAACTTCTCGTGAGTAGTTCTGCTGCGCGGCTTTCGGTGGCCACGCCCGTCGTGACGATGCTGCCCGGATTCAGCGCCGATTGGGAAAAGGCCGCCACGATCGAGGATCTGGCCCAAATCGCCGAAGCCGCGGACCGACTGGGCTACCACCACCTCACTTGCAGCGAACACGTCGCGCTTCCGGCCAACGAGCGGAGCCGTCGCGGCACACGCTACTGGGATCCGCTGGCGACATTGGGCTATTTGGCCGCACGCACCGAGCGAATCAGGCTGGCCACCAACGTGGTGGTGCTGGGTTATCATCATCCGCTCGAGATCGCCAAGCGCTATGGCACTTTGGACAAAGTCAGCAATGGCAGACTCATCCTCGGCGTCGGCGTCGGGAGCCTCAAAGAAGAATTCGACCTGCTCGGTGTTCCCTTCGACGACCGCGGAATACGCGGCGACGACGGACTCAGGGCGCTTCGGGCCGCGCTGTCAGTATCCGAGCCGTCCTACCACGGCGAGTTCTATTCGTTCAGTGGCATGGTCGTCGACCCCTGCGCCATCCAGGATCACGTCCCTATCTGGGTCGGTGGGCGAACGCTGCGGTCGCTGCGCCGAGCCGTAACGCTGGCCGACGGGTGGGCGCCTTTCAATGTCAGCCTGGCTGAAGTGCGAGATTGGCTGGGCCGCTTCGAACTTCGTCCTGAGTTCGACGTAGTCCTGCCTGCACCGGCGCATCTGGACCCGATCAACAAGCCAGACCAGACCCGTGACACCCTCGCCGACACCATCGCTCACGGCGCCACAATCGTCAGCGCCGGCTTTGCGCACTCCTCGCTGCAGCATTATCTGGAGAATCTGCAGGCACTCGCCGAACTGAACCGCGCATGAACCGCGTCAAGGCAGGTATTTTCAGCCTCACCCCGCCCGCGCCCGCCGACGACGACTATTTGCGTTGGCATCTGCTGGACCACATGCCGGAGCAATACCAGCTGCCGGGCATCGTGTACGGGCTGCGTTGGATCGCCGACGGCGACTATCTGAACCATCGTCTGGCGGCCGACGGGCCACTGGGCGATGTCGGCAATGCCGTGCACTACCTGGTCGGCAACCCGGTTGAACAAACCTTCGACGACTTCGTCACGCTCGGCCGTGCACTGTGGGAAAACGGTCGCTTTCCGGTCAGGCGAGCGTCTTTGCAAGTGGCCGGTCTGCGGCTGCTGCAGTGGCAATCCTCGCCGCGCGCACTGATTTCCGCTGAGGTGGTGCCGTTTCGGCCGCACCGCGGAGTGCTGCTGATCGTCGAGGAATCCGTCGGAGGTCGTCCGGGGCAATGGCTTAGCTGGCTGCATGCCGAACACTATCCGGAGCTGCTCGCGGCGCCCGGCACGGCCGGCGCGTGGACATTCGGTTCGACGAGCGAATGGGACGCTGCTTCCAGAGGCTGGCGAACCGAGCCGGAATACATCACCGTCGTCTACCTCGACGACGATCCCCTTGCGACGACCGCTGCCCTGGCCCCGCTGGTCGAACAGCGGTGGCAATCTGGCGCGGTGCGACCAGTTTTCGCCGGGCCGCTGCGGAGCATGATCAGCTGGGATGCGTGGGCGTGAGCGTTGGTTTGGCGTTTATCATTGGTCCCACGAGTCACAAGATTTCTGGCGTATGTCTTTTTGTCCGGCTCGCAGCGACAACTGTTGCAGGCCAGGCTAATTTGTCGTAAGTGAGTGCGCTCTGGGGATCTACCACCCACGGCTATGCGCCAACTCGCAACACCCCGTACCCGTTGCAGCACGGGGCAATTCAGTTGTCGCTATGAGGCGGACAAAACGGCACCCGTCTCTTTGCCGTGACTGGTGTGGCTGGTGGGGCCAGGGCACA
>NZ_LZIJ01000124.1 GCF_001667115.1 Mycobacterium sp. 852002-51163_SCH5372311 | reverse complement strand
CGACAAGCCACACCTCACCCGGAGGTTCTTCTCACATCAACCCGACACGCCTGCTACCAACGTCCTGGCTGAGTACAGCTAGATCCCGAACCCGGGCCGGCGCCGGCGCAGATAACGCTCGAATTCAGCGGCCAGAGCGTCGCCGTCGATCTTGCCCAGGGTCTCGTTCAGATCTACCTCGGCGTCGCCGCGCTGCTCGAGAGACTGCACGTATTCGGCCAGGTCGTCATCGTCGTCGGTCATCTCGCTGACCGCGCGCTCCCACTCCTCGGCCTGCGCCGGCAGGTCGGCCAGCGGGACCTCGATGTCGAGGACGTCTTCGACGCGGCGCAGCAGCGCCACCGTCGCCTTCGGGCTGGGCGGGTGGGACACGTAGTGCGGGACCGCCGCCCAGAACGTCACCGCAGGGATCCCGGCCGCCACGCAGGCGTCCTGGAAGACCCCGGCGATCCCGGTCGGACCCTCGTATCGGGTTTCTTCGAGCCCGAACCGACGCGCCGACTCCGAGGAGTAGGCAGCGCCGGAAACCGGGACCGGCCGGGTGTGCGGAGTGTCGGCCAGCAGCGCCCCCAGAATCACGACGGTGTCGACATTCAGCTTGTCGGCAACGGCCAGCAGCTCGGCGCAGAAGGTGCGCCAGCGCATGTTGGGCTCCACCCCGTGCATCAACACCACGTCGCGGTCGCTGCCGGGCGGGCGACAGTGCGAAATCCGCATCGCCGGCCACACCAGCTCCCGGGTGACGCCGTCGACCTGGCGGATGACCGGGCGATTCACCTGGTAGTCGTAGTAGGCCTCGTCGTCGATCTCCACTATCGGATCGGCTTCCCAGATGGCGTCAAGATGCTCCAGCGCATCGCTGGCGGCGTCGCCGGCGTCGTTCCATCCCTCGAACGCCGCAACAACGACGGTGTTGTGCAGTTCGGGCAGCTTGGACAGGCTATCCGAGTCACCATCCTGAGGGGTCACAAAATTCAGGGTACGGCCTGGCGAGCACCTGTCAGAGACCTGTGACTCGCCGATTGATTTGCATAGGCCCACTATCCTTGTGGGGTGACTCAGCACCGCTCTGACACCGACATCCTGGACACCCCGACGCAACGGGTGGTGGTCGGCGACGGCGCGATGGGCACCCAGTTGCAGGCCGCTAAGCTCCCCCCGAACGGCTTCGACAACCGGCGCCGACGCGATCAAGGCGAAATAGGTTCGACTGCGAACTGGTTAACCTTGGTAACTACGACCCCAATGTTCAATGCCGACAAGATCCGCGAGCTGGCGCTCGAGGGCATCGCGACTGCCGAGCGGGTCGGGTCGAGCTGGGCGTCCAGACGTCGGGTGACGACGTAGACTTTTCTGGTCGAGAGGCGTTGCAACGGTTATTTGGGGGCCGGGCCCCGGGTATCCGCCACGCTCGGCAGAGTCAAGGACGCCTTCCGCTACGGAAGGAACGTACGTGAACGCCTCTGACCCGAAATTCAACCCTCATCCCAACATCCGCCCTGACTGCACCAAAGAACTGACGGCAGCTCTGCGCCAGCGGATCATGGTGATCGACGGCGCGATGGGCACGGCCATTCAGCGGGACCGGCCGGACGAGGCCGGCTACCGCGGCGACCGGTTCACCGAGTGGCCGACCGCTCTTCAGGGCAACAACGACCTGCTCAACCTGACGCAGCCGCAGATCATCGAGGGGATCCACCGCGAGTACCTCGAGGCGGGCGCCGACATCCTGGAGACCAACACGTTCAACGCGAACGCGATCTCGCTCTCCGACTACGACATGGCGGATTTGAGCTACGAACTGAACTACGCCGGCGCCGCGCTGGCCCGCAAGGCCGCCGACGAATTCAGCACCCCGGAGAAGCCCCGCTACGTCGCCGGCGCAATCGGGCCGACGACGCGCACCGCGTCGATCTCGCCGGACGTCAACGACCCCGGAGCGCGCAATGTCTCCTACGACCAGCTGGTCGCCGCCTACCTCGAAGCTGCCAACGGGCTGGTCGACGGTGGTGCCGACCTCCTCATCATCGAGACGATCTTCGATTCGCTGAACGCCAAAGCGGCAGTGTTCGCCGTCGAGACGCTGTTCGAGGACCGCGCACGCCGCTGGCCGGTCATCATCTCGGGCACCATTACCGATGCCTCCGGGCGGACGTTGTCCGGTCAGGTCACCGAAGCATTCTGGAACGCGATCAGGCACGCGAAGCCGATCGCGGTGGGCCTCAACTGCGCCCTGGGCGCGCCGGAGATGAGACCCTACATCGCCGAGATGGCCCGGATCGCGGACACCTTCGTCTCCTGCTACCCAAATGCCGGCCTGCCCAACGCCTTTGGCGAGTACGACGAATCCCCGGAGCGTCAGGCCGGCTACATCGCCGACTTCGCCGAGTCCGGCCTGGTCAACATCGTCGGCGGTTGCTGCGGAACCGCGCCGCCGCACATCGCCGAGATCGCCAAGGTCGTCGAGGGCAAGCCACCGCGCGAAGTGCCGGAGATCCCGGTGGCCACACGGCTCTCGGGCCTCGAGCCGCTCAACATCACCGACGACTCCCTGTTCGTGAACATCGGTGAGCGCACCAACATCACCGGCTCCGCCCGGTTCCGCAACCTGATCAAGGCCGAGGACTACGACACCGCGCTGTCGGTCGCCCTGCAGCAGGTCGAGGTAGGTGCGCAGATCATCGACATCAACATGGACGAGGGCATGATCGACGGCGTCGCCGCGATGGACCGGTTCACCAAGCTGATCGCGGCCGAACCCGACATCAGCCGCGTCCCGGTGATGATCGACTCCTCCAAGTGGGAGGTCATCGAGGCGGGCCTGAAGAACGTACAGGGCAAGCCGATCGTCAACTCGATCTCCATGAAGGAGGGCGAGGAGAAGTTCATTCGCGAGGCGCGGCTATGCCGCAAGTACGGCGCCGCCGTCGTCGTGATGGCCTTCGACGAGCAGGGTCAGGCCGACAACCTGGAGCGCCGCAAGGAGATCTGCGGACGCGCCTACCGGATCCTCACCGAAGAGGTCGGCTTCCCGCCCGAGGACATCATCTTCGACCCGAACTGCTTCGCGCTGGCGACCGGCATCGAGGAACACGCGACCTACGGGATCGACTTCATCGAGGCCTGCGCCTGGATCAAAGAGAACCTGCCGGGAGTGCACATCTCCGGCGGCATCTCCAACGTGTCGTTCTCGTTCCGCGGCAACAACCCCGTCCGCGAGGCGATCCACTCGGTATTCCTGTTCCACGCCATCAAGGCCGGCCTGGACATGGGCATCGTCAACGCCGGTGCGCTGGTGCCCTACGACTCGATCGACCCCGAGTTGCGGGACCGCATCGAGGACGTGGTCCTGAACCGTCGCGAGGATGCGGCCGAACGGCTCCTGGAGATTGCCGAGCGGTTCAACAGCTCCGAAGGACCCGGTGACGCAGAGGTTGCGGAGTGGCGATCTCTGCCGATCCGCGAGCGGATCACGCACGCCCTGGTCAAAGGGATCGACGCGCACGTCGACGACGACACGGAAGAATTGCGGGCCGAGATCGCCGCCGCCGGTGGTCGCCCGATCGAGGTGATCGAGGGCCCGCTGATGGACGGCATGAACGTCGTGGGTGACCTGTTCGGCTCAGGCAAGATGTTCCTGCCGCAGGTCGTCAAGTCGGCCCGGGTGATGAAGAAGGCCGTCGCGTACCTGTTGCCGTTCATCGAGGCGGAAAAGGAAGAGTCCGGCGCCTCCGAAAACGGAAAGGCATCCAAGGACACCAACGGCACGATCGTGATGGCGACCGTGAAGGGCGATGTCCACGACATCGGCAAGAACATCGTCGGAGTCGTCTTGCAGTGCAACAACTTCGAAGTGATCGACCTCGGTGTGATGGTGCCCGCCGACAAGATCCTGGCCGCGGCGAAGGAGCACGACGCCGACATCATCGGGCTGTCCGGCCTGATCACTCCGTCGCTGGACGAGATGGTCAACTTCGCCGCCGAGATGGAACGCGAAGGGCTGGAGATTCCGCTGCTGATCGGTGGCGCGACCACCTCGCGCGCCCACACGGCCGTGAAGGTGTCGCCGCGTCGCAGCGGTCCGGTGGTCTGGGTCAAGGACGCGTCCCGCTCGGTGCCGGTCGCCGCAGCGCTCCTCGACGACAAGCAGCGTCCAGCCCTGCTGGAGGCCACCGAGAAGGACTACGCATCTCTTCGGGAACGGCACTCGCAAAAGAACGAGCGGCCGATGCTGACGCTCGAGAAAGCCCGCGCGAACCGAACGCCGATCGAGTGGGACGGCTACACGCCACCAGTGCCGGCCCAGGGCCTCGGCGTCCGCGAGTTTCTCGACTATGACCTCGCCGAACTGCGCGAGTTCATCGACTGGCAGCCTTTCTTCAACGCCTGGGAGATGAAGGGCAGGTTCCCCGACATCCTCAACAACCCGGCCTCGGGCGAGGCTGCCCGCAAGCTGTACGACGATGCCCAGCAGATGCTGGACACCCTGATCAAGGAAAAGTGGCTGACGGCCAACGGCGTGATCGGGTTCTTCCCGGCCAACGCCGTCGGCTCGGGTGTTGAAGACATCGAGGTGTACACCGACGACACCCGTAACGAGGTGCTGACCACGTTGCACAACCTGCGTCAGCAGGGCGAGCACCGGGACGGCATCCCGAACCGCTCGCTGGGCGACTTCATCGCGCCCAAGGACACCGGTCTGGCTGACTACGTCGGCGCCTTCGCCGTGACCGCGGGGCTCGGCAGCCAGGAGAAGATCGCGGAGTTCAAGGCAGCGCTCGACGACTACAGCGCGATCCTGCTGGAGTCGATCGCCGACAGGCTGGCGGAGGCTTTCGCCGAACGCATGCACCAACGGGTCCGCAAAGAGTTCTGGGGATACCAGCCGGACGAGCAGCTAGACAACGACGCACTCATCGATGAGAAATACAGGGGGATACGTCCGGCCCCGGGATACCCGGCCTGCCCGGAACACACCGAGAAGGCGACGCTCTGGAAGTTGATGGACGTCCGGGAGCGGACCGGGATCGAGTTGACCGAGTCGATGGCGATGTGGCCCGGTGCCGCCGTCAGCGGCTGGTATTTCTCGCACCCGCAGTCGCAGTATTTCGTGGTCGGCCGGGTGGCCCAGGACCAGGTCGCGGACTACGCCAAGCGCAAGGGCTGGACCCTGCGGGAAGCTGAACGCTGGCTCAGCTCCAACCTCGGCTACAACCCAGAGGACTGACGCGAATGCCAACGGCCGCAAGGCATTTCGTGAGCTAGTTCAACGTCTACCGCCCTAAGCCCTTGAGGTAGGCCGCGCCCGCGGCGCGCGACTCGGGATCCCGCAGTGCGGTGACCAGCGTGTCGGCGTCATTCCAGGCCCGCATAGTGCCGACCATCTGTTCGGTCACCGCGTTGGTGTGGCGCTTTGTGGCGGTCAGCGTCAACGCCGACTTTCCGGTCAGCTGCTCCACCAGCTCATCGACCGCCGCGGCGAGGCCGGAACCGGGCACCACTCGGTTCAGGAAGCCCGTCGCTACGGCTTCGTCGGCGCCGAAGGGGCGGCAGGTCATCACGAGTTCCTTGGTCCGGGCGGGACCGATCTCGCGGACCAGCCGAGGGATTCCGCCCCAGGCAAGCGGTATCCCCAGGTCGACTTCGGGGATCGAAAAGCGCGTGTCCTCCGCGGCGATGCGCATGTCGCACGCCGACGCCAGCACGACCCCGCCCCCGACGCAGTGGCCGTGGATGCTGGCGACGGTGACTGCATTCATCGCCTCGATCGCGTCGGCCATCCGTCGCCCGGCGTCGGCCGAATCACGTGCCGCTGCGGCGGATGATTCTAGTGCCGTGAAGGACGCGAGGTCCGCGCCGGCGCTGAAGGCTCGACCGTTGCCGGCCACTACGACAACTTTCACCTGCGTCATCGTATCGAGATACCTTGCAGCTGAGACTAATTCGTTAAGGGTGGTGGTGCTGAGCGGGTTCAGCTTGGCCGGCCGGTTCAGCGTGATATCGCCGCGAGCGCCGGCCACTTTGACCTCGATGTCGAAGAACTGCATGCCCCACCGTACGTTGTGGCCGAATTAAACCGAGATGACTTTGCTCGCCCGTGCATGAAACAATCGCTGGCCGTGAAGACCTTCGAGGATCTGTTCACCGAACTCGGCGAGCGTGCCCGCACCCGGCCGACCGGCAGCGCGACGGTCGCTGCACTCGACGCGGGGGTGCACACGCTGGGCAAGAAGATCCTGGAAGAGGCCGGCGAGGTGTGGCTGGCTGCCGAGCACGAGCCCGACGAGGCGCTGGCCGAGGAGATCAGCCAGTTGCTGTACTGGACGCAGGTGCTGATGATCTCGCGCGGACTGTCCCTCGACGATATCTATCGGAAGCTGTGAGCATGCTGCGCATTGCGGTTCCCAACAAAGGTGCGCTGAGCGAGCCGGCGACCGAGATCCTGTCCGAGGCCGGCTACCGCCGTCGCACCGATCCCAAGGACCTGACCGTCATCGACCCGGTGAACAACGTCGAGTTCTTTTTCCTGCGGCCCAAAGACATTGCCATCTACGTCGGTTCGGGAGACCTCGACTTCGGCATCACGGGGCGCGACCTGGTCAGCGATTCTGACGCGCCGGTGCGGGAACGCTTGGCGCTGGGCTTCGGTTCTTCGAGCTTCCGTTATGCCGCGCCCGCGGGGCGCGACTGGACGACGGCCGACCTGGCCGGAAAACGGATCGCTACCGCTTACCCGAATCTCGTTCGAAAGGATTTGGCCGCCAAGGGTATTGAAGCAACCGTGATTCGGCTCGACGGCGCCGTCGAGATCTCGGTGCAACTCGGTGTGGCCGATGCGATCGCCGACGTGGTCGGGTCGGGTCGCACCCTGAGCTTGCACGATTTGGTGGCCTTTGGTGAGTCGCTGTGTGATTCGGAGGCGGTGCTGATCGAGCACGTCGCGGACAGCCGCCACCAGCAAAGTGCGGCGCATGATCAATTGGTGGCCCGGATACAGGGGGTGGTGTTCGGTCAGCAGTATCTGATGCTGGATTACGACTGCCCGCGTTCGGTGCTCGACAAGGCCACGTCCATCACACCGGGGCTGGAGTCGCCGACGATCGCGCCGCTCGCCGAGCCGGACTGGGTCGCAGTCCGCGCATTGGTGCCGCGCCGAGACGTCAACGGCATCATGGACGAACTCGCCGCGATCGGCGCCAAGGCAATCCTGGCTTCCGACATCAGGTTCTGCCGGTTCTGATCGTCGGGCAGCTGCGGTCAGCGGTCAGGCGGCGACCGCCAGCGCGGCGGAGCCGGCGCTGGGGGCACTCCCCTACCTTCCGGTGTGGGCCACCCGCTTGCGGGGGACGGGTCGCCGCCATCAAACCTGTGTTAGCGTCCGGCTAGCTGCCGATTGCGCGCACAACCCAGGAGGGTCGCCGTGACACATCATCTGCTCGTCCTGCTGATGGCGCTGCTGATCGGCGTGATCGCCGGATTGCGTTCGCTGACGGCCCCCGCCGTGATTGCCTGGGCTGCATTTCTGACCTGGTTCAACATGCAGGGCACCTGGGCTGCCTGGGTGGGCAACATCATCACCGTCATCGTCTTGAGCGTTCTTGCGGTGGCCGAACTGGTCGGTGACAAACTGCCCAAGACACCGGCCCGTACGGCCCCGCCGGTCTTCCTTGTCCGGATCATCTTGGGCGCGTTCGCCGGCGCGGTGATCGGCACCGCGTGGGGTTACCGATGGGGTGGCCTCGGCGCCGGTGTGCTCGGCGCTGTGCTCGGGACTCTCGGCGGCTACCAGGCGCGCAAGCGGCTGGTGGCCGCGAGCGGCGGTAAAGACTTGCCGATCGCGCTGCTGGAAGACGCGGTAGCAGTGGGAGGCGGCTTTGCAATCGCCTACGCGGCCGCATACGCGGTTGGTCCCTAGTGCCAGAGCATTTCGACGCGGTCGTCGTCGGCGCCGGCCAGGCCGGCCCACCGCTGGCGGGCCGGCTGACCGCCGCGGGGCAGCGGGTCGCGGTGGTGGAGCGCAAACACGTCGGCGGCACCTGTGTGAACACCGGCTGTATCCCAACCAAGACACTCGTTGCCAGCGCCCATGCCGCGCAACTGGCCCGGCGCGGCGCGGAATACGGTGTGGCGACCGGACCGGTCAGCGTGGACATGACGAAAGTCAAGGCACGCAAAGACGACATCATGCTCAAGGACCGCAAGGGCGTCGAATCCTGGTTGGACGGAATGGAGGGCTGCACCGTCTTTCGCGGTCATGCGCGTTTCGAAGATGCGCACACGCTGCGGGTCAACGACGAACTCTTGCACGGCGACCAAATTTTCCTCAATGTCGGCGGACGCGCGGTGGTGCCGGACATTCCCGGACTGTCGGACGTCGAATATCTGACCAATGTGTCCATCCTCGAACTCGACACGCTGCCAGAGCATCTCGTCATCGTGGGTGGCAGCTACATCGGACTGGAGTTCGCGCAGATGTATCGGCGCTTCGGGGCACGGGTCACCGTCGTGCAGCGCGGGTCGCGGTTGGCGTCTCGTGAAGACGAGGATGTCTCCGCGACCATCCGGACGGTGCTGGAGGCGGAAGGGATCGATATCGTCGTCGGGGCCGATGATATCCAAATCAGTAAGCGCGACAGCGGATTTGAGCTATCGCCCGGAGCCGGCGCGGCGGCGATACCGGGCAGCCATCTGCTGCTGGCGGTGGGACGGCGGCCCAACACCGACGATCTGGGGCTGGACGCCGCCGGTGTGCAGACCGACGCCCGCGGAAACATTGTGGTCGACGACCAGCTCAAGACCACCGTCGACCACATTTGGGCGATGGGCGACTGCAACGGCAAGGGCGCGTTCACCCACACGTCGTACAACGACTTCGAGATCGTCGCGGCTAATTTGCTCGACGGCGACCCGCGTCGGGTCAGCGACCGAATCACCACCTACGCGCTCTACATCGACCCGCCGCTGGGACGCGCCGGGATGACCGTCGACCAGGTTCGCGCGTCGGGCCGCCCGGCGTTGGTCGGCAAGCGACCCATGACCAGAGTCGGCCGAGCGGTGGAAAAGGGTGAGACACAAGGCTTTATGAAGGTGGTTGTCGACGCAGACAGCCACCAGATCCTGGGAGCGGCGATCTTCGGGGTCGGCGGCGACGAGGCCATTCACGCGATTCTGGACGTGATGTCAGCCAAGGCGCCCTACACCACGCTCTCGCGAACGATGCACATCCATCCCACCGTCAGCGAGTTGATTCCCACGATCCTGCAGGAGATGTCGCCGCTTGATCAAGCCGCCGGCTGCGTCGTCTGATCCGGCCAACCCGGGTAGGGCGGTGGCGTCCCGCCGAAAGCGGGGCAGTGCTGCTGGTGCGGGCACCACTCACACAGCCGCGACGGTCTGGGCCGGAAATCCCCGGTGGCACCGGCAGTTTGGATAGCTCGCCAGATCGCTATCAGAGTCTTCTCGAAGCGCAGCAGCTCGTCGTGGTCGGGCGAGTAATCCAGCAGCTGACCGTCGGCCAGGTAGATGAGCCGCAGCCGGGCGGGCAGTACTCCGCGGGTGCGATACAGAGCGACCGCGTAGAACTTCATCTGAAACATCGCCTTGAATTCGGCCAGTGCCCGGGCCTCGGGCGGCGCTTTCCCGGTCTTGTAGTCGACCACCCGCAGCTCGCCGGTGGCGGCTACGTCGACCCTGTCGATGAAGCCTCGCAGCAGCGTGCCGTCGGCAAGCTCGACCTCTACGCGCTGTTCGCAGCTTTCCGGGTCGAAGCGAGTGGGGTCTTCCAGGCGGTAATAGCCGGAAAGCAGCGCACGGGCCTCGTCCAGCAGCTCGGCTCGTTGTTCGGGATCCAGATCCCCGGCCAGCTCTGGGTGCTTGGCGATCACCTGGTCCCAAGCCGTGGTCACCAGTGCTTTGGCCGTGTCCGGGTTGCGCTGCCCCGCAGGCAGGCCGTACAGCTGCTCTAGTGCAGCATGCACCAGCGACCCGCGCACCTGCGCCGTCGACGGCGCCTCGGGCAACCGGTCGATCGCGCGGAACCGGTACAGCAGCGGGCACTGCTTGAAGTCAGCGGCCCGAGACGGGGATAACGCCGGCCTTGCGGGTGGCCCGGGCCGTTCTTCCGGCTGCTCGATCGTGGCCTCCGTCATGTGGCGAAGCCTAGGACGGAGCCCCGACAACCCCCAAGCACCGGCTACGGCGAGTCGGCTGGCACGCTGAATGCGTGTCAGCAACCGGCCCGTTTACCGTCGGCGAACGCGTACAACTTACCGACGCCAAGGGCCGGCATTACACGATGTTGCTGGCTCCGGGCGGCGAGTTTCACACCCACCGCGGCTCGATCGCCCATGACGCGGTGATCGGCCTGGAGCAGGGCAGCGTGGTCAAATCCAGCAACGGTGCACAGTTTTTGGTGCTGCGCCCGTTGCTGGTCGACTACGTGATGTCGATGCCACGCGGGCCGCAGGTGATCTACCCCAAGGACGCCGCTCAGATCGTCCACGAAGGCGACATCTTTCCCGGCGCCCGGGCGCTGGAGGCCGGAGCCGGATCCGGTGCGCTGACCTGCTCACTGCTTCGGGCCGTCGGGCCGCAGGGCCGGGTGATCTCCTACGAGAAGCGCGCCGACCATGCCGAACACGCCCGCCGCAATGTCACCAATTTCTATGGCGGGCAACCCGACAACTGGCAGCTGATCATCGGCGACGTGGCCGACTCCGAACTGCCCGACGGCTCCGTCGACCGCGCGGTGCTGGACATGCTTGCGCCGTGGGAGGTGCTCGAGTCGGTGTCGCGGTTGGTGATCCCCGGCGGCGTGCTGGTGATCTACGTGGCCACGGTCACCCAGTTGTCGACCGCCGTGGAAGCCTTACGGGCTCAGCAGCACTGGACCGAACCGCGGTCGTGGGAGACTTTGCAACGCGGCTGGAACGTTGTGGGCCTGGCCGTTCGTCCGCAACATTCGATGCGCGGGCACACCGGCTTCCTGGTGACGGCGCGCCGGCTGGCGCCCGGCGTCATCGCGCCGGCGCCGTCGGGCCGCAAGCGCGAGGGCCGCGACGGCTGACACGATGGCGATTTTGTCGCAGTGGGGCGTCAACACCGAGATCGACGCCGGCGCGACTCCCACTCGAAGTTTTTCGCGCTACCGTCGATCTCGGTGCAACTCACAATGCTTGCGCCATCCGGGCTAGTCGTCGATCGCGAGCGCGGCGCAGCCGGGCGAAGCGGGTCGGCGCCATCCGGGCTAGTCGTCACTGCGCTGCAGGGCCCGCCGTACGGACAGCAACTCGAACTCTGGATGTGCCGCGACCAGACGTTCGGCTGCATCGAGGACGTCGACGGCGTGACTGCGGTCCCCGGATACCACCGCCACCCCGATGGCCGCCCGGCGGTACAGATCATGCGAACCTGTTTCGGCGGCCGAGACGCTGAACTTACGCTGCAACTCGGCGACGACGGGACGGATCACCGAGCGCTTCTCCTTCAGCGAGCGCACGTCGCCCAGCAGCACGTCGAACTCTAGCCAGCCGATCCACATCCCGGGCGCTCAGCCGGTGGGCGACGGAGAAGGCGTCGAGTTATTCACCGCAAGCAGCATTTCCGCGGTTTTCCGGGACAACTGCCAGCCGCCCTGAAACGGCGCGAACTCCATCGGAAAGGTAAACATCCGGTTGTTGGCCTGCGCGGTATTGACAATGACGGTGGCCGTCACATTCGACGGATTTTTGTCCGACCACGCGAGGTCGTTTGCCACAAACGTCATTGGCAGATAGCCGCCGTCGCGCAACGCATTGGTGAACTTGTCCAGCGTGGCGGCGCTTGCCGGCGTCGCGCCTTCAACCAGACCCACTTTGTCGCTGCCCGGTACCGCCGGGTCGGCCAACCTGCTCAGCACGTCGACGAGGGCTTCGGGCGGCGGCAGGGGAGCGCTGGGGCGGGAGGCCACCACACTCGGCGTGGCCGGCGCGGCCGAAGCGGGGGTCGAAGAAGCGACTTTGGACTCGCCGTGCGTACATCCCGAGAGTCCAACTGCCGCCAGGATTGTGGCGGCGCCCAGAACTACAATGCGATCCCGGCGCATCCAGGCTAGACGCTTGCGCCGTCGGGCGGCACCGGCGGCCAAACGGGTGCACGGAAAGTCACACCGGCAGCAGCGGTGCCGGTCGTTGCCGTCGTAATTACGCCTGTGGCGAACGACTTCATCGTCACGGGTGTCCTTCCGATCGGCCAGATTCGTGGCCGAGATTACCAGCGTGAACTTATTTGTAACTTTTCAAGGCCATTCGAGTGCATTTGACTGCACGCATGAACCGGCGATGGCCGGTAGCGTTGAAGTATTCGCCGGACCATTGCGGTGCGGGAAAGGAGCGCAACATGGGTGAATCAGAGCGTTCTGAAGTCTTCGGTGCCCACCGAAACAACCCCCTGTCCAGCGATGATGCTGCCGAATTGGAACAACTCCGCCGTGAGGCCGCGGCGCTACGCGAGCAACTTGAACATGCGGCCGGCCCGCACGGCAGCGTCCGCTCGGCCCGTGATGTGCATCAGCTCGAAGCTCGTATCGACTCCCTTGCCGCTCGCAACTCCAAATTAATGGAAACTCTTAAAGAAGCCCGCCAACAACTTCTGGCGCTACGCGAGGAAGTCGACCGGTTGGGACAGCCACCCAGTGGCTACGGCGTTCTGCTGGGCAGCCATGACGACGACACGGTCGACGTCTTCACGTCGGGCCGCAAGATGCGCTTGACTTGCTCGCCCAACATCGACGTCACGTTGCTGAAGAAGGGCCAGACGGTTCGCCTCAACGAGGCACTCACCGTCGTCGAGGCCGGCACGTTCGAATCGGTCGGCGAGATCTCCACCTTGCGCGAGGTGTTGTCCGACGGTCATCGGGCACTTGTTGTGGGCCACGCCGACGAGGAACGCATCGTGTGGTTGGCCGAGCCGTTGGTCGCCGAGGATTTGCCCGACGGGCACCCTGACGCCCTCAACGACGACACCCGCCCGCGCAAGCTGCGGCCGGGCGACTCGCTGCTGGTCGACACCAAAGCCGGCTACGCGTTCGAGCGCATCCCCAAGGCCGAGGTCGAGGACCTGGTGCTCGAAGAGGTGCCCGACGTCAGCTACCAGGACATCGGTGGGCTGACCCGTCAGATCGAGCAGATCCGCGACGCCGTCGAGCTGCCGTTCCTGCACAAGGAGCTCTACCGCGAGTACGCACTGCGCCCGCCCAAGGGTGTACTGCTCTACGGGCCGCCCGGCTGCGGTAAGACGTTGATCGCCAAGGCGGTGGCCAACTCGCTGGCAAAGAAGATGGCCGAGGTCCGCGGCGACGACTCGCGTGAGGCGAAGTCGTACTTCCTGAACATCAAGGGCCCTGAGCTGCTGAACAAGTTCGTCGGCGAGACCGAGCGTCACATCCGGCTGATCTTCCAGCGGGCCCGCGAGAAGGCGTCGGAGGGCACCCCGGTGATCGTGTTCTTCGACGAGATGGACTCGATCTTCCGCACCCGCGGCACCGGCGTCTCCTCGGACGTCGAGACCACGGTGGTGCCGCAGCTGCTGTCCGAGATCGACGGCGTGGAGGGGCTCGAGAACGTCATCGTGATCGGCGCCTCCAACCGCGAGGACATGATCGACCCCGCGATCCTGCGGCCGGGACGCCTGGACGTGAAGATCAAGATCGAGCGGCCGGATGCCGAAGCGGCGCAAGACATCTACTCGAAGTACCTGACCGAGGAACTGCCGGTGCACGCCGACGACCTCGCCGAGTTCGACGGCGACCGCTCGGCTTGCATCAAGGCGATGATCGAGAAGGTCGTCGACCGCATGTACGCCGAGATCGACGACAACCGGTTCCTGGAGGTCACCTACGCCAACGGTGACAAGGAAGTCATGTATTTCAAGGACTTCAACTCCGGGGCGATGATCCAGAACGTCGTCGACCGGGCGAAGAAGAACGCCATCAAGTCGGTGCTCGAGACAGGCCAACCGGGGTTGCGTATCCAGCACTTGCTCGACTCGATCGTCGACGAGTTCGCCGAGAACGAGGACCTGCCCAACACCACCAATCCCGATGACTGGGCGCGGATTTCGGGCAAGAAGGGTGAGCGGATCGTTTACATCCGCACCTTGGTCACCGGCAAGTCGTCGAGCGCGTCTCGGGCGATCGACACCGAATCCAACCTGGGTCAGTACCTGTAGGCACTTGTCGGTCACGCCGACTAGCGTCGTTTCCGTGCGGCTCCAATTCGACGCCTGTGACGACGGCGCCTATCACGATGCCCGTGATGGGTTGCTCGACGAACTCGATGGCCGGCTGGGTATGCCCGATCGTAAACGGGCGGAAGTGCTCGGCGACGTCGAGTTCTTCCTGGACTGGCGTTATCGGGATTCCAGCGGTGTGCTCGACGACTTCACGCCCGGCGATATAGCCGAGTTCTTGCTCGAGTGGTGCCCGCACCGGCTAAGAGGGAATCCCGATGCCGCTGAGCCTCTGTGCAATGCGGTCGGTATCTACGTCGACTTCATGGCAGCTACGGGCCGTCTGATCGGTGGCGTCGATCGCGCTGCTCGACTGAAAAGGATGGCCGACGATCTCGCCCCGACCGTGCGCGCAGAAATGCGCGACCCCACTCCGGTTTCGTGGGACGAGGACGACGAACGGAACGAAAACCTCCAGGCGGCGATGGCTGAAGTCGAGGAGAAGTATGGTCGGGGTCCGGTCGAAGCGCCGGAGCCATACGAGTTGCCGTTCGTCTACATCCCGCCGCCGGTGGCCGAGGTGGAAGCCGCCGCGGACGCGGCGGAATTGCTGGCGAAGCTCGATGCCCTTCGCGACTATCTGGACACGGACGGCAAGCAGCTGACCGGCAAGGGAAACCTCAAATTGGCCGACGGTCGCGCGCTGGTGGAACTGCTCGACACTGGCGACGAGATGGATCCCCAGATCGGCGACAAGACATGGCGAACCCCATCGACAGCGAACTTGCCGCAGTTGAACTTGATCCTGGACCTCGCCAAGGAGGCGGGCGCCGTCCGGGTGCGCCAGCGTCGCTTGGTTCCGGTGAAGGCGTGGGCCGGGCGTCCGAAAGTGCAACGGGCGGCCGCGCTGTTCGCCGCGATAGTCGAACTGGGTCCGTTGGAGTCGCTCTACTCGGGCCGGATCTGGTTCCTGGACGAATTGCACCAGTTGCTCGATGACGGGATCGTGCATTGGCTGGCCCCAATGCTTGCTGACGAAACTGCCGAGTTACCTTTCGAGTCGCTCCTGGATTGGGCTCGATCGGTGGCAACCCGACAGCTCGCGTCCTACGCGCCAGAACGGACGGAATATCTCGACAGATTCACCCAGCGCGACATGAGCCGAATCTTCGAGGTCCTAGTGGACGCTGGTGTAGTGCGCTGGGCTGACCGCGTCGAAGTATCGGAACGCTTCGGCCGCAGTTACTGGACCGGTGGCACCGTGACGCTGACCGCCCTGGGCCGCGACGTCCTGCCGGATTATCTTGACCGAGCCGGATACGTGCTCCGTCGCGCCGACAGAATTGCCGACCGCGATGGCGGCGCATTGATCGATGCCATGCTGGCGGCGGCTGAGGCTCAGCAGGAGGGCTTGGTCGCGAATTGGCAGGCGGACCGCCCGGCTGTCGAGCGGGTGCAGATGCTCACCGAGGCCATCGCGGCGAGTTCCACGGCCGAGACCCGGATGATGGGCTTTGTCGCCCTGGATCGGTTCGACATCGAGGTGACCGAACCATTGGTTCGTCAGCTGCTGGACTCCCCGGTCGCCGGCCATGCCGCGCTGTGGCTGATACAGCATGACCGTGCTGCCCCTGAGCTGCTCGGCGGCTTCATCGACATGGCGGTGCTCGTCGACGTGCTGTCGGGCACTCTGGAATCTCCCGACGAGCTATGCCGTTTCTTCACCGGCCTTACCGAGCCATTTCGGCTGCTCGAGGAAATGTGGCGGCATCCCGCTCCCGAGACTGCGCTGGTGCTCGATGCGCTGGGGCGCCATCTGCCAGACCACGCACTCGCCAAGGCTGCGCGGAAGGCTGCCGTACGGCATCGCAGCTGGCTCGCCAATTGCGGGTGAACAATTCAGCGCCGGTGCGGGCCTCAGTCGGTTACCAGCGAATAGCTGTTGTTCAGATCGTCCTGGGTGACCTGCGCGGCGCGCGACGTCGTGTCCACCCGCAGCTCTTCGGTGAGCACGCGCGGCTGATACGACCACCCATCCGGCAGATTCAGCCGGTCGGCCAGCGTGGGCAGGTCGGCGCGCGACAGGTTGGGGTCGACGATCTGGCTCCAGGTCTGCATGACCCAACGGTTGCCGTGCGGGTCGTGCAGTTCGTAGACCTCTTCGCCGGCGTTGAAAACGAAGACCGTGTGCCGACTCACTGTGTTGGCGCTGTACGGGGCGGGGTTCATCGACGACAGCAGGACGGTGGCCTGCAGGATCATCTCGATGCCGCCGAAGCTCTTCGTGAGCTGTGGACCTTGAGACCGCTTTTCGATGGCGTTCATCAGCCAATAGCGTGGGCCGTTGAGCAGCGCCGCGGCCGCACCGTTCTCGGTGGCGATGGCATGCGGGTCGAGTGCCGCCCACAGTTCAGCAGGGCAGTCATTGAGCGGAAAGCTGTTGTAGACGTTGGCCTGCGGACCCGCCTCGCCGGGCGTTACCAGAAGCACCTCGCCATAACGCTGCCCAGATAAATCGGCTCGTGCGTGGCGGCCGGTTGAGTTCGATTGCGGGCTGGTCACCAGGGTGAAATTAATCACAGTGTCAACGGGCGTCAACTTCCTCTGCTTGGGCCCCCACCTCGTCACCCTCGCCGGATCGCGGCTGGGCGGGTGCCGCAGCGCGGGTTGCCGGGAAGGTTCGGAGTTGCCGCGCCTACGCTTTACGGCATGCAACGGATTATCGGGACGGAGGTCGAGTACGGCATTTCGTCGCCGTCCGATCCGACCGCCAACCCGATCCTCACCTCGACGCAAGCGGTCCTGGCCTACGCGGCGGCGGCCGGCATTCAGCGCGCCAAACGCACCCGCTGGGACTACGAGGTGGAATCGCCGCTACGCGACGCCCGGGGTTTCGACCTGAGCCGCTCAACCGGGCCGCCGCCGGTGGTCGACGCCGACGAGGTCGGCGCAGCCAACATGATCTTGACCAACGGGGCCCGCCTCTACGTAGACCACGCGCACCCCGAATACTCCGCGCCCGAGTGCACCGACCCGCTGGATGCGGTGATTTGGGATAAGGCCGGCGAGCGCGTGATGGAGGCGGCCGCCCGGCACGTCGCCAGCGTGCCCGGTGCCGTCAAGCTGCAGCTGTACAAGAACAACGTCGACGGCAAAGGCGCCTCCTACGGGTCGCACGAGAACTACCTGATGTCGCGCCAGACACCGTTTTCGGCCATCATCGCCGGGCTCACGCCGTTCTTGGTGTCCCGGCAGGTGGTGACCGGTTCCGGCCGCGTCGGCATCGGGCCCTCGGGCGACGAGCCCGGTTTTCAGCTCTCTCAGCGTTCCGACTACATCGAGGTCGAGGTCGGGCTGGAAACCACGCTGAAACGCGGCATCATCAACACCCGAGACGAACCGCATGCCGACGCCGACAGGTATCGGCGGCTGCACGTGATCATCGGCGACGCCAACCTCGCCGAAACGTCGACGTACCTGAAACTGGGCACAACCGCCTTGGTGCTGGACCTGATCGAAGAAGGCATCGACCTCAGCGACCTGATGCTGGCGCGGCCGGTGCACGCGGTCCATGCGATCAGCCGCGACCCGTCGCTGCGGGCGACGGTGGCGCTTGCCGACGGTCGCGAACTCACCGGCCTTGCGCTGCAACGGATTTATCTGGACCGGGTGGCCAAGCTGGTCGACAGTCGCGACCCGGACCCGCGCGCGTCCGACGTCGTGGAGACCTGGGCACACGCGCTGGACCTGCTCGAGCGCGACCCGATGGAATGTGCCGAGCTGCTGGACTGGCCGGCCAAGCTGCGGCTGCTCGAAGGTTTCCGTCAGCGCGAGAACCTGAGCTGGTCGGCACCCCGCCTGCACCTCGTCGACCTCCAATATTCCGACGTGCGGCTGGACAAGGGTTTGTACAACCGGTTGGTCGCGCGCGGCTCGATGAAGCGTCTGGTCACCGAACACCAGGTGCTCGAGGCGGTGGACAATCCGCCCACCGACACCCGGGCCTACTTCCGCGGCGAATGCCTGCGCCGCTTCGGTGCCGACATCGCCGCGGCCAGCTGGGATTCGGTGATCTTCGACTTGGGTGGCGACTCGCTGGTTCGCATCCCGACGCTGGAGCCGCTGCGCGGCAGCAAGGCGCACGTCGGTGCGCTGCTGGATTCGGTGGACAGCGCGGTGGAGTTGGTCGAACAACTGACCAGCTGAGGCTCGTTAGCCCAACGAAACGTCAGTGTTGACCGGTAGGGTAGACAAGACCAGCGCCCGTGTGACGCTGGCCGATAACTATGCAGGAGGCGGCGATGGCTCAGGAGCAGACCAAGCGTGGCGGTGGCGGTGGTGAGGACGACGAACTCACCGGCACCACGGCCGCTGGCCAGGAGCGTCGCGAGAAGCTGACCGAGGAAACCGACGATCTGCTCGACGAGATTGACGACGTCCTTGAGGAGAACGCCGAGGACTTCGTCCGCGCGTACGTCCAAAAGGGCGGACAGTGACCTGGCCGTTCTCTGATCGCCTGTCTCTCAACTCTTCCGCCGTAGATCTGTCCTCGTTCGCTGACTTTCTCCGCCGCCAGGCGCCGGAGTTGTTGCCGGCGAGCGTCAGCGGCCCGCAAGCGGGCGTCGGGGGACAGTTGCCGCACGGCACCACCATCGTCGCGCTGAAATTCCCCGGCGGTGTCCTCATCGCCGGGGACCGGCGTTCCACGCAGGGCAACATGATCGCCGGACGCGATGTGCGCAAGGTGTACATCACCGACGACTACACCGCCACCGGCATCGCCGGCACCGCCGCGATCGCAGTCGAGTTCGCCCGCCTCTACGCCGTCGAACTCGAGCACTACGAGAAACTCGAAGGCGTGCCGCTCACCTTCGCGGGCAAGGTGAACCGGCTGGCAATCATGGTGCGCGGCAACCTGGCGGCCGCGATGCAGGGGCTGGTCGCGCTGCCGCTGCTGGCAGGCTACGACATCCATGCGGCCGATCCGGAAAGCGCGGGCCGCATCGTCTCGTTCGACGCCGCGGGTGGCTGGAACATCGAAGAAGAGGGCTATCAGTCGGTGGGGTCCGGCTCGATCTTCGCCAAGTCGTCGATGAAGAAGTTGTATGCGCAAGTCTCCGATGCCGACTCGGCGCTGCGGGTCGCCGTCGAGGCGCTTTACGACGCCGCCGACGACGATTCGGCTACCGGCGGCCCCGATCTGGTCCGCGGCATCTACCCGACCGCGGTCACCATCGACGCCAACGGCGCGGTCGACGTCCCCGAGGGGCGGATCGCCGAGCTGGCCCGTGAGGTCATCGAAAGCCGTTCGCGCGCCGACACTTTCGGTCCCGATGGCGGTGAGAAGTGAGCTTCCCGTACTTCATCTCGCCCGAGCAGGCGATGCGCGAGCGCAGCGAGCTCGCGCGCAAGGGCATCGCCCGGGGCCGCAGTGTGGTCGCCCTGGCCTACGCCGGTGGTGTGCTGTTCGTCGCCGAAAACCCGTCGCGCTCACTGCAAAAGATCAGCGAACTGTACGACCGCGTGGGCTTTGCGGCGGCGGGCAAGTTCAACGAGTTCGACAACTTGCGTCGCGGCGGAATCCAGTTCGCCGACACCCGCGGCTACGCCTACGATCGCCGCGACGTCACCGGCCGGCAGCTGGCCAACGTCTACGCGCAGACACTCGGCACCATCTTCACCGAACAAGCCAAGCCGTACGAGGTGGAGTTGTGCGTCGCTGAGGTCGCGCACTACGGCGAGACCAAACCGCCTGAGCTCTACCGCATCACCTACGACGGGTCGATTGCCGACGAGCCGCACTTCGTGGTCATGGGCGGCACTACCGAGCCGATCACCACCGCTCTGAAGGAGTCCTACACCGAGAACGCCGATCTGAACGACGCCTTGCGGATCGCGCTGGACGCGTTGCGGGCGGGCAGTTCCAACGGCGGCGATCAGCCCTCGCTCGGCGTGGCCAGCCTAGAAGTGGCCATCCTGGACGCCAACAGGCCGCGTCGGGCATTTCGGCGGATCAGCGGCGCCGCGCTGGAGTCGCTGCTGCAAAAAGCGCGCCCGAAGGGTTCGAAGGGCTCCAAGGACAGCTCCAAGGACAGCTCCAAGGACGCGAAATCCGACGGCGAATCGTCGAAGTAGGGCGTGGGGCTTCGATGGCTGAACGGCCATCGCCTTGCGGCAGCGTATGGACACGACCCGGTTAACAACATCTTCTGGGCGCGGCTACCGCACCGTCACGGTGGGACAACCAGTACCCTCGATTACGTGCAGCGGCGAATCATGGGCATCGAGACCGAGTTCGGTGTCACCTGCACCTTCCACGGCCATCGGCGCCTCTCACCAGACGAGGTGGCGCGCTACCTGTTTCGCCGGGTGGTGTCCTGGGGCCGCAGCTCCAATGTTTTCCTGCGGAACGGGGCGCGGCTGTACCTCGACGTCGGCAGCCATCCCGAGTACGCCACCGCCGAATGCGACAGCCTGGTCCAGCTGGTCACCCATGACCGGGCCGGTGAGTGGGTGCTCGAAGACCTGCTCGTGGACGCCGAGCAGCGCTTGGCCGACGAGGGCATCGGCGGCGACATCTACCTGTTCAAGAACAACACCGACTCAGCGGGCAACTCGTATGGCTGCCACGAGAACTATCTGATCGTCCGCGCCGGCGAGTTCTCCCGGATCTCCGATGTGCTGCTGCCGTTCCTGGTCACCCGCCAGCTGATCTGCGGGGCCGGCAAGGTGCTGCAGACACCCAAGGCGGCGACCTTCTGCCTATCGCAACGAGCCGAACACATCTGGGAAGGCGTCTCGTCGGCCACCACCCGCAGCCGGCCCATCATCAACACCCGCGACGAGCCGCACGCCGACGCCGAGAAGTACCGGCGGTTGCACGTCATCGTCGGCGACTCCAACATGTGCGAGACCACCACCATGCTCAAGGTGGGTACCGCGGCGCTGGTGCTGGAGATGATCGAAGCCGGCGTGCCGTTCCGCGACTTCTCACTGGACAACCCGATCCGCGCCATCCGCGAGGTCAGCCACGACGTCACCGGGCGGCGGCCGGTCCGGCTGGCGGGCGGGCGCCAGGCCAGTGCGCTGGACATCCAGCGGGAGTACTACAGCCGCGCCGTCGAGCATCTGCAGATCCGGGAGCCCAACGCGCAGATCGAGCAGGTCGTCGACCTGTGGGGGCGCCAACTCGACGCCGTGGAGAGCCAGGATTTCGCGAAGGTGGACACCGAGATCGACTGGGTGATCAAGCGCAAGCTGTTCCAGCGCTACCAGGACCGCTACAACATGGAACTGTCCGACCCGAAGATCGCTCAGCTCGATCTGGCTTACCACGACATCAAGCGCGGGCGTGGCGTGTTCGATCTGCTGCAGCGCAAGGGACTGGCAACGCGCGTCACCACCGACGAGGAGATCGCCGAGGCCGTCGACCATCCGCCGCAGACCACCCGCGCCAGGTTGCGGGGCGAGTTCATCAGCGCTGCCCAGGCGGCGGGGCGTGACTTTACTGTCGACTGGGTTCACCTCAAACTCAACGACCAGGCGCAGCGCACCGTGCTGTGCAAGGACCCCTTCCGGGCGGTCGACGAGCGGGTGAAACGGCTCATCGCGAGCATGTAAACCGCACACTCCACTCGATCTAGGCTGGAGCAAATGGCGACTTCGAAAGTCGAACGGCTGGTGAACCTTGTCATCGCCCTGTTGTCCACCCGCGGCTACATCACCGCCGACAAGATCCGGTCCAGTGTGGCCGGCTATTCGGACAGCCCTAGCGCCGAGGCGTTCTCCCGGATGTTCGAACGCGACAAGAACGAGTTGCGCGACCTCGGCATCCCGCTCGAGATCGGCAAAGTGTCGAGCCTGGACCCCACCGAGGGCTACCGGATCAACCGCGACGCCTATGAACTGCCGCCGGTCGAGCTGACCCCCGACGAGGCCGCCGCGGTGGCCGTCGCCGCCCAACTGTGGGAATCGCCCGAATTGATCACCGCCACCCAGGGCGCGCTGCTCAAGTTGCGCGCCGCCGGGCTGGACGTCGAACCGGATGCCCCGGTGGCCATTGCGTCGGCTGCCGGCGTGCCGGGGCTGCGCGGTTCGGAGGACGTGCTCGGAGTACTGTTGTCGGCCATCGCTTCTGGGCAGGCGGTGCAGTTCCCGCACCGGTCGTCGCGCAGCGCGCCGTACACCACTCGCACCGTGGAACCGTGGGGAGTCATCACCGAGCGCGGCCGCTGGTATCTCGTCGGCCACGACCGCGACCGCGACGACACCCGCACCTTCCGGCTGTCGCGCATAGGCGCCGAGGTCACGCCGATCGGGCCGCCCGGGGCGGTCACCGTGCCCCAGGATGTGGACCTGCGCGGGATCGTCGTGCAAGCGGTCGGGGAGGCACCGAGCGGCGTTCAGGCCACGGTGTGGGTGGCCGACGGCCGCGCCACCGAGCTGCGCCGGGCCGGAAAATCCCTGGGGCCGCGGCAACTGGCCGGCCGCGACGGCGAGGTGATCGAGCTCGACGTCGGATCTTCCGACCAGCTGGCCCGAGACATCACCGGTTACGGTGCCGACGCCATCGTGCTGGAGCCGCAGTCCCTGCGCGAGGATGTGCTGGCCCGGTTGACCGCCCAAGCTGGCATCGGTGAGGCGTCATGACTCCCGTTTCCACCCGCCTGGTCCGGCTGCTCAACATGGTGCCCTATTTCCAGGCCAACCCCCGGATCACCCGCGCCGAGGCCGCCGCCGAGCTCGGAGTATCTCCCAAGCAACTGGAGGCCGACCTCAACCAGCTGTGGATGTGCGGTCTGCCCGGTTACTCCCCGGGTGATCTCATCGACTTCCAGTTCTCCGGCGACACCATCGAAGTCACGTTCTCGGCAGGCATCGACCGGCCACTCAAGCTCACCTCGCCCGAAGCCACCGGCTTGCTGGTGGCGCTGCGGGCACTCGCCGACATCCCCGGCGTGGTCGACCCACAGGCGGCGCGCAGCGCGATCGCCAAACTTGCGGCCGCGGCCGGCGCCGCCGGCCATGACAGTACGGTGGCTGCCGTCGACGAGCCGGCTCCCATCGAAAGCCGTGCCGCGGCCGCGGTCCGCGCCGCCGTCCAGGACAAGCACGCGCTGCGCATCGACTACTACGCCGCCTCGCACGACACGCTGACAACCCGCATCGTCGATCCCATCAGGGTGCTGCTGATCGGCGGGCACAGCTACTTGGAGGCCTGGTCTCGCGACGCCGAGGGGGTTCGGCTGTTCCGGTTCGACCGGATAGTCGACGCCACCGAGCTGGACGAGCCGGCCGCCCCGCCCGAACCGGTGCTGCAGGCACCGCCGGACACGTCACTGTTCGACGGCGATCCGTCGCTGCCTTCGGCCAAGCTGTGGGTGGCGCCCTCAGCAGCGTGGATGTTCGAGTACTACCCGATGCGCGAGGTACGTGAGCTGCCGGACGGATCCTGTGAGGCGGTGATGACCTACGCCTCCGACGACTGGATGACGCGTCTCGTCCTGGGGTTCGGGGCGGCGGTGCGGGTATTGTCACCGGAGCCGCTGGCGCGGCGAGTCAGGGACGCCGCGGTCGCGGCCCTGGAGTCCTACCAGCTCGCGACCCAGGCCTGAGGCCTGCGCGGGTCACCACGCCGTCGCGCGAGCATGCCGGCAGTTGGCTCGGCTGCGGTAGCATCGGGTGAACGTCTGGAGGTAATGAAAGTGACAGGTGCTTTTGGTCCGTGGCACTGGGCGATCCTCATCGTGGTGGTGATCGTCTTGTTCGGTGCTAAGCGACTCCCCGACGCGGCGCGCTCGTTGGGCAAGTCGCTGCGGATCTTCAAGTCCGAAGTCCGCGAAATGCAGAGCGAGGGGAAACACCAGGGGTCTGCCGCCATCGAGACGCCCACGCCTGTGCAGTCGCAGCGCGTCGAGCAGCCGACGACCCAACAGCAGGATCACCCCGAGGCGCGGCCGGCCTAGCCCGGCATCGCCGTCGCGGTGCCTTAGGCGCCCCTGACCGAGCGTGGTGAAAATTTTCAAGACCTCCGCGCGCGCCGCGGGCTTATTGAAGCGGCTCAACCCGCGCAACAGGCGTAGCCGTACCAATCCTGACGCGACGATGTCGCTCGTCGACCACCTCACCGAGCTGCGCACTCGGCTGCTGATCTCCCTCGCCGCTATCTTGCTCACCACGATCTTCGGCTTCGTCTGGTACTCGCATTCCATCTTCGGGCTGGAAAGCCTCGGAGAGTGGCTGCGGCACCCGTACTGTTCCCTGCCGCAGTCGGCGCGTGCGCAGATCAGCGCCGACGGCCAGTGCCGCCTGCTGGCCACGGCGCCGTTCGACCAGTTCATGCTGCGGCTCAAGGTCGGCATGGCGGCCGGGATCGTGCTGGCCTGCCCGGTGTGGTTCTACCAGCTGTGGGCATTCATCACCCCCGGGCTCTACCAGAAGGAACGCCGCTTCGCGGTGGCGTTCGTGATCCCGGCTGCGCTGCTGTTCGTCGGCGGCGCCGTGCTGGCGTATGTGGTGCTGTCCAAGGCGCTGAACTTCCTGCTGACCGTCGGGAGCGACGTGCAGGTGACCGCACTGTCCGGCGACCGGTATTTCGGCTTCCTGATCAACCTGCTGGTGGTGTTCGGCGTCAGCTTCGAATTCCCGCTGTTGATCGTCATGCTCAACATGGTGGGTCTGCTGACCTACGAGCGGCTCAAATCGTGGCGGCGTGGCCTGATCTTCGCGATGTTCGTCTTCGCCGCGGTGTTCACGCCCGGGTCGGATCCCTTCTCCATGACGGCGCTCGGCCTCGCGTTGACTGTGCTGCTCGAGTTGGCCATTCAGATCGCGCGGCTGCACGATAAGCGAAAAGCCAAGCGCGAAGCGCAGATCGCCGACGACGAAGCCTCGGCCATCGAACCGCCGGAGCCGATAGCCTCGCGGACAGCCGAGCCGTCGGCGGTTGGCGGAATTCATGACGACGTCACCTAGGCCTTCTTGCCGCGAGCGTGCGCGTTTGTACGGTGACACGCCGATTTCGACGCACATTTACGCACCCTCGCGCGATGCGGTGGCCGCGGCGTGACCGAGTTGACGGAGCTGACCGAGCTCGCCCGGTTCAGCGCCGAACTGCAATTCTCGCTCGACGACTTTCAGCAGCGGGCCTGTGCGGCACTGGAACGCGGCCACGGTGTGCTGGTCTGCGCGCCTACCGGCGCCGGCAAGACGGTCGTCGGTGAATTCGCGGTGCACCTGGCGCTGGCATCCGGCGGCAAGTGCTTCTACACCACACCGCTCAAGGCGCTGAGCAACCAGAAGCACACCGACCTAACGGCGCGCTACGGCCGCGACCTGATCGGACTGCTGACCGGCGACATGTCGGTCAACGGCGACGCCCCCGTCGTGGTGATGACCACCGAGGTGCTGCGCAACATGCTCTACGCCGATTCACCTGCGCTGCAAGGACTTTCCTACGTGGTAATGGACGAGGTGCACTTCCTCGCGGACCGGATGCGGGGGCCGGTCTGGGAGGAGGTCATCCTGCAACTGCCCGACGAGGTGCGGGTGGTCAGCCTGTCGGCGACGGTGAGTAACGCCGAAGAGTTCGGTGGCTGGATCCAGACCGTGCGTGGAGACACGACGGTGGTGGTCGACGAGCACCGGCCGGTGCCGTTGTGGCAACACGTCATGGTCGGCAAGCGACTCTTCGACCTGTTCGACTACGACAGCAAAACCGACAGCTCCCGGGTCGACCCTGAGCTGCTGCGCCATATCGCGCATCGGCGTGAGGCCGATCGGCTGGCCGACTGGCAGCCGCGCCGCAATTCCGGCCGGGGCGGCTCGGGTCGGCCGCGCTTCTACCGGCCGCCGGCACGCCCGGAGGTGATCGCGGTCCTGGACTCCGAGGCGTTGCTGCCGGTGATCACCTTCGTGTTCTCCCGGGCCGGCTGCGACGCGGCCGTCGCCCAATGCCTGCGATCGCCGCTGCGGCTGACCACCGAAGAGGAGCGCGCAAGGATCGCGGAGGTGATCGACCATCGCTGCGGCGACCTCGCGGATTCCGACCTCGCGGTCCTCGGCTACTACGAATGGCGAGAAGGGCTGATGCGCGGTTTGGCGGCCCACCATGCCGGAATGCTGCCGATCTTCCGGCACACCGTCGAGGAGCTGTTCACCGCCGGGCTGGTCAAAGCGGTGTTCGCCACCGAGACCCTGGCGCTCGGTATCAACATGCCCGCCCGCACGGTGGTGCTCGAGCGGCTGGTGAAGTTCAACGGCGAGCAACACATGCCGTTGACCCCGGGGGAGTACACGCAGTTGACCGGCCGCGCCGGCAGGCGGGGTATCGACGTCGAGGGCCACGCGGTGGTGCTGTGGAACCCCAACGACGAGAACAGCGAACCCGCGCAGGTGGCCGGCTTGGCCTCGACCCGCACCTTTCCGCTGCGCAGCTCGTTCGCGCCGTCGTACAACATGACGATCAACCTGGTGAACCAGATGGGCCCGCAGCAGGCGCATCGGTTGCTGGAACAGTCTTTTGCGCAGTATCAGGCGGACCGATCCGTCGTCGGACTGGTCCGGGGCATCGAACGCGGCAAACGGATGCTGGCCGAGATCGCGGCGGAACTCGGTGGAGAGGACGCACCGATCCTCGAATACGCGCGGCTGCGCGCCAGGGTGTCCGAGATGGAACGTGCGCAGTCCCGTGCGTCTCGGCTGCAACGACGGCAGGCGGCCAACGACGCCCTGTCTGCGCTGCGGCGGGGCGACATCATCACCATCACGCACGGCCGCCGCGGGGGGCTGGCGGTGGTGCTGGAATCCGCGCGCGACAGCTCTGACCCGCGGCCGTTGGTGCTGACCGAAAACCGGTGGGCGGGCCGGATTTCGTCGGCGGATTACTCGGGAGCGTCAACCCCGGTCGGGTCGATGACTTTGCCCAAGCGGGTCGAGCATAGGCAGCCACGGGTCCGGCGGGATCTGGCGTCGGCGCTGCGGTCGGCCGTCGCCGGGCTGCCGGTATCGACGCGGCGACGCGGCGGGAAGGAACAGGCCGGTGAGTTCCATGACCCCGAGCTGGCGTCCTTGCGGGCCGAACTCCGCCGCCATCCCGCCCACACCGCCGGCGAAGAGCAGATCCGCGAAGCCGAGCGCTATCTGCGCATCGAAGGTGACAATGCGCAACTGCAGCGGAAAGTGGCGGCGGCCACCAACTCGTTGGCCAAGACATTCGACCGCATCGTCGGTCTGCTCACCGAGCGCGGCTTCATCCGCGGCCCGTCCACCGATCCACAGGTCACCGACGACGGACGGCTGTTGGCCCGGATTTACAGCGAGAGCGACCTGCTGGTGGCCGAGTGCCTGCGTACCGGCGCGTGGGCGGGCTTGAAACCGGCCGAGCTCGCGGCGGTGGTCTCGTCGGTGCTCTACGAGACGCGCGGCGATGCGCCGAGCACCCCCTATGCCGCCGAGTCGCCCACCCAACGAGTGCGCCAGGCGCTGCTGCAGACGTCGCGGCTGTCGAATACGCTGCGCGCCGATGAGCAACGTCACCGGATTGCGCAGAGTCGTGAGCCCGACGACGGCTTCGTTCGGGTGATCTACCGATGGGCCCGAACCGGAGATCTCGCCGCCGCGCTGGCCGCCGCCGAGCCCCCGATGTCAGCGGGCGACTTCGTGCGCTGGTGCCGACAGGTTCTCGACCTGCTGGACCAGGTTCGCAATGCCACGCCGGACGCCGCGCTGCGGACTACCGCAAAGCAAGCTATCAATGATGTGCGGCGCGGCGTCGTCGCAGTTGACGCCGGGTAGGCTTGGCCGGAGCTACGGTTACATCTCGTGACACGGACTGAGGAGAGACGATGAGCGGACCGCACGGGTCAGACCCGTACCAACCGTGGCAGCAGCCGGGCCAGGTATCTCCCGACCAGGCGACGCAGATGGGACCGGTCGGCGGATCGCCCTGGCAACAGCCAACGCCGGGCCAGGACGCGACATGGCACGCCCCGGCGTACACGCCCTCGGAGTATCCGCAATATCAGCAGCCTGGCACTCCCGGCTACGGCGAGAGTAGTTCGCAGCCCACGCAATACGGCACGCCCACCCAGTACGGCCAGCCCGCCCAGTACGGCCAACAGGGCCAGTACGGTCAGCCCGGCCAATACGGCCAACCCGGCCAGTACGGCCAACCCGGTCAATACGGCCAACCGGGCCAATATGGTCAGCCCGGCCAGTACCCCCAGCCTTTCGAACAGCCCAAGAAGCGGTCGACTGGAACGATCGTGGGCATTGTCGGCGGGATTGCTGTGCTTCTCGCCGCGGTGATTCTGGTGCTCGGTTTCGTCGTGCCCGGGTTCTTTGTCACCAAGGAGCTGGACGTCAGCAAGGCACAGGCCGGCGTGCAGCAGATCCTCACCGACGAGACCAATGGCTACGGCGCCAAGAACGTGAAAGACGTGAAGTGCAACGGCGGCAAAAACCCCGAGGTCAAGAAGGGCGGCAGCTTCGACTGCAACGTCAGTATTGACGGCGCGCCGCGAAAGGTGACGGTGACGTTCCAGGACGACAAAGGCACCTACGAGGTCGGTCGGCCGTCGCAGTAAGTTACGCGGGTAGCGCGTCGAGCGCGTTCTGCAGGCGCTTGATCGATGATCCGACGCCCAGCTCGGTGGCCAGCCCGGCGGTGCGTGCGGGGTCGGCAGCAACCAGTGGGAGTGCGTCGGTGGGCGTCGAAAGCGTGACGGGAGCGTCGGTGGCTACCCGCACCACGGTGCCCGCAGCCTTGATGTAGTCGGTCGCGGCCAGCAGTTTGGCTCGCAAACCCTTGGCCATCTTGGATTTCGGGTCGTTCGCAACGGCCAGGATGTTCTCCAGCGAGCCGTACTGAGCCAGCAACGCGCCCGCCGTCTTCTCACCGACACCCGACACGCCCGGCAGACCGTCGGAGGGGTCGCCGCGCAGCAGCGCCAGTTCGGCGTAGGCCGGTCCGGCGCGATCCACTGGCACCCCGTATTGTTCGGCCACGTCCGCCGGCCCGAACAACGTGGCCTTATTCAGTCCGCGGCCCAAATAGAGCACGCGGACAGGGACCGGCTCGTCGGCCACCACCTGCAACAGGTCGCGGTCTCCGCTGACCACGACGACAGGATCTTTCTTTTCCCGCGCTGCCAATGTGCCCAGCACGTCGTCGGCTTCGAAACCCTCTGCGCCAGCCATCGGGAGCCCGAATGCGTCGAGCAATTGCATGATCATGTCGACCTGGGGCGTCAGGTCGTCAGGTACTTCCTCGACGTCGGGCTGACCGGCGGGCTCTTCTTCGGCGACGCGGTGCGCCTTATAGGACGGGATCAGGTCGACGCGGAACTGGGGGCGCCAGTCCACGTCCAGGCAGACCGCGAGCCGCCGGGGCTTGTGCTGCCGGATCACCACGGCCATCGAGTCGATGAATCCGCGGACGGCATTGACCGGCCGCCCGTCGGGCGCGGTGATCGACGACGGTACCCCGAAGTACGAGCGAAACCACATGCTCGCGCCGTCGAGGAGCAATAGCGGTGCAGCCATGGCGCTATCTTGTCAGCCATGGAGTCTCGCCGTTTCGACGCCTTCGAAGCCCAGGTGTATGCCCGCCGGCTGACGGCTGCGGCCGCCGCGACCGCCGAGGCGGGACTGAGCGGTTTGGTGGTCACTCCTGGCTACGACATGCGTTACCTCATCGGCTCGCGGGCGCAGACGTTCGAGCGGCTCACTGCACTGGTGTTACCGGCCTCCGGAGAGCCGACGATTGTGGTGCCGCGGTTGGAGCTGGCTTCGCTCAAGGCAACCCCCATCGCGGAACTGGGCCTGGCGGTTCAGGATTGGGTCGACGGCGAAGACCCATATCAGCTGGTGAGTGCAGCCCTGGGGGGTCCTCGGGCCGCCGTCAGCGATTCCATGCCGGCACTGCACCTGGTGCCGCTGACCGCTCTGCTGGACGTGCCGCCGGTACTGGCCACCGACGTGCTGCGCGGGCTGCGGATGGTCAAGGAGCCGGCTGAGATCGCCGCGTTGCGCAAGGCCGGTGCGGCCATCGATCGGGTGCATGCGCGGGTCCCGGAGTTTCTTCGGCCGGGCCGGTCGGAGGCCGAGGTTGCCGCCGACATCGCCGAAGCGATTGTCGCCGAAGGACATTCGGAGGTGGCATTCGTGATCGTCGGCTCCGGCCCGCATGGTGCGGATCCGCATCACGGGTATTCGGATCGTCAACTGCGAGTCGGTGACATCGTCGTCGTCGACATCGGCGGCGTCTATGAGCCCGGATACCATTCGGACTCGACGCGGACCTACAGCATCGGCGAACCCAATCATGATGTGACGCAGCAATATTCGTTACTGCAACGGGCGCAGCGGGCGGCTGTGGCCGCGGTACGTCCAGGCGTGACCGCCGAACAGGTCGACGCCGCGGCCCGCGACGTACTGGCTGAGGCGGGACTGGCCGAGTATTTCGTACACCGCACCGGGCACGGGATCGGGCTGTCGGTGCACGAGGAGCCCTATATCGTCGCCGGCAACGATTTGTCGCTGACCGAGGGCATGGCATTCTCCGTCGAACCAGGCATCTATTTCCCGGGTCGGTGGGGCGCGCGCATCGAGGACATTGTCATCGTGACGCAGGACGGCGCCCTTTCCGTCAACAACCGGCCGCACGAGCTAATTGTCGTATCCGCCAAGTAGGTTGGCGGAGTGTCAATCCTGGACCTAGCGCTGCTCCCCATCCGCATCGCGCGCCACATCGCCGACGCCCTCGTGCATCCCGCAGAGCGCCCTCCGGCGCCCCCGGCCGAGCTCGTCGTGGTCGACGGGATGCCCGAGGGCGCGCCGCCCGCCGCGCGACGGCCGGAGCCGGCACTACCCGCGCCAGCCGGATGGCCGTTCGGTGAGGACTTTCCGCGGACCTGCGGCGCCGGCCGCATAGCCCGTGGCGCCCTGTTTTGGACCGACTTTCTCTACGACGACCACGGTGCGACGGGAGTTCCGGTCGGGGACTTCAAGATTCAGGCGCCGCCGCGGGGCACATACATCTATCCGGACGGGCCAGCGGCCCGCAACGGTGCCGACATCTTCCGCGTCGCCATTGGGCTCACCGAAACGCACACTTGGTGGCGAATCGACTGGAACACACTGCTGCATGTCTCGGTGCCGATCGCGTTGTTCACCTTCGACACCGAGCGAGCGGCAACCACGTCCGGCGAGTGGCCGTTCGACGCCGGCATACGGTCGGCGGGTATTGATTTGGCGCTGCTGGTTTCGGGTAGCGGCGCTCGGCTGATGGATTTGACGACCCAGGTCGTGACGCCGGTCGAGCACAGCGTGGACATGCAATCGCGGACGTTTTTGGCGCAGGTGCCGAGGTCGCTTCTGGAACCGACCGGCAGCTGGACGGTGCGACTGGCCGCAGGGTTGGCCAACGGAGCCGGGGATGGATTCGCCGACGTGCCCGCCCTACACGGCGCGCTGCACGGACAGCCCAACGTCTACAACGTCGCATTTCGCACCAACGCGCAAGAACCGCCGCACTTGAACTTCTGGTCGGATTCCGCCCAAGCTGCGGCTCTGACCAAGGGCGATGTGTCGAAGTTCTCGGTTGCCGTGGAGTGGGATCGGCTGGCGGCCCGCGAAACAACTCCGGAGCCGGTGATCACCGGTCCGTCGACTCGGTGGTACGTGTCCTCAATCGAGCTCGGGCAGGGCGTCACCGCTGATGACATTTTGAGCACCAAACCGCAGTTCCTTGGCCGGGTGCAGCCCTATTCGGTATGCCTGCCGTCGACGTACACGCCTGGCCGTCCGCTGCCCTTGATCCTGCTCTTGCACTCGCTTGCACTTGGGCAAAACCAGTTCGCCGCGATCGATCCGCATTTGCTCAACGAAGTCTGCGAAGGACGCGACTCGGTAGTGGTCACGCCTCTGGCGCGGGGCCCGTCGACCTGGTACTTCGACACCGGGGAGCTTGACGTGTGGGAAGTGTGGGCTCGGGTGGCCGAGCAACTGGGGACCGACCCCAACCGCACTGTGGTCTCGGGTTATTCGATGGGCGGCTATGCCGCCTACAAGTTCGGGCTGACCTACCCGGAGGTGTTCGCGCAGGCCGTCGTGCTGGCCGGTCCGCCCGTATGCGGGGTGCGATTGATTCCGCACGTCGACATTCCCGCCGACCTCGACTTGGACTCACACTGCGCGCAGGAAGGCGATACGTGGAAGCTGCTGGTGAATGCCCGCTGGCTGCCGTATGTGATCGCCCACGGGTTGGTAGACGAGTTGGTGCCGTTCGCGTCGGCGGCCGAGCAGGTGCTCGAACTCGACCGGCTCGGCTACCGCCACCGGTTCACCGTTTACCCGTTGGAGGATCACATCGCCTGGGTGCTTCAGGACAAGTTCGAAGACCCGATCAAGCACATGGGAACCGGTCTGCGCCAAGCAGATCCGGGACACATCACCTTCGCCTGGTATCCGCAGCTGGTGCGGGCCGATCTTGGCATCGGGCCGGATCAAGTGTGGTGGCTGTCGGAACTGACCGCCGATGCGGCGGTGACAGCGCGGCGCGGCGCCATCGCGGAGGTCGACGCACGGTCGTATGCCCGGCCGGACCCGGCGCACACCATCCGGCATCGCCGCGGCTTCGTCCCGCACTTCGACCCGACCCCTGGGCTGTACAGCGAGCTGTTCTGGCAGGTGGGGCCACCGGTCGGTGCATTGCCGTATCTGACGCTGCGGCTCACCGGGGTCGCCAGCCTGGCAGTTGACGTCCAGCGCGCGGGGCTGGCGGCGTTGCCGTCGTCGACTATCACGGTGGCCGCCGACACCGCCACCCAGATCACGCTGAGGGCGCTTCCCCGCGGGGTCGAGGTACAAGTCGACGGCCAGCCCAGCGGCGCGACCGTCGCCCTGCCGGCCGGACACCACCAAATCAGGCTGGCCCTGGCGACGTGACTCAGCCGGCGTGGCTGCTTGCGGCGGAGCAGGCCTTGAACCAGGCGAGGTGGTAATTCGCTGTGGGCTTGTTACCGGCAATCAGAGCGTCGATGGCGGCAAGTAGTTGCCAATTGCCCACGTCGTGGGCATTTACGTGGTCGGGATAGGAGTCGAGGACGCGAGTGCTGATCGCGGCCAGATGCTCGTGCAGGAGTTCGACCTCGGAATCCAGCACTCCACTGCCAGTAGACGCCGCTTTGGCCAGCGTGTGGGCCAACCTGGGTAGTCCATCGCGCCACTGGGTTGCGTGGCCGAGCTCAGGGCCGAGTTCGTCGACCTCAGCTGCGCGCCGAGCTCGAAGCGAGGTGGGCACGGGTTCGTCTTCCTCCGGCACATGATGGATCGGGCTGTAGCCCGCAGCGACGGTGACTTCACCCAGCATGTTCTCCAAGGCGCCACGGCGCTTTGCCGGCGGCAGTAGCGTCACCGCAGCCGGCAGGTCGATTCCTGGGGGGATCCAGCCACTGGCCAGGTCGGTTGCCAGCACGGTTGTGTTGTCGGCGCGGTCTCCGGCCGCCCACGCCAGCCGCGGTTGTTGGCGAGCAACGACGGCCACCAGCCGCTCCAGTCGAGTGCGTGCTGTGGCATGGGCTGACGCTGCACCGGCGACCGCACCGCTGGCCGTCGCGACGGCAGCCTCAGTCGCCAAGTTCGATGCTGCGGGAGGCATTTTCGGCGTGGTTGACTGACGCATCACCGTGGGCTGACCAGTGCTGCCTTGCCCGGCCGACGGATGCACGGGCGCGGAGCCGGGTGTCGCCGAGGGAGCCGGCGAACTAGGAGGGGCGGGTGCTGTTGCGGCGGTTTGCATCGCCGGACGCAGGTCGGATGCATAGGCGGGCAGCGGACCCGGAGGCGCCGGGGGTGGGGCTACGGCTGGTGTGGCTGGCCCCGTGATGATCGGGGCCGCCGGAGATTCCAGAGCCGGTGCGTGCGCGACCGGCGGTGGCACCTCAAAAGCCTGGGCATGCGCGACGGCGGTCATTCCCGCAGATGGGGGTGTTGGTGGTGGCTGGGGGACCGGCGCCATGGTGTGCGACATCGGCGCTGGCGGCATTGCTTCTGGTGCTGCTGAGAAAGGCGCGCCCGCCTGAATCCCCTTGTCGAAGCTCTGGATTAAGTGCGTTGGGGAGGGGGGGGCGAGGGAGGAGGGTGGCGGGGTTGCGGCGGGTGCACCGGCTGTAGGCGGAACCGCAAACGCCGGCGATGGGGCGGTAGCGGCCTGCGGTAGCCGCGGCGTCGACATTGAGGGTGCTCCGAGCGCGCTGTGCGGAGACGCGAGTGCAGGCGCGACTGGCGCGAGATCTGGTCCTACTGGGTTGCCCAAATTGCGGGTAAGGGCCGCTGTGTGACCGGTTGCTGGTTGGGAAGGGACGGCCAAGACCGAGTTAGGACGGGTCGATGGCGCGAGATTCCTGGTAAGACCGGCCATTCCACTTTCTTGCGATGGCGGGCCAGAAGACTGCACGTGGCTGTCGGCGGGGGCTCCCATATTTCCTGTGAGGTTTGCGGTTGAACCGGGCTTGCTCAGCACTTTCCGTACCTCGCGATCGATGGAAGCGGGGTCGGGCTGTTGAAGCCAGTGGCGCAAGTCGAATCCTTGACCCTGCGCAACCTCACGCGCTGATTGACCGGTTCCCTCCTCATCGAGAACGCGCTGCATCGCATCAATGATTGCGCCTGCACAGCTTGCTGCTTTCCCGTTGGCTTGTCGCTGGTAGTCCGAAACTTTTGCAATAATATTGCCAAGTTTGATTTCCGCCGGCGCTTTCGAATTTTCAATATCTGTGATCTCCGCATTCCCTTTTACTGCCAACCCATAAAGTTCTTTTTGGAGGCTTGCAGCGCTACCGTATGCCGCGTCATAAGAAGATCTTTTTACGCCATTCTTATTGGCGATTTGCCAAGCCAGCAGTTCGCCGTGCACAAATGTGCTACGAAGGTCATCGGCGGTAATGCCCTCCTGGTGGGATAGAGGGCCTAACCTGGCATTCTCCAACTCCGAAGCGAATCTATGATATTCATTTTCGACGCTTTCGCGATGTTTCTTACCGCTGTCGATTACCGAGAGTGTCCCGTCGTCGGGCCATACATGACCCACCAGGAGAGCTGCCCACTTTCCGGGAGGCATGCCGGTCACTTGCAGAACCGTTCGACTGTTGAACTTGCATCGTCGGATGCTTGGAGCGCAGGCTGTAGCTCGGCATCTGAATTAGTAAGCCCACCCAAGTAGTTAATCACGAGTTCTTGGTACTGATTGGCCAACTTTCGGACGGCCGTCGCGAGTTCTGTTGGAGTAGCCGGTTCTTCTGACAACTTAGTCAGAAGATATCGACTACCAGCATCGAGTACCTGCCGCCCGCTCGTGGCGACTGCGAGGGCGGCAGTGGGGTCGCTGCCGCCATTTCGAGCTGAACTTAAAAGTAGGGCTCGGTGCACCTTGTCATATGAAGCGCAGACCTTCGTTTTTGCGTCGGCGATCTGTTGATCTGTGTAAGCCACGATGGGCGCGGCGCGAGAGGTGTCGTTAGCCGCTAGAGGACGAACCCACGCACCAATCGCGATACCGATCGCAATGAAAGACGCCGTCAGCGAGATAACAGCTAGCCAATGCAGTGGTCGCCTCCCCTGATCGGACGTTCCTTTCGGCCAAGGAGGTGGACCTGACGGCGCTGGAGGAAGACTCGACACGTCGTGGATCGTAGCGGGCAGCTGCAATCGCGGTAGTCACCCTTCGGCAGTGTGCCATCGAACTGTTTGCTCTGTCGTTCAGCACGAGCGCATCCGTCGAACGCAATTTCTCCAGATGCGAAATCGGTCTTAGCGACCCGAGCCAGCGTCGTCGTCGCGCTTATCCTCGGGCAACAAGATGCGCCGAGTCGCAACGGGCTTACCGTCCACGCGCTTGATCACCTCAGGCGTCGGCGGGGGTGTGGTGATCCGTCCCTGCACTGGCGCACCGTTTTTCACCGACGGGACAACGACGCGCTTCGTGTCGGCCTTCGGATCATTGCCCGGCCCAGCTCCAGCCATGCCCGGCGGCATGATCGGCATCGCGCCCATGCCACCCCGCGACGCGGTCTGCGGTTCCGGCGGGCTCGGTGCCGCCGGTGATGTCGTGTGCGATGAAGCAGGCAGAGTACCGGCGGATGAACCGGGCAGCGGAGTGAGCATTGCGGTTGGCGTCGTGGGACCGATACCGCCGCCACCACCAGAGCTGCCACCACCACCGAACTCCTCGCCACCACCGCCGGCCTCAAGCTCAGCGGGAATGGCCTCGCCTTCGGTCGCGGCTCCTCCGACGCCATGCTGCAGCGCGCCCATGCCCATTTGCATCGCCTGCTGTCCAGCCTGCGCGAGCTGCTGCGGAATCTGGCTCAGCGGTTGCAGCGCACCGCCGAGAGCGCCCGCGAAGCCACCGGCGATACCAGCCGCCATCTGCGGCATCTGCTGCAGCATCTGGGTCATCTCGCTTTGCCCGCCGACTCCGGCCAGCCGGGCGGATGACTGCTCTTCGTTGGCAGGGAATTTGGCGAGCGCGTCGGCAGCCTTGGCCTCGCGTTCGTCATGTCCCGCCAGAGCCGCCTGGTTGTCGCCGGGATCACCGCCGTTAGCGGCGATACCAAGAACCCTCAGCAGCTGGCTGATAGCCGACTGTCCCGTAGCTAACTGATCGGGCGTGATCACAGGTGGCGGCGGCATCCCACTGAGTCGTGCAAGCTGGTCGAGAACTATCCTCAGCCGTTCTTCGTCGCCGCCACTCATTGCGTCCTTCCCGACGCCACTGCGTCAACCGATACCGAAGCCCAGCCTCGCGCCGAAAGGTGATGACTGGCTGACCGAACACCGGCTGATGCTAGCGCCGATTGACCGTGCGGGTAATTCAGCGTTGCCACGACGGCGTGATCCGCATCAGGGAAGCGGAATCCGAACGGGGCCGGGGAGGGGAATTGGAAGAGACGGAAACGGGCTGGGAAGGCGAGGGAGCCCCGGGAAGGTAATGGGCGGCGGAAGTACGGGAAGCTGCAGCGCAGGCCATTGGTCACCGAAGCGTGACAAAACTTCCTGGTCGCCGATCTCCCTGTGCCATTCGAGACCGAACATCGGTCCCCATTGTCCGTCCACAAACCGAGGCCAGGACCGGACCAGCGGCGTGGTCTCTCCTGCCCGGTCGCTGTAGATCTCGACCGCCGGGAAATTCGTCACGATGCCACCAGCGACGGGACCCGACTCGGTGGGCGCAATGGCAATGCTGCCGTTCACGTCGAATGTGGTGGCCTTCGCGAGAGCTTCTCCACCCGGGGAGAATGGGTCGGCGGCGCTGTACTTGATCAAGACCGAGCCGTCGCTTTTCTGCACGGCCGATACGGAGGGGGTTCCTGCGCGAATCCCGCCGGTTTTGGTGTCGACCGATGGGTTCTGCCGGGTCACGATGATGCCGTTCTCGTAGTCGACAGTTATTGCGACCCTTGCTGACTCGGGTCCGGCCGTCGCAGAGAAGTCTCGGTTGTCGCCAAGGTTGTCGTGGCCGGGCGGCCAGTCGAACTGTGGATTCACCACAGATTCTCCAGGGATGAAGAGGTTTGTGCGGACCACGCCCTGGCCCGGCACTGGCGTGATGCGCTCGATAGCGATATTCGGCGGCACACCGCCGTTCTTCGGATCGTAGCTGTGTGAGTCGAGGGCCGCGGCAGTTTCCCAGTCGGTCGGCGACTTCGGCGGATGGCCGAAAACCTTTGTGAACGCCTCGATTTGATTCTTCTGTCGATTAACCTCGGGTTCGGCCCTAAATGGGGTTCCCGGAACGTCTAACGTCTGGATGATCTGGGGGTCATAGCCGTCGATGCGGAGTGTTGTCAGAGACGACTGCAAAGTGTCGGAGTATTTCGCGCGGATCGATTCCAGCTGCCCGACAGCATCTTCGGTGTCGCGAATGGCCTCGTGTTCATAGGCGGAATACCTTGCGTTCAGCTCGGACCTCTCAGCCGGGGTGAGGGGCATGTGCTGCTCAAGATCCCGCAACTGATCGAGCAGGTCGTCGATGTGCCGCAGCCGACTTCCAAGGGTCGCGATCTGCCCTGCTGCAAATCCCTGCGCCTCAGCCAGGACGCCGGCGATGTTTTCCAAATCGATTGCGATCCTGGGCAGTTGGCCCGCCTGCAGATGAAGTGATTGTCTAGCGCGCTCTACCTCGTCGGCATCGTTGATCGGGTGATCGCCGTTCTGGTGATTCCACGCGGCCTCAAAGTGGCGAAGCGCTTCTTCGAATTTGCTCTTGGCCTCGTCACCCGATTGCGCCGCGTTGAACAGCGCCTTGGCTATGCCGGAAATCTGCGCTGGACGGCCACTTTGAAGGCTAGCGTTGATCGCCCAGGGATCACCGTGGGCTTCGGCGATCAGATTCCGAATACTTATGTGTCGGAATCGTTGCATTGTCCCGCATGCAGCTTCGCGGCGTTGAGCTCATCCATCTCGGTGAACGCCGCGGCTGCAGCACGAACCTTGTTGCCGAGCGTGGCGAGCATTTCATGATGGGCCCGAAACGTTTTGACGTGTCGCGAGTGCGCTGCGCTGATCGCCTCGTGATAACGGTCGGCGGCAGCGAAATCGCCGAACATTCCCGATGACAAGGGCGCTCGCGACAGCTGGTCGGCTCCGTCTTGTGCATATCCACCTGCGCGGTGGGCTTGGTTCGCCCCCGAGTGCAGCCATTCGGTTTCGACAAACATCACTAGCCTTCCGGAGCTCTCGGCATTTCGATTCGCCACGGCGACAAGCGATCTAGCCGAGATGTCGCGCGTCAGCTGCCGGTGACGCTAAAGACAGGCGGTACGCGCGTCAATTCAGCAACGCACCCCGATACCGTGCTGTGGAGAAGTGAATTGCGCACGCAGTTGGTTACCGCTAGGTTGCGGCGCGATCCAAGGAACGCTGCGTCGCTAGATAGCCCTATTCAACGCGACCACGGTCAAGCAGATCCGACGAGCCCAACACCCGCTCGACGTGAACCTCGATGACCACCCGTCGCGGGTTCGGTCTCGGCGTGCGATAGCGCTGGGCGTAGCGCAGCTCGGCGTCGCGGACGGCGTCGACTTCACCGTTCACCTTGGCACGACCCTCCAGCGACAGCCACCGGGCGCCGTCGACTTGACTGAGCACCGCCACCCCGCCGCGCTCCGCATTGACCGCCTTTTGAGACCCGCCGGTGGTGATGACCCGTGCGATATGAGTCTTGGGGTCGAAGGTGAAACCCACCGCCACCACATGCGGCGAATTGTCGGCGCGCAGCGTCGTCAGCATCGCCAGATGGCGCTCGGAGAGAAAGGCAAGCGCGTCATCGGTGAGCCGGGTAGTGGTATTCGCCATCGCTCCCCACGCTAGCGCAGGTGATAATCGCAGCCGTGGACGACACGGGCGCTGGTCCGGTAGTAATTTTCGGCGGTCGCAGCGAGATCGGCATGGAGCTCGCTCGACGGCTGGCTCTCGGAGCAACTGTGGTGCTGGCGGCACGCAAAGCCGACCAGCTGGGTGAGCAAATCGACGCACTGCACGACGCCGGGGCAGCCAACGTGTACACGGTTGAGTTCGACGCCGACGATCTGGCTTCACACGGCCCGCTGGTCGCATCGATCGTCGCCGAACACGGCCCCATCGGCACCGCGGTACTGGCATTCGGGATCCTCGGCGACCAGGCTCGTGCCGAGACCGATGCCGCCCATGCCGTCGCCATCGTCCACACCGACTACGTTGCTCAAGTCAGCCTCCTCACCCATCTGGCCGCCGGAATGCGGACCGCAGGTCGCGGATCAATGGTGGTGTTCTCCTCGATCGCCGGGGCACGCGTGCGCCGCGCCAACTATGTCTACGGATCGGCCAAGGCCGGCCTGGACGGCTTCGCCAGCGGGTTGGCCGACGCGCTGCACGGCACCGGAGTGCGGTTAGTGCTCGCTCGGCCCGGATTCGTCATCGGGCGTATGACGGAGGGCATGGAGCCGGCGCCATTCTCCATAACGCCCGAGCGGGTGGCGAAAGCGACCGCGCGTGCGCTTGCCAAGGGACGGCGCACGGTGTGGATCCCATGGGCGTTGGGTCCCGCGTCTGCCGCAATGCGCCTGCTGCCGCAATTCGTCTGGCGCAGGATGCCGCGATGATCGTAGTGGTCGGTATCGGCGCCGACGGCATGGCCGGACTATCGACAACTTCGAGGTCTGAATTACAAAGAGCCACAGTTATTTATGGCTCGAAAAGACAACTCGACCTGCTCGACGACACCATAACGTGTCCTCGCCACGAGTGGCCCTCGCCCATGCTGCCGGCTTTGCAAACATTGAAAGCCGACGGCGACGACATCCACGTTGTGGCAAGCGGAGATCCGTTGCTGCACGGCATCGGCGGCACCCTGGTCCGCATGTTCGGAACCGGGAAAGTGACTGTGCTGCCGCATGTCTCGTCGGTGACGCTGGCGTGCGCCCGAATGGGCTGGACCGTCCACGACACCGAGGTGATCAGCCTGGTCACCGCGCAGCCGCACACCGCGGTTCGCCGCGGCGGGCAGGCGATCGTGCTGTCGCGCGACCGGACCACGCCGCAGGCACTGGCCGTGCTGCTCGACGCCCACGGGCGCGGTGATTCCGAGTTCACTGTGCTGGAACGGCTCGGCGGGCCGGCCGAACGCCGCCGCGACGGCCGGGCCCGAGACTGGGCCGCCGGCCCACGCGACGATCTCGACGATCTCAACGTGGTCGCCGTCCGCTACCTGCCCGACGAGCGCGCCTTCTCGTTGCCCGACGACGCCTTCGCCCACGACAGCCAGATCACCAAACACAGCATCCGGGCGGTGACTTTGTCGGCGTTGGACCCGCGGCCGGGACAGCGGCTGTGGGACGTCGGCGCCGGCTCAGGCAGCATCGCGGTCGAGTGGTGCCGAAGCTGGCGCAGCTGCACCGCGGTGGCGTTCGAACGCGACGAGCGACGCGCGCTGAACGTCGAGCTCAACGCCGCGCGGTACGGCGTCAACATCGACGTTCGCGGCAAGGCGCCGCACGCATTCGACGGTGCCGAAACGCCGTCGGCAATCTTCCTCGGCGGGGGTCTCACCCAGACCGGTCTTCTGGATGCCTGCCTCGACCACCTGGGTGACGGCGGGCGCCTGGTCGCCAACGCCGTCACTGCCGAATCGGAAGCTGTTCTGGTGCAGGCATACTCGAAGCACGGCGGTGAGTTGCGACGCTTCCAGCATTATCAGGGCGAGCCGCTGGGCGGCTTCACCGGCTGGCGTGCACAGCTTCCGATTACCCAGTGGGTGGTGACGACTCGGTGACCGTGTATTTCATCGGCGCGGGCCCGGGCGCCGCCGACCTGATCACCGTGCGCGGCCAACGGCTCTTGCAGAGGTGCCACGTCTGCCTGTATGCGGGATCGATCATGCCCGACGACCTACTCACGTACTGCCCATCCGATGCGAAGATCGTCGACACGGGTCCGCTCACGCTGGACCAGATCATCGGCGAGCTCGCCGACGCCGATGCCCGCGGTCACGATGTGGCGCGGCTGCATTCCGGGGATCCTTCGCTGTACAGCGCGTTGGCCGAGCAGTGCCGCCGACTCGACGCGCTAGGTGTCAGCTACGAGATCGTCCCGGGCGTACCGGCTTTCGCCGCGGCCGCCGCCGCGCTGAAACGCGAGCTGACCGTTCCGGCGATCGCGCAGACGGTGACATTGACCAGAATCTCGACCCTGTCGACACCTATGCCGTCCGGTGAAGACTTGGCCACCCTCGCGCGATCTGGCAGCACCCTGGTACTGCATCTGGCTGCTGCGCAGATCGACGTCATTGTCCCGCAACTGCTGGCCGGGGGCTACCGGTCCGAAACGCCCACGGCAGTAGTAGCTTTCGCGAGTTGGCCACAGCAGACCGTGTTGCGAGGCACGCTGGCCGACATCGCCGGCCAGATGCACGACGCGAACATCACCAAGACCGCCGTCATCGTCGTCGGGGAGGTGCTGGCCGCAGAGGGGTTCACCGACAGCTACCTGTACTCGGCGGCGCGGCGCAGCAGAGGGCCGCACTGATGCGGGTGCTGCTGCTCGGTGGTACTGCCGAGGCGCGAGCACTGGCTAATCGCTTGCACCCGCAGGTCGACGTCATCAGCTCGCTGGCCGGCCGCGTACCGGATCCGGCCCTGCCCGTTGGCGCCGTGCGCATCGGCGGGTTCGGGGGTGTCGAGGGCCTACGGAACTGGCTGCGGGACAAAGGCATCGACGCCGTCGTTGACGCCACCCACCCGTTCGCGGCAACCATGACCGCCCACGCCGCGCAGGTCTGCAATGAACTGGGAATCCCGCATCTGATCCTGGCCCGCCCGCCGTGGGAACCGGGCACCGCCATCGTCGTCGCATCCGACAGCCAGGCGGCAGAAACCGTTGCAAAGCAACGATATTCGCGGATATTTCTCACCACCGGCCGCTCCGGGGTCAAAGCGTTCGCCGGCAGCGAGGCGTGGTTTTTGATCCGCGTGGTCACCGCGCCGAACGCCGACTCGTTGCCGCGGCATCACCAGTTGCTGCTGTCCCGCGGGCCGTATCACTACGACGACGAGATCCAACTCTTCAGTGAGCACCGCATCGACGCGCTAGTCACCAAGAACAGTGGTGGCGACATGACCCGAGGCAAGCTGGATGCCGCTGCGGCGCTGGACATTCCGGTGGTGATGGTGGCGCGCCCGCCGTTGCCGGCCGGGGTAACAACGGTGGGAACCGTCGAAGACGCGGCCGAGTGGCTAGCGCGTCAGGGCTAACCGGCGGTCAGGTCGTCGCGATCGCTGTCGGCCAACAGCGCGTCACGGGCGCGGGCGACGCGGGATCGGATGGTGCCCACCGGGCAGCCGCACACCGCCGCAGCGTCGGCGTAGGACAGGCCCAGCAGCTGCGTGAGCAGCAGCGCCTCCCGTTGCTCGGTGATCAGACCGCCGATCATGGTGGTCACCTCGACCAGGTCTTCGAATCCCCGGGTGTGCCGAGCGACTTCGAGCACCCGTTCGGGATCGGTGCCGTGGGCGGTGCGGGGCCGCGACTGCGCGTGACGGATGTGATCGGCCACCACCCGCCGGGCGATGGCCAGTAGCCAGGTTCGGGCGCTCGAACGCCCGGAGAACCGCGGGATGGCGCCGATTGCCCGCAAGAATGTCTCTTGGGTCAGGTCGTCCGCATTGCCGACGTCCGACAGATAGGTGACAAATCGCCACACGTCTTGCTGCGTGGCTTTGATGAACGACTCGAGTGCCCGCTCGTTGCCGCGGGCTGCCGCCAGAGCCAGTGCGGTAACGGCCTCGTCGTCGCTCCGCGGGCTCATGACCATCCACCTTAAACGGGCGGGCGTGGTGAGTCTACGACTGGCTGTCGTAGCGATTGCTCAGGCCGAATTCATAGAAAGCCGTCAGGAACCAAATGACAACGCCCGCCGACCAGTAACGAAAGCACCACCTGGTTTTCGAGAGGGTAATCATGTCGCTGCGCGCTGTTGCCGAAGGATCGCGTCGATGACCGCACCGATCTGGATGGCTTTGCCGCCGGAGGTGCACTCAGCGCTGCTGAGTAGCGGGCCGGGCCCAGGCTCGTTACTGGCCGCAGCCAGCGCATGGACGTCGCTGGGCACCGAATACGCCGAGGCGGCGGATGAACTGACCGGATTGCTGGGTGCGGTGCAGGGCGGAGCATGGGACGGCCCCAGCGCGGAGCAATACGTGGCGGCGCACGGCCCCTACCTGGCCTGGCTGCTGGAGGGTGCCGCCAAGAGCACCACCGCGGCGACCCTGCACCAAACCGCGGCCGTCGCTTACACGACGGCGCTGGCCGCCATGCCGACGCTGGCCGAATTGGCGGCCAACCATGCCACCCATGCAGTCCTGGTGGCAACGAACTTCTTCGGCATCAACACCATTCCCATCGCCGTGAATGAAGCCGACTACGTGCGAATGTGGGTACAAGCCGCCGAGACCATGACCACGTACCAAGTGGTGAGCGGATCCGCGCTGGCTGCAGTCCCCGCGACAGCGCCCGCACCGCCGATCATCGCGCCCGGCGGAGAAGCTCAGGCAGCGGTAACGCAAGCGGCTGAGAATCCGCCGGCGACCTCATGGCAGGACCAGCTCGCGTCCTGGCTTTCGGACATCACCCAGAACATCCTTTGGCCCCTTGGGAAAGAGTTGTACCCAGATGGCTGGCCCATCCCGGCGGTTCCCTTTGCCAACGCGGTGTCCTCTTTTTTCATGCAAATTCCGGGCATGAGCCCAGCGCTGGCGACAGCGTTGGGCTGGTTCGTCTTTCACTCGTTGATGCTCGTCTGGCCGCTCGTGCAACTGATGCAGACAGCCCTGTTGCTGTCCCCGGTCCTGCTACTCGTCGCGGTTCCGGCAGTCGCTGCCGTAGGCGTGGGCGCCATTGTTGCCGGTGCCGCCGGTGCCGCCGGCATCGCGCTTCCGACCACCTTGCCGTCCGCAGCCCCAGCACCCGCGCCGACGGCTGCTGCGTCCGCTCCGACGCCGACCACGACCGCCGGAACGCCGGCACATACCACCAGCGCCAGTGTGTCCAGTGTCGCGCCGACTCCGGCCACCGCTTCCGGTGGCGGACCGGTCGGCGGCGGTCCGGACGTCGGCTTCGGGGGCGCTACGGATGGCGCCGGGGCCGGCATGGCCGACGCCCAATACGCGGTTGGCCTGGCGGGATTGTCATCGCGCAGCAGTGCCAGCAGTCGCACGCGCAATAAGTCGCAGGAGTCCGCGCCCGACGAGGCCGAAGAACCGGCCGCCACCGCGGCGTCGGCCCGTGAGCGGTTGCGCAGTCGTCGGCGTCGTGGGGCAGAGGCCAAAGATCACGCTTACCGCTACGAGTACATGGACCCCGACCCAGACGAATCGCCCCTGGCATCCGATGCGGGCGCGGGACCGGTTGGGTTTGCCGGCGCTGCCCCCAAGCCGGGATTTCAGCCTGCCGGACTGCTCACATTGGACGACGATGGCCTCAGCAGCGGGCCGAAGGCGCCGATGCTGCCGACCAGCTGGGGCGACGACACGCTCTAATGTGGACGTGTGACACGCCTGCTGGGGGCGGAATGCGTACCGCACGTCCACACTCGGCGACAACTGTTCGCGGCTGCTCTCTTGATTCCGCTGGCAGGTTGCGCGCGCCCCACCAGCGGTGTTCCCGCCGCGTCGACGACGCACGCCGCGCCGGCACCAGATCTGACCGGCCGCTTCGACCAGCTCGAGCGAAAGTACGGAGGTCGCCTCGGGGTGTATGTGCCCGCCGACGGTGCAGTCGCCGAGATCGCACACCGAGCCGACGAGCGATTCGCTTTCTGTTCCACCTTCAAGGCGCCCCTGGTTGCCGCGGTGCTGCAGCACAATCCACTGCCGCATCTGGACAAGGTCGTCACCTACACCCGTGACGACATCCGGTCGGTTTCGCCGGTGACCCAGCAACACGTCCAGACGGGAATGACCGTCAGGCAGCTGTGCGATGCCGCGATCCGCTACAGCGATGGCACAGCCGCCAATCTGCTGCTCGCCGAGCTCGGCGGGCCCGCCGCATTCACCGCGTACCTGCGCGGCCTGGGCGACAACGTGAGCCGACTGGACCAGGAGGAACCGGAGCTCAACCGCGACGCACCCGATGACGAGCGGGACACCACCACTCCGCGCGCGATCGCGATGGTCTTCCAAAAGCTCGTTCTTGGCGACGCGTTGCCGTCCGACAAACGGGCGCTGCTCACCGACTGGATGGCGCGCAGCACCACCGGCGCCAAACGAATCCGGGCCGGATTCCCCGCCGATTGGAAAGTGATCGACAAGACCGGATCGGGTGACTACGGCCGCACCAACGACGTTGCGGTCGTGTGGTCACCCGGCGGAGTGCCCCACGTCGTGGCGGTCATGTCCGACCGCATCAGTGGCGGCTATGAGGCTCCGTCCAATGACGCGTTCGTCGCCAACGCGGCCACGATCGTCGCGTCCGCGGTCGGCGGCTAGCCGGGATAGCGCCGCGGGGTGAAGACCCGGTCGCCGGAATCGGTTGAGTACCACTGGGTTTGCGACGATCCGATGATCAGCAGGCACCGCATGTCCACGTCGCATGGGTCCAGATCGGCGAGGCGCACCACACGGACGTCTTCGTCGGGGTCGGAATCCGCGCCTGTTACCGAGCGGCCGATGACCACGGGGGTACCGGGGTCGCGGTGGGCGAGCAGCGCGTCACGCATCGCACCCACCTGCCAGGTTCGCGACTTGGACGCCGGGTTGTAGATCGCCAGCACCAAATCCGTGGCGGCAGCGGCCTGCAGCCGCGCGGCGATCACCTCCCACGGCTTGAGCCGATCGGACAACGAGATCACCGCATAGTCGTGTCCCAGGGGAGCGCCGACCCGGCTCGCGACGGCCTGCGCCGCGGTCATCGCCGGAATGACCCTGATCTCTATGCCCGGCCACTGCTTGGCTTCCTCGAGGACGGCGGTGGCCATCGCGAACACCCCCGGGTCGCCCGACGACACCACCGCGACGGCGTGACCCTGTTCGGCGAGTGTGAAGGCCAGTCGCGCACGCGCGGGCTCGTCGGTGTTGTCGCTGGGATGGCGCCGCTGACCGTCCCGGGCCGGGATGCGGTCCAGGTAGCGGCCATAGCCGATCAGATCGGTGGCATCGGCCAGCTCGCGTCGGCTTTGCGGCGTCATCCAGTCGTGGTCGCCGGGTCCCAGGCCCACCACCGCGACCGTGCCGTTCAGCGCCCGCCGGCGCCGCTGCCTGCGACCGCCGGGCAGCATGGCCAGCGAGAAATACGGCACGCTGGTCTCGTCGACGTCGGCGGCGGCCAGCACCCGCTGCCCGGACGTGCTGGCCCGTTCCACATAGAAGGCGTCGCCAAGCTGGCCGGACGCCGAAAGTGCTTCGCGGACATTGTGATACGACCGGCCCAGTTTGAGTACCACGGCCGCGTCGGCATCGGCGAGCCGGCGGGTCAGCTCGTCGACCGGCAGTGTGCCCGGCAGCACGGACAGCACCTCGTCGCCGGCCACCAGCGGTGTGGCGACGGCAGCCGAGGCCGCGCTCACCGACGTCACTCCTGGCACGATCACCGCGTTGAACCGCTCGGTCAGCCGAGTGTGCAGATGCATGTAGGAGCTGTAGAACAGCGGGTCGCCCTCGGCGAGCAATGCCACATTGCGACCCGCGTCGAGGTGCGCGGCGATTCGCTCAGTGGCCTCGACATAGAAGTCGTCGAGCGCGCCGGCGTAGCCGCCCGGGTGGTCGGTGGTTTCGGTGGTCACCGGGTAGACGAGGTGTTCCTCGATCTGGCCGGGCCGCAGATACGGCTCGGCGATGCCGCGGGCGATGCTGCGACCGTGACGGGCGCTGTGGTAGGCCACCACGTCGGCCTCACCGATAACCCGGGCAGCCTTGACGGTCACCAACTCCGGGTCGCCAGGCCCCAGCCCGACCCCCCACAGCGTGCCCCGCTTCGTCATTCCTTGTCGGCCGCGATCGCGTTGACGGCGGCCGCGGCCATGGCGCTGCCCCCGCGGCGGCCCCGCACCACCAGATAGGACATCCCGCGCGGACGGTCCACGAGTTCCTGCTTGGACTGGGCGGACCCGATGAATCCGACCGGGCCGCCCAGCACCGCGGCCGGTGCCGGGAGGCCCCCGTCGACCAGTTCGAGCAGCCGGAACAGTGCGGTGGGCGCGTTGCCGATGGCCAGGACCGCGCCGGGCAGCCGGTCGGCCCACAGTTCCACGCCGGCCGCCGATCGGGTGGTCCGGCGGCGGGTGGCCAGCTCGGCCGCCCGCGGATCGGCGACCAGCGAGACCACCTGGTTGCCCGCGGGCAGCCGCGCGGTGGTGATGCCGGCGGCCACCATCGACGAATCACACAGCACCGGCGCGCCGTCGCGCAGGGCGGCGCCGGCCCGTGCCACGACGTCGTCGGTGTAGGCGATGTGCTCAGTCAAGTCGACCTGTCCGCAGGTGTGGATCAGCCGGACCACCACCCGCGCGACGTCGGCGGGAAAACGGGTCAAGTCGGCTTCGGCGCGGATGGTCGCGAACGACTGGCGGTAGATCTCGTCGGCGTCGCGGAGGTAGTCGAGCACTCGCCCACCTTAAGACCTGAGAAGCCGGTATCCCGTTCCGGTGGCCAGCAAGACCTCACCTGTCTGCGGGCTGCCGCAGGCCCGCTCGCAACCGACGAAGTGACGGTGCACCGGGTAAGCGGCGTCCAGCGATTCCGCCGCGTCGGCCCGCACGTCGGCGGCCGAGTGGACGCAACCGGGGCTGCCGGTGCAGGCGCTGACGTTCAGCCACGGGGAGTTCTCGTCGAACACCAGCCCCAGCGGAGCCAGCACCCGTAGTGCGGCGTCGGCGACGGGTTCATCGAGGTCGCACACCAGCACCGATCGCCACGGTGTGATAACCATCGGGGCGTCGATCGCAGCCAGGTACTCGGCGACGCGTGTGGACAGGACGCCCAACGGCACCGCGGCCCCCAGTGCGACGCGCCCGTCGTTTTGCTGGATCCAGCCGACCGGTGGCCGGGTGACCGTTGGAAACCGTGCACCCAGTGTGGTGGCGGGCAGCAATGCGGTAGGGTCGGCCAATTCTGTTACCCGCCAAGCGTTCCCGCGGATGTCGACGAATCGCAGCGCCACGCTTAACAGGGCATCGACGACGTCGTCAACCCGAACCCCGGTGTCCCGTCCGGCGAGGAGCAGCGCAACACCGTCTTGCAAAACGTGGACACCGACGTCCGCGCGGAGGCCGGACACGTCGGCTCGGCCGTCGTCGAAACTGAACCAGAACCGTCCGCCCAGCTCCGCCAGCCTGGGCTCGCCGCAGAGTGCCGCATCCAGCTCGCCGACCCACTCATGAATGTCGGGGCGCCTGCCGACTCGGCCGGACAGCGGCGACGCGACGATGTTGCGGACCCGCTCATGGGTCTCTGACGGCAGCAGCCCGGCCGCTGCTATCGCGTCAGCCGCCGCGGTGACGTCGGTGATGCCGCGCAGCTGGAGGTTGCCCCGGGCGGTCAGCTCCATGGTGCCCGTGGCCAACTCTCCCGAGACGCGGGCCAGGGTCGCCAGTTGCGTGGCGGTGACCATGCCGCCCGGCAATCGGATCCGCACCAACGCGCCGTCGGCGGCCTGGTGCACCTGCAGCGCACCAGGGCAGGCGTCGGTGTCGCGGGATCGGGGCATGGTTCACGGTACGTCGTGCGTGGATTTGACGACCACGGTGCGCAGCTAGAAGGGCGGCGGCTTGTTGCGTTCGGCGACGTGGGCGGCGTTGAGAGCGCGTTCGGCATCGATGCGTGACGCGCGGTCCTGTCGTCGGGTGCGCCGGCGGGTGGGCATCATCAAGCCCCGTAGTGCGGTCGGTTTCGCCGTTGCGGGAGTGAGCAATTCACCCGTGGGCACGCACAGACTCGGAAAGAACAGCCGGCTACCGGGGTGAGTGGTGTAGGTCTGGCCACTCGGCGAAGTCCAGACCACCCTGCCGTCAGGGCGTTGCTCGTCACGCCAGGCGGTCCAAAAAGTCTTGAGCAAGTGATGTTTTCGGCACAGGCACTTCAGGTTCGACGGGTGGGTCAGACCAAGCGGATAGGGGATCGTGTGGTCAACATCGCAGAACTCTGCGGGCTGGTCGCAATTGGGAAACCGGCAGTTCATGTCACGGCACCGCACGAACCTGTCCAGCGCCGCCGACGGACGATAGCCCGGCTCCGGTTCGACCCGGTTGCCCGGATGGATTATTGGCCTCAGCTGCGCGCCATCGCGGATCAGCTCTGCTAACAGGGGGGCGGGCACCATGCCACCGCCAGTGCTGATCAAGGCGGTGGGTTGCTTCTTGGGCGCCGCTGTTGGTGGTGCGGGCTCACTACGGGGTTCCGCTGCCGCTTCGCCCGACATTTGCGGATCGGGTTGCGCGCTTACCGCGGACGCCTCCGCGATCACGTGGACCATCACACTTTCTGCCCGCTGGTCGGGGCCGGGGCCGGCGACGCAGTCGGGGTCTCCGCAGTCACAGGCGAGCCGATCGGTCCCGGCCGCCAATGCTCCCAACGCATCGGCGCGGCGCTGCTTGAGGGTGCGCGGGTCGCGCTCGCAGACGTCTTGGGCCATCTGGGTGAGCCGCCTGTCGAGTATGGCCGCATCGGTGGCGTACAAGCGCCCCCACAGGCCGGCGGTCCCCGACTCGCCATCCGTCTGGTCGATGACGACCTCGCGGCCGCGGGCAGCGTCACGGGTGCGCCGCAACGCACCAGGGTCGTAGTAATCCACGACGGCGTCGATAGCCTGCGCGGTCTTGGTTGCCGATAGTGGGCCGAATCGGGCTGCGTCCTCGGCCAATGTCTTGTCGACCAACCGCATCGTCTCGGCGTCCTTGATCAGATCGGTGTGCCACACGATCATGCTCACCAGCCGGGCGCTGATTGCCCCCTCGGCGAAGAGCGCTGCCACTTTTGGTAGCCGATCCCGTAGTGCCACAGCCAGATACATCTGACTCGACGCCATACGGTGGCTGATGCCTTGGGCAGCGCCAACTTCAGCGGCCATGGCATCCCAGTTGTCGCACGACCAGTGGGCGCAGTCAGTGGGGCCGTCAGCGCGCCGACGTACCAGCTCGGCGACAGCTTCGAGCCTGCGCGCAGACGCAGCCGCCTCCGCCCTGGTCCACCAAGTGATCGCGGCGACCACCGCGGCATCGTCGGCGCCTGCCAGCGCCTCAACGCCAGGCCACGAGGTATCGCACATACGTTCGATCTTATCCGAGCCGGGGAACACCGGTGCGGGGTGAAGCCTGCGGTTGTGGAAAAACCCCCGACTGTGGATAAACCTCGCCTCGCCTCGCAAGCGCCAAGCACCAAGGGCCGACCCCAAGATTGAACGCCTGCCGTCCCGGGCACCCACGTGCCTGTGGAGACGATGGAGTATGCCCCAGGACGCTTGGCCGACGTTTTCGGCAATCAGACGCAGCCCACGATCCTGATCTGGCATGGCATGCAGACCAATGCCCGCGCCGCCGTCCGCCCCCTGGCGGGCTTGCTCGCCGACCGAGGCGCGGCCGTCGTGGCGCCGGACTGGAACTCCCATGCCGCCGACGGCGGCCGCGCGGATCTGCTGCGGTCGCTCGAGTTCACCCAAAGGCGTACCAGCGACAGTCTCACGCTCGTCGGGTGGTCGTTGGGAGGCGTCGCCGCCGCGCGTGTGACGCTTGACGCGGCGGACTTCGATGTCGCACTTGCCCATACGGTTTGCTTGTCCGGCGCCTTCATGGCCCCCGATCCGATTTCCGGACGGCTGGTGACCGACGGGCTGTCCGCCGAGCGCGTCGGTTCCCCTTTCACGCTGGTACACGGTCTCTCCGACGACGTGGTGCCGGCGACATCCAGCAGAGACTTCGCCGCCGCTCTCGAACGGATCGGATGGCCGGTGGACGTGGAAGAACTCGCGGCCGATCACGGGACGATCGCCGGTGCCGACTACGACCCGGTCGCAGATCGCTATGAGCCGGGCCAGAGCGACCAGGCACGAGCCGTGGCCGGCGAGGTCGCCGCTTTGATCACAGCCAAACTCGATCTCTGAGTCGCGCGCGCCCAATCGGCGTAACGTGCACGACATCGAGAGAGGTCGGGTGAAAGTCATGACGCAGCAACGCCAACTGCGAATCGCGATCATCGGGGCGGGGATGTCGGGCATATGCATGGCAGCCAAGCTGCAGGACGCCGGCATCGACTCGTTCACCATCTTCGAGAAGGCCGACGACGTCGGAGGCACCTGGCGCGACAACACGTATCCAGGACTCACCTGCGACGTCCCGTCGCGCTACTACTCCTATTCGTTTCGGCCGAACCCGAATTGGTCGCATTGGCTGCCGCCGGGTCCTGAGATCCAGGCCTACTTCCAGCAAGTGGCCGCCGAACGCGGCATCCGCAAGCACATCCGGTTCGGCACTGACGTCACCGCGGCCCGCTACGAAGACGGCCGGTGGCGGCTCACCACCCCCGACGGCGAGGAGACCTTCGACGTCCTGGTCACCGCAACCGGCGTGCTGCGGGTACCGCGTTACCCGGACATTCCCGGACGGGACACGTTTGCCGGTCCGGCCTTCCACTCGTCGCGCTGGGACCACTCGGTTTCGTTGCCGGACAAGAGGATCGGTTTGATCGGGACCGGGTCGACAGGCGTGCAGATCACCGCGGAGCTAGGCGGCAAGGTGCGCCAGCTTAAGGTTTTCCAGCGCACCGCGCAGTGGATCTACCCGATGCCGAACCCGCGCTATTCGAAGTTGGCTCAGGCGGCGCTGTCCCGGTGGCCGGGGCTGAACCGTCTGCCCTACCGCTTCTGGGGGTTCTTGATGCGGCACTGGTTCGGCCTCGCGCCGATCCGCCCGGGCTGGCAGCGCCGTCAGATCCAGGCCTGGTGTCGATGGAACCTGCGGCTGTCGGTGCGCGATCCGCAACTGCGGGCGAAGCTAACCCCCAATTACCAACCGATGTGCAAGCGTCAGGTGATGGCCGCGAATTTCTACCGTTCCGTGCAAAAGCCCGGCGTCGAGATCGTCACCGGCTCGATCGACCACATCGAGCCCCGCGGCATCGTCACCGCCGACGGCACGCTACACGAATTGGACCTGCTCGTCTTCGCCACCGGCTTTGATGCCCGAGCCTACGTGCGTCCGCTAAACGTGATCGGCGAGGGTGGGATCAGCCTGGACGAAGTTTGGGAGGACGGTCCTATGGCTTACCGGTCCGTCGCGGTGCCGGGATTCCCGAACCTGTTCATGATGATGGGCCCGCATTCGCCGATCGGTAATCAGTCGCTGGTTCCAATCGCCGAGGACCAGGCCAACTACGTGATGTGGTGGATCCAGCAGCTCCGTGATGGCCATGTGGTCGCCGCAGCGCCTACCGAAGCGGCCACCAAGCAATACAACGAAGATATGAAAGCAGCTATGCCGCAGACGATCTGGGTTACCGGCTGCAACAGCTGGTATCTCGGCAAGGATGGCCTGCCCGAGCTGTTCCCGTGGACGCCGGAGACCCATAGCGAGCTTTTGCGCCAACCCGAGCTCGACCATTTCGAAGTGCGCACCGCCTGAGAGACGTCCGGCAGCAAGGTGGCAGTGTGTGCCCGCCGAACGTGGGGGATATGCACGCGTTGCCAATGATTTTCATCCGCACCGCCCACGTTCGGCGAGTGAGCCAACTCGGAGGAGCTGGTTGCGCTTAGGACGTCCACGTTCCGATGCGTCGCGCATAGGCGGCTCGCTTGTCAGGCTGAAGGTCGCTGGTGCAGACACGATCCGTGCCCAGCGCTCGTCCCATCGCCTCCGCTATTGGTTGCGGCATGAGGCGTTGAGTCGTGAGGGCAATGCCGATCGAACGGGGAACGAACACACGGGATTTCGGCTTGGCGATCACACCGGCTATCGCCCGGGCGACGTCTTCCGGTTCGGCATTCTTGAAGCCCCTCGCGTGTCCGAAACCAGCTACCATCTCGGTATTGGTCAACGTAGGCATGATCACCGAGAAGTGCACCCCGCGTCCATGGTTTTCCAGTCGGAAGGCGTCGGTGTATCCGAGTACGGCATGCTTTGTGGCGCTATAGGTGGCCAGGCCTGCGCCCGGCAACACACTACCGATCGACCCGATGTTGACGATGTGACCGCGACCGCGGGGCAACATGCGTTGTGCTCCCAGTTTGGTACCCAGGATGACGCCGTAGATGTTGACGTCAAGCACCCTGTGGGTGACGGCGTCGGCCTCATCGACGGCGCTGCCCGCGGGCGCGATGCCCGCGTTGTTGACCAACACGTCGAGGGGACCCAGTTCGGTTTCGACGACGTCGAGGAAACCGGTATAGGACTCGCAATCCGTCACGTCCAACCGATGGCAAACCTTCAGCCCTAACCGCTCGCCTGACTCTTTGACGACAGCTTCGTCGATGTCTCCGATGGCGACCTTTGCGCCCAAACTTTCCAGAACCGTGGCCGTGGCCAGGCCGATCCCCCGAGCACCCCCGGTGATGGCGATTACTTTCCCCGAGATCTTCCCTGCGACGGACATGGCCCATAGCGTAAGCCGTCGATGCGGTACGAATGGTAGGTGGCTGAGCCTTCCATCCTGCTGTTGTCGACGTCCGACACCGACTTGATCAGCGCCCGGTCCAGCGGCAAGAACTACCGGTGGGCCAACCCGTCACGGCTGTCCGAAGACGAACTACCGGACCTGCTGACGGGCACCGCGATCGTGGTGGTGCGGATCCTCGGTGGCTACCGCGCCTGGCAAAGCGGTATCGACATGGTGCTCGCGAGCGGTGTACCGACCGTGCTGGTCAGCGGAGAACAAGCGGCCGACGCCGAGTTGACGGGACTGTCCACCCTCGCGGCCGGCATCGCCGTACAGGCCCACATCTACCTGGCCCACGGTGGCGTGGAAAACCTGCGACAGCTGCACGCCTTCTTGTCGGACACAGTGTTGATGACCGGTTTCGGTTTCACGCCACCGGTAGTGACTCCGACCTGGGGCGAGCTGGAGCGGCCGGGTACTGCGAAGACCGGCCCGACGATCGCCGTGCTGTACTACCGCGCGCAACACCTGGCCGGCAACACCGCCTATGTGGAAGCCCTGTGTCAGGCAATCGAAGGTTCCGGCGGGCGGGCGCTGCCGGTCTACTGCGCCTCGCTGCGTACCGCCGAACCAGAACTACTGCAACGCCTCGCCGACGCCGACGCCATGGTGGTTACCGTGCTCGCCGCCGGTGGCCTGAAGCCGGCGACCGCTTCGGCCGGCGGTGATGACGACAGTTGGAACGTCGAACACCTTGCGGCCCTTGATATTCCGATATTGCAGGGCCTGTGCTTGACCAGTCCCCGTGATCAGTGGCGCCACAATGACGACGGGCTCAGTCCGCTCGACGTGGCGAGTCAGGTCGCCGTACCCGAGTTCGACGGTCGCATCATCACAGTTCCGTTCTCGTTCAAGGAGATCGACGACGACGGGCTGATCTCCTATGTCGCCGACCCGGAGCGTTGCGCGCGGGTAGCCGGCCTGGCCGTGCGGCACGCACTCCTGCGCTACGTCGCGCCAGCAGACAAACGGGTGGCTCTGGTGTTCTCGGCCTACCCGACCAAGCATGCCCGCATCGGCAATGCGGTCGGACTGGACACCCCGGCCAGCGCCGTCGCGCTCCTGCGGGCGATGCGCGAGCGTGGATATCAGGTGGGCGATCTGCCCGGTGTGGATGCCTGCGACGGCGATGCACTGATCCATGCGCTGATCGAACGCGGGGGACAGGACCCGGACTGGCTCACCGAAGGGCAACTGGCCGGCAACCCGATCCGGGTGTCCGCCAACGACTATCGCGAGTGGTTCGCCACGCTGCCCGCCGAGCTCACCGATACGGTGACAGCACACTGGGGTCCCCCGCCGGGGGAGTTGTTCGTCGACCGCAGCAACGATCCCGACGGCGAAATCGTCATCGCCGCAATGCAAGCCGGCAATCTAGTGTTGATGGTGCAGCCACCGCGTGGTTTCGGCGAAAATCCCGTTGCCGTCTACCACGACCCCGATTTACCGCCCAGCCACCACTATCTGGCCGCCTATCATTGGCTGGACGCGGGTTTCGGGGCTCACGCCGTGCTTCATCTTGGCAAGCACGGCAACCTGGAATGGCTACCCGGAAAGACGCTCGGCATGTCGGCCGCCTGCGCCCCCGACGCCGCGCTGGGCAACCTGCCACTGATCTACCCCTTCCTGGTCAACGACCCTGGTGAAGGCACACAGGCTAAACGACGAGCACACGCGGTGCTCATCGATCACCTCATTCCGCCCATGGCCCGGGCCGAAACATACGGCGATATAGCCAGATTGGAACAACTGCTCGACGAGCATGCCAATGTCGCCGCGCTGGACCCCGGCAAATTGCCGGCCATCCGCCAGCAGATCTGGACGCTGATCCGGGCGGCCAAGATGGATCACGACCTCGGACTGACCGAGCGGCCGGAAGAGGACTCGTTCGACGAGATGATCCTGCATGTCGATGGCTGGCTGTGCGAGATCAAGGACGTCCAGATCCGCGACGGCCTGCACATCCTCGGCCAAACGCCTACGGGTGAGGATGAACTCGACCTGGTGCTGGCCATGCTGCGCGCCCGTCAGCTGTTCGGCGGCGAACTGGCTCTCCCGGGATTGCGGCAAGCACTGGGTCTGGCCGAGGACGGCACCGACGAACGGTCCTCGGTGGACGAAGCAGAGGCCGCGGCCCGGTCACTGGTCGCCGCGCTGCAGGCCAGCGGCTGGGATCCCGCCGCTGCCGACCGGCTCACCGACAACCCGGACGTTGCCGCGGTGCTGCGGTTCGCGGCCACTGAAGTGGTACCCAGGCTCGCCGGCACCGGTGCCGAAATCGAGCAGATCCTGAGGGCTTTGGATGGCCGGTTCATTTCTGCGGGACCATCGGGATCGCCGCTGCGGGGCCTGATCAATGTCTTGCCCACCGGACGCAACTTCTACTCCGTCGACCCCAAAGCGGTGCCGTCCCGGCTGGCCTGGGAAGCCGGTGCGGCACTGGCGGATTCGCTTTTGACCCGCTACCGCAGCGATCAGGGACAGTGGCCGCAGTCGGTCGGGCTTTCGGTGTGGGGCACCTCGGCGATGCGCACCGCGGGCGATGACATCGCCGAAGTGCTTGCGCTGCTGGGCGTTCGGCCGGTCTGGGACGATGCTTCACGACGGGTCGTCGGCCTGACACCGATTCCGCTGACCGAGCTAGGGCGCCCGCGCATCGATGTCACAGTGCGGATCTCGGGATTCTTCCGCGATGCCTTCCCGCATGTCGTAACGATGCTCGACGACGCGGTGCGGCTGGTCGCCGACCTCGACGAACCCGCCGAAGACAACTACATCCGCGCCCATGCCCAGGTCGACCTTGGTCAGCACGGCGACCAACGCCGCGCCACGACAAGGATTTTCGGTTCCAAGCCGGGTACCTATGGCGCCGGTCTGCTGCAGCTGATCGACAGCCGGAACTGGCGTGACGATGCCGATCTCGCCCAGGTGTACACGGCGTGGGGCGGATTTGCCTATGGCCGGGGCCTGGACGGTCGCGAAGCCGTCGATGACATGAATCGCCAGTACCGCCGGATCGCGGTGGCCGCCAAGAACACCGACACCCGCGAGCACGACATCGCCGACTCCGACGACTACTTCCAATACCACGGCGGCATGGTCGCCACGGTCCGAGCGCTGACCGGCCAAGCACCCGCCGCCTACATCGGCGACAACACCAGACCCGACGCGATCCGCACCCGCACCCTGTCCGAGGAGACCACCCGGGTGTTCAGAGCCCGTGTCGTCAATCCCCGCTGGATGGCCGCGATGCGGCGCCATGGCTACAAGGGTGCTTTCGAGATGGCGGCCACGGTCGACTACCTGTTCGGCTACGACGCGACGGCCGGGGTGATGGCCGACTGGATGTACGAACAGCTGACCGAGCGATACGTGCTGGATCCGGAGAACCGGAAGTTCATGGCCGAGTCCAACCCGTGGGCGCTGCACGGCATGGCCGAACGGCTGCTGGAGGCGGCCGGCCGCGGCATGTGGGCCGAACCTCAAGCGGACACCCTCGACGGGCTCCGCCAGGCGCTGCTGGAAACCGAAGGGGACCTCGAGGCCTAGTACCGCGAGCAGACGCAGAATCGCATTCCGAGAGCGTCTTCCGTGCGATTCTGCGTCTGCTCGCGGGTAACTGCGCGGTAGGTTGGCATCCGTGACACCAACTTTCGCCGACCTGGCCAAGGCGCAATACATCCTGCTGACCACCTTCACCAAGGACGGCCGACCGAAGCCGGTTCCGATCTGGGCGGCGGCCGACGGGGATCGCCTGCTCGTCATCACCGAGGCAAAGTCGTGGAAGGTCAAGCGAATCCGCAACACCCCGCGAGTCACGATGGCGGTCTGCGATATACGTGGTCGTCCGAAAAGCGAAGCCGTCGAAGGCACTGCGACCATCCTCGACAAGTCGCACAACGCCGCCGTCTACGACGCCATCGGCAAGCGGTACGGCATCGTGGGCAAGGTCTTCAACTTGTTCAGCAAGGTGCGCGGCGGCATGGAAAACAATGTGGGCCTTGAACTCAGAGTCGCCCAGCCTTAGGGCCGATGAGTACCGTTCTCGTCCCCATCCCAGACCGCGATTTCGACCCGACCGAGGTCGCGGTCAGTTGGCGCGTTCTTACCCGCAGCGGCCATCGGGTGATCTTTGCCACCCAAAGCGGTACACCCGGCGTGGCCGACGACATCATGGTGAGCGGTCGGGGTTTGGACATCTGGTCTCCGCTACCGGTAGTGGGGGCCATCCCGGTGCTGGGGCTGGCGCTACGGGCGAACAAGGACGGCCGCCGTGCGTACCGGGAGATGTTGGCATCAGCGGAGTTTCGCCATCCAGTCAGCTGGCAACAAGCCACGCTCGATGACGTCGACGCCTTGCTGCTCGCCGGCGGCCACCGCGCCCGCGGAATGCGCGCCTATATCGACAGCGACATACTGCACCGGCTCGTCGTGGACGCCTTTGCCCGCGGAATGGTCATCGGCGCGATTTGCCACGGGGTGCTGCTACTGGCTCGCAGTGTGGATCCCGCCACGGGACGCTCGGTGCTCTACGGACACAAGACCACGGCGTTGACCTGGGCGCTGGAACGCACCGCTTGGCGGCTCACCCGCATCACCCGGTTCTGGGACCGCGACTACTACCGCACCTACACCGAGGAGCCCGGCCAGCCGGACGGCTACATGTCCGTGCAGGCCGAAGTCACCCGCGCGCTGCGCAACCCCACCGATTTCTGCGACGTCGAGCGCGGATCATCCGGCTGGCGACTCAAGTCCTCCGGCATTGTGCGCGACACTTCGAGAGACTCACGGCCGGCATTCGTCGTCGACGACGGCAACTACGTGTCCGCACGCTGGCCGGGAGATACGCACACCTTCGCGACGGTCCTGTCGCGAAAGCTGCAGCAGGTGAAGTCAGCGCAGAGTTGAGACAGTGGTTTCCACCCAAAGGGAGTTTTCGGCATACGGCCCGTCGTATTGGACCGTGATCACGCTGTTCGTGATCGGCGCGGTGTTCCTGGTCTGGATTGGGCGTCGGCAGAGCGCATCGCAAGCTCGCGTCTTTGGCCGCGTCCTGGGCGGGCTCACCGCCGCGATATACGCTGCAGTGCTGATCTACTCGCTGATCCCGCCTGCCATCGACCGGTCGGTGCCGCTCCGTCTGACCGATCTGGCGACCGTCGCTGCCGCCTACGCACTGTGGTCGCAGCGGCACTGGGCTTTCGCGCTCACCTACTACTGGGGGCTGGTGCTGAGCAGCCAGGCGTTGATCTCGCCGGTTCTGAAGAGCCCGGATTTTCCCAATTACCAGTTTCTTGGTTTCTGGGCGATTCACCTGCTTGTCGTGTGGGCCGCGATCTACCTCACCTGGGGTCGAGGGATGCGGCCCGGATGGCGCAGTTACCGCGTCGCGGTCGTAGTCACGGCGGTGTGGGCAGCGACCACGTTCACGTTCAACAGCGTCGCCGGAACCAATTACGGCTTCCTCAATGAAAAACCCGCCACCGCGAGCCTGCTGGACATTATGGGCCCGTGGCCGGTGTATGTGCTTACCGCAGCCACCCTTCTCCTCATCGTGTGGGCCCTGATGACCTGGCCTTGGGAGCGGACACGGCGACACGACAAGGGGCGGCCACAGTCAGTCTGACGCCGCTATGAGCAGCGACGCCGGCCAACAAGCCGTTCACCGGACCACGTCGCCGCCCCCGGCTCCCAGGTGCTCGCCGAAGAACGCGAAGACGCGGCTCCACGCGTCTTCTGCCGCGTCCCGGTTGTAGCCGAACCCGGTGATGCGCAGCAGTGGCTGGGCCGGGAGCTGGTTGGCGAAGCTATGCCCGGCCTTGGGGTAGCTCTTGATATCGGCGGTGATGTTCTTGGCCTGCGTAACCTTGCGCAGTTTGTTGGCTGCCCCTAAACCGAGCGGGTCACGGCCGCCGAAGCTCGCCACAATCGGGCAGGCCCCGTCCAGCGTCTCGCTGAGGTTGCGCGGCAGCGGTGTGCCGTAGAACGGTGCGGAAGCACCGAACCCTTGAGGCGACATCACCAGCGCGAAGCCGCCGCCCATGCAGAACCCCGCGATACCAACCCGCCCGGTGCATTCCGGCATGCCCAGTAGGTGATCGCGTGCGGCAAGGACGTCGTCGAGCGCACGACCCCGCTTCGTCATCAGTTCGCGCATGACCCGCGTGACGCAGCGTCCGCGGCCACCGCGCGCGAACAGATTCGGAGTGAGCGCCACATAACCGCCGCGGGCGACGTGGTCGTTGATCGACTCTTTGTCCGGCCCGTAGCCGATCGCGTCGTGGATCACCACCACACCCGGCCAAGGGCCTTTACCCGGGGGAAGACTCAGCAACCCGTCGATCAATCCGTCGGGGGTATCGATCTCAATCGTCGTCATACCGTCATCTAACTGCAGCAGCGACGCGCGTCACCAGGGGAACTTGGGCTCGGCCCGCAGACGTTGGCGTCGTATGGTCCGGGGTTTGTTGCTTATCTACGTCGTCGTCGAGCTGGCGGCCATACTCGCGCTGTCGGCGACGGTCGGGTGGGGCTGGACCTTGCTGGCGCTTCTCGTCACCGCCGTTCTGGGCGTCGTGGTGTGGGTTCCGATGGCCGGGTGGCAGCTCGGCGCCCAGGTCGTGCAGCTGCGATCCGGGGTGAAGGAACCAGGCAGCGCCCTGAGCGACGGAGCGATGGTCAGCCTGGCGACGGTCCTGATTCTGGTGCCCGGACTGGTCACCACCGCCCTGGGAATCCTTTTGCTGGCGCCGCCGATCAGGACCCTCGCCCGGCCCGCGCTGGCCGCGATTGCGCTGCGCGGAGTCCAGCGCCGCATCCCATTGATCACCGACGTCCGGATGTTCGATGACGCCTCCGGCGCCACTGACCACCGCGACTACATCGACGGCGAGGTTGTCGACGTCAGGGACGTCGAGCCGGCGGTGCTACCGCCGGCGCAGGTCCGGGCCGCGCCCCACCAGCACGCCCCGTAGTTTTGCCGGTGTGACCGACATTTCCACCAAGCTGCTGGTCAACGGCCGGGTGCACAGCCCGAGCCATCCCGACGCCACCGCAATGGCGGTGCGCGGCGCGGTCGTGGCGTGGCTGGGCAGCGATGACGTCGGCCGTCGCCAATTCCCGGATGCCGACATCGAGGATCTCGGCGGCGGTTTTGTGGCGCCGGCCTTCGTCGACAGCCATATCCACCTGAGCGCCACCGGCCTGACCATCAGCGGGCTGGATCTGCGGCCGGCGAGGTCGCGCGCGCATTGCGTCCAGCTGATCGCCGAGCACGCGGCAGCGCACCCGCGTCAGCCGGTCTGGGGACATGGCTGGGATGAATCGGCGTGGCCCGAGAACGCCCCACCGAGCACCGCCGATTTGGACGCCGTCCTGGGTGACCGGCCCGCCTACCTGACCCGCATCGACGTGCACTCCGCGCTGGCATCAAGCGCGTTGCGCAACCGAGTCCACGGGTTGGCCGCGACAGCCGGTTATGACGCCGACCAGCCGCTCGTCGAAGATGCCCACCACCTGGCCCGAGCCGTCGCCCGGGACCTGCTGACGGCCGAGCAGCAGTCCGAGGCCAGAAGCGCAGCACTGCAAGCCGTCGCCGCAGCGGGCATCGTCGCGGTGCACGAATGCGCCGGCCCGGAGATCGCTGGGCTCGACGACTGGTTGCAGTTGCTCGCCCACGACCACGGCGTGGAGGTGATCGGCTACTGGGGAGAGGCGGTGACCACGCCCGCGCAGGCGCATGAACTATTGGCGCAGACCGGGGCCCGCGGGCTGGCAGGCGATCTGTTCATCGACGGTGCGCTCGGTTCGCGAACCGCATGGCTGCACGAGCCCTACACGGACGCGCCGAACTGCACAGGCACCTGCCGCCTCGAGCCGGACGCCGTTGAAGCGCACCTGCGCGCCTGCACCGAGGCGGAAGTGACCGCGGGTTTCCACGTCATCGGCGATGCCGCGGTCTCGGCGGCGGTCGCCGCTTTCGAACGCGTCGTGGCGGACCTCGGCGTGGCGGCCGTCGCCCGCTGCGGACACCGTCTGGAGCATCTGGAGATGGTTGATGCGGACCAGGCCGCAAAGCTTGGCGCGTGGGGTGTCATTGCCAGCGTGCAGCCCAATTTCGACGCCCTGTGGGGCGGTGGTGACGGCATGTACGCCCGTCGCCTCGGCACCGATCGAGGCAGCGAACTCAACCCGTTAGCGCTGTTAGCATCCCAAGGCGTGCCCCTCGCACTCGGTTCCGACGCCCCGGTGACGGGGATCGACCCGTGGGAAAGCGTGCGCGCGGCGGTCAATCACCGCACGCCGGGCAGTGCGATTTCGGCGCGGGCGGCGTTCGCGGCCGCCACCCGGGGCGGCTGGCGGGCCTGCGGGGTTCGGGACGGCAAGACCGGAACGCTGGTCCCTGGCGCGACGGCCTCGTATGCCGTGTGGGATGCCGGGGCCCTTGACGTGACCGCGCCGCACGATGCCGTCCAGCGTTGGTCCACCGATCCGCGTTCCCGGGTGCCCGCCTTGCCGCGGCTGGGCCCGACGGACGCGCTGCCGCGTTGCCGCCGAACAGTGCATCGGGGCGTTGTCATCCATGGCTAAGCACGTCCGGCGGAAACGCCCTGTCGAGCGCGACCAGGCTGTCCCCCCGGATAAAGATGAAGCGGTCATAGCCACTGCGGACGTCGGCGTGGCGACCGACGGGGCTGACCCCGAACCCATCGAGCACAGCGGCCCGGCCAACGCTGATGCTCCAGAGGCGCCGGCGCCTGACGAGAACCACGTCGACGAGGATGCGCATCCCCGCCGAACCCCTGCAGATCGAGTCCGCGCCGCGGCAGCAGCGCTGGGGCCGGCCGTGCAGGCCGCGCTGGTACCGCGGGTGCCGCGGCTGGTGGTCACCATCACAGCCGGGGCGTTGCTGTTCACCAGCTTTCCGACCACGAACTGGTGGTGGGCCGCCGTCGTCGCCTTCGCGCTGCTTTCCTGGGTGCTTACCCGGCCCGAGACGACGCTGGTAGGTGGGGCGGGCTACGGATTCCTGTTCGGGCTGACCTTCTATGTGCCGCTGCTGCCGTGGATAAGCCTGCTGGTGGGTGCCGTGCCCTGGCTTGCGTTGGCAACGGTTTCGGCGCTGTTTCCAGCCCTGTTCGGCTTGTTCGCTGTCGTGGTACGCAGGTTGCCCGGCTGGCCGTTGTGGTTTGCCGTGTTGTGGGCGGCGCAGGAGTGGTTGAAATCGACATTTCCGTTCGGCGGCTTTCCGTGGGGATCGGTTGCCTACGGCCAAGCCAGCGGTCCGTTGTTGCCGTTGGTCCAGGCCGGTGGCGTGCCGTTGCTCTCAACGGCGATCGTGCTGGTCGGATGCAGCCTCGCCGCGATCGCGCTGGAAATCGTGCTGTGGTTCAAATCCGGTGGCCAGCTACCCGGCCAGACGAACATGGCAGCCAGCAGCACCAGGCAGATACAGATTCCCGGCATCAGCACCGCGGGCGGCCGGTGGGGGGCGTGCGGCGTTCGGGTAACGCATCCGGCGATGAACCCACCGTCACCGTCGCTGTCGTCCAGGGCAACGTGCCGCGGCTCGGCCTCGACTTCAACGCACAGCGCCGCGCCGTACTGGACAACCACGTCCAGGAGACGCTGCGGCTGGCGGAGGACGTGCGTAGGGGCGCCGCGCCGCAGCCGCAATTCGTGATCTGGCCGGAGGACTCGTCCGACGTCGACCCGCTGCTCAACCCCGATGCCGGACAGCAGATCTCGGAGGCGGCCAGGGTGATCGGTGCGCCGATTCTCGTAGGCACCGTGCTCGACGTTCCAGACCGTCCGCAAGAAGCCCCCGAGTTCACCAACACGGTGATCGTCTGGAATCCGATGACCGGACCGGCCGACCGTCATGACAAAGAAATCGTGCAGCCATTCGGCGAATATCTGCCCATGCCGTGGCTCTTCCGGCATCTTTCCGGTTATGCCAACCGGGCCGGCCATTTTGTGCCGCGCACCAGCACCGATGTCGTGCAGATCGGCGGTGTGCCGGTCGGGGTCGCCACCTGCTGGGAAGTGATCTTCGACCGCGAGCCGCGAAAGGCGGTCCGCAACGGCGCCCAGCTGCTGGCCGTGCCCAGCAACAACGCCACCTTCAACCAGACGATGAGCGAACAACAGCTGGCCTTCGCCAAGGTCAGGGCCGTGGAGCATGACCGATACGTGATGGTCGCGGGCACTACCGGGATCAGCGCACTCATCGCCCCCGACGGCCGCGAATTGGCGCGGACAGATTTTTTTCAGCCGGCCTACCTGGACAATCAGGTACGCCTGAAGACCACGCTGACTCCGGCGACCCGGTGGGCTCCCATCTTGCAGTGGATCCTGGTCGGGGTGGCCGGAGCAGTCGTTCTGGTCGCAATACGGCACAATGGGTGGTTCCCGCGTCCGATTCGTCTCAGGTTGCGGTCCTCAGGCGAGTCTGACGACTCCGATGCCCGCCCGGGCGAGTCCGAGGACTCAGGTCCGTCGCCGCAGGCTGCCGCGGCGGACGAAGAAGATGCGCCCAACGCGGACATCCCGGACCTCACGGACGCTGCGCCCCCTGGGGCCGGTGATTACACTCCGCACCACACAAGCGGCGGACCGCCGCGTCATACACAGCGACACAAAGGAGCCTCATGACCACCGGCCAGCCGGGCAATCGTCCGAGCCAGCGCGTCCTGGTGATCATCCCCACGTTCAACGAGCGGGAGAACCTGCCGCTGATCCATCGGCGGCTCAGGGACGCATGCCCCGACGTGCACCTGCTCATCGTTGACGACAACAGCCCCGACGGGACCGGACAGCTCGCCGACGAGCTGGCGCAGGCTGAGCCCGGCCGCACCCACGTCATGCACCGCACAGTCAAGAACGGCCTGGGTGCGGCGTACCTCGAGGGATTCGCCTGGGGGATGAGTCGTGAGTACTCGGTGCTGGTCGAGATGGACGCCGACGGCAGCCATGCGCCCGAACAGCTGCACCGGCTGCTGGACGCCGTCGACACCGGAGCCGACCTGGCCATCGGTTCGCGCTATGTCGACGGAGGGACGGTGCGTAACTGGCCCTGGCGGCGGCTGGCCTTGTCCAAGACCGCCAACACCTATTCGCGCGTGGCGCTCGGAATCGGTGTGCACGACATCACCGCGGGCTACCGGGCATACCGCCGCGAGGTGCTGGAGGCTATCGACCTGGACACCGTCGACTCCAAGGGCTATTGCTTTCAGATCGAGATGACCTGGCGCACCGTGAACAACGGATTCCTCGTCGTCGAAGTGCCGATCACCTTCACCGAGCGCGAGTTCGGCGTGTCCAAAATGAGCGGATCCAATATCCGCGAGGCGCTTTTCAAAGTCACGCGGTGGGGCGTCGAGGGCAGACTCAACCGCGCACGGGCAGCGCGCGCCCAGACCCGTTAACCCGTCGGCCGGGCGCAACTACCCAGCGTCAGCCGCGCCGGCGCGACCTGATCAGTTCGAGGCGCTCTTTGAGCAGCTCTTCGAGTTCTTCGACCGTGCGGCGTTCCAGCAGCATGTCCCAGTGCGTGCGCGGAGGCTTGACCTTCTTCGGCTCGGGCAGGTCACCCTCGATCAAAGTGCCTTCCATGCCGTTGCGGCACAGCCAGGTGCCCGGGATGTCGGCGTCGTCGGCGAATGGAACCTCGAACTCCTCGCCGTTATCGGTGCGGTATCGGGCTATCTGACGCGGCGCCAGGTCATGGTTGCGGTCAGTCTCATAGCTCACGGCTCCGAGGCGACTGCCCCTCAGGACGCGATCTGCCATCGGCGTTACTCCTTTTGGTCCTGAGCTCTTGGGCTCGGGTAGTGGCGATTCTCTTCGCTTGGCAAACGTTGCGACGGGCGGCGCAGTTCCCGGGAGGGCGCCGGGCACGTGCGACGCGATCATTCGCGAACGCCAATGATACCGGGATCCGGGCCCGTGCCGGACTAATGTCGGCTGGCGTGACCCTTGCCAAGCGTCGCGCCAGGCCGCAACCGTGCCGCTGGTGTGGCAGGGACGTGACCGATACCGGGATGGGCCGGCGCCGCCAGTACTGCCGTCAGTCCTGCCGGCAGCGGGCCTATGAGCAGCGGGCCCTGATCAGCCGCGGTGGGACTGGCGGCTCGCTGGCGCTGCCCGCTGACGCGGTGGTGCTGTCGGCAGAGGACGCGGCTGACCTCTCAGACCGCGTTTACCAGGTGCGATGCGCGGCGGAGGATGTTGCGACCGCGCTCGACGAGGGAGCCGGGGCGACCGAATTGCGCGAATTGTGCGATGCCCTGGTCAAAGCTGCGAGGGCCGCCGACGGCTGGCGCCGGGTCGGCGTCTGACTCGGGTCGGCCGACCCGTAGAGACGCGCCCGACATGCGACTGACCATGGCCGACGGGTTCCCCGGTACAGTCGCGGCATGGGCGGCGGGTCCGGTGCAGCAGTCGCCGGACGGGAACCGCACACCTCGCCGTGTGAGCCGGTCGAGTCCTTCGCGTAGCAACTGGGAGTATCGGACGTTTTGAAATCGCGCCGGAGTTGGCCATACTCACCAGCGAGATTCTTGGGTCGGCGAGCAGCACGACAACATCCTTCGGGGTCCTTGTGGTCCGTGTGGTCCGTCGTGCGGCAAAACTTTGACTCGCGTGCGGCGGTTGAAGGCGGCCAACTTTTGGTTAACGGTTAGGCGAGGTTAGCGATGGGTGATCAACTCCAGCATGCGACCGAAGCGCTACGGAAAGCGCTGGTCCAGGTTGAACGCCTGAAGCGCACCAATCGTGCGCTGCTGGAGCGCTCGAGCGAGCCGATCGCGATCGTCGGAATGTCCTGCCGCTTTCCGGGTGGCGTGGACAGCCCGGAACGCCTCTGGGAAATGGTGGCCGACGGCCGCGACGTCATCAGCGAATTTCCGGCCGATCGTGGCTGGGACTTGGCCGGGTTGTTCGACCCGGACCCCGACGCCCGGCACAAAACCTACGCACGTACCGGGGGCTTCGTCGACGGGGTCGCCGACTTCGACGCGGCGTTCTTCGGTATTGCCCCCAGCGAGGCGCTGGCGATGGACCCTCAGCACAGGATGCTTCTGGAGCTGTCGTGGGAGGCATTGGAGCGGTCCGGGATTGATCCCAGCGGGCTGCGCGGGAGCGCGACCGGGGTCTTCGCGGGACTCATCGTCCAGGGCTACGGCATGTTGGCCGAGGAGATCGAGGGTTACCGGCTCACCGGCATGACGTCCAGCGTGGCTTCGGGGCGGGTGTCGTATGTGTTGGGGCTGGAGGGCCCGGCGGTGTCGGTGGATACGGCGTGTTCGTCGTCGTTGGTGGCGTTGCATATGGCGGTGCAGTCGCTGCGGTCGGGGGAGTGCGATCTGGCGCTGGCCGGCGGTGTCACCGTCAACGCCACCCCCGACATTTTCGTCGAGTTCAGCCGCATGCGTGGGTTATCCGCAGACGGCCGGTGCAAGGCATTCGCCGGCGCGGCCGACGGCACCGGATTCGCCGAGGGCGGCGGGATGCTCGTGGTGGAGCGGTTGTCGGATGCGCAGCGGTTGGGGCATCCGGTGTTGGCGGTGGTGCGTGGTTCGGCGGTAAATCAAGATGGTGCGTCGAATGGGTTGACGGCGCCGAATGGGCCTTCGCAGCAGCGGGTGGTGCGGGCGGCGTTGGCTAATGCGGGGCTTAGTGCGGCCGAGGTTGATGTGGTGGAGGGCCACGGGACCGGTACGACGTTGGGTGATCCGATTGAGGCGCAGGCGTTGTTGGCGACCTATGGGCAGGACCGCGGCGAGCCCGGAAAAGAGCCCCTGTGGTTGGGGTCGATCAAGTCGAATATGGGTCATACCCAGGCTGCGGCGGGGGTGGCCGGGGTGATCAAGATGGTGCAGGCGATGCGCCATGAGGTGTTGCCGGCGACGTTGCACGTGGATGTGCCGTCCCCGCATGTGGATTGGTCGGCGGGGTCGGTGGCGTTGTTGACCGAGGCGCGGCCTTGGCAGGGTGGTCGGCCGCGCAGGGCCGCGGTCTCGTCGTTCGGGATCAGCGGCACCAATGCGCACGTGATCGTGGAAGCGGCCCCGGCGCAGCAGCGCAACGCCCGCGAATCCGCCCTGCCGGTGGTGCCGTGGGTGATCACGGCGAAATCGTCGGCTGCGTTGCGGGCTCAGGCCGCGCGCTTGGCTGAGCATGTGCGTGCCGACGACGACCTGGACGTCGCCGATGTGGGGTGGACGTTGGCCGGCCGTGCGGTGTTCGAGCATCGGGCCGTCGTCGTCGGTGGCGACCGAGATCGGTTGCTGGCCGGGCTGGACGAGCTGGCCGCAGATGACTTGGGGGCCTTGACTTCCGGCGTTATTCGCGGCGATGCCCAGCCCGCCGGAAAAACGGTATTCGTCTTCCCCGGCCAGGGCTCGCAATGGCTGGGCATGGGCATCGAATTACTCGACACCGCACCGGTATTCGCGCAGCAGATCCAGGCCTGCGCCGACGCCTTCGCCGAATACGTGGATTGGTCGCTGACCGACGTCTTGCGCGGTGCTCCCGGCGCGCCGGGGCTGGATCGGGTGGACGTCGTGCAACCGGCGCTGTTCGCGGTCATGGTGTCGCTGGCCGAACTGTGGAAGTCGGTTGGGGTGCGGCCGGATGCCGTAATCGGGCATTCCCAAGGCGAAATCGCCGCCGCGTACGTCGCCGGTGCGCTGTCCCTGCGCGATGCCGCGCGGGTAGTGACGTTGCGCAGCAGACTGCTGTGCAACGTGGCCGGCCCCGGTGGCATGCTGTCCATCGCGTGCGGCGTCGAGCGGGTGCGGGAGTTGTTGGCGCCCTTCGCGGATCGGGTCGGTATCGCCGCCGTCAACGGCCGGGCCGCGGTGGTGGTGTCCGGTGAAACGGCTGCGCTGGACGAGCTGATCGAGGCTTGCGCCCGCCAGGAGTTGCGCACCCGCCGGATCGATGTGGACTACGCCTCGCATTCGGCCGAGGTCGAGGCGATCCGCGGTGAGCTCATCGATGTCCTGGCCGCCATCGAGCCGCGCCCCACACGTACCGCCTTCTTCTCGACCGTGACCGGAAGTCGCTTGGACACAGCCGAATTGGGCGCCGAATACTGGTACCGCAACATCCGCCAGACCGTCCAATTCGACCTGGCGGTACGCAGCGCGTGCGAGCACGGTTATCGCACCTTCATCGAATCCAGTCCCCATCCGGCGCTGATCGCCGGAATCGAGGACACCGCCAACGATTGCACCGGCAGCGCCGACGGCGACGCTCGAACCGGGGCCGCCATCGTCGTCCCCACTCTCGGCCGTGACGACGGCGGACTCGAGCGGTTCCTGACGTCGGCGGCCGCCGCCTTCGTGGCGGGGGTGAGCGTGGCATGGCGCGGCGTGCTCGACGGGGCGGGCTTTGTCGAGTTGCCGACGTATGCCTTTGACAAGCGGCGGTTTTGGCTCTCGGGCGAGGCAACGGCCGTCGACGCATCGAGCCTGGGTCTGGGCGCTGGCGAGCACCCGTTGCTCGGCGCTGTGATGGAGCTGCCCGCAACAGCCGGCGTCGTATTGACGGGCCGGCTGTCGCCGAGTGCGCAGGGATGGCTGGCCGATCACGCCGTATCGGGTGCGGTGGTGTTTCCCGGGACCGGCTTTGTCGAGTTGGCGATCCGCGCCGGCGATGAAGTCGGCTGCTCGGTGGTCGACGAGCTGACATTGCGGGCGCCGTTGATGCTGCCGGTGTCGGGATCCGTTGCGCTGCAGGTAGTAGTGGGCGCCGCCGACGAGGCGGGACAGCGCAGTGTCTCGATCTACTCCCGCTTCGAAGCGGATGCCGCGTGGGTCTGCCACGCCGAGGGCACCCTGACGTCCGGCTCGGTGGAGCCGGCGGTGGAGTTGTCGGTGTGGCCGCCGGCCGGCGCGGTGTCGGTAGACGTGACCGACGGCTACGAGCGGTTGGCCGCGCGCGGCTACGGATACGGCCCTGCGTTCCGCGGCCTGACCGCGATGTGGGCCCGCGGCGACGAGATGTTCGCTGAGGTAAGCCTCCCGGAGGCAGCCGGCGGCGTCGGTGGGTTCGGAATACACCCCGCACTGCTGGATGCGGCTTTGCACACAGCAGTGATAGCCAACCCGGACGCCGAGCTGGTCCTGCCGTTCTCCTGGCAGGGCGTGTCGTTGCACGCGGCGGGTGCATCGGAAGTGCGGGCGCGAATCGCGCCGTCGGGCCCTTCCGGGGTTCGCATCGAGTTAGCGGACCGGCTGGGGTTGCCGGTGCTGTCGGTGACTTCGATGGTGGCGCGTCCGGTGAGCGAGCAGCAGCTGCTGGCCTCGATGTCCGGCTCTGGGCCCGATCGGCTGTTCGAACTAATTTGGTTGCCCGCGTCGGTGACTCCGGGAACTGCCGCGTCTTCTCTCGAAGTGTTCGAATCCGTTGCAAGTGAAGCTGATCCGGTAGCAGACGCCTATGAGCGCACGCACCACGCTTTGGCCGCCGTGCAATCGTGGCTGACCGATCGGGACTCCGGGGTGCTGCTGGTGGCGACTCGGGGCGCCGTCGCGGCGGCGGGGGAGGACGTTACCGACCTGGGGGGCGCCGCGGTATGGGGCTTGGTGCGCTCCGCGCAGACTGAGCATCCGGGCCGCATCCTGCTGGTGGATTCCGATGCGCCGCTGGACGATCACGCCACCGCCGCGGCCCTGGCGGCCGGTGAGCCACAGGTGATACTGCGCGGCGGGCAGGTCTACACCGCGCGGGTGCGTGGCAGCCGCGCGGTCGACGGCATCCTGGTTCCCCCGGAGGACGTGCCGTGGCGGTTGGGTATAAGCAGCGCAGGCACTTTCGAGAACCTGCGGCTGGAACCGGTTCCCAACGCCGATGCGCCGTTGCAACCCGGGCAGGTCCGGGTGGCGCTGCGCGCCATCGCCGCGAACTTCCGCGACATCATGATCACCCTGGGCATGTTCACCCATGATGGGTTACTCGGCGGCGAAGGTGCCGGCGTCGTCGTCGAAGTGGGTCCCGGAGTCACCGAATTCGCGGTCGGCGATTCGGTGTACGGATTCTTCCCGGACGGCCACGGCACCCTGGTCGCCGGCGACGTCCGCATCCTGCAGCCGATGCCCGCCGACTGGTCCTACGCCGAAGCCGCCGCGATCTCAGCGGTTTTCACCACCGCGTACATGGCGTTCGTGCACCTCGCCGATGTCAAACCGGGGCAGCGAGTTTTGGTGCACGCCGCCGCGGGCGGGGTGGGCATGGCTGCCGTGCAGTTGGGGCGGCATCTGGGCTTGGAGATATTCGCCACCGCCAGTCGCGGCAAGTGGGACACCCTGCGGGCCATGGGGTTTGACGAGGATCACATCTCCGATTCACGCAGTCTGGAGTTCGAGGACAAGTTCCGTGCGGTCACCGGCGGGCGCGGTATGGACGTGATATTGGACTCGCTGGCAGGCGAATTCGTCGACGCGTCGTTGCGGCTGGTTGCGCCCGGCGGGTTGTTCCTGGAGATGGGCAAGACCGACATCCGCGACCCCGATGCGATCGCGCAGGAATACCCGGGTGTGCGATACCGCGCCTTCGACCTCTTCGAGCCCGGACGCCCGCGGATGCACCAGTGGATGCAGGATCTCGCGGAACTGTTCGATTCGGATGTGTTGCGCCCGTTGCCGGTGACGACGTTTGACATCCGGCGCGCCGAGGCGGCGTTGCGGTATCTGAGCCAGGCACGCCATATCGGCAAGGTCGTCATGACTTTTCCTGCTGACCAGGGCGGCGCGCTGGGCAACGGCACAGTGTTGATCACCGGCGGCACCGGTATGGCGGGTTCGGTGCTGGCCCGCCATGTGGTGGCGCATCACGGGGTGCGGCATCTGGTGCTGCTGGGCCGGCGCGGACTGGATGCGCCGGGGGCGCACGAACTTTCGGTTGAGCTGGGCGCTGCCGGGGCTCTGGTGCAAGTGGTGGCCTGCGATGCGGCCGATCGGGCGGCGCTGGCCAAGGTGATCGCCGATATCTCCGTGCAGCGCCCCCTCTCGGCGGTGATTCATGCCGCCGGGGTGCTCGACGACGCGGTAGTGACCTCGCTGACTCCCGAGCGGGTCGATGCGGTGTTGCGGGCCAAAGTGGATGCGGCATGGAACCTGCACGAGCTGACCCGCGGCCTGAATCTCTCGGCGTTTGTCATGTTTTCGTCGATGGCCGGCCTGGTGGGCTCGTCGGGACAGGCCAACTATGCGGCGGCCAACTCGTTCTTGGACGGCCTTGCCGCGCACCGGCGCGCACACCGGCTGCCCGCCGTGTCGCTGGCGTGGGGGCTGTGGGACCAGGCCAGCGCCATGACCGGAAGCCTGGACGCCGCCGACCTGGCCCGGCTGGGCCGCGATGGCATCCTGGCGCTGTCCTCCGGCGAGGCGATGGAACTCTTCGACACCGCGCTGATCGTCGACGAGCCGTTCCTGGCGCCGGCCCGAATCGATCTGGCCGCGTTGCGGTCTCACGCCATCGCCGTACCCCCGATGTTCAGCGATCTGGTCAACGCACCCGCCCGGCGCAGGGTCGACGACTCGCTGGCGGCAGCAAAATCCAAATCCGCTCTGGCGCACCGTCTGCACGGCCTGCCAGAAACCGAACAGCATGCTGTGGTGCTGGATCTGGTGCGCTCCCACATCGCCACGGTGCTGGGCACCGTCACCCCCGAGGCGATCGACCCGGACAAAGCGTTCCAGGACTTAGGGTTTGACTCGCTGACCGCGGTCGAAATGCGCAATCGGCTCAAAGCTGCTACCGGGCTTGCACTTTCACCGACGCTCATCTTCGACTACCCGACTCCCAACGGCCTGGCCTCCTACATGCGCGCCGAACTCGCGGGTGCCCCACAAGAAATCAAGCACACACCCGCCGTGCACGTCACAGGCGACGACCCGATCGTGATCGTCGGCATGTCCTGCCGCTACCCGGGCGGAGTGGAGTCCCCCGAAGACCTTTGGCAGATGCTGGCCGAGGGCCGTGACGTGCTCTCCGAATTCCCCGGCGACCGCGGCTGGAACCTGACCGACCTGTACAACCCGGATCCCGACGTTGCGGGCTCGTGCTACACCCGCAGTGGCGGCTTCGTCGACGGGGTCGCCGATTTCGACCCGGCGTTCTTCGGTATTGCGCCCAGTGAGGCGTTGGCGATGGACCCCCAACAACGCATGTTCCTCGAACTGTCGTGGGAGGCATTGGAACGGGCGGGCATTGATCCGAACCGGCTACGGGGCAGCGCCACCGGTGTGTTCGCCGGCGTGTATACCCAGGGCTACGGCATCGGTAATGAAGATGCCCTGAAGGCATTGGAAGGCTTCCGGCTGACCGGCCAGTCGACCAGCGTGGCTTCGGGGCGGGTGTCGTATGTGTTGGGGCTGGAGGGCCCGGCGGTGTCGGTGGATACGGCGTGTTCGTCGTCGTTGGTGGCGTTGCATATGGCGGTGCAGTCGCTGCGGTCGGGGGAGTGCGATCTGGCGCTGGCCGGCGGTGTCACCGTCAACGCCACCCCCGACATTTTCGTCGAGTTCAGCCGCATGCGTGGGTTATCCGCAGACGGCCGGTGCAAGGCATTCGCCGGCGCGGCCGACGGCACCGGATTCGCCGAGGGCGGCGGGATGCTCGTGGTGGAGCGGTTGTCGGATGCGCAGCGGTTGGGGCATCCGGTGTTGGCGGTGGTGCGTGGTTCGGCGGTAAATCAAGATGGTGCGTCGAATGGGTTGACGGCGCCGAATGGGCCTTCGCAGCAGCGGGTGGTGCGGGCGGCGTTGGCTAATGCGGGGCTTAGTGCGGCCGAGGTTGATGTGGTGGAGGGCCACGGGACCGGTACGACGTTGGGTGATCCGATTGAGGCGCAGGCGTTGTTGGCGACCTATGGGCAGGACCGCGGCGAGCCCGGAAAAGAGCCCCTGTGGTTGGGGTCGATCAAGTCGAATATGGGTCATACCCAGGCTGCGGCGGGGGTGGCCGGGGTGATCAAGATGGTGCAGGCGATGCGCCATGAGGTGTTGCCGGCGACGTTGCACGTGGATGTGCCGTCCCCGCATGTGGATTGGTCGGCGGGGTCGGTGGCGTTGTTGACCGAGGCGCGGCCTTGGCAGGGTGGTCGGCCGCGCAGGGCCGCGGTCTCGTCGTTTGGGATTAGTGGCACCAATGCGCATGTGATTGTGGAGTCTGCCCCGGTGCAGCCGGCGCGGCAGGTCGCTGCGGTGCGGCCGGTGGTGCCGTGGGTGATCTCGGCGAAGTCGGTTGCGGCGTTGGCGGGGCAGGCGTCGCGGTTGGCCGAGTATCTGCGCGCGCGTGATGAATTGGACATCGCGGATGTGGGCTGGTCGTTGGCGGGGCGTTCAGTGTTTGAGCATCGGGCGGTCGTGGTGGGTGCGGATCGGCAGCGGTTGCTGGCCGGGTTGGACGAGCTGGCCAACGATGATCTGGCTGGGTCGGTTATTCGTGGCTGCGCGACACCGGCCGGCAAGACGGTATTCGTCTTCCCTGGCCAGGGTGCCCAAATACTTGGCATGGGAAGGGATTTGCACGCCGTATACCCGGTGTTCGCCGAGGCGTTCGACACCGTCGTCGGCGAACTCGACCGGCACCTGTTGCGCCCCTTGCGGGACGTGGTGTGGGGCAGCGACGAAAACCTGCTGAATACAACCGAATTCGCCCAGCCCGCACTGTTCGCGATGGAAGTCGCGTTGTTCCGGCTGCTGGAATCGTGGGGTGTGCGACCCGATTTCGTGATGGGCCACTCGATCGGCGAGTTGTCGGCGGCGCATGTGGCGGGCGTCCTGTCGCTGGAAAACGCGGCCGTCCTGGTGGTCGCTCGCGGCCGCTTCATGCAGGCACTCCCGCCAGGTGGGGCGATGATTGCCGTCCAGGCCACCGAAGAAGAGGTGCGGCCGCTGCTGAGCGACGAAGTCGCCATCGCAGCCGTCAACGGCCCGGCATCGGTGGTTATTTCGGGCGCCGACGACGCCGTCGTCGCCGTCGCCACCAAGCTGCGGGCGGATGGCCGCAGGGTGCACCGCTTGGCGGTCTCCCATGCCTTCCATTCGCCGTTGATGGATCCGATGATCGATGAATTCGGAACCGTCGCTGCCAGTTTCGCCGTTGGTCAGTCCACGATTCCCATCGTGTCGAATGTCACGGGACAGCTGGCCGGCGAAGACTTCGCGTCCGCCGCGTATTGGAAGCGGCACGTGCGTGAGGCGGTTCGGTTCGCCGACAGTGTCCGCTTCGTACACGAGGCCGGCGGCAATCGCTTCCTCGAAGTCGGACCCGGCAGTGGCCTGATGGCCTCGCTCGACGAATCGCTGCCCGACGCTGCGGTCACGGCGATCTCCGCCCTGCGCAAGGACCGACCGGAACCGCTGACCCTGATTAGCGCTGTCGCGCAGGGGTTTGTCGCCGGCATGGACGTTGATTGGCGCGCCGCGCTGGGTCCGGCCAACTTCGTGGAGTTGCCGACGTATGCCTTTGAGCGGCGGCGGTTCTGGCTGTCGCCGTCCGAAGGCTCAAAAGCGAGCGCCGCGGGGCTGGGCCTTCAGGCCAGCGAGCATGCGCTGCTGGGCGCGGTGGTGGAATTGCCGGCCTCGGGCGGGGTGGTGCTGACGGGTCGACTGTCGCCCAGCGCCCAGGGCTGGCTCGCTGACCATGCTGTCGGTGGGGTCGTGTTGTTCCCCGGCGCAGGATTCGTGGAATTGGTCATCCGCGCCGGCGACGAAGTCGGTTGCGGCATTGTCGACGAGCTGAATCTGGCGGCGCCGTTGGTATTGCCCGCCGCGGGATGGGTGGCCATCCAGGTGGTGGTCGGCGGAGCAGACCAGACGGGTGCCCGGGCGGTGTCGGTGTTCTCGCGTGCCGAGACGGGTTCAGGCTGGCTGCTGCATGCCGAAGGTGCGCTGAGCGCGGGTTCGGTCGCGCCCGCCTCGGACCTGTCGGTGTGGCCCCCCGTGGGTGCGGTCGCGGTGGACGTCGGCGACGGATACGAGCGATTGGCCGAGCGCGGGTACGGGTATGGCCCGGCGTTCCGCGGTTTGACAAACATGTGGCGGCGCGGCGATGAAGTGTTCGCCGAAGTGGCCCTGCCGGAAGAAGCCGGGGTATCGGCGGCCGGGTTCGGAGTCCACCCGGTGGTGCTGGATGCCGCACTGCACGCGGTGATCCTGGCCGCCGAAGACGGCGGCACTGAAGGCACCGATGACGCAGAGGCGCCGGGCTCGGTGCTGGTGCCGTTCTCCTGGCAGGGCGTGTCATTGCATGCCGCCGGCGCATCGGCGCTGCGGGCCCGGATCGTGCGGACAACCCCGTCGGCGGTGTCGATCGAACTCGCCGACGGGTTGGGATTGCCCGTCCTGTCGGTGGCCTCCATGGTGGCCCGCCCGGTGACCGACCAGCAGCTGAAAGCGGCGCTGTCGGGTTCGGGTGGAGACCGGCTGTTCGAGGTGGTCTGGTCGCCGGCGCCAGCCAATTCAGACGGGGCCGCCGACGCCACCCCCGCGTACCACGTCTTCGAGTCCGAACCGGCGAACGGCGATCCGGTGACTGGTGTGCGGGCGGCGACAGCTGCAGCGCTGAGCGCCGTGCAATCCTGGCTGGCAGAACCACATTCGGGAACCTTGGTCGTACTCACCCGGGGTGCGGTTGCCCTACCGGGGGAGGACATCGCCGATCTGGCGGGCGCGGCGGTGTGGGGCTTGGTGCGGTCCGCGCAGACCGAGCACCCTGGCCATATCCTCTTGGTGGATTCCGATGCGCCACTTGACGATGCGGCAATAGCCGCGGCCTTTGGGGTGGGCGAGCCGCAGGTCGTGATGCGAGGCGGCCAACCGCACATCGCGCGGGTGCACGCCAGTCGTGCGGTGGACGGCGTGCTGGTGCCTCCGGACGGCCGTGCCTGGCGGCTGGGGATCACCGGCGCAGGCACGTTCGAGAATTTGCGGCTGGAGCCTGCACATGACGCGGAGGCGCCCTTGGCGCCGCGGCAGGTCCGCATCGAAACCCGGGCCATGGCAGCCAACTTCCGCGACGTCATGATAGCCCTGGGCCTCTACCCTGACCCGGCCGCCGCAATGGGCGTCGAGGCATCGGGCGTCGTCCTGGCAGTCCCAGAAATCAGTGAAACCGGGCCCGATGCAACCCGTTTCGCGGTCGGTGACCGTGTTGCAGGTCTGTTCCCGGACGGCACCGGCACCATCGCCACCACCGACGAACGGCTACTGCTAAAGGTTCCTGCGGAGTGGTCCGACACCGACGCCGCCACGGCACCCGTCGGTTTCGCGACGGCTCACTACGCACTCTCCACCCTGGCACAGGTGCAACCGGGTCAGCGGATCCTGGTGCATGCGGCGACCGGAGGGGTCGGGATGGCTGCCGTGCAGCTGGCACGACACCGGGGCCTCGAGGTGTTCGCCACCGCCAGCCGTGGCAAATGGGACACGTTGCGAGCCATGGGTTTTGACGAGGAACACATCGCGGATTCGCGCAGTCTGGAGTTCGAGGACAAGTTCCGTGCGGTCACCGGCGGTCGCGGCATGGACGTAATATTGGACTCGCTGTCAGGCGAATTCGTCGACGCGTCGCTGCGACTGGTCGCACGCGGCGGCGTGTTCCTGGAAATGGGCAAGACCGACATCCGCGAACCCGCTGAAGTCGCCGAAAATTACCCCGGCGTGCGTTACCGCGCCTTCGACCTCTTCGAGGCGGGACCGGACCACATCCAGCGGATGCTCACCGAACTGGCCGACATGTTCGACGCCGGAATCTTGCGGCCCTTGCCGGTGACCGCATTCGACATCCGCCGAGCCCCTGCGGCATTGCGGTATCTGAGCCAGGCGCGGCATGTGGGCAAGGTCGTGATGACCGTACCCGATAGCTGGGCGATCGGAACGGTCTTGATCACCGGCGGCACCGGCATGGCAGGGTCGGCGTTGGCCCGCCACGTGGTGGCGCGTCACGGCGTACGGCGTCTGGTGCTGGTGAGCCGTCGCGGCCCGGACGCGCCCGGGGCGCAGGAACTGGCGGCCGAACTCAGCGCTGCCGGTGCACAGGTGCAGCTGGTGGCCTGCGACGCCGCCGATCGTGAGGCGCTGGCCAAGGTGATCGCCGATATCCCGGTGCAGCATCCGCTGTCCGCTGTCATCCACGCTGCCGGAGCGCTCGACGACGCCGTGGTGACTTCGTTGACGCCGGAACGGATGGAGCTGGCGTTGCGGGCCAAGGTCGACGCGGCGTGGAACCTGCACGAGCTTACCCGGGACCTGGATGTCTCTGCGTTCGTGATGTTTTCGTCGATCGCGGGCCTGGCCGGCGCGGCCGGCCAGGGCAACTACGCCGCCGGCAACTCGTTCCTGGACGGGCTGGCAGCACACCGGCAAGCTCGCGGCCTGCCGGCGGTATCGCTCGGTTGGGGTCTGTGGGATCAGGCCAGCGCGATGACGGGTGGGTTGGAAACCGTCGACTTCGCCAGGCTGGCCCGGGACGGCATCGTGGCGATGTCATCGGATGAAGCCCTCCAATTGCTGGACACGGCAATGATTGTGGCTGAACCGTTCATGCTGCCGGCACGCATCGACCTGGTTGCGCTGCGCGCCAAATTCGACAGCGGGACGTTGCCGCCGATGTTCGTCGACTTGATCAATGCGCCGGCTCGGCGGCAGGTCGATGACTCATTGGCCGCCGCCAAGTCGAAATCGGCTCTGCTGCAACGCCTGGAGGGATTGCCGGAGGACGAGCAGCATGCGGTGCTGCTGGACCTGGTGCGTTCGCACATCGCGACCGTGCTGGGCAACACCACTCCCGAGGCCATCGATCCCGACCGGGCGTTCCAAGAGCTCGGCTTCGACTCGCTGACCGCAGTGGAAATGCGCAACCGGCTCAAAGCTGCTACCGGACTTGCGCTTTCGCCCACGCTCATCTTCGACTACCCCAACTCCGCCGCCCTGGCCGGTTACATGCATCAAGAACTGGTCGGCGACACGTCGCAACTCGCCCCGGCAGCAGCGCCCGGGGAAGCCGAAATCCAACGGGTGGTCGGGTCTATTCCGGTCAAGCGTCTGCGGCAGGCGGGCGTCCTTGAGTTGTTGCTCGCGTTGGCAGACGAGGCCGAGGGGCACGCCCAGGCCGGCGGATCGCGGCGAGGGGCTGAAGACGTCAAGGACATCAAGGACATCGCCGACATGGATCTCGACGATCTGGTCAACGCGGCGTTCATGGACGACGACGAGTAGGCATGGACAGCCAACAGCTACACGAGGTTACTCGGTGAGAATCGCGGTCACCGGGGCCAGCGGGGTGCTCGGCCGCGGCCTGGTCGCCCGGCTGCTCAGCCAGGGCCACCATGTCGCAGGAATCGCCCGCCATCGGCCCCGAAGTTGGCCGAGCACAGCCGAGTTCGTCGCCGCGGATATCCGCGACGCCGCCGCCGTCGCGCGCGCCGTCGCAGGCGCGGATGTCGTCGTGCACTGCGCCTGGGCGAGGAGTCCCGGACCAGACGAACGGATCAGCGAGAAAGTCAACCTCGAAGGCACCCAAAACGTCCTTGACGCGATGGCCGGCAGCGGGCGGATGGTGTTCGTCTCCTCAGCGCATGCTCTCGATCCAGCTGTAGCCGAAGGACGCTGCAAGGCCCGGGTGGAGAAGATGCTCGCCGACTCCGGCGCGCACTGGGTCGCGATCCGGCCCGCGCTCATCGTCGGCCGAAACGTCGACAACTGGGTCCGCCGGGCGTTGGCGTTGCCGGTGCTTCCCGACATCGACGGGGCCGCGGACCGCCCTGTGCAGGTCGTCCACCTCGACGACGCCCTTCGCCTGCTGACCCGCGCCGTCCTGAACCCCGAAACAAGCAGCGGTCCGGTCAATTTGGCTGCCCCCGGCGAGCTGACATTTCGCGAAATCGCCCGGGTACTCGGCCGTCCTGTCATGCCACTGGCGGCGGTGCCGTCAGGACTGCGACGACGGGTCACCTCCTTCGCCGAACTGGAACTGATACAAAGGGCCCCGGCGCTGGACACCGCGCGGCTGCGCGACGAGTGGGGATTCCGAACCGCCTGGAACGCCGATGAATCCGTGCAAGACTTCGCGCTGACGGTGCGTGGCCGCGTGACCGTCGGTCGACGGGTGGTGTCACTGCCGTGGCGCATGGCCAACATCTCGGATCTGCCCGCCCCCGATGCACCGGCCGACGACGGTGTGGTGCCCAGATTGGCGGGGCCAGAAGGGGTTAACGGAGAATTCGACACGCCCATCGATCCGCGCTTCCCCACCTATCTGGCGACCAATCTGTCGGAGGCGCTGCCCGGTCCCTTCTCGCCGTCGTCGGCGTCGGCGACCGTACGCGGCCTGCGGGCGGGCGGCGTGGCCATCGCCGAGCGCCTGCGTCCGGGCGGTGTGGTACAGCAGGAAATCGCGACGCGAACCGTTGCGGTGTTCGCCCATCGGCTTTACGGCGCAATCACCTCGGCGCATTTCATGGCCGAAACGGTGCCATTCGCCAAGCCCACGACGATCGTCAGCAACAGCGGATTTTTCGGCCCCAGCATGGCGTCGTTGCCGGTCTTCGGCGAGCATCGGCCGCTGTCCGAATCCGGGCGGGCGCGCAGACAACTGCGCACCCTCCGGAACATCGGGGTCTTCGGTGTCAACCTGGTGGGCCTGAGCGCCGGATCACCCCGTGACACCGAGGATTTCGTCGCCGACGTCGATCGCCTGGAGCAACTCGCCGGCGGCGACCTCACAGCACTCGACGATCGCCGCCTGCTCAGCCTGATCTTGTTGGCACGCGACCACGTCGTGCACGGATGGGTACTGGCGTCCGCGTCATTCATGCTGTGCGCAGCATTCAACGTGCTGTTGCGCGGCCTGTGCGGCCGAGACACCACGACGCCGGCAGGACCGGACTTGGTGAGTGCGCGGTCGGTGGAGGCGGTGCAGCGGTTGGTGGCTGCCGCGCAACGCGATCCGGGTGTGATGCGGCTGCTCGGCGAACCGGGGGAGCGCCTGGACAAGCTGGCGGTCGAGGCACCCGAGTTTCATGCCGCGGTACTGGCCGAGCTGGCGCTGATCGGTCATCGCGGTCCGGCGGAAGTCGAGATGCTGTCGACCAGCTACGCCGACGACCCCGAACTGCTGGTGCGGATGGTGGCCAAGGCATTGAGCGCGCCACCGGCACCGGAACCACGACACCCGGTGATTCCGTTGCGCGCCAAGCCCGTTGCGACGCTGGCCGCACGTCAGCTGCGCGACCGGGAAGCCCGTCGCGACAAGATGGTGCGCGCGATCTGGGTGCTACGCGGACTGCTGCGCGAATACGGACGCCGGTCGGCTGACGCCGGTGTCTTCGCCAAACCGGACGACGTGTTCTACCTGTTGGTCGACGAGCTGGACGAATTCGATCGGCTCCCAGCAGACGTCACTGAATTGGTGGCCCGCCGGCGTGTCGAACAACGCAGGCTGACCGCCGTCGTTCCCCCCACGGTATTCAGCGGAAGCTGGCAGCCGTCGATCCCGTCGTCGCCGGCGCTGACCGCCGGGGACACGCTGCGCGGTGTCGGCGTGTGCGGGGGCCGGGTACGCGGCCGGGTGCGGATCGTGCGGCCCGAGACCATCGACGACCTGCTGCCCGGCGAGATCCTCGTCGCCGAGGTCACCGATGTCGGATACACCGCCGCCTTCTGCTACGCGGCGGCCGTGGTGACCGAACTGGGCGGCCCGATGTCGCACGCCGCCGTGGTCGCGCGCGAGTTCGGGTTTCCGTGCGTGGTGGACGTGCAGGGAGCCACTCGGCACCTGCCACCGGGAGCGCTCATCGAGGTCGACGGCAGCACCGGCGAGATCCATGTGCTCGAACCGGCAGCTAGCGAGAACTCCCACAACTCCACGCTCAGCAGCTGAACGCGATGCCGACGCCGTCGGGTGGCGGCACCGACCGCAGGCAACCGAACGGCTCGATGCCGGCGCTGCTGAACCGCGCGGCCGACTGGTGGGCGTAGTTGACGCAGAAAACCCCGGCCCGATCGGCGCGGCAACGGTAGTCACCGAACGCCAGCGAGTCGCCGGCTGCCAATTGCGACCCGTCGCCGTACAGGAACGGGCCTGGATCGGCGCGCACCGACCCCACCTGCAGGATGATGCCGTCGAAGTCCACCCAGCCGCTCTTCCAGTCGCCGTACGCCGTCTCGGGTTTGGGCGGAGGACTGTTCAGGCTGATCAGGCAGGACAGCGTGCCGTCGGTGTGTTTGGAGTCCGTCATGCAGGTCACCGGCCGGCCCGTGTCGGATTGCCCCGATGGCAGAACGAACGCGATGTCGGTGCCGAGCTGGGTGCTGATGCCGGCCCGGCTCGCGCTGTGGTAACCGCCGGGGTCGACGGAATGACCAGCCTCGATCCAGGCAATGACGTCGGAGATCGGCGCTCCGGCGGCGGGTGCGGCCGATGGCGTCGCCGGTTTACTCGCCGTCCCGCTGGCGGAAGCCCTGGTAGGGGAAGTGGGAACGCTGGTTTGCGGCTGCCCGGAACGGTCGCCGACCGGGTGCGAGCATCCGGCAACCAGCAACGACAGTGCGACCAGCGCGGCGATCCGCATCCCGCCAGGCTAACCGCCGCGGGCGGATTTGCGGCGCTCCCGAACGCTTTGCATACGCAGTGTCGGCTACCGTCGGGGATATGCACGAGCGCACAGTCCGCGCACACACAGCGTCCGGCATCGTCGAAGGGTTCACCCGCGACGGCGTGAACCGATGGCGATCCATCCCCTACGCACGGCCACCGATCGGGCCGCTGCGACTCGCGGCGCCACAACCTGCCCAGCCCTGGTCCGGCGTTCGCCACTGCCACGGCTTCGGCAACTGCGCGCCCCAGCAACGCCGCTACACGATGCTCGGTGTGGGCAGGTACCAGCCGATGAGCGAGGACTGCCTGACCCTCAACGTGGTCACACCCGAAGCCACCGCCCGCGAACCCCTGCCGGTCATGGTCTTCATCCACGGCGGCGGGTATTTCCTGGGTAGCTCGGCAACACCGCTCTACGACGGTGCCGCGCTGGCCCGCCGCGGTTGTGTCTACGTGTCCGTGAACTACCGGCTCGGCGCGCTGGGATGTTTGGATCTGTCGTCGCTGTCAACACCGGAGATCACCTTCGACAGCAACTTGTACCTGCGGGATTTGGTGCTGGCGTTGCAGTGGGTCCGGGACAACATCGCGGGATTCGGCGGCGATCCGGACAATGTCACCATCTTCGGCGAGAGCGCGGGCGCGTGTATCACCGCCACGTTGCTGGCGGTGCCCGCCGCCAAAGGGCTATTCGCCCAGGCGATCTCGGAGAGCCCGGCGTCGGGACTGGTGCGGTCCAGAGAGATTGCGGCGGAGTTCGCGAACCGGTTCGCCGAGCTGCTCGGCGCGCGCAAGGACGACGCCGCCGACGTGCTGATGCGGGCATCCGCCGCGCAACTGGTGGAAGCGCAACACCGTCTGATCGACCAGGGCATGCAAAAGAGGTTGGGCGCCTTTCCGATTGGTCCCGTCTTCGGCGATGACATGCTGCCGATGGACCCGGTCGAGGCGATGCGCTCCGGAAGCGCGCACCCAGTACCGCTCATTGTGGGCACCAACGCCGAAGAGGGCCGGTTGTTCACCCGCTTCCTGCCAATGCTGCCGACCAACGAATCGATGGTCGAAGAACTGCTCGCCGACGCCGAACCCGATGCCCGCCAACGCATTACCGCCGCCTACCCGGATTACCCCGCGTCGTCGGCCTGCATCCAGCTCGGCGGTGACTTCGCCTTCAGCTCGGCGGCGTGGCAAATTGCCGAGGCGCACGGCGACCACGCGCCCACCTATCTGTATCGATATGACTACGCCCCGCGGACGTTGCGCTGGTCAGGGTTCGGAGCGACCCACGCCACCGAACTGTTCGCCGTCTTCGACATCTACCGCACCAGGTTCGGCGCGTTGCTCACCGCGGCGGCCGATCGGCGCACCGCGTTGCGGGTCAGCAATCAGGTACAGCGACGGTGGCAGGCGTTCAGCCGCACCGGGATTCCCGGCGACGACTGGCCGGCCTACACCCGAACCGACCGTGCCGTGATGGTTTTCGACCGCAAGTGCCGCGTCGAGTTCGACCCGCACCAGCACCGCCGGATGGCCTGGGACGGCTTCTCGCTGGCACGCTGATCCTCATGGCCCCCAGCCCCGAGCAAGACACCCACATCATCGAACGGCCGGGCGATCTCACCGCGCCATGGCTGACCACCACGATCGGCGCCGGAACCGTCGCCGATTTCGCCGTAGAGCGCATCGGCACCGGACAGATGAGCGAGTGCTACCGCGTCCTACTGACATATGCGGACCCACAAGCCGAACCGGGCCGTCCCGCGTCGGTAGTGCTGAAGGTCGCGGCAACCGACCCGGTGAGCCGGCAGACCGGCCTGGCTCTGGGCCTTTACGAGCGTGAAGTCCGCTTCTACCGCGACATCGCGCCACGGCTCTGCGGGCCGATAGCGCCGTGCTACCACGCGATGGTCGACGCGTCGACGGGCGCATTCGACTTGCTGCTCGGCGACGCCGGCCCGGCGGTCGTCGGCGACGAAATCGCCGGCGCCACAAACGAACAGGCGGCAATCGCCGTCGCCGAATTGGGCCGCTTGCACGGCCCGCTGCTGGGAGATGAGGCCCTGGCCGAAGCGCCGTGGCTCAACCGCGAGGCTCCACTGACCCAGGCGACGATCACTGCACTCTATGCCGGCTTCGTCGACCGCTACGCCGACCGGATCGCCCCGGCCCACCGCGTGGTGTGCGAAGCCCTGGTCGCCTCATTCGACGCGTACCTCGCGCAGGAGGCGGATCGTGCCGCTGAGGGCGGCGGCATGCAGGGCCTGGTGCACGGCGATTACCGGCTGGACAACATGCTGTTCGGCCAGGCGGGGGCTGACCGGGCGCTGACCGTGGTCGATTGGCAGACCGTTTCGTGGGGTCCGGCGCTGACCGACCTGGCGTACTTCTTGGGCTGCGCCCTGCCGACGCCGGATCGTCGCGAACAGCACGACACATTGCTGAGGGCCTATCACGAGCCGCTCGGTCCCGGCGCCCCGATCACGCTCGCCGACGTCCGCGAGGGAGTGCGGCGGCAGAGCTTTTTCGGGGTGATGATGGCGATCGTCTCGTCGATGCTGGTGGAACGCACCGATCGGGGCGACCGGATGTTCATGACGATGCTGCAACGGCACTGCGACCACGTGCTGGACACCGACGCGTTGGCAACTTTGCCTGCCCCGGCGGCACCGGAGCCGCTGCGGCCGTCGGAGGACGACGAACTCGCTCATACCGCGACGGCCGAGCCGCTGTGGAGCGAGAGCTGGTACGCCGACTTCGTCGATGCGGCACAGGGATTGGGTGGCTGGTTCCGGGTCGGGCTGGTCGCGAACCAGCAGATGGCGTGGGTGCACGCACTGCTGTGCGGACCCGACCTGCCGACCGTCGCGCTCGTGGAGGTCGAAGTCCCGCTGCCCGAAGACCCGTGGGTGCTGCGCGGAGGCGCCGTCGAAGTCGGCCACTCGGCCGGCTCGCCGCTGCGGACGTATCGCGTCGAACTGCGCGGACGGGGAGAGGCTTATCCCGACCCGTCGGCCTTACTGCGCGGCGAACCCGGCTCTCCCGTCGAGGTGGCCATGAATTTGGAGTGGATCACCGACGGCGTCCCGTACAAATACCGGGTGACCACACGCTACGAGATTCCGTGCATTGTCTCGGGGACAGTCACCGTCGACGACAAGACCTACCGCATCGACTCGGTTCCCGGACAGCGTGACCACTCCTGGGGAGTACGCGACTGGTGGAGCATGGACTGGATGTGGAGCGCGCTGCACCTGGACGACGGCAGCCATCTGCACGGGCTGCAGGTCAAGATTCCGAACACTCCCGCGATGGGCATCGGCTACTTACAGGCCCCCGACCGGCAGGTCGCCGAGCTGCAGACAGTGAACACTCGAGAAGCCTTCGGCGCCAACGGATTACCGCAACATACGACGCTGCATCTGGGCCCGAGCGGCGGCGCGGCGAATATCGACGCCGACATTGCCGTAGTCGCGCACGCGCCCGTGCTCCTGACGTCCATCGATGGACGGGTGAGCCACTTCCCGCGGGCCTGGGTCAGCGTCAGCACCGCGGACGGGCGCACCGGCGTCGGCTGGATGGAATGGAATCGCAACCAGACTTGAGCACATGTCCAAGACAGTCGTGGTGATGGGTGTCGCCGGCTCGGGCAAGTCGACGGTGGGTGCCGCTCTCGCGCGACGGCTTCGGGTGCCCTTCGTTGACGCCGACAGCCTGCACCCGCCGGCCAATATCGCGAAAATGACCGCGGGGCAACCGCTCGACGACGACGATCGCTACCCCTGGCTGGAACGGGTCGGTGACTGGCTGGCCGACCATGCCGACGGCGGCGTGGCGAGTTGTTCGGCGCTCAAACGCAAGTACCGCGACCAGCTGCGCCAGCACTGCGCGGGCACCCGGTTTCTGCACCTCAGCGGTTCTCCAGAGATGATTCAGCGCCGATTGGCTGGCAGACCAGACCATTTCATGCCTGCCGAGCTGCTGCGGTCGCAATTCGATGCCCTGGAACCGCTCGGTGAAGACGAGGCGGGGGTCACCGTCGATGCCGGCCTGGACGTTCAGTCCATCGTCGAGGCTTTCCCCGCCGGCGCCGCGCCGGATGCCGAACGCTAGCTAGCGCAAACGGCGCTTGACCTTACGCCGGAGTTTGCGGGTGCGGCCATCGCTGCCCACTTCGTCGATACGGTCCCGCGCGGCATCGGCCCATGCACTGCCACGCGCCACCGCCGTGTCGGCGAACTGGCTGCCCTGGTGGCGTGCGGTATCGGCGAGGTCCAGCCCGCGCTCGCGGGCAATCTCGGCGAGGTCCAGCCCGCGTTCCCTGGCGGCTTCGGCCAGGTCCAGCCCGCGTTCCCGGGTGGTTTCGGCGAGGTCCAGGCCACGCTCCCGGGCGGTACGGGCCAGCTTCTTGGAGCGCTTGCGTGCTTTCTTGGCCAGCGGCGCGCTGCGTTCGGCGGCGGTGCTGGCCAGTTCGCGGCCACGTTCGAGCGCGGCTTCGGCGTACGGCGCGCTGCGTTCGGCTGCGGTGCTGGCCAGTTCGCGGCCACGCTCGAGCGCGGCTTCGGCATATGGCGCGCTGCGTTCGGCCGCTGTGCTGGCGAGTTCGCGACCGCGCTCGGCGCCGGCCTGCAGGCCGTGCACGATCCTCTCGCCGAGGTCCGAGTCGAGCAGGCCGTCGTCAGAACCAGGCAGCGCCGAGGTCACCGCCCCAGAAAGCCGTTCGGCGGCCCGGCGACCGCGCCACCCCAGCGACGGCTTGCCCTCGGTATCGGCCGAGGCGATGATCAGCCCGCCCAGCAGGCTGACGTCGGCCAAGAAAGCACGCCGCTGCTCGGCTTTGCGGTCGGGATCGGATTCAGTCCAGAACATGTGCGCGCCGAGGTTGGCGGGTATCACGGTCAGCGCCAGCGCGGCCGAGGCGACGCGGGGCATCCGGCCGGCGGCCAGCAGCAGCCCGCCGCCGATCTGGACGGCCGCGTTGATCTTTGCGAACGTCTCGGGGTCGCTCGGAACGTTGCTGCTCACCGCATCTGGCATGGAACGCAGGCCGTCTACCGCAGGCGCGGCGGCTTGCGCCGCCCGCTTGGGGTTGAGCAGGGAATCCACTCCCTGGCCGATGAACACTGCCGACAGCATGGGTCGCGCGATTCTACGGATCAACATTGCCGTGGATTACCCCACTGGCTGACTGGCAAACAATCCCAGGACTGCAGGTGGCAGGGCTATCTCGAGCCTCTCCCGAGGCTAGGGTTGTCGTGTGCGGGCCCTGATCATCGTCGACGTGCAGAACGATTTCTGCGAAGGGGGTTCGCTGGCGGTCACCGGCGGCGCTGCGGTGGCCCGCGCGATCAACAACTACCTGGCCGGTGACCCGGGTTATCAGCATGTGCTGGCTACCAAGGACTTCCACATCGACCCGGGAGACCATTTCTCTGACCGGCCCGACTTCTCGTCGTCGTGGCCACCGCATTGCATCGCCGACACCCCGGGTGCGGAGTTTCACCCCGACCTCGACACCGGCCCCATCGAAGTGGTCTTCCGGAAAGGCGCCTACGACGCCGGCTACAGCGGCTTCGAAGGCGTCGACGAGCACGGGACCCCGCTGCGCGAATGGCTGCGCCAGCGCGAAGTCGACCAGGTCGACATAGTGGGGCTGGCCACTGATCACTGCGTCCGGCGCACCGCCGTGGACGCCGCAAGAGCCGGCTTGGCCACCCGGGTTCTGGTGCACCTGACAGCTGGGGTGTCGGCCGATACCACTGAAAAGGCTCTGGTGGAGATGCGCGGAGCCGGCGTCGCGTTGGCCGGGAGCGGCTGATGGCAGCACCGAAGAATCGCGACGATCTGTTGGCCACAGTGGAGCGATCCCCGCAGGCAGCCGCCGCGCACGACCGCAACGGCTGGGTGCAGCTGTTCACCAGCGACGCCCAGGTCGAAGACCCGGTGGGATCGCAGCCGCACGTGGGGCATGAGCGGATCGAGCGCTTCTATGACACCTTCATCGGTCCGCGGGACATCAAATTTCATCGTGACCTCGATATCGTTTCCGGCTCCACCGTGTTGCGCGATCTCGAACTGGAGGTGGCGATGGGTCCGGGCGTGACGATGTACATTCCCGCGTTTCTCCGGTACGACCTCCGAGAGGTCAACGGCGAGTGGAAAATCGCCCGACTACGGGCTTATTGGGAGTTGCCTGCCATGATGCTGCAGTTCCTGCGATCCGGACGGTCCGCGCTGGCCCCTGCCGTGAAACTGTCCAGAGGTTTGTTGAGCAATCAGGGCGTGGGTGGCGCCGCGGGTTTCCTGGCGGGCTTTCGCCGTCCGGGCGCGCGCCACAAGCGCCTGGTGGAAAATTTCCTGCAAGCCGTCGCGCGGGCCGACAAGTCCGCGGCGCTGCGTGCGCTATCCTCCACTGCGCCAATTACTTTGGGCGACGGCGAGCCGTTTGACATCATCGAACTCATCGAACAACTCAAAGGTTCCAGCTGGACCAAGATCAACGGCGCGGGACCTACGGTCACGGTCGGGCTCAACTCGACTCACGGGCGCGGCATCCTGTTCGCCGACACGGCGGGGCGGGGCAACAGCATCAACCGGCTTCGCTACTTTCCGGCCTGATCGCGCTGCTGGCCATGGCTCAACGCCGAACACTGCTCAATGGGCCACCATCAGCGCCAGCGACGCCGTCGACAGCAGTAAGTAGGCGCCCGGAAAGGCGATGTTGTAGAGAACCTTGGCCCTCAGGTGGGTCACGACCGCGCCGACGAAGAACAAAACCAGACCGGCCGCGGCGGCAATTCCCAACGCCCGCAAGCCAAGAAGCCCGATGACCAGTCCGACGGCACCGGCCAGTTTGGCCGCCCCGAGTGCCGGTAACCACGGCCGCGGCACACCGACCTCGGCCGAGTTGGCCAGCACGAAATCGGCAGGAACGAAGTCGGCTATGGCGATTCCCGCGGTGACGACGGCGGTGGTGGCCGTGACCGCGATGAAAACGGTGTCTATGGTCATGGTGTTGGTCTCCTCTGCAGGACATCGGTTGAAGGTTGTGTCGTCTTCTTGACGACTCCTGCGCTGGAAAGGTGACCCATGCAAGCACCGAAAGATGTCGCCGAGTTGGCGCGACGGTTCGATGCGGACCGGCGACACCTCAGATCGGTCGCGTTCCAGCTGCTCGGCTCCGTCGCCGACGCCGACGACGCGGTGCAATCGGCGTGGCTGAGAGCCAGCCGCTCGGATTTCGGCGTCGTCGACAACCTCACCGGCTGGTTGACGACGATCACCGCGCGCGAGGCCCTTGACCAGCTCAAAGCTCGCAAGCGTCGAGCCGAGTGGCCGCTGGCGGGGCCGGAAGAACTGGACCGAGTGACCGGGAGAGTGGCCGCACCGGCCGACGAGGACGCATTACTGGTGGACTCGGTCGGCCGCGCGCTGCTCGTCGTTCTCGATCGGCTCTCGCCCGCCCAGCGGGTGGCTTTCGTGTTGCACGACGTGTTCGCCGTGCCGTTCGAGACCATCGCCGATCTTTTGGACCGGTCGCCTGCGGCCGCGAAAAAGCTCGCCAGCCGGGCCCGTGGTCGAGTACATGCGGATCGTGTGGCTCAGCCGCCGCGGATGGCCAAGCACGTCGAGATCGTCGACGCGTTCATGGCGGCCTCGCGCGGTGGTGACATTGCGACGTTGCTCGATCTGCTGGCCCCCGACGTCGTCCGCCGGGTCGACCGCGTGCTGGTTCCCGACCTGGATCCCGACCTTGTGCCGACGGAGCTGCGCGGGGCCAGGGAGGTCGCCGAGGAGACCCGACTGTTCGCCCAGCGCGCGCAGCTGGGTGCCGTGCTGTTGATCGACGGAGTCCCGGGTATTGCAGTCGCACCGGCAGGACGCGCGCACACGCTGCTCCGGATCGGGTTCGACGACGACGACCGGATCCGCTCAATCGACATCACCGCCGATGTGCACCGGGCCGTTCTCACGTTGCCGGGCTGACGATCCTCAGGCAGACCACAGCCCAGTCCGGTACCAAGGTTCTCAAACGCTGGCGGGTTGACCAGCGACGGACCAGGATCGGGACATCATGTTCGATAGGCCGTTCGGACGCAGGAGCCTGCTGCGGGGAGCCGGTGCGCTCGCCGCGGCGTCGCTTCCGTCGTGGGCGGCCGGCTGCGCTCCCGACGACGATGCGTTGACCTTTTTCTTCGCGGCCAATCCGGACGAAGCCGCCGCCCGGATGCGTATCGTCGACGAATTCCAGCGCCGCCATCCGGGGATCAAGGTTCGGCCGGTGCTGTCCGGGCCGGGGGTGATGCAACAGCTGTCGACGTTCTGCGCCGGCGGCAGGTGCCCGGATGTGCTGATGGCGTGGGAGCTGACCTACGCCGAACTCGCCGACCGCGGGGTGTTGCTGGACCTCAACACCTTCCTGGCGAAGGACAAAGCGTTCGCAACCCAACTGAAGACCGACAGCATCGGAGAACTCTATGAAACGTTCACGTTCAACAGCGGCCACTACGCGTTTCCCGAGCAATGGTCGGGCAACTATCTGTTCTACAACAAACGGCTGTTCGCCGAGGCCGGGGTCCCGTCCCCGCCCGCCACATGGGAAAAGCCATGGAGCTTCGGCGAATTCCTCGAGGCCGCGAAGGCCCTCACCAAACGGGACCGATCGGGCCGGGCTACCCAATGGGGATTCGTCAACACCTGGGTCTCGTTCTACTCCGCGGGCTTGTTCGCCATGAACAACGGTGTGGCGTGGGCCAATCCGCGGACGAACCCGACCCATCTCAACTTCGGTGACGACGCGTTCGTCGACGCCGTGCAGTTCTACGCCGACCTGTCCAACAAACACAGGGTGGCGCCCAACGCGTCGGAGACACAGTCGATGTCAACGCCGGACCTGTTTGCGGTCGGCAAAGCGGCGATGGCGCTGGGTGGGCATTGGCGCTACCAGACATTCATCCGCGCCGAGGGGCTCGATTTCGACGTCACCTCGTTGCCGATCGGTCCGGGGCGCAAGGACCGGCCGGCCTGCTCGGATATCGGGGCGACCGGGCTGGCCATCTCCGCGAGCAGCCGACGCAAGGAACGGGCCTGGGAATTCGTCAAATTCGCGGCCGGCCCGGTCGGCCAGGCCTTGATCGGTGAGTCCTGCCTGTTCGTCCCGGTACTGCGGTCGGCCTTGAACTCCGACGGATTCGCCAATGCTCACCGCAGGGTCGGCAACCTCGCCGTGCTCACCGAAGGGCCCGCCTACTCGGGCGGCCTGCCGATCACTCCGGCTTGGGAAAAGGTCGTCGCCTTGATGGACCGCAACTTCGGGCCGGTGCTGCGCGGAACCCGGCCGGCGACATCGCTGATCGCGCTATCGCGCGCCACGGAAGAAGTCCTGCGAAACCCATGACATCGACCGACACCGCCGCCGCGCCCGCCGTCGCGAAAAGGCGCTCGTCACGCCGACGCGCGTGGGCGGGCCGGATGTTCGTCGCACCCAACCTGGCGGCAGTGACGGTGTTCATGTTGTTCCCGCTCGGCTTCTCGCTGTACATGAGCTTTCAGCGATGGGACGTGTTCACGTCGACGAAGTTCGTGGGACTGAAGAATTTCCACGAGTTGTTCACTTCGGATCCGCTGTTTCTCATCGCATTGCGCAATTCGGTGATCTACACCGTCGGGACCGTGGTGCCGACGCTCCTCATCAGCCTCTTGGTGGCCGGGATGCTGAACCGAAAAATCAAGGGTATCGGCATCTTTCGGACCATCGTATTTCTGCCGTTGGCCATCTCGTCGGTGGTGATGGCGGTCATCTGGCAATTCGTGTTCAACACCGACAGCGGGCTGCTCAACATCATGCTCGGCTGGGTCGGAATCCACCCCATCCCATGGCTGGTCGAACCCAGGTGGGCGATGGTTTCGCTATGCCTGGTCAGTGTGTGGCGGGCCGTGCCGTTCGCCACCGTGATCTTGCTGGCGGCGATGCAGGGCGTTCCGGAAACCGTCTACGAGGCGGCCAAAATCGATGGTGCGGGCGAAGTTCGGCAGTTTGTGTCCATCACGGTGCCATTGATTCGCGGGGCGATCTCGTTCGTGGTGGTCATCTCGATCATCCACGCGTTTCAGGCGTTTGACTTGGTCTATGTCCTCAACGGCGCCAACGGCGGACCGGAAACCGCCACTTACGTCCTGGGGATCATGCTGTTCCAGCACGCGTTCTCGTTCCTGGAATTCGGCTACGCCTCCGCACTGGCGTGGGTGATGTTCGCGATCCTGCTGGTGTTGACCGTGCTGCAATTGCGGCTCACTCGGCGGCGGTCTTGGGAGGCTTCCCGTGGTCTCAGCTGAGCGTCCTGAGCGCGTACTGACCCGCAAGGTTTTGCGTGCGGTTCTCGTGTACACCGTTTTGCTCGGCATCGCATGGTGTGCCTTGTTTCCGATCGTGTGGGCGGTGTCGGGTTCACTGAAGAAGGAAGGGGAGATCAGCGAGCCTAGACTGCTGCCCGCTCACCCGCGCTGGTCCAACTACTTAGAGGTATTTCAGTTGATGCCGTTCGGCCGGATGTTCTTCAACACCGTGCTCTATGCCGGATGCGTCACCGCCGGGCAGGTGTTCTTCTGCTCGCTGGCCGGATATGCCTTCGCACGACTGGACTTTCGCGGCCGCGACGCGTTGTTCGTCTTGTATCTGGCCACGCTGATGGTTCCGTTGACGGTGACCGTCATCCCGCAATTCATCCTGATGCGGATGGTGGGTTGGGTCGACACTCCCTGGGCGATGATCGTGCCGGGCTTGTTCGGCAGCGCATTCGGCACCTACCTCATGCGGCAGTTCTTCGCCACCCTTCCGGCCGATCTCGAGGAAGCGGCGATACTCGACGGTTGCTCCCCATGGCAGATCTACTGGAGAATCCTGCTGCCTCATGCCCGGCCCGCGGTGATGGTGCTGGCCGTACTCACGTGGGTCAACGTGTGGAACGATTTTCTGTGGCCGCTGCTGATGCTGCAACGCAACAGCTTGGCCACGCTGACTCTTGGTCTGGTTCGGATGCGGGGTGAATATGTGGCGCGGTGGCCGGTGTTGATGGCCACCTCGATGCTGATCCTGTTGCCGTTGGTCATCATCTACGCGATCGCCCAGCGATCCTTCATCCGCGGCATCGCCGTCACCGGATTGGGCGGCTGAGATGGCTTCGGTAAGTTTCGAGCAGGCGACGCGCACGTTCCCCGGTACGGGGCGACCGGCGCTGGATCGCCTCGATTTGGCTGTCAGCGACGGCGAATTCGTCGTTCTGGTCGGGCCATCCGGTTGCGGAAAGACGACGTCGCTGCGGATGGTCGCCGGTTTGGAAACCGTGGATTTCGGGGCCATCCGCATCGGGGACCGCGACGTCACGCATGCCGATCCCAAGGACCGCGACGTCGCCATGGTCTTTCAGAACTACGCGCTGTACCCACACATGACGGTGGCGCAGAACATGGGTTTTGCGCTGAAGATCGCCAAGACCCCTAGGAGTGAGATCAGCGACCGGGTGCTGGCTGCGGCGAAATTGCTTGACCTGCAACCGTATCTGGATCGGAAGCCCAAGGACCTTTCCGGCGGGCAACGTCAGCGGGTGGCGATGGGGCGTGCGATCGTGCGGCGTCCCCAGGTGTTTCTGATGGACGAGCCGCTGTCCAATCTCGACGCCAAGCTGCGGGTCCAAACTCGCAATCAGATCGCGGCATTGCAACGCCAACTCGGCACCACAACGGTGTACGTGACCCACGACCAAGTGGAGGCCATGACGATGGGCGATCGCGTTGCCGTCCTCAACGACGGCGTGCTGCAGCAGTTCGCGGCGCCTCGCGAGCTTTACCGCAATCCCGCCAATGTGTTTGTCGCGGGGTTCATCGGGTCCCCGGCGATGAACCTGTTCACCATGCCTGTCGTCGAATCGTCTGTGGCGCTCGGAGATTGGCTGATCCAGTTGCCCCGCGAGATCGCGAGTTCGGCAGCCGAAGTTGTCGTCGGGGTGCGCCCCGAGCATTTCGAATTGGGCAGCGTCGGCGTCGAAATGGAGGTCGACGTGGTCGAGGAACTGGGCGCGGACGCTTACCTGTACGGGCGGATCACAGGTTCGGGTAAGGTGATCGGCCAACCGATCGTCGCGCGCGCCGACGGGCATAACCCGCCCGAGAAAGGCACTCGGGTGCGCCTGCATCCGCACCCTGGACATCTGCATTTCTTTGCGGTGGATGGCCGCCGGATGCTGCGCGAGCGGGTCGCCCCACCTTCTCGCGAGCAGACGTAGAATCGCACAATTTCGTGCCCAAACGTGCGATTCTACGTCTGCTCGCGCACCGGTGACCCGGCACTACACCCGACTTGTGGCGCGTCGCAACGATGTTTTGCCCCAACGCTTCTACTATTTCCGCGTGCTGGATCGCTATGGAACCGACGTCCTGGCGCCTGGTAGGCGCAAACCGCGTTCGACGGAACAACCCGCCGAGATCGGTCTGGTTGTCGAGGACGTCGAGAGTGGGTACGTCGGCGCGGTGGTCCGTGTCGAATATGGCCGCCTCTACCTGGAAGACCGGCGCGGCCGCACTCGCGGCTTTCCCCTGGGGCCCGGCTATCTGCTGGAAGGGCGTCCGGTCATCCTGACGCGACCACGCGGTGCGGCGCCTGCCGGCCAGGATCGGACGGCTTCGGGATCGGTCGCGGTGCCGGGTGCGCGCGCACGGGTGGCCCGCGCCAGTCGGATCTACGTCGAGGGCCGCCATGACGCCGAACTCGTCGCGCAAGTATGGGGCGAGGATCTGCGCATCGAGGGTGTGGTCGTCGAGCAGCTTGGTGGGGTAGACGACCTGGTGGACCTCGTGGCCGAGTTCGGGCCCGGTCCGCGGCGCCGACTGGGCGTTCTCGTCGACCACCTCGTCTCGGGGTCCAAGGAGGCGCGGATCGCCGACGCGGTTCGCCGCGGACCGGGCGGGACGGACACCCTGGTGGTCGGCCACCCGTATGTCGACATCTGGCAGGCCGTGAAGCCGCAGCGGCTTGGCCTGACGGCCTGGCCCAGCGTGCCGCGGCACATGGAATGGAAACACGGCGCATGCCATGCCCTCGGCATGCCGCACGCCGGCCAGGCCGACATAGCCAGGGCCTGGCGGCGCATCCGTTCGCGCGTGCGCGACTGGAACGATCTGGAGCCGGCGCTGATCGGCAGGGTCGAAGAACTCATCGACTTTGTCACGGCGGCGTAAGCTCGCGGGGATCGCCGCAGTCGGTGGCGAATTCGTAGTCGAGTAGATTTCAACCAGGACTGCATGCGGCCGGCGGCGCAGTGTGCACGGCAAGGAGCGAGATGCTGGACCCGACAACGAAATACGGGATACTAGTCGGCGTCGACGGATCAGCGGAATCCGATGCGGCGGTAGTGTGGGCCGCTCGTGAAGGTGTCATGCGCAACGTGCCTGTCACGCTGTTCCATGTTGTCGCCCCGATAATTGTCGGCTGGCCAGTGGGCCGACTCTACACGGAGATGCCGGACTGGCAGAAAGACGATGCACAGCGCGTCATCGACCGGGCCCGCAAGGCGTTGAGCACGAGCTTGGGTGACTCCGCGGGGCTACAGGTGCGCACCGAGCAGGCCTACTCCGCCGTATCGCCGACTCTGGTCGAGGCTTCCCGGGAAGCCTCGATGATCGTCGTCGGCAGTGTGGGGATGAGCGGGTTAGGACGACTGCTGCTGGGCTCGGTAAGTACGGCGGTGCTGCAGCACGCGCATGGCCCAGTCGCGGTTGTGCACTCCGACGGCGGCGTACCACCGCGCACCGACGGTGCGGTCGTGGTGGGCATCGACGGGTCGGCGGCGTCGGAGACCGCCACGGCGTTGGCGTTCGACGAAGCCTCCCGCCGAGGGGCAGAGCTTGTCGCCCTGCACGCCTGGAGCGATGTCGGCGTGTTTCCGGTGCTGGGCATGGACTGGCGCGATCGCGAACGCAACGGAGAGGAAGTGCTGGCCGAACGCCTGGCCGGTCGGCAAGAGCAGTACCCGGACGTCCAGGTACGACGAGAGCTGGTCTGCGACACGCCCGCCCGTTGGCTGCTCGAGCAGTGTGAGAGCGCGCAACTTGTGGTGCTCGGCAGTCGCGGCCGCGGCGGATTCCCCGGGATGCGCCTGGGCTCAGTGAGTTCGGCGGTAGCCCAGGCAGCAAGAATTCCGGTGATCGTCGCGCCCGCCAAAGGTATTTAGTCCCTGCAAATAGGGGATTTCGGCATAAGTGGTCACCCTCGCAGCTCGGTAGCCTGTGGGGGTGGTCGAAATGTCGTCAGCGATAAGGCCCCTGGGGATAGTCGTCGGCGCCGACGGCTCACCCGCTTCCAATGCAGCCGTCTGTTGGGCGGCGCGTGAGGCCGCGATGAGAAACGTTGCGCTGACCGTCGTCCACGTGGTCAACACCGCGGTCGCGACCTGGCCGCCGATCCCGTACCCCGAGACGCTGGGCCTATGGCTGGATTCCGAGGGCCGCCAGGTTATCGCCGACGCCATCAGAATCGCCGAAGACACAGCGCGTGCCAACCGGAAGATCACGATCAAGACTGAGGTCGTATATTCGACCCCGGTGCCGGCTCTGGTTGAAATGTCCAGTAACGCTGAGATGTTGGTGGTGGGCTGTTCAGGCCGGGGTCTGCTGGCCCGCGGTCTGCTCGGTTCGGTCAGTTCCAGCGTGGTGCGCCACGCGCACTGTCCCGTCGCGGTCGTCCGCGACGAAGACCCGCTGATGCCCTATCCGCGGCGCGCCCCCGTGCTGCTGGGAATCGACGGTTCGCCGGCTTCGGAACTCGCGACGGCGATCGCGTTCGACGAATCGTCGCGCCGTGGGGTCGACTTGATTGCGCTGCACGCGTGGAGTGACGTCAGCGTGTTCGAGCTTCCGGGCCTGGATTGGTCGGCGGTGCAGGCTGAGGCGGAACGCAGCCTGGCCGAGCGCCTGGCCGGCTACCAGGAAGGTTATCCGGACGTGACGGTACACCGGCTGGTCGTCTGCGATCGGCCGGCGCGGCAACTCGTCGAAAAGTCGGACTCCGCACAGCTTGTCGTCGTCGGCAGTCACGGTCGTGGTGGTTTGACCGGCATGCTGCTGGGTTCGGTCAGCAATGCGGTTGTGCATGCGGTACGAATGCCGGTGATTGTGGCCCGACCGTCTCCAGCTTGACGTAGGCGTAAGAATTCCACGGGCGCCCGACGTGAAACGTGGCGAAGAAGGGTTCAATTGCGCGTGCGTCTCACCCGGGACGCTACAGCTGCGCACAAGGCTGCGGTGTCGCGTCCGGCGCACATGATCGTCCGGTCGGGACGTACGACCGCGGCGGTTGCTCGTCCGCGGCGCAGCCACCGTTGCAGTTCGCTGCCGGGTTGGGCAACCAGCACGGTGACGTTGCGCTCTAATAGGTTTGCGCTGTCGCGCCGGCTCAGGGGACTGGCGGTGATCAAGGCGAAACCCGTGCCGAGTACGTCGTCGAGCCTCTGGCCTTGCGGCAGTGCAGGATTGGGACATAATGTGCCGGCAAGCTGACCCGGCCGGCGGGACTTCAGCACCAGTTTGGAACGATGCAGTGCCGGCGTGGCGGAATCGACCACCTTGTCGCGCAGACCCGGGACCAGCCGCAGCCGGGGCAGTGCCACTCGGCGCAGCAGGTCGCCGGCTCGGCCGCCACCGGTCATCGACCGGCCGACAGTGAGCGCGAGGCGAATCAACTGACGGGTGTGCGGCTTGCGCTCTTGCTCGTAGGTGTCGAGAACGTCTGCCGCGAGGGTGCCGTGATAAACCCCGGCCACCTTCCAGGCCAAGTTCACGGCATCCCGTATGCCCGCTCCCATGCCCTGACCGATGAACGGAGGAGTGAGGTGGGCGGCATCGCCCAGGATGAAAATGTTGCCGCGACGCCAGCGATCGGCGAGCTGGGCGCGAAAGGTGTACTCCGCGACGCGCAATAGCGTCAATTCGCCGTCCTCGACGTCACCGATCCAGGGGGCAATGAGCGGTCGCAGGCCAGTCAGTGTGGCAAAGTCAGCGGCATTTTCGCCGGCCAGCAACCGAAACTCCCATCGATAGCGGGCATGTCCGATCCGCATGTAGGTACCCGCGCGAACCGGATCGCACACTTGATACACGCCATCCCACTGGTGTAGGTCGGCGTCGGTGTCCACGTCAACGACCAGCCAGCGCTGTTCGAACTTCAAATCCTGCATTGATGCACCGATCTGGTTGCGCACCATGCTGTTAGCGCCGTCGCAACCCAGTAGGTAGTCGGCCTCCACTACCTGAACCTGTCCGTCGGTGCGGTCGACGAACGTGATGCGCGCGGAGCCATCCTGGTCGTCTATGTCAATCACCTCAGCGTTGCCGCGCAATTCGGCTTTCCGGTAGCGCTTGAGGTTTGCCCGCAACAACCCCTCCAACTCCGGTTGGTCGAACATGTTGGCCTGCGGGAAACCGTGGACGCTGCGCGACGGATCACGGCGGAATTCGGCAAGGACACGAAAACGATGTGACTGGTTGTCGAGTAGCCGCAAACCGAGCGTGGGGCGTGAAATCGCGGAGAATTCGTCGGCCATGCCGAGATGGGCTATAACGCGGTAGATCTCATCGTCCAGATGTACGGCGCGGGGCTGCGGGTACACGCCCGGCCAACGGTCGAGAACGAGGCACTCGACGCCGTACTTCGCCAGTAGTGTGGCGGCGGTGATTCCGGTCGGTCCGGCGCCTACCACGACGACGGGCACATGCCGAATCGCGTCAACGCTCATGCGAATCGCACTGTGGCGCGCTGAGTTCCGAGGTTGATGCTTCCGTCGTCGGTCGCCACCGACGCCTCCACAACATCTCCGTGCTTGAGATACTTCGGGTTGTTGGCCTGGCTTTTGAAGAACGCCTTCCATTTGACGGCCGGTGGCAAGAGGTTACCGATGATCTGGACCGGCTTCGGCGGCGCACTCAGGGCGGTGCCGACGGGAGTTCCGGTGAGCAGCAGGTCACCCGGCGCGAGTTCCTGGAACTGAGTGAGCGACTGAAGCGCCTGCAGCGGCCGATACAGCATGTCTCCTTCGACCAGTGCGTTTTGCCGCTCTTTGCCGTTGACACTCAGGCGCAACCGCAGCTCGCCGAAACGCTTGAGCTCGTCGGGGCTCAACAGCACCAGCTCCGGGCCGACTGGGGTGAACGTCGGATACGATTTGGCCTCGTAGAACTGAGTCTGGGGGAGCTGGATGTCGCGCGCCGATATGTCGTTGGTAACAACCAGGCCGGCGATGAACTCGGCGAGGTTCGCATCGGAAACCTCTGTCCCAACGGGCATTTTGCGACCGATGACTAACCCGATCTCCACCTCGTAGTCCAGCAGCGAAACATGACGGGGCTTGACGATGTCATCGAACGGTCCGTTGATCGAGGCAGAAGCCTTGCGGAAAAAGGTCAATGGGATCGTGGCCGGGTCCATGCCAGCGTCTCTGACGTGCGACTCGAAGTTGGTCATCTGAGCCACCACCCGGCACGGCCTGGTCACCGGCGAGACCAGCTGCAGACTGTCCAGATCGACAGCGTCGGCGCCGGCGGCGTCCACCGCGGCACGGTCGTCCAACAGCTGACCGGTCGTGGTCGCCGTGGTGTCGATCCGCGCGGCTCCGTGCGGGGTCTTGACCCACCAGGCGTCGGCGGTGCGAAGTACGGAAACGGTCACGATGTCGGCACTTTCAGTAGGCCGGTAAGGCGGTTGATATCGAACTCATTGCTTTGGCGAAGCGCCCTCATGATCGAAACGACTTCGTGACGAGCCGATCTGGGGTTGGTCCCAAGAAAGTCCTTGGTCACAGGCGGACCCCATTGGGCTAACCCGGATGCGGTGAAGGGAGCCCAGCCCGGTTCGAGCGTGTTGTCGAACATGTCGCCGTCGGTGAAATGCTCGACGAGGAAGCCGTCGGGATCGCGCCAGTAGTCGAAGATCTGACTGCCCTGGATATGCCTGCCGATTCCCCAAGACCGGAAATAGCCACGGTCGCTGAGGTATTCGCCGCCTGCGGCCAGGGCGTCAAGATCGCTGACCTGATACGCCGAGTGGACGTAGCGACTAGCCGGACCCAAAGCTATCGCCAACGTGTGGTGATCCGCCGGTTCCGACCCGCGATCGCAGCGGATAAAACTCAGCGTCGGACCCCGACGGCGCTGGCCCGGAAAGAATAGGAAGTCGCTGACGATCATCCCCAAGTTGTCCAGATACCAGTCCAGCGACTGCAGGTATTTCGTCGACTGCAGCACCACGTGGCCCAGGCGCTGCACCCGCGCCGGCGCGTGCGGGGGACGCTGGGTGGCGTTGGTGCGCAGGGTTTCGTGCCCGAAGTTGAAGATGTGCGGTTGCTGTGCCGGAAGTTCCGGCAGGTGATGCATTCCCGCGACCACCCGCACCAGAACCCCGCTGGGGTCGACCAAGTCGACCGACAGGCCACCCACACTGTCCGGCAGCGGTCGGGCGGTAGCGCCAGACGCCTCTGCCAGACGCAGCACGTCGACCTCGTCGCACGCCCGAAAGGCAACGCCGGTAAACCGCGTGCGTTGGCCGCGGCGCACCATCATGCACGGCGCACCCGCGTCGGTACCGCGGAGCTGAAGTTCGGCTGGGTCGCGTCGTGCGGTCTGGAAGCCGAAAGCCCGGGCGAAGGCCTCGGCGCGGATCAGGTCGGGCTTCTCGAACTCCAGCCAGGCGATGTCGGCGACTTTGATTACCGGATTCCGCGACCGGCCTGGGTGTTCACCTCGGAGACCTCCCTGCTCGCTGTGCAGATCCTTGTGTTGGGCCCCGCGGGAGCCGACCATCGGTGTCATCGCTTCTCCGATCACGCTAACTGACGAAATCGTCACATACGCGGCCACGCTCAGTCAATAGATTCTGACGAATTCCTCAGAAGTGAGGCATAATACCAAGATCTGGTTGTGGAATGGAGGCCACGATGAGCGCCAGGTCATACGAGTCAGCGCCGCCCAACCGGCTGGAGCGCCGGAAACAGCGCACCCGGTCGGCGCTGGTCAAGGCTGCCCAACAGTTGATCGCCGAAGGCAAAACGAATGTCCCTGTCCTCGAGATCACCCGGGCCGCCGATGTGGGGATGGGCTCCTTCTACAACCACTTCGAGAGCAAGGAGCAGTTGTTCGAGGCGGCTGTGGCAGATGTGCTGGACGCGCACGGTACGCTGCTCGACGAGCTCACCGCGTCGATCGAAGACCCTGCTGAAACGTTTGCCACCAGTTTCCGGTTGACGGGGCGGCTTTTACGCGAGCGTCCGCGGGAGAGCGAAATCTTGCTGGCCAACGGACCGGCGTTGCTGTCGTCGGATCGTGGTCTGGCCCCCCGTGCCTTGCGGGACATCGAGGCTGCCGCCGCGGCCGGGCGGTTTCGGATCGCAGACCCGCAATTGGCATTGGCCACCGCTGGTGGCGCGTTGTTAGGGCTCGGTGTGCTGCTGCGGGAAGATCCCGATCGTGAGGCCGCGTCGGCGGCCGACGCGATGACCGAAAACGTGTTGCGCTTGTTCGGGCTCAGTGCCGACGAGGCGCATGCCGTCTGCCAACGGCCACTGCCGGACCTCGGCTCCTATTGACGGTTTCGATTGTGTACTGAGGGCGTTCCGTGTGACTGTGGGGCGCGAATCCTTCGCGAACTTCCGCCCAGCTTGCACGCCCAAAGCCCAGGATTCACGCCCAGAGCCCAAGACTCACATGGAAACCCGGCGCGACGGCCACATGGTCGATACGTCAACACCGACCTGCCGGGCGCGGCGCCTGAACCTTCGGGCGCAATGCCGCCAGCAGTACACCGCAAGCGAAGAGCAGCGCGGTCACCCACGAAAAGTGGCCATCGGGGGCAAAACCTTTGGCCGCGAAGAACGCCAGCCCATACGCCGCGGTCGCGGCACCGGCCAGGGTGACCGGTTCAGCCCAGCGTTGCGTGATCGGCACACCGAACATGCGCAGGGGAGCCGCGAAAAAGCCTCGGCCCCACCACAACAGCACCAGTTCGATTGCCGTCACGAAGCTGAGAATCATCACCCACCCCAGCCGCGCCAGCCACCACTGGGCGGTTCCCTCGGCCGGTTGTGGCAACAGTCCGGCCGGGTAGGCGACAACCGCCACAATGACAACGGGAATCATGTGCCACAGATACAGGGCCATGATGTTGTTGTTGGCCACGGACAACACCCGCCGCACACGGGCGGGACGCAGGGCGCGGTTGAGCGCGGGCGCAAGCATTATCGCGATTCCGGCTTGTGCGCACGCGAACGCCAGCATCGCCGCCGAGGGCGGCTCGCCGTTTTGCACGGGTTGACCGGGAACGCCGATCATGCTGACCGGGTACGGCCCGAGCCCGATCAGCAGCGCCAGCGCGAACGCCGACCCGACAGCGAGTAACACGGCTCTGCGGCCGGCCAATAGCCCTTCGTGCCAAGCGATTCCGAGTTGGTAGAGGGCGCCCCAGCACAGGAGGTAGTTCAGCCAGCCGATGTAGGGCACATGGGCGCCCACCGACGCCGCGTCCACCACCGCGACCCCCACCGCCAGTGCCGTCGGCACCCACAATCCCCAACGGCGATGTGCCGCAACGGCAACGGGCGTCAGCGACACCACAATCAAATAGACCGCAAGGAACCACAGGTGCATCGCGACTGCCCACCCGGCATATGACAGCGTGGAACCGTCCACGCCAACGACGTCGGCGACCTCCACGATCGCCGACACCATCCCGACGTACACCGCGGTCGGCCCCAGCACTCGGGCCAGCCGGTGCCGAAGCCACACCGGGCGCTTCATGCCCTCGCCGCTGCGATGCGTCCACGACACCGCACCGGCGTAACCAGCCACCAGAAAGAACACCGGGACCGCCTGGAAGGGCCACGTCAGCCATTGCGTCCAGGGCTGATCCACAAGAGGGTTCTGGCGGCCGAATTGTCCGTCCTGATAAGTCACCGACCCGGCCAGCCAGTGACCCAACACGATAAGGATGACGCCAGATACCCGGTAGTAGTCGACAGCGAGGTCGCGGACCGGCCGAGCAGTGCTCACGCGGTCCATCACATCGCCGGGGGGTCAACGCGGTGCACGAGCGTCACGGTACCCGTTCGTCCGCAGTGGGGCACAGGCGCGCAACGCCTCATTGCCGCGCCAAAACATTCGCTGACGGTCGTCATTGACAGCTGGCAATGAAATTCGTAGAGTGCAACCATGGCCACGACGACCTCCGCTGCACAATCCGCTTCGCCGGTTATGCGGGCGCGGGATGCACAGCGGCTGCAGACTCGGGCGCGGGTGTTCGAGGCAGCGCTGGCAGAGATCGGGAAATCTGGCTTGTCCGGTGCGGACGTCGCGGCGATCGCCTCGGCGGCGGGAGTGTCACGCGGTACCGTCTACTTCCACTTCCCGACCAAAGAGCACGTGCTGGTCGAACTGGAGCGGGCTGAAGAGTTCAAGATCGTGTCGAAACTCAACTCGCCAACCGAAAATCCCGATCTGATGTCGGTGTTGAAGCTGCTGGTGCGCCAGGTCGTCGCCGCGGAGCGACGGTTGGGGCCCTTGGTTTTCCGAGACATGCTGGGCCTGCACTTCTCGCCCGCGCGGCCCGTCGAAGATCAACTAGGGGAGCACCCCCTGGCCGAGTTCGTCATCCGCGTAATCGGCCAGGCACAGGCTGCGGGACGGGTACCGCAGGATGCCGATGCAGGTGAGCTCGGCGTGATTTTCCTGACCGGCCTATTCGCGTTGCTGGCCACCGGCATATCAGCGTCCCGGGCGCGAACCGCGCTGCTGGATCGCTATGTGACGACCGTAATCAAAGGAATGGAGAAGCGATGAGCGCTATGGGCATTGACGGTTACCGCGTTTACCTGGCGCGCCGCGACGGCGAGGCGGATCTGCTGAATCGCCGCCTGGCCAACCGCGAGGAATTCTTCGCCGCGCTCGAAGCCGACCCGGTCCGCTCGGCGCGTCGCATCGATCGAGAAGTGTTCGCGCGCAATCTTTCTCGTCGCCGGCCCGAACCGGGTGTCGGCCGGGACATGCTGTTCCTGTTGGCCACCGCGAAGCTGAACCAGGCGGAAAGGTTCGGTGTGGGGTTGGGGGAGACCTATGGGCGCAACAGTGGTGACGACACCCTACCGGAGCGGGTGTACATGGAACTCGAGGAGCACTATCACACCCGTCTGCTCGCCTACGTGCTGGACATCTTCGGTCTGCCATTCCACGTGAACCCGCCGCCGCTGATCATGCGTCAGTTCGTCAAGCTCAATGTCTTTCTGCCCGAACGCTTAAGCTTCGCCGTCGTGGGCGCCGCGGAAATGGCCGGCTGCGTGATGTTCGACGAGCTGCGACGTATCGGCGCCGAGTTGTTCGCCGACGAACCGGATGTCGCCGCCCGGATCGAGCGGCTCTACAACGACATCCTCACCGACGAGATCGGCCACGTCGGCTACTGCGCGGCGCGTTGCACTGCCGCGGAACGGGCATTGATGCGCCGGCTCTACCCGTTCATCGGACGCCTGTTTGCTCGCCAAACTGCCGAGATCAGCCTGCTCATTGATCCGGCCAAACTGCGGGCGCGGCTGGGCCGGCCGTTCGACATCGAGGAGCTCGCGTCGGGTCTGTCCAATGACGCCTGCGTTGCGGCCTATCCCTAAAATTTACGCACCAGCGCGGCGGCGCGTACGTCGTCGCCGACCGTGAAGTGCATGCGCAGGGTGTCGCGGTGACGCTCGGAATGGATGGTCACCGACTCGCCTAGTTTGATCGGGCTGCGGTATTCGAGCACGGCGCGATACGGCACGTTTTCCAGTTCCGTTGCCTGGCCGAGGATCTCGTGCACGCCATGCCAGTAGATGGTGTTGTTGACGTGTTCGAAATGGTCAATGTCGGTGCGACGCAGCGGAAATGGCGTAACGGTGCCGTCTTTGCCATCGCAGCCCATACCGACCGGCTCGGTGAGCCACGGACGCCACCTGAGCCGGTGGTTGTCGGTGGTGCTACCGAAACGCGCGATGCAATCCTCGGAAAGACGCGAGGGGGTCAGGGTGTCTTTGTTCATGCAGATCCAGAAACCCTCGGTCTCTATTCGTCCGCCGTCGGAACCCTGCAGCTGAACGCGCATGTTGCACCAGCGCGTGGAAAGCGCTGCACACCAACGGCGGAAGGTGATGTCATTCGGAATTTCGATGGGTTGCACGACGTCGATGACAGTTCGCAGGACGATCCAGTGCGGATGGACGTCGGCCAGTTTGGCATCGGCGAGGTGTTCGGCGCCGACTTCCTGGATGTAGCGCGCCACGCCGTCGAGGCGCAAGCGTTTGCGTTCGTCGATATCCGTTGTGGCCAGTCGCCAACCGGTTTCGTAGACGTACCCCGAGTTGGGCAGTCCGACGAGTGGCATGTCCGGCTCGGGGATTTCGGACACGGTCGCTCCTCTAGCGTTGCTCATCTGTGATTTCGAGACTGTGCTCGCTCAGCAGCTTTTCCAGTTGCTCCATGGCGGTATCGAGTTTCGCCTGGAACATCGACACCACGCGCGCCCGCACCCGCGGCTTGTCCGACAGCGGCGGGAGCAGTTCGGCGAGCAGGTTCAGGCGTGCCGTGCTGAGCCAGTCGGTCAGTTCTTCGTCGTCCAGCCAGCGACGCTGGTTGCGCAGATCGGAGTGGGTCAGCCGCATCCAGTCCAGGTCGCGATCCGGGTGCGGAATCGGGGTGCAGAGTTCGTTTTTCAGCTCGTCAGTGTGGTAGGCCGTTTCGACGTGGGCGATGAACGCGGCGCTGAACACCTGCTGGCAACCCCGCACCGCCTGCAGGGTGAGGTGGTCGCCGTCGAAAACCGGCTTAGCCGGACGCTGCGGCGCCCCGTCGGCTGTGCAATCGATATACAGGGCCGACGGGGACGACGTGATCGATCCGCCGTCCAGGACGATCGCGGTGGGCTCGATGTGTTGGACGTGGCCCATCCTGACGATGTCCTTGATGCGGCGCAATTGTTCGAACTCCAGCCGAGACACGATCGCACACCGATACATGGTCGGCCGTATCGAGGGGTCGAGCCGCAACAAAGTTCCGGCGCTTTCCAGCCGATCGAATAGATCGTCGGTTGACGTCGCCGCCGCGATTGCTTCGAGAGTCGCGCCGTAGCTGTCCCGGAACTGCTTGATGAACGTCGGGCCCGGCTGCAGCGTCGCCCGGTCCATCATCCAGGAATCGCGAGGCATGATCCAGGTCAGCTTGTCTGGACTGACGCCGTTTCGCAGTAGCCACAGACAAATATCCATGCCGGTTTTGCCGGCGCCGACGATCACGTACCGCTCGCGGGGAGCGTATTTCGGGAGGTCGTTAGGGGGAACGCAGTCGATGCCGGGTGCGACCGAATAGGGAGCGGGTCGCATCGATGGCACGATCGCGCGCAAGTAGGTCGCGTCGACGACTCGCTTATCTACTGTGACGACATATTCGGTACCCGCCATCGTCCGGAGCCGCCCGTCGCCGAGGTACTGGCTCATCGGGAAGTATTCAACCCGGCCGGTGGGAAGAAATTGCTGCTGCATGACCGCGTCGAAGTAGGCGCATATCTCGCCGACCGGGGCGAGTTCGCCCAACCCCTTGTTCCAGCCGACGGCGTCGATCCTGTTGTCGCCCAATGCCCTTGAATTGACACCGTAATAGGCCGACGGTTGATGCAGTCGCACGAACGGGTAGGCGGCGTTCCAGTGTCCGCCCGGTTGGTGGGAACGGTCGACAATCACCACGCGTGCCTCGGATTCGGTGACCAGCGTGTCCGTGAACGCCATTCCCATGGCTCCGGCACCGATCACCAGGTAGTCGGCCTCGATGCTCTTCGCCGGCACCGTCATAGGCGCCCCCTTCTATGCGGTGCGATCTGGTAAGGACACAGGGTAGCCGGTAGCCCGCGTGGAATACGAATACATGCTGCGGCCGGGGCGGCTTGTACACAGGGTTTTGCCGGTCTCGCCATCGAGTGTTGCTGGGAGATGTGTTTGCCGGCAACGCCTTACAGGCCGAGGGTGTGGTCGACTACATTGCGTCAGTCCGCGCCGGCCAGCGCTGCGGCGCCATACTTGTCGGCGATCAGCCTCCACGGGTCGGCATACGGACCGCGGCGTTCGGCGCGGCGCTGCATTCTCAGGGCCGCACGCATCGCGGGGCGCAAGATCGGGCCCAGCAACCGCAACACCACGCGCAGGCGGCCCTGCGATTCGGCCAGCCAGGCCACGGACTGTTGCCAGTCGTGCTGTTGGAACTCGAGCAGCGCCTGCGATTCGGTGGTGTCGAACCAGCCGGTGAAAGCCCAGCCACGATCATCCGTCGGGTCGCCTGGCAGGCTGGCCGAGGGACCGAGGCGGCCCACGCCGACGGCGGCCATGATGTCGTCCTCGATGTCGCGATACAGCTTCACGTACGACTCGTTGCCGCCGATGAGCAGTACCTTGCCGGCGACGCTGGCGCCGCGGTCGACGGCATTGGCGAATGCCAGGGCGGCATCGCGCGAATCCACCATGTGCATGCGGTTGTCACCGGGCGTAGCCCGCACCAGCAGCAGATAATCGCCGTCGAAGTGGGCGTCCGGCGACATGACCCCGCCCAGCCGCAGCAGCGCGTACGGTAGACCGCTTGCGCGTACCGCGGCCTCCGCCAGCACTTTGTCCTCTCCGTACTGATCGATGGGGTCCACGGGGGTGTCAGGCGTGATCCGCTCCGGATAGCGGTAGGGATTGCGCGACCCGTACACCGCGGCGCTGGACGCCATCACGAACAGCGGCGCGGCGGGCAGCGACGAGGCCGCTGCCAGGAGGTTTTCGGTCCCACCCACATTGACGCTTCGGGCCAGCGCGGGATTGCGGTATGACGGCGGCGAGACGATCGCGGCAAGGTGGACGATGGCGGCGGGCTGATGGGTCAGGACCAGCTCACGCACTGCCTGCGGATCGCGCAGGTCGATATAGGCCGGAATCAGGCGCCCAGGATGCGCGGACAGCTTCTTCTCGACCGCGGCCGTGCCGTCGGTACGCAGGTCCATCGCGATGACGCTACGTCCCCTGTCCAGCAATATCTGGGTGCAGCGTCGGCCGATCTGTCCGAACGCCCCGGTGACCAGGACCGTGGTGGCCGTCATGCGGAACCGGGGGAGGCGTGACATTTCACGCAGAAACTGTAAACCATCTGCGGCAGCGACGACAGGTAGCGGTGACACGGCGGCACGGTCCGGTACAGTGCTTAAAGCACTGCTGGGCGATCGCCCAGCAACGGCGTGGCGGGAGGTCATCAGCGATGACGCGCATACGAATCCGACACCGTGGCCGTTGAGAGGGTCGAGGAATTCCGTAGCCGCGCCAGGTCCTGGCTGGCGGCGAATTTGCCGCGGCTGGATCCCGACAATCCGGCGATTCGCACGCGCGACGGAGAAGACACCTGGGTGCGCGCCCGGGAACTCCAGCGAATCCTCTGGGACGGAGGATTCGCCGGAATCTGCTTTCCCCGCGAGTACGGCGGGCTTGGGTTGGGCTACGAGTACAAGAAGGCGTTCGACGCCGAATCTCTCGACTACGAGACGCCGCTCATTCTCAACGTTCCGTCGTTCGCCATCTGCTGCGCGACGATCCTCGACATGGGCAGCGAAGAGCAGAAGCGGCGTCACATCAGGGCCGCGCTGCGCGGCGACGAAGTGCTGGTGCAACTGTTGTCGGAACCCAGCGGAGGCTCGGACCTCGCCGGCGTCATCACCCGCGCCGACCGCCGAGACGGACGCTGGATCATCAACGGCGCCAAGACGTGGAGCACCTGGGCGTTCGCCGCGGACTACGGCCTGTGCCTGGCCCGCACTGACTGGGCAGTCCCGAAACACGACGGGCTGACGATGTTCCTTGTGCCGCTCCGACATCCCGGAATAACGATCAATCGCATTCGGCAGGTCAACGGCTCGACTGAGTTCTGCGAAGAGTTTTTCGACGACGTCGACGTCGGTGACGACGCCGTGGTAGGGGAACCGGGCAAAGGGTGGGCGGTCGCATCGCGGCAGCTGTACCACGAGCGCCGCACCATGGGCGACGGCTCGGAGTACACCAGCGGCCCCGGAATCGCTGAGGCGCAGGATGTTTCGATCGACCTCATGTCGGTGGCCCGCAGTGCGAAGCGGAGCGAAAGCGAACACGTCCGGGAGCTGGTCGGCCGGGCCCTGGTCCACCGCGCCGTGCACGGGCAGCTCAGCGAGCATGTTTTCCACGCCGTAGCGAGTGGGGCACTGCCACCCGCTGCCGGATCAATAATCCGGTTGTATATGGCTGCGGTCCACAACGTCGAAACCGATGCCGCGCTAGAGGTTGCCGGCTCGGCGGCCGTTGTCGACGATGAGGCGGGGCTACTCGATGTCGGCACTCGCTATTTGGGACGCCAGATCGCCGGCATCGGCGGTGGTACCACCGAGATGGCGCGCAATGTGATCGCCGAGCGGGTCTTGAACCTTCCCCGCGAATACGCCGCTGACCGTGGCGTGCCGTTCAACCAGGTGCGGCGAAACAGGCTCAGTTGACGCTGCGTCCTTGGCGACGAAGTGCGAGTAGGGCGCGCCACCGGCGCAAACTCAAGTGATCGCGTCCGCCTTAGTAGTGTGCATACATGACTGCCGACGAGCAGTACTTCGACCTCGGCGCCTACCACCGACCGATCGACACCCCTTCCGCGCAAGCGCAGATCTGGTTCGACCGCGGAATGGTGTGGGCCTACGCGTTCAACCATGAAGAGGCGATCCGCTGCTTCGAGCGGGCTTTGGAACTCGACGAGGATCTGGCCATTGCGCGATGGGGAATCGCGTATTCGGTTGGCCCCAACTACAACAAGGCGTGGGAGGCGTTCGACCCGGTTGAACTGAGTTCGTCACTCGCACGCGCGCGCAGGGAACTCCGGCTCGCCGCACGGGGCCGGGCCAGCCCCGTCGAACGTGGGCTCATCACCGCGCTCCATGCGCGATTTCCGGGTGGCGACCCGAACGATGCTGATGCGCTGCAGTCCGGTCTTGTCGTCTACGCCGACGCAATGACGGCGCTTGCTGCGGCGTATCCCGACGACATCGACGTGCAAGCGCTGGCCGCTGACGCGCTGGTCAATGTGACGGCATGGGCCCTGTGGGACACCGGTACCGGTGAGCCCGCACCCGGCTCACGCGTGGTCGAGGCCGCGCGGATCCTCGAGAATGCACTCGAGCGGCCCGCTGGTCGCGAACACCCGGGAATACTGCACCTGTATTTGCACACCATGGAGATGTCCCCGATCCCCGAAAAGGCAAAGCCGGCCGCCGACCTATTGCGCGACTTGGTTCCCGACGCCGGCCATCTACAGCACATGCCAAGCCACATCGACGTCCTGTGCGGCGACTACCACCGCTCGGTGGAAGCGAATGTTGCTGCAGTGCAGGCGGACCGGCGCTTCGTACGCCGCGAGGGCCCGTTGAACTTCTACTCTCTCTACCGGGCGCACGATCTGCACTTCGTCGTGTATTCGGCGATGTTTCAGGGGCAGTCGCAGATTGCGTTGCAGGCGGCCGATGAGCTCTCCGGCCAGCTCACAACCGAACTGCTGTCGATCGAGTCCCCGCCGATGGCCGACTGGCTCGAGGCGTTCGTCCCGTTGCGAACTCATGTGCTGGTGCGGTTCGGACGTTGGGATGCGCTGATCGCGCAGCCTTTTCCGGATGACCGCCACCTGTACTGCACCACCGCCGCGACGATGCACTACGGACGCGGGATCGCGCTGGCTGCGACCGGCCAACTCGCGCAGGCACACGCCGAGCGCGCGTCGTTCATCCAGGCATATGAGCGAATTCCGGACTCCCGGTATCTGTTCAACAACACCAGCAGGGATATCCTGGCTGTGGCCGCTGCCATGTTGGACGGTGAGATCGCCTACCGTGCAGGGAATTTCGACGAGGCATTCGGGCATCTGAAGCGCGCGGTCAATCTCGACGATGCGCTGCCCTACGACGAGCCATGGGGCTGGATGCAGCCCACGCGCCACGCGTATGGTGCATTGCTGCTCGAACAAGGCCACGTCGAAGAGGCGGCTGCCGTGTATGCCGTCGATCTGGGTGTGGACCCGGTGTTGGCCAGGCCGTGTCAGCACCCCCGGAACGTGTGGAGCCTGCACGGCTATCACGAGTGTCTGCAGCGGCTTGGCCGTACCGCGGAAGCCGCTGTCGTCGGCGAAGAACTCGAGCGTGCCGCCGCGCACGCCGACGTGCCGATTCGCGCGTCGTGCGCATGCCGGCTCGACGTCATGGGTTGCTGCGATGAATGACATACCAGCTCAACCAAAGTGACAGGCGCTGGATGAGGAAGCAGGAGCCGCATCAGCCACGTCGTCGCCTGGGAAGGTCACAATTCCGTGAGCCGGGTAGGCCCGGAACTCGTCGCCGGGTTTACCGGGCGCGCCGTACGGGCAGCCGTCACCTTATGACGCACGACGCAGACAAGCTGAGCAAGGAACCCACGCCCGATGACGCCGAAGACAACGCGTTCTTCCCGTCCCCGTATTCGCTGAGTCAGTACACATCGCCGAAGACCGACTTTGATGGAGTGCAGCACAAGGACGCCTACACCGCAGGTAAGTCGAAGGTGCTGATGATTGCGACCGAGGAGCGCTATGTCTTGTTGGAAAACGGCAAGATGTTCTCGACGGGCAACCATCCGGTCGAGATGCTGCTTCCGTTGCACCACATCATGGAGACGGGTTTCGACGTGGACGTCGCGACGATCGCCGGCTACCCGGCCAAGCTGGAACTCTGGGCCATGCCGCGCGAGGACGAGGCTGTTCTGGCAACATACGACGCGCTGAAACCAAAACTGAAGCAGCCCAAGAAGCTTACCGATGTCGTCGCCGACGAGCTCGGCCCGGGTTCCGACTATCTCGCCGTCTTCATCCCGGGTGGGCACGGGGCCGTGGTCGGGTTGCCGGCCAGTGAATCGGTGGGGCAGACGCTGCGCTGGGCGTTGTCGAACGACAAGCTCATCATCACCCTGTGTCATGGCCCGGCAGCGTTGCTCGCGGCGTCGCTGGGCGAGCACGAGTCGCCCTTCAAGGGATACGAGCTCTGTGTGTTCCCCGACGCGCTGGACCAGGGCCCGAATCTCGAAATTGGTTATCTGCCAGGACATTTGCAGTGGCTGGTCGCGGATCTGCTGAGCAAACAAGGTCTGACCATTCGCAATGACGACATGACCGGCATGACTCACCGGGATCGGAACCTGCTGACCGGCGACAGCCCTCTGGCGTCGAATGCACTCGGCCGGCTTGCCGCCGAGGCTCTGTTGGAGAATATCGGGGCTGACTGAATCACACAAAATTATCGACGAAGGATATTCAATTGGCCAAAAACGACAAGAGCGAAGCTTCTCCGTCCGAATTGATAGACGCCAGGATCACGGACTTGGGCGACTGGCGAGGCGAAATACTTTCGCGCATCAGAGAACTCATCAGGCAGGTCGATCCAGATGTGGTGGAGGAGTGGAAGTGGCGAGGAGTCCCGGTGTGGTATCACGACGGGATGATCTGCACCGGTGAGACATACAAGAAAGTCGTGAAAATGACCTTCGCGAAGGGCGCCTCGCTAGAGGACCCCGCAGGTCTCTTCAACGCCAGCCTCGATGGCAACACCAGACGCGCCATTGATTTCGAGGAGGGCGACAAGATCGATGAGACGGCGCTGAAGGAACTCATCCGCGCGGCCGTAGACCTGAACGTGCAGAAGGCCTGAGGACTGCAGGCACGGCTGATCCGGATGCGAAGCCGCGCGTCTACCGGCGTGCTTTGCGAGTCGCTGAGCTTTGAGCTTGCGCTATTTCTCCGAGTGTGATGACGCCCTGGGTAATCTGCGCGGCGAGGTCGCGTTGGTCGGCTTTGAGTTGTTCGGCAAGGTTGGCGGTAAGCGCGAGCGTGGCGAACCCATGGCTGAGCGACCAGCCCGCCATTACGAGCGCACGGACGTCCTCTTCTGACACCGGTGCAGACCGGTGGGCGGTCAGACTGGCACGCGCACTCCCGTAGAGAATGCCGAAGGCGTCGTCCCGCGCCGCCACCAAGTCCGGGTCGTCGACGCGATACAGATAGGGACGAAACATCACCTCGAAGTAGCCGGGGTGAGTGAGCGCGAAGGCGATGTAGGTTTGGCCGCCGCGCAAAAACCCATCCGGTCCGCTCGCGGTGGGGCCGATCATCTCGGCGGAAAGCCGAAATCCTTCGGCGGCCACGGCCGTGAAGATTCCGGTCTTGTCGCCGAATTGGTAGGCAAGCGCGGCGTGGGAAACACCGGCCCGGCGTGCGATGCGCCGCATGCTCACTGCGGCCACACCGACCGTTTCGACTTCTTGCACGGCGCCGTCAACGGCAGCGCGCTCGAGCTGCCCGTGGTGGTACGGCCGTTTCTCACCGGTTGTCATCGAGTGACACCCTACCGAAATGATCTGACCATTGATAAGTTTGTTGGGAACCGGCAGACTTACCACCGGTAAGAATCCGCTGGTTCGGCAAGCGAGGGGGAGCCGTGTACGACGTCGTGATCGTGGGCGCCCGGTGCGCCGGCGCACCATTGGCCACCATGCTCGCGCGGCGCGGCCTGCGGGTGTGCGTGCTGGACCGGGCGCGGTTTCCCAGCGAAACACCGTCTACACATGTGATCCAGCCATGTGGCGTCGAGGTTCTCGACGAGCTTGACGTCCTGCACGCCGTTCTGGCTCACGGCGCCGTGCCACTGGATCGATTCACGCTGGTCTACGAGGATGTGCGCATTGACGCGAGCCTGGACGCGGTTGACTTCGCCATACCTGGCTTATGCGTGCGCCGGGTCACCCTGGATGCGCTGCTGGTAGAGGCCGCGGCTGCGGCGGGCGCCGACGTGCGCACCGGGTGTCGGGTGACCGGGGTGCTCGCCGACGACACCGGCCGCGTGACGGGCGTGCAGACAAACGACGGCCCGGTGCGGGCCCGGCTGACCGTAGGCGCCGACGGGCGCCGTTCAGTCGTCGCCGCCTCCACCGGAGCCGCCGAGTACCTGGTCACCCCGCCCGGACGGATACCGGCGTGGGGCTACTTTGCCGGCGTCGCAGACACCGAAGGGCGATTGCGGATCGGCAGGAGAGGCGATCTGGCTTTTCTCGCCAGCCCGACCGACAGCGGCCTCTACATGGCCGGAATCGGTATTGACGTCGCCAGGGCCGGCGACTTCCATACCGACCGAAAGCGCAACTTCGCCGCGGGTCTGGCGCACTGGCCGGAACTGGCCGATCTGCTGGCAGGGGCGCAGCGGCAAGGCCCTATTCGCGTGATGACCGACTGGCACGGTTACTTTCGTCGCAGCGCGGGCCCCGGATGGGTTTTGGTCGGTGACGCCGGACATTTCAAGGACTTCACTCCTGCCCAGGGCATCGCCGACGCGCTGCGCCAAGCGAAAACACTCGCCGAATCCATCTCTACCGGCCTGGACCACGGCGAGGCGGATGCTCACCTGCGGCGGTGGTGGCAATGGCGCGACCAAGACGCCTATGCGATGTACTGGCTCGCAAGGGATATGGGGGTGGCGGGCCCGTCGACGCCACTGATCACCAGCATGATGCGGCAGATCGCCGGCAGCGAGGCCGCCACCCGGCAACTGCTGCGAGTGCTCAACCACGAACTGCCCCCGGCAAGGCTGTTCACGGTTGCCCGACTCGCGAGGGCGGCGGTCGGCGCACTGCGTGATCAGCCACGCCAAGTCCCCGCCACCCTCCGCGAGATTGTCAGCACGGCCAAGCGCGAGTTCTTGCGCACGGCAGCGCGTTACGGGCTGGACAGCCGCCGGCCGCGATCCACGATGCGACGTGAGCGTTTCCGGCGCCGCCGCCACTTGGCCGTCGAGACCGCGGCATGAGAGCCTGTGTTCAGTTCTATCCGGGCGCAGGGGGCAGCGATGAAACGTTCTAACGCGAGACGCTTTTGGTGAATCGCCAACCCGCTCAACATGTCCCTGATTCGCATCGCCCCCTGGTGGGTCGTTCTGGAAACCGTCGGCCGGCGCACGGGCAAGCCCCGGCAGGTGCCGTTGGCGCGCGGACCGCAAGATGGCGATTGCGTGTGGTTGATCTCGGTGCACGGCACGCAATCGGATTTCGCACGGAACATTGCGGCCGAACCCCGCGTGCGGCTGCGGATCCGCGGCCGATGGTCGCCGGGCACGGCGTCGATCGAGCCCATGGACTCCAAAATATTGGCTCGCTTCAATTGGTATGCACGCCAAGGGCCTAAGCGTTTGGGGATCGACCCCAAACTGCTTCGCGTTCAGCTAGCGAGGCGCTGAATCGTTTACCTTCGCGGGCGACGGGGTGACCGTCGCGCGACGAGTTGCGGAGTCAAGCAGGTATCGCTCCACCATGCGGTGGATGGGGCCCACCAGGCTCCAGATGATCCGGGCGCTCGGGTGCTCGTACTTCACCAGCGTCGACAACACCAACTGACCCGGCGAAGTGAGCGCGACGATCCTCGGCGTCAGGATGCGGCCGCAGGTACCCAGCACTCCTTCGGACGCTTCGCTGTGCAAGATCTCGAAACCGATTACGTGGCCGGGCAGACCGGAGGGTGCCAGCTGGAACCCGAGCACATGCCGGTGGATGGGCCGAACAACGGTGCGCATCAATAGGCCATGGGATTCTTCGATCGCGCGTGCCCACTGCTCGGGAGTGCGCACAATCGGCGTACGGGCGGCATAGGCGTCGGCGTAGTCCACCCGATCCAGACCGGACAGCGACGTCATACGTTCAGGAACAGGGATTCGGTAGACCATCAAAACCTCGCCGATATTAGTTTACTTACCGTATAGTATATAATTTGCGGGGTGGCTGCAAGGACTCGGGGCCGGCCTCGCGATCCGGCCATTGACCAGGCGATCCTCGCTGCCGCGCGTGAGCTCTTGGTGCAGGTCGGCTATACCGGATTGTCGATGGAGGCCGTCGCAGCCCGCGCTGGTGTCACCAAGCCGACGATCTACTTGCGGTTCCCCACCAAGCCCGTCCTGGTGTTCGAGGCGGTTTTCGGCAAGACCAAGTCCAAGGCCATGCCCGATACCGGCAATCTGCACGACGACCTGAACCAGGCCTATTCCTGGGCTGTCGACGAATTCGCTGCGCCCGAAGCGCGAGTGGCACTGCCCGGACTTCTCACCGAAATAGCCGCGAATCCCGAACTGGCACAACTCATTCGCAGCCGGCTGATCGAGCCGGAGTACGGCCGCGTGCACGGGCTGCTGGAACGGGCCCGTGGGCGAGGTGACGTCCGGGACAGCGCCGATCTCACCCTTGTCATCGATGCGTTCCTGGGCACCGCACTCGCCCGAGCCCTCGTCGTCGACCGACCGATCGACCGTGCCTTCGGCGACGACCTCGTCGACCTACTCATCAACGGCCTGGCAGCTCCGCCGCCGACCCCCGGACGACAGCGGGACCGGCCGAGCAGCCGCGTCACTCGCGCACAGCGTTCAGGCGATCGAGATACGTAGTGAGCCGATAACGCGCTGTAGGGTTAGACATCCTCGATGCGGTTAAACAGACGTTCGTGGCCACCGACGAGGTTCGACTGAGATGATGGCGCGACACGGCGATGGACTGCGGCAGCTCGCGCTGGTCGAACCTCGCTGTCAGTGCCTGGTTGTGACGGAAGTGCGATATGACCGCTAGCGATCCTGTAGAGGACCGTCCCGAAGCGATCACGCTTGGCCTGCATGACGTCGCGCCGACCCACCTGATGGGCGCGATGGCCAGGGACGTAGAGCTCGAATTGGGTTGGGGCCGCCTCATCTTCGGCCAGACCTTCGCCGATCCCGACACCGTGGCGGAGGCGCTGCGACGGGAAGCCCCGGGCCGGCGCGACATCTGCATCTACGCGCGCGAGGCCCATGTGATCGTCGCCAAAGCCCCGAACGAGCTTTTCATCGATCCCAGCCACACCTATCGGCTCCGCTTCTCTGATTCGCCGCCGCAGGAAGGCCAGGCGTCGTCGCTTCCGGGCGTGACGATGCGCACGCTGAACGACCGAGAAGATGCCGATGCCATGAATCGGGTGCTGGTCCGCTGCGGAATGGTTCCGGCACCCGTGGACACGATTTGGCACAACCATCTGCATGCGGACGCGGTGACATATCTGCTTGCGGTGCGTGACGACGACGGCGCCGTGGTGGGCACTGTAACTGGCGTCGACCACGAGTTGCTCTTCTCCGATCCGGAGCACGGGTCCAGCATGTGGACCTTGGCCGTGGATTCAGCCGCCGGGCTGCCCGGGATCGGCGAAGCCCTGACCCGAAAGTTGGCTGAGCACTTCCGGAAACTGGGCCGCGCCTATCTGGATCTGTCAGTCGCGCACGACAACGCCGCCGGAATTGCCCTCTACGAGAAGCTGGGTTTCCGGCGGGTTCCGGTGTTGGCCATCAAGCGGAAGAACGCGATCAACGAGCCGTTGTTCACCCCCACGCCGGCGACGGTCGACGACCTCAATCCCTACGCACGCATCATTGCCGAAGAGGCGCTGCGACGGGGAATCCGGGTGGAGATACTTGACGCCGAAACCGGCGAGATGCGACTCACCCTCGGTGGCCGCAACGTGATCACCCGAGAGTCGCTGTCCGAGTTCACTTCCGCGATCGCCATGTGCCGGTGCGACGACAAGCGCTTGACCCGGCGACTTGTCGCCGCGGCCGGGATTACCGTGCCGCGTGCCCGGCTCGCAACCTTCGACGACGAGGACTACGCCTTTGCGAGGGAAGTGGGGGAGGTCGTCGTCAAGCCCACCCGCGGAGAACAGGGCAAAGGCATCACCGTCGGTGTTAGCGCCGAAAACGGTCCCGACGAGCTCGCCGCCGCGCTGGCGCACGCGCGTGAGCAACATCCTGAGGTGCTGCTCGAACAGATGGTTGCCGGGGACGATCTTCGGTTGGTCGTGATCGACGGCCGGGTCGTTGCCGCCGCATTGCGGATGCCTGCCGAGGTGATTGGCACCGGCAAGCACAGCGTGCGGGATCTGATTGCGGCCGAGAGCCGCCGGCGGTCCGCGGCCACCGGTGGTGAGTCCCAAATCCCACTCGATGACGCCACCGAGGCGACAGTCGCGGAAGCCGGTTGGACACTCGACGACGTGCTGCCTGAAGGAACCCGGTTGCAGGTCCGCCGGACCGCCAACCTTCATCAGGGTGGAACAATCCACGATGTCACGGCCGAAGTGAACCCAGAGCTGTGTCGCGTTGCGGTGGCAGCGGCTGAGGCGATCGGTATTCCGGTCACCGGCATCGACCTACTTGTCCCGGATGTCACCGAAGCCGAATACGTCTTTATCGAGGCGAACGAGCGACCGGGGTTGGCCAATCATGAACCACAGCCCACCGCAGCGGCTTTCGTTGATTTCCTATTTCCGGGCAAGCACGGGCAATCGCCGGCCTGGACACCAGAGAACGCGGACTGACGGACCGTGCAATGGCCGTCGACTCGCGTGACGGTAAAGCGCGCCGGCGACCTGTCCGGGGCACAGGCGTAGGTGTATTGACCTCATCGAATCTGTATGTCGTCGTTGGGTGTCAGCTCTCGTCGAATAGCTGTGGTGGCCATGTTCTAGGGCTTATGCAGGCTGGCATTTCATCGCGAGAATGGTCCCAGTCGGAGTAGACCTTCCACCTCAACGGTCGGGCAAACACGGTGGACTTGTTGCGGAATGTCGTCCCGCAAAATGTCGTATGGCCATCGTCGTCACCACCAAATATTGTCTTATCGAACGTGGCAGTTGCGGCCAAACCGTCGAATGTTGCTTCGCTGAACACGGTTGTCCCGCGAAACTCAGTGCCAATAAATTCGGTATTCGAAGCGCCGAATCTCGCTCGGACAAACGAAATTAAGCCTTTATTGAATTTTGTCGCTTTAAATGTGGCGGTCTCGCCGCTGAATTCTACCCTATTGAACGAGGTGGAGTCGGAGAACGTCGCTGCTTCGAACGATGTAAGCTGCGCGCTGAATTGCGCCTCATCGAACATCGACATAATTGCACTGTCAAATCTCGCCCAGTCGAACGTGGCGGCCTTACCGGTGAACTTGGCTTCGTTGAAACTCGTCGTGGCTGCTGTGAACTGCGCCGCGTCGAATTTGGTCGCAGCGCTGCGGAATTCCGCCCCAGTGAAGCTCGTCGTTGACCCGCTAAATTTTGTTCTCACAAAGGAGACTGTCTCGCCGCTAAAGATTGATTTTTCGAATAAGGTTTTCGGAGCATTTAACAACGTGGTCTCGGACGATGTCTGCTGACCACAGAACGTCGCATCTCCGAACTCAGTAATGACGCTGCTGAACTGCGCGTTACAGAATGACGTAAGCTTAGCGGCAAATGTTGCTTTTTCAAATGTGGTGGAGCTGCCGGAGAACTTCGCGCCATCGAAAGTCGTATGCTCGGTGGCGAACTCGGCCCTCTCGAAAGTAATGACAGACTTGTCTCCCGCACACATAATTCTTTTAAACGAAGCATTGAAACAGTTGAACTTGGCCCCGGCGAACGATGTGAACTTTGCACTAAACTTGGTGTCGTCGAACGAGACCATCGTCTTGTCGCCACTAAACTTCGCATTCTTAAAGAAGGCGTACCCGCCGTTAAACAACGCGTGGTCGAAGCTAGTGAACCCGGTAAACCTCGCGCCGCCAAAAGCAGTTTTCTCACCGCTGAACACCGTCTCCTCAAAGTTAGCGTCCTCGAATAAGGCGGTCGTGAAGTCGAAATCATGTAAGGACCAATTGACTTCGGCACTTTTTCGTAGGTGCGCGGCTATGACGCTCACGATGGTTTGCCGGACCTCGCGATCGTTCTGCCGGATGATTTGATGCCGGGCTTCCTCGGATCCTGCCGCGCCTCCGGAAGGACGAGTCGTGGTGACCAGTTCGGTGACGTGGCTGTCCCCCTGTGCGGGGTCGTAAGGTAGCCGGAGGTAACCACAGAGGACGTCGATGCATTGTTGGCGGCGAAGAAATGTGGTTTTCCGCTCGTCGGCCACACCGGCCATGGCATAGACGCCGGCTATGCGCACCGCCGGGTCGGGGTTGCCAAGTTGTGCGGCGGCGGCGCCGAAGCGTTCGACGAATCGGCCTTCTTCGAGATCTTGCTGGCGGCGGTAGGCAACGACAAGGGCAACTGCCCCACCAACTCCAGCGACGGCGGTAAGCGCGGTTTTAAGGACGTCTGCGCGGTTCGCGGGCTTCGTATTGTCGATCCCGACAACCTGCTCGAAAACGGCAAAGCCTAGCCATATCAGGGCTGCACCGATGATTACCGCGGATGTGACCGCGACGGACAGCGGAATATTGCGGCGACGCCTACGCTTACGGCCAGCATGGCTTCGCCACCACTCGGCATACAACGGAAGCTGTCTTGGCGCCACCCGAATATCCAAGCACACAACATCTACCTGCCTCTGCATAATGGAGCCAATCAAACCTCCAGCCTTACGACAGAATAGGACGTAAGCCTGGGTAAGTTCACCGAGTCTCAAGCAAAAGGGTGCGCTTCAAGACGCCAATAATGGTGTGTGGGTGGTGACTGGTCGGGTTCCTCATCATGAAGATGGGTCACGAGGTAGCACCTGGGGGCGCAGCACTGGCGCTCATAGGGGCAGTGGCGAGCGATCTCATCACCTCAGTTCATGATGCGAAACAGCGTTTGGGGATTTATGTAGATACCGCGCGACTGGTTCAATAAAACTGTGAAGTTTTAAGGCACCACTCAGGTAATCGATTCAGTGTGCAAGTCGATCAACAGCGAAAATTACCAGCTTTACAATTTCAATGTACATACCTGGTTTGTAAGCGGACAGCGGGGCAACCACACCCAAAGTTCTGCGTGCCACCAGTACCGTCAGATCATTGGACCACAACAGAGTGTTTGGATACAGCGGCACCGAACAATGGTCGTGGTCAGTACTCTCCCGAGATCGTCGTCTCATGTCCCGATGGGCCGCTCATTGCATATCCCGGGCGTCCGTTCGGGGTAGCCGTGGTCGACGGTCGGGTAGTTGCCGCGGCATGGCATCCATGCCGTCAGCGTGTCATTCTGCCGGGATCCATCGCCTACTGCCCGCGTGCCGGATCAGCGTCGCCAGGAACCGCAACGCCAGGACTCGGGTGCGGCATTCACCCAGCACTCTCTCGGCGAACGGTCGCAGCGGATGGTTAGTCCAAAATGGCACGCCACCAATCTTCACACTCGACTGCACCCGCTCCCGCTCCGACGGGACGCGTCGCTGCTCGTGCTCACAACGCACCTCGTCGTGATCGGCGTAGGCTCCGCCGCTTTGACCCGCAGGTCAGGGGATGTGGGCGGGGTAGGCGTGGATGAGGGCAGTGGTGAGTTTGGGGACGGCGTGGGTGAGCGCGTGTTCGGCGTCGTGGGCGATGCGGTGGGCGTCGGCCAGGCTCAGTTGCGGCTCGATGTCGAGTTCGGCGTCGGCGTGGAGTTGGTGACCGATCCAACGCAGCCGGACGCTGCGAACGGCGCGGACGCCGGGCCGGGCAGCGAGGGTGGTTTCGGCGGCGTCGACCAGTGCGGGGTCGACACCGTCGAGCAGGCGGCGGAAAACATCGCGCACGGCGATCCGCAGGACGGCCAGGATGGCGAAGGTGATCACCAATCCGATGAGGGGGTCGGCGATCGGATAACCCAGGGCGACGCCGCCTGCGCCCAGGAGTACGGCCAGGGAGGTGAATCCGTCGGTGCGGGCGTGCAGGCCATCGGCTACCAGGGCGGTCGATCCGATGCGGCGACCGACCCGGATGCGGTAGACAGCTACCAGTTCGTTGCCGGCGAAGCCGATGAGTCCGGCGGCCGCGACCCAGCCGAGGTGGTCGATGGCGGCGGGGTGGACGAGCCGCTGCACGGCTTCGTAGCCGGCGATGACGGCTGACGCCGCGATCATTGCTACCACGAACAGACCGGCGAGATCCTCGGCGCGACCATATCCGTATGTGTATCGCCGTGTGGCGGTGCGGATTCCGAGAGCGAAGGCAATCCACAGCGGGACGGCGGTCAGGGCGTCGGAGAAGTTGTGGATCGTGTCGGCGGCCAGTGCTACCGATCCTGACACGATCACGATGGCGACCTGGATGGCCGCGGTGATACCGAGCGCGATCAGGCCGATCTTGACCGCGCGGATGCCCGCGGCGCTGGACGCCAGGGCGTCGTCGATGCTGTCGGCGGCGTCGTGGCTGTGCGGGGCGAAAACCTCGGCGATTCTGCCGCGCAGGCCTTTCGGGTGATCGTGATCATGACCGTGCCCGTGCGGACGGTCAGGGGAATCGCCGTGGCTATGGCCATGGCTATGGCCATGGCTATGGCCATGGCTGTGGGCGCTGGAGCAGGTGTCGGTATGTGTCACCGGCGCCCGGTCTTTCGCGTGTGGGTCGTGGTGATGGGGTGCACGACCGCATCGCCGCGGTGATGGGCGGGCACGCCGGGGCCGGCGTGCTCGGCGTTGTAGACGGCGTCGGTGACCAGTTGTCGGACGTGCTCGTTTTCCAGGCTGTAGAACACCGTCGTGCCCTCGCGGCGGGTGCGGACCAGCCGGGCCATCCGCAGTTTCGCCAGGTGCTGCGACACCGACGGGCCGGGTTTGCCGACATGGTCGGCGAGCTGGGTGACCGACAGTTCCTGGCCGGTCAGTGCCCAGAGGATCTGGATGCGGGTGGGATCGGCAAGCATCCGGAACACCTCGACCACCAGCGCGGCCTGATCGTCGTCGATCCGATCGGGCCTATTATCTGCGTTCATACGCAGATAATAGACCAGTGTCCTGTCCGCTCCAAGAACAGATCTTCGCGAGGCTTCTTTGGACAGACGAGATGGATACCTGCCGCTGCTGTGATGAGCGAACCGGGCTGGATCTACGCCGACTTGCCGCCACCATGCGAAATCATCAGGGCCGCAATTAAACTCGCATCAGTTAATTGGTAGCAGTGTGTGCTTGCGAAGTGCAGTTCTTGCGAAGGGGAGTCACTGCGAGCCGATCAGCTCGTCAGTACTTCACTCGGAAATTGCCGACCAGTTGGATCTTGTTGCTGTCAGGGTCGGTGATCGGGCACAGTCGTACACCTTTGTTGGCGTTGATGATGTCACCCGCGTCTATACCTATCTCGCGCAGTTCACGAGCACCTTCCTCGATATCGGACACGGCGAGGTTGAGCATCCCGTTGCCGGCGCGCTGAGGGTCCTCCGTAACTTGCACCCACCCGCCGTCGGTGACCTGCCATTCCACAAGGTTCGACATCGGATTGTTGTCAGGTCCGCGGCCGAAAAGTTTTGTGTACCAAGACTTACCCGTCTCGATGTCGCTAACCGCAAGCACTGCAAGCACGTAATCAACTTGAGCCATGATCAGCTCTCCTTTGCCCTAGTGGTCGTTTACGAATTCCGCAGCAAGAGTGTCCAATTGCTTGGCGGTTCCATGCTCACGCCAATCTGGTTGCTCCTGGCCGGGCAGATACATACCGTGCTCGGTCAGTATCAGCAGGGTGCCAGCGTCCTCTGCTTGAAATTCGATACTGGTGACGGAGACGGTCGACAGCCGATCTCCGGTGTGCAGCGTGGACGTGGTGAGAATTCGTTCGTTGGTCACGATCTCGGCGTACTGCGCCTTGTAGGTCAACGGACGGCCCTGTGGATCGGACCCCTTGACCGTCTCGAGTCCTCCGACGATGAAGTTCTGGGAGTGCTCTGCTCCCTGAGCCATCCAGCGCTTGCGCGCCTCCGGATTTGCCCATGCCTCGAACACCCGCTCCACTGGGGCCGGGTAGCGCCGTTCCAGCGTGAACGTCGAGTGTGTAACTCCCATAATCACTTTCCCTTCAGGTAGTCATCGAGCTGATCGAGCTGCTGTTCCCATTCCGTGCGTTGTCCGCTGAGCCAGCGCTCGGCTTCACGTAGTGCGTTCGGTTCGATCCGGCAGCTGCGTACGCGACCGACTTTTTCGGTGATGATGACGCCCGCATCTTCAAGCACCTTCAGGTGTTGCATGACCGCGGGCAGGGACATCGCGAGTGGCTCGGCCAACGCCTTCACCGGCGCCGGCCTTCGGACGAGCCGTTCCACGATCGTCCGGCGGGTTGGGTCGGCGAGTGCGTGAAAAACGCGACCTATCCGATCAAACCCAGATTGGTTAGGCATGTACTTAACTATCGACGCGTCAAGTAGAAAAGTCAAGTACCTGCTTAACTATGTTAGAGGCGTTGTCGCGCGGTGAATCTGGAACCCTGCGTAATTCTGCGTCGCCAAGTCTGACGGCCGCGGCACCTTCATGTGCGCTCGCGATCCATCGGCGCAAGTCCGTAAGGCGTGCCGGGGGGTGGTAAGAAGCTCGACCGACTGGGAATCCAACGCGGCGCTTCGATAGCCCGTGCGACACGGATGATTTCGTCACTGTGACGTAATGATGGGCGCCACGTGGGGGCCAGGGTGGGTGGTCGATGGCAACCATCGCGATGGTCCTCTAGGGCATGCTCAAGGTGTCGCTGAGGTGATCGAACCGAACGGCGACCTCGGTATATGCGCAGCCGAAACGAGTAGCCCGGCAGGAAGTTGATCTGGCGAACTGGGCGTGCCGACGTGCTCGGATCAACCAATTATCAAGAGTTGCAGCCCTTCACCAAATGTAACTCGGGCGGCGCCTCTATGCCGATAAGCGACACTATGTCAGGTAAGCGAGGCGGTCTTCGGGTGCCTTAGCGGCTTTCGCCACTGCGGTCCTCTCCTAGCGCCTTTGATCAGCACGCGGCTGGGCGTGCCGAAATTTGTCGTACTCGAGTGCAATGCTCATGTCATGTCCTCGAACGCGACGTCAGTCAGCGCCGACGCGCGTCCTGGCACACGTCTGGAGGTGCTCTTCGAGGAACTGTCGGAGTTGACCGGTCAGCGCAATGCGATCGATGGACGCATCGTCGAGATCGTCGCCGAGATCGATCGCGACGAACTGTGGGGCGCTACCGGGGCGCGGTCTGTCGCGGCGCTGGTGGCCTGGAAGACCGGCTCGTCACCGAGCAACGCCGCAGCGATCGCGACCGTGGCACACCGGCTCGAATCGTTTCCCCGCTGCGCCGAGGAGATGCGTGAAGGCCGCTTGTCGCTAGACCAGGTTGGTGTGATCGCGCAGCGAGCGGGCGACGGATCCGACGAGCACTATGCGAAGCTGGCAGGCGTTGCCACGGTCAGCCAGCTGCGCACCGCCATCAAGTTGGAACCGCGCTCCGAACCCGGTCCTCGTCCCGAACCGCAGCCAACGATCACCAAAACCACCAACGCAGAGATCGACTTCTGGCGCATCGCACTCCCGCATGCCGAATCGGCAACGTTCGAGGCCGCACTGCAGTCGCATCGTGATGCGCTCATGGCAGAGTGGACACGCGACCGCGACAGTAGCAGCGGCAAGCCTGATCAACAGCCCCCGATGCCGACCCAGACGGATGCGTTCATGCGGCTGGTCGAGACTGGCTGGGATGCTGAGGTGCAACGTCGACCGCATGGGCATCGGACCACGGTGGTGGTGCACTTAGATGTCAAGCAGCAGATCGGCGCCCTGCATCTGGGCCCATTGTTGTCGGAATCCGAGCGGCAGTACCTGACGTGCGACTCCACCTGTGAAGTGTGGTTTGAACGGGAGGGCGAAGTGATCGGCTGTGGCCGATCGACCCGCACGATCAGCCGTCGGCTCCGCCGCGCACTCGAACACCGCCACCCCACATGCGCCGTTCCCGGTTGCGGAGCCACCCGCGGACTGCACGCCCATCACATCCGGCACTGGGAAGACGGCGGCATGACCGAGCTGAACAACCTGGTGCTGCTGTGTCCCTATCACCACCGTCTACATCACCGAGGCATCATCACCATTACCGGACCAGCCAGCCACCTTGTCGTCACCGACAGCAACGGCCAGGAACTCCACCCAGGATCGCTGGCCCGTCCACCCAGCAGCCCGGCGCCCTCGGTCGCACCCTGCCCCGGACCGACCGGTGAGCGAGCCGACTGGTGGTGGTACGAACCGTTTCAACCGCAAGCACCACCAACGACCAACTAGGCCGGCAACCATGCAGGGCGGCCGACCCCTAACGATTTCGCAGAAGACATGCGTTTTTGCTATAGGTCCAGGACTATGCGCAGCGCCGCATCAACGCGGCGCATCTCGTCGAAGCTGAGGAATCCAACGCTCTTGCCGAGCCGACCCGGGTTAACCGCTGCTGCCTGCTCGGCAAGCACGCGTGTGTTCATGCCACCGATTTCGACCTCGGGGCGAAAGCTTGCGGCACGAGCTGACGTGGACGTCGGTGCGACCAGCCAGGTCGACAGCGGCAGTTGATCCGATTGGACTACGACGGCATAGCGAGCGCCTGTTTGCTCGTGACCGCGGCTCCCCCGTCTGGCATGCAGCCCAAAGACCTCACCACGCACGCAGGGTCTCCATGTCGCGTAGCACCTGCATGGCCTCACGGCGGTCCGACTCGTCGTCGGCAAGCCTTTCCGCCTCGGCGCGAATCGCCGCGCTGGCCTTCCGTCGTGCGGCATCGATCAGAGCGGACCGCACGGCCGCGGATACGGGCGTGCCGTCCTTGGTCAAGACCTCGAGCGCCTTCGACGTGTCTTCGTCGGGCCGGAAGGTAATCGTGTCGGCCATGTTAGCAGTGTACGACGTTTTGTAAGACAATCGCCGGTCCGCATGAGCATCTCCTCCGCGTCGGCGCGATCCGCCGCGCCGATTTTCCAACGTGCCGCATTGATGAGAGGCCTGCTCCCCCGACGGGCGATTCGTCACCGACTATGCCTGTGCGCAAACCCCGGTCTATGGACGTGGCCGTTGCAGCTGAGTCAGGTTTGGCGGGTCCGTAGGCCGTCGCTCACAGTTGCTAAGTAGGTTGCAAGCAGCCTGTCGATGGCCTCGGGGCTTGCGTGTAGGTCTCCAGGGCGCCATGCGAGCGCGAGTAGGCCGTTCAGTGTTGCCCACAGTGCGGTGGTGACGTCATCGGGATCGAGGTCTGCGCGAATGATGCCGGCTTGCATGCCTTCGCGGATCACTTCGGTGAGCCGAGCGTTTTGGGTGCGGGTGAGCTCGGCGATGCGCTCGACCGCAGCGGGCTCATTTGGCGGCTCGGCCAAGATCCGAAACTCGTGGGGACGTTCGCGAGCGAAGCGTGCGTAGGCCTCTGCGGCTAGCAAGATGCGGTCCTCCACGCTTCCTTGTGCACTGTAGGCGGCGTCCATGTAGACACGGCTCTCTTCGAGCGCCTGCTCGGCTACTGCTGTCAGGAGCGCGGAGCGCCCGCCGACCCGGTTGTAGATGGTCTGCACCACCACGTCCGCCTTTTCGGCGACCGCCTCGAGGGTGAGAGCTTCGACGCCCTGGGTGGCGATGATCTCCCGAGCAGCGTCAAGCACGGTGCGACGGTTCTCGGCAGCTCGTTGCTGCGTCCTGGTCATCGAGGTAGGCCCAACGGGGGTGGCGGCAGCGCTCACATCGATACTGTAACCCATACAACAGTTGGAAGTACTTCCAATGTTTGTATAACTTCCATTACAGTCGACGGCATGACACGAACAGACCTCACCTTCACCTCCGGCGACGGATCCTGCGTCGCATGGCTCTACACGCCCGCCCAGCACTCCGCAGACAATCCCCGGCCCGTGATCGTGATGGCCCACGGCCTCGGCGGCGTCAAGGAGATGCGCCTGGACGCCTTCGCCGAGCGGTTCACCGCCGCCGGCTATGCCTGTCTGGTCTTCGACTACCGCCACTTCGGCGCCAGCTCCGGCCACCCGCGCCAACTGCTCGACATCAACAAGCAACTGCAGGACTGGCGCTCCGCGGTCGCTTACGCGCGCACCCTGAAGAGCGTCGACCCCGACCGGGTCGTCGTGTGGGGTACCTCGTTCGGGGGCGGACACGTGATCATCACCGCGGCCCAGGACAAGCGCATCGTTGCCGCGATCTCGCAGTGTCCGTTCACCGACGGGTTCGCCTCCGCGTTCGCCATCCCGCCTCTGAGTTCCGTCAAGGTCACCGCCCGCGCCCTGCGCGACGTCATTGGGGCCCGACTCCGACGGCCGCCGGTCATGGTCCCGACCTACGGCCCACCCGGATCAACCTCGCTCATGTCGACGCCCGACAGCGTCGCGGGCATCACTGCGCTCATCCCCGAAGGGCAATACGTCCCCAACGACGTGGCCGCACGCTTCGGCCTCGACATCGTGCGACACTTCCCCGGCCGTCAAGCGCGCAACGTGGACTGCCCGATCTTCTTCGCCATCTGCGAACGCGACACCGTCGCTCCGCCGAAACCGACCCAGCAGTACGCCGCCCAGGCACCCCACAGCGAGATCAAGCTGTACGACGCCGGCCACTTCGACATCTACATCGGCGACGCTTTCGAGCGCAACGTCACCGACCAACTCGACTTCCTCACCCGCCACGTCCCCGTCCACTGACCAAACTCTTTACCGCTCAAGGAGATCGATCCAATGACCAAGTACAACCTCGTCGGCCGCACTGTCCTGGTGACCGGGGCCGCCAGCGGCATTGGCGCTGCCACCACGCGCACGCTAATTGCCGCCGGCGCCAATGTCGCCCTCCTCGACCTGCACCAGGGCCCAGTCGACTCGCTCGCCGCCGAGCTCGGGCCCAAAGCCTTCCCGATCGCCGCCGACGTGACCGACCTAGCCGCCATGGAGGGTGTCGTCGCGAAGGTCATCGAGCGCTTCGGCTCGCTCGACGTGTGCTTCGCCAATGCCGGCATCGCCGCTGCCAAACCCACCACCATCCAGTCCAGCTCGGTCGATGAGTTCGAGCGGATCGTTGAGGTAGACCTGCTCGGCGTCTGGCGCACCGTCCGCGCCTGCCTGCCCGCGATCACCCGAGCGAACGGCCACATTCTGCTGACCTCATCGACCTACGCCTTCTTTAACGGCACCGGCAACGCGCCGTACGCCGCGTCCAAGGCCGGCGTCGAAGCCTTCGGCCGCGCCCTGCGCGGCGAGCTCGCGGGTACCGGCACCACCGCAGGCGTGCTCTACCCCGGCTGGGTCGACACCCCGATCATCCACGCCTCGCACAGCGACAAAGTCACCCAAGAGCTCATCCGGATCGGTAACCCGGGCCCCCTCGGCCGCCCCGTGCAGCCCAAGATCATCGCCGATGCCGTGGTCCGCGGAATCGAGAACCGCAGCCCACGCGTCTTCGCGCCCCGGCGCTGGGTACCGCTTTCCGTCGGTCGCGGCCTGCTGGCGATCCTCGGCGACGCCCTGCTTGACCAACACGAGCGCATGCACGAACTTCTGCGGCAGATCGAACGCTAACCGAAACATCACCGGAGAAAGGACAGGCACGTGAAGGACTTCAAGGACAAGGTCGCCATCGTCACCGGGGGCGGGGGCAACGGCATCGGCAACGCCCTGGTAGTCGAGCTGGCCAAGGCAGGCGCCCATGTTGCGTTCTGCGACATCGCCAACTTGGAGAAGACCGAGCAGGAAATTGCCCGGTACGACGTCCAGAGCTACAGCGAGAAGGTCGACATCGGCGACAAGCAGGCCGTCACGACGTTCGTCGACAACGTCGTGGCCACGTTCGGCCGCATCGACATCCTCATCAACAACGCCGGTATCGCCCTCGGCGACCTGGCATTCGAGGAAGCCAGCGAGACAGACCTCGAGAAGATCACCAACATCAACTACTGGGGCGTCATACACACCACCCAGCGCGCCTACCCACACCTGCTGAAGAGCCCCGAGGGCGCTATCGCCAACGTCTCCAGCACTCAAGGCATCCTCGCCGCCCCCTACCTGGTGCCTTACTGCACAACCAAGTTCGCGGTCCGCGGCTTCACCGACAGCCTCCGCGCGGAGCACAAGATCCGCGGCATCAAGAACGTCACCGTGCACACCGTCCACCCAGGGGCGGTTGCCACCGACATCACGCTCAACGCCGACCACCACGGATCCAGCACGGCGACGTTCCACGACCATCTGCAAAGCAAGGGCGTTACCCCACAGCAAGCGGCACAGACAATCCTGACCGGTATCCGGAAGAACGCCGGCCGCATCATGGTCAGTGACGCCCGCCCACAGGACTACCTGGCCCGATTACTGCCCACCGCAAACATCCACGTCATCAGACTGATGCTGAAACTAAAGGGCGTCTCGCCACGCTGACACTGCCCGAGCCCGCCCCAGACCCGCCGAGATGCGTTCGCGGCCCAGCTATGCGCGCATCTAGTCATAAAGATGATTATTCAAGATTTGACAAAATCGCGTTGGTCACTAAGCTCCAGTAGTAATCAAATAATTGAGTATCCCGCGCCATTCATGTTGCGAATCAGATTCTGCGACAGGCTCGGATGCGACGCAGATGTGCGGGTACTGGTACGACCCAGTGTGGGTCGTCATCTGGCAGCAGAAACATTGAGGAAGGAACGGGTGGATCGATGGCACTTCGTCATGCGGTACTGGCTGCGTTGGTCGACAACGGTGCCTCCGGCTATGAATTGACGAAGATTTTCGACATGTCGGTGGCCAACTACTGGTACACCTCCCCTCAGCAGCTGTACGCAGAACTGACCCGGCTGGAAGAAGGCGGGCTCATTGCCGGCCACGAAGTCGTGCAGGACAAGCGCCCCAACAAGCGAGTGTTCACGATCACCGAATCGGGACGAGAAGCACTGCGCGACTTCATCGATATCACATCGAAGCCCACCTTCATTCGTGACGATCTCCTCGTCAAAGTGCATGCGGCCGAAGCAGGCGACCTGGCTGCGCTCATCGAGGACCTCAACGAACGCGCGTCTCAAGCCGAGGCGAAAGCCGACCTCATCGAAGGGTTGCTCGAGAAACTGCGCGGAAATCAGACGGAAGCCGACTTCCTCGTCGACAGCCCTCGCGTCGGCCCCTACCTCACCGGCCTTCGCGGGATCAGTTTTGAACGCGAGAACGCAGCGTGGTGCCGCCGTGTCGCCGAAGTGCTAACGGCTCGGCTCCAGACCAAATCCGCGGCGACCCTATGACATTCACCTACGTAGCACTTGGGGACAGCCAGTCTGAAGGCGTGGGCGACCTGCCGTGGCCTGATGGCCGCCCGCGAGGCTGGACGGATCGGCTGGCGGCTGCACTGGCCGACAACTACGACCCGGTGTGGTATGCCAACCTCGCGGTGCGCGGCAAGCGTGCCGCAGCGGTACTTGCAGAGCAGTTAGGTCCAGCGAGCAAACTGCAGCCCGACCTGGTGACGGTCACCGCCGGCGTGAACGACGTGCTGAGGCCATCTGTCGACGTCGCCGAGGTCGTCGACATTCTGGACCACCTCGCTGCCGGCCTCTCCACCGTTGCCGCGACGACCATCCTGGTCAAAGCGCCGAACTTAGCCGGTCTGTCGATACCGGGACGACTGCTCGCCGGGCGCCTTAATGCGCTCAACGCCGGAATCGATCAGATCGCACGCCCCCGGGGCGTGCTGGTGTTGACCGCACCGGACGGCTCGGTTTTCGAGGACTTGCGCGCCTGGTCACCAGATCGCCTGCACCTGAGTGCGCTCGGGCACCAGCGGCTGGCCCGCGGGGCCGCACACCTGCTTGGGTTGCCGGGACAGCCCGACTGGTTCGCACCGGCAGCCGGCTTACCGCCGCGGCGGACGCCGTGGACTGAGGCGAGATGGGCAATTGACCACTTCGCACCATGGGTCGGACGACGACTGCGCGGCATCTCCTCCGCCGATGGTCGCGCAGCCAAACAACCTGAACCTCAACATGTTTCGACCCTTCCCACACATGGGCAAAGCTGACAACAATAAGGAAAGGACCCGCATGGGCCACTACAAGAGCAACGTCAGAGACCTGGAATTCAACCTGTTCGAAGTACTCAACCTCGGCGAGATCCTCGACTCCGACGCATACGGCGACCTGGATTCCGATGTCGTGCGGACCATGCTGGCCGAAGTGCGACGCATCGCTGAAGGGCCGGTCGCCGAGCCGTTCGCCGAAATCGACCGCAACCCACCGACATTCGACCCGCACACGCACACCGTGCGCCTGCCCGAAAGCCTGAAAGCCGCCTACCGAGCCGGCTATGGCGCGGGCTGGGAAAAGATCGGCATCGCCGAAGAACTCGGTGGCACGCCGATGCCGCGCCCGGTCGTATGGGCGCTGGTCGAGATGCTGATGGGCGCCAACCCTGCCGCCCATATGTACGCCAACGGCGCCTGGTTCGGCGACGTGTTCTTCCGGCACGCCACTGAGGAACAGAAGCGGTGGGCGCAGATTTGGGTGGAACGTGGTTGGGGATCGTCGATGGTGCTGACCGAACCCGACGCCGGTTCAGACGTCGGTGCGGGCCGTACCAAGGCGATTGCGCAGCCAGACGGATCGTGGCACATCGAAGGCGTGAAGCGGTTCATCACCTCCGGCGACTCCGGTGATCTGTTCGACAACATCGTCCACCTCGTGCTGGCCCGGCCGGAAGGCGCGGGCCCCGGGACCAAGGGTCTGAGCCTGTTCGCAGTGCCGAAGTTCCTGTTCGACTTCGAGACGGGCGAACTGGGTGAACGCAATGGCGTGTACGCCACCGGCCTGGAGCACAAGATGGGCCTCAAAGGCTCGGCCACTTGCGAGCTCACCTTCGGCGGCCACGACCGGCCGGCCAAAGGCTGGCTGGTCGGCGAGCGACACGCCGGCATTGCCCAGATGTTCGACATCATCGAGATCTCACGAATGATGGTCGGCACCAAGGCGATTTCGACGCTGTCCACCGGCTATCTCAACGCGCTCGACTACGCCAAGCAGCGGATCCAGGGTGCGGATCTGACCCAGATCGGCGACAAGACCGCCCCGCGGGTTTCGATCATTCGCCATCCCGACGTGCGTCATAGCCTGATGATGCAAAAGGCTTACGCCGAAGGGCTGCGCGCGGTGTACATGTACACCGCAGCGCACCACGACGCTGATGTCGCACACCATGTTTCGGGCGCGGACGCCGACCTCGCGTTGCGCGTCAACGACCTGCTGCTACCGATCGTCAAAGGTGTCGGTTCTGAGCGGGCTTATCAGTACCTCACCGAGTCTTTGCAGACCCTTGGCGGATCGGGCTATCTGCAGGACTACCCGCTGGAGCAATACATTCGGGACGCCAAGATCGACTCCCTCTATGAGGGCACCACGGCCATCCAGGCGCAGGATTTCTTCTTCCGCAAGATTGCCCGCGATCGAGGCGAAGCCCTGTCGCATATCGTCGGCCAAATCCGGGAGTTCCTCGGAGCCCAGGACGCCACCGAACGCTTGAAGAACGAGCGACAACTCCTGGAAGCGGCACTAGGCGATGTCGAGACGATGACTGCGACGCTGACCACGCTCCTGCTGGGAGCCGGCGAAAAACCGACCGAACTGTACAAAGTTGGCCTCGGCTCGGTCAGATTCCTGCTGGCCGTCGGCGACCTTCTTGTCGGCTGGCAGTTACTTCACCAAGCTCAGATCGCCCTATCCAAGCTCGACGCCGGTGCGGCCGGCTCCGACGGCGACTTCTACCGCGGCAAAGTGGCCGTCGCGCAATACTTCGCCTGCACCGTCCTGCCGGGTCTCGCTGCCACCAGGGCCGTGCTCGGTGCCCTCAACGGTGAGCTCATGGACCTCGACGACGCGGTGTTCTGACATGCCCGGCGCCGAAGTTCAAATGCTGACCAAAACGCGCCCAGATATTGGCCCATTGCAGGCCCTGCTCGCAACCATCAGTAACAAATGGGTCACTGTAGTTTTCGAACTCCTCACCGGCGCAGACGAACTCAGTTATGGTGAGCTGCATCGCCAGACCAAGGGCGTCTCCCGCAAGATGCTGTCAGCGACACTGCGCGATCTCGTACGAGACGGACTCGTACGGCGCCGTGCGGACACCCGCGCTGTGCCGCAGCGCGTCTACTACCGCCTAACTGATCTGGGTCAATCCCTCTCCGTCACCCTCGATGACCTCCGCATGTGGGCCGACGCCCACCTGGAAGTCATCGCGGCGGCGCGGCGAAGCTACTACGGTTCTGCCGAACAAGGACGTGAACGGAGCGGATCGCCACGACCTCACGCCGACCGAGCACCACACGTTGTGAGTGGGGACGGATTTGGCGGGCGAGGCAAATAAGGGCGCAAGACGTGGCCGAAGCCCCAGTCGCGTCTAGGTGCAGGGATATTGGCCGTTGAGCCGACAATTCGACGGTGGCACGTAGGAACCAGTCAGCACGCCTCTTAGACCGCCTGTGGCTGAACCACCCGGCGCAATGATGCGATTCCAATTCGCAGGGGTGAGCACATAGTGCGTGCCAGATTGGGTGACGGTGCTATTCCACGTGTGCGAGACCGATTCTGTTGCCGGCAAGTCGAATTCAAGCTTCCAATCGGTTAGCGGCACCATGCTCGAGTTGGTGATCGTGAAGTGGGCGATGAAGCCTGTCTGCCACGTCGACGACACCGATAACGTGGCCGTTGCCGCAGCCGCATGAGCTACGGGGGTGACGGCGAGTCCGAGGATGGCAACTATCAATGCCGACACGGTTACGTGAAGCGCTGTGCGCCAGCGTTTAACGTAATTGTCCAGTCCGGCCATAGCAGCCAACACTAAAGCCAAACACGCGCCGTCGACCCACGCGTCGCGCGTACGCTGCAGTACCTTTGCTCAACCGAAACCGTCGTGAAATTTCGACCCTTTCCGCGCAGTCCTCCGGCGTCTCAATAGGGCAAGGGCCGCCAGCCGCAACCGGGGATCGCCCAGTGGCCGATTCGGTCTGGCGTGTATGCGGTACCCGCGGTACTGTGTTCTCCAGTACCCAATACCAGCGGTATCGCACCTTGATTTCCTAGCGAGGTCCGTTGATGAGCAAGCGCGCAGAACTGCATCCCCCACGTTGGGCGCCCACTTTCGTGCGATGGCACCACACCCGGGTGGGCTGGTTGCGATCGTGGCAGTTGTCACTCAAGGCGCTATGGGCCGGCTACCGGCACACCATCTACGACTTCGCCGCCGAGTTGCCCGGCCAGGACGACATCCTGGTGGCCCGCGCGCCGCTGGCGAAGTTCGTGATTGTCCGCAATCCCGACATCGCGCGCCACGTACTTGTGTCCAACCAGGACAACTACGCCAAGAACGCCGAATACGACCTTCTCGCCGTGGCGTTCGGTCGCGGCTTGGTCACCGATCTCAATGACGAACAGTGGCAACGTAACCGACGGTTGGTCCAGCCGCTTTTCGCCAAGCGCCAAGTCGATCGCCTGGCCCCGCAAATGACCGCCGCGGCGGTAGATGCCGCCGAACGCTGGCAGGCCTACGCCCAGGCCGGCCGCCCGATCGATGTCGCGGCCGAGATGAACTACCTGACGATGGACATCATCGCCCGCACGATGTTCGGCATCGATCTAAGTGGGGAACTCGCCGAGCGGATGCGGCTCGACTTCGCCAGGCTACTAACACTTTTCGGATACGGATTCATCGGCGGAGTGGCCCGGCCGCTGCGTTTGCTGTCTGATCGGCTTGGTCGACACGGTCCCGATCCGCTCGCGGCGCGATCAACGCGATTGGCCATCAACGCGCTTCGGGTTGGCGCCAGCGTCACTGCGCCGCGCACCATGCGCGGCCTCCGCCGAATCGAGCGGTTCATCGACGAGCTGATCACCGACTACCGCAGCCGGGCAATCGATCGCACCGACAATCTGCTGGCATTGCTGATCGCCGCGGAGGACCCGGAAACCGGTTACCGCTACACGGATGTCGAGATCCGCGACGAACTGATGACCTTCCTGGGTGCGGGTTTCGAAACCACCGCCGCCGCACTTGCATGGACGTGGTATCTGTTGTCGCAGAACCCCGACGCGCGCGCCCGGCTGGGACGCGAACTCGACGAAGTGCTGTGCGGACGCGAACCCACCGCCGCGGACGTCGACAACCTGCCGTGGACTCAGGCGGTCGTGGCGGAGGCGATGCGCGTGTACCCGCCCATCATGGGGCTGGCCCGGGTGGCCAGGCACGACGACGTGCTCGGCGACTACCCCATCAAAGCGGGCACGCATGTCGCGATCCTCATCCACGGCGTCCACCACAATTCGCGGGTATGGAATGAGCCCGGCACCTTCGACCCGGCACGATTCCTCAAAGAGAATTTCGACCCGTCGCTACGCCGGGCGCACATTCCGTTCGGTGCCGGCAAGCGCATGTGTGTCGCATCCGGATTCGCCACCCTGGAAGCCATTCTCGCGATCGCCGCCTTGGCCCAGCGGTTCGAGCTTGACTTGCTGCCCGGCCAACGGCTGCGGCGAGAACTGACATTCACCGGCGGACCCGACGGCCCGCTGATGATGTCGGTGAGGCCGCGGATAACCGCGCGCGCGACGTTGACGGGCTAGCCGTCCTCCCACCCGGTACCCTCCGGCAACGCCTCCCGCAAAACGCCACGGGGTGAGGTCGGCGGTTCAGACTCGCGCTGGACGGTCGGCAGTCCTGAGTCGCGGTTTGGGCCAAGCGCCGGCTGTTGAAGTTCTCAATCGGAGAACCAACCAAGCAGTGCGTGCGAGTTGCCAACTCTTTGTCCCGAACGGCTGACTGCCTGAAATCTGGGTCTGGGCGTACTCTATTTACCCAGCGGCCTAAGTCCAGTGGGCGGATGCTGCACTTTGTGTCATGGTCAAGGCAGCGCCCTGGCACACCTGGTCTTTTTCGCTGGAGCGTAGACATGACGACGGCAGCACACCTCGATCTCGGTGACTTCCTGCATCCGGCGTTGTTCTATCAGTCGCGGCGGGAGTATTTGGACGGCCTGTTGCCTTTTATCACCGAGGGTCTGGAGGCCGGCCAGCCGGTGCTCGTGGCAGTACCCGGACCGAATCTGGCGCTGTTGCGCGACGCGTTGGGCTCCGATGCGGCCGGCATCACCATGGCAGACATGACCGACGCGGGCCGCAATCCCGGCCGAATTCTCGGGGGCGTGCTCAGCGCCTTCGCTGACAAGCACGCTCCCCAGCCGGTCAGGATGATCGGCGAGCCGATTTGGCCGGGTCGGTCGGAGGTGGAATATCCAGCGTGCGTGCAGCATGAGGCGCTGATCAACAACGCTTTCGCTGGACGCGACCTAGCAGTGCTCTGTCCATACGACGTCGCACGTCTAGAGCCCGCTGTGATCGAAGATGCCCGCATCACCCACCCGGTGCTCTGGCAGGCCGGAATGGCCGGGGAGGACAGCGCCGCGTTCGCGCCCACAGCGGTTTGGGAGCGCTACAACCGCCCGCTGGCCAGCGGCTCGGCGGCAGTCACCTACACCGTGGACCGGCTCGCGGATCTCAGCGGTGTGCGTCAGTTCAGCGCCGTGTACGGCCAGTGGTTCGACCTGCCGTCGCACATAACCACCAATTTGCAGCTGATCGCCAACGAGCTGGCTACTAGCAGTCTCGAGCACAATGGGGCGCCATGCCAGCTGGCGTTGTGGCAGCACGACGGTCATCTGATTTGTGAGGCTCGCGACAACGCGCACCTCGACGACCCGCTTGCCGGGCGGCGGCCCTATAGCAGCGACACCGTGCGTGGACGCGGACTATTTGTCGTCAACGGACTGGCCGATCTGGTGCGTATCCACACGACCGAGGGGCAGACGACCATCCATGCCTACCTGAAGCTGGACCCTGCCTGACTGGTGCGCACGGCTGGCGGTGTCAGCATTCCCTGGGGCGGGTATGGGATTGCACGGGCTCGCATCGATGAAGGTCGGTGCCCGAACATGTGAAGCCGATCGGAGCGATTATGACCGAACCCGACAACGAGAACTTCACGCGTGCGCAAGAGCTAGAGAACATCGTGGATGAGCTCGACGAGAAGGTCGCCGGGGAGCGCGAAGCCCAGGGCGTGCCCGGCAAACCGAGCGATCGTGAAAAGGCTGCAACCGAAGGCTCGGAGACGGAGCCGCCGGATTAGAGTCGGGTCCCACTCCCCTTCTCCGGCGGCTGTCCGACAAAGGCCTCGTCATCGCGCGCGGTCGCGGTAATCAACTCCGCATGCACCGTGCGACCGAACTTCGACCGCATCAGCCGGTGGGCCGCGGGAACCAGCACGCCGTGCAGGACCGGATACTTTTGCCGCAGCAATCGTGCGGCCTGCCGATACTCAGCGCCGTCCAACAGGTGCACGCGCCCAGGCTGGACGGATCCCGTCGGCTTGCCCGATGCGGTAGCCGGCCCGAATTCGACATACGCATTGCGGCGGATGCGGCGCACCTTGATCGCCCGCTCGAAACTGCGGAAGTAGGCCCGTTCGCCGTCCACCACGATGCTGACCGGACTGGAGCCGGCGGTGCCGTCTTTGCGGAAGGTGGTGAGGCTGATCGTTTTCTGCCGCACGAACGGCGCCAGCGCCGGGTCTGTGGCGGTGCCTACTTTGCCCAGCACGTAGCCAAGTTGGCGTAGCCGCAGCACGAATGCCACAACGAGCGCCGCTGACGCCACGCCCAGCAGCCAGGCTTGAGCCGGCGAACCCCCCAGGTCGAGATCCACCACGTGGTTCACGGTGTGCACCGTGTTCGCCACGATGAACCCCGCAAGCGCGGTCGCCAATGCGTCGGCCCAGATGAGCGCAAGCAGCAGCGTGATACCCAGCCCTAGCTGGAAGGCCCCGACGTCGTGCAGGAAATGCAGGTGAGTCCCGAAGCCGACGGCAGCTGCGAAGGAGCGCGGTCCGACCAGGCACCAGGTCCCGATGCCGGCGGTCGCCAGGCCCACCAGGCCTGTCACTGCGGTTAGGTATATCTGCGCCAGCGCGCCCGAGCGTTTCATGATCCCGCCTTTCGAAATGAGGGCTTTGTTCTAACCGGTAGACGGGCCAGCGCATCGATACGTGACAGTCACCAGAGCGCTGATGGGCGCTGGCGGAGTGCGAGTGCCTATCGACTACCGTCGACGACATGTCTGAAGTCTCCGGTACTGAGCGAATCGACGACGTCGCTGCCGGCGACATCGTCGTCATCGTCCGCGGCTCCTCGGAACGGCCCTACAAAGTGGTGTTCAAGGACGTCACCGAAGGCGGTTATGTCGTCACGTTCCAGGACGACGGCGGTGAAACGTTTCAGCTCGATTTCGACGCCGGCGATATCGTCAGGACCTCGTTGCAGTCGAAGTGGGAATCCGCGCAGAGTCCCACCCCGCACGCCGAAAGTTGACCCGGTCGCCGGCTATCCGCGACCCAGCCAATTCGTCGGCCGCTATTTGCGCTTGGTGCTGCAATTTCCGCGTTAGGCTCCTCGATGTCACGGTTCATCCCGCATCAGGAGCTCACCATGAAGGTAGACGAGCAGGGAATTGGCAAAGACGTTCGCCGGCTACGCGAATTCCACGCGTTCGACAAGTTCTCCGATGACGAGCTGGAACGCATGGTCGGAGCGGCGCATCACATTACGCGTTCAGCGCCGTGGCCGCTGATTCAAGAGCAGACGCCCTCGGACTCGTGCTACATCCTGCTCAGCGGCGAAGTAGGTGTGTACGTCGGCGACGACCGCATTGCTGTGTTGGGGCCCGGCGAGGTGATCGGCGAATCTGCGCTCCGCCGTGGGAAATTGCGTTCTGCGACGGTGACGACCACTGGGGCCGCCGAGGTGCTGCGCATCGAGCGCGATGATCTTGCCCGCTTGCTCGACGACATACCCGCGCTGCGCGAAACCATGGACGCGACCGCGGCACAACACGTGCCCGTCACGCCGCCCCCGAAGCCGAAACCGGCACGATCCAAGGTGAACGCCTCAGTCTCGACGGATTTGGTCGAGCGCTTCGAGCAGGCCGTCGACGCCGCCGGTGTGAGTGTCGCAGCGGCGCTCGAGGATGCGCTTACTCAATGGATCGAACGGAACAGCAAAAAGTAGCCAATAGGCGCTGACTCATTCCGCCTCGGCGATGAGGTCGGCAAGCGTCAGAATCCGTTGCGCGTCTCGCACGTGCAGGCTCTCGATCATGCGACCATCGACCGTTATCACGCTCTGCCCCGCCGCCCTGGCCTCCTCGTAGGTCGCGACGATTCTGCGTGCGTCGGCCAGCTCTTGCTGCGTGGGACCAAACACCTCGTTGGCCGGGACGATCTGCGAAGGATGGATGAGGGTCTTGCCGTCAAACCCCATCTCGCGACCTTGTCGAGCTTCCGCTCGGAAACCGGCGTCGTCGCTGATGTTGTTGAACACGCCATCCAAGACGACCTTTCCGGCCGCCCGGGCACCCAACACCGCCAGGGCCAAGGCAGCAATGACGGGTGCGCGCCCCGATACGTGCAATCCGTGTAACTCATTCACCAGATCGTTCGTGCCGACCACCAGCCCAGCCAAACGCTCGCTGCCGGAGGCGATCTCCTCTGCTCTCAGGAAGGCGCCAGGCGTTTCGATCATGACCCACAATTGCATCGACTCCCCCGCGCCGAGTGTGTCGAGTGCGGCGGTCAATGCTCGAACCTGTTCGCCCCTTTCGACTTTGGGCACGAGCACTCCGTCGGCGGACGACCTAGCCGCCGCTCTCAGGTCGTCGTCGTGCCATTCGGTTCCCAGGCCATTGATCCGCACCACGACCTCACGAGGGCGGTAGCTTGCTGACGATACCGCCTCACACACCCTCTCCCTCGACTCGGCTTTGGCGTCGGGCCCGACGGCGTCCTCAAGGTCGAAAATCAACATGTCCGCCGGCAGTGTCTTGCCCTTCTCCAACGCCCGGACGTTGTTGCCCGGCAAATAGAGTGCGGATCGGCGCGGGCGCAGTGTGGGTGCCATGGCGATGTTCACTTTCTTTGGCAACTCGGCCGGGAGATACCACCGTGTGCTTTTGGCAGCAGAACCATTGCATGTTCTCGCAACCGATTCCGGCCAACGACGGCGGGTTGCCTGACCGGTCGGCTCGACCGCTTTACTGATCAAGTGGACCCACGATTGCGCGCGGAGCTGACCCGAGTCCTCGAGAACGCCGGGCCGGGTGCTGATCACGCCGCGATCGCGCTGGGCGACGGGCCGATCAGGCAACGACTGAGATCGTCAATGCTTGCGTTGGCTGAGTCCCGCGGGCCTGGCAGTAGTACGTGCCCATCCGATGCCGCTCGAGCCGTCGAGGGCGAGAACTGGCGCGATTTGATGCCCGAGGCTCTTGAGATCGCCCGCGAGTTGGCCGAGTCAGGCGACGTGCAGATCACGAAGCGCGGCCACGTCCTTGACGTCCTTGACGCCAGCCGAGACTGGCGTGGCCCCATCCGCATCCGAATCAGACGCCGATGACGCTCACTGCGCCTTGATCATTACGTGAGTCAGCTCAGACATCGGGTGCTCGCCGGCCTATCCGGCGGAACGCACACCATGCGTGCTGAAGAAATCCGCCCAAGATACGACCTCAGGATGCTGTTTGAGCAGTGCTCTGCGCTGCCGCTCGGTCATGCCGCCCCAGACGCCGTACTTGACGTGGTTATCGAGTGCGTGGGCTCCGCACTGCTGCACGACCGGGCAGTCACGACAGATAGCCGCGGCCTTGCGTTGCGCGGCCCCCTTCACAAATAGTTCATCGGGATCCGTTGTCGCGCAGCGGGCTTTCGCAACCCAAGCGCGGTCTTCGGTAGGCATTGCATGTGGATTGTTGTTTGCCCCCACGAGGTTCAATCGCCGCGCGGCCGGCCTGCTTTCTGGCACCGAAGCCGTTCCCTTCCTCCCGGTCGCACGTGCGACCGCCACCTGCGGGCGGAACCTGAATGAGAGCCGAACCACACTCTGCCCGTCAGTGTGATCTAGATCTCACCTGCGCTTCCAAGTTATAGCCGGTGCGCATCGATTGCGCAACGGGCTTCTGGCACAGCCGTACCTGACCATTGCGGCCCCGGGGTCGCCGGCGCCCGCGTGTACCGCCGCGCCGGTCTGGTGGTTTCTTCCTCACCGGCGGTGGACACAACGTGGTTAAGCGCGTAACTTCGGCCACGCGTCGAGTCGCGGTGAGGCAAGAAGGAGATGCCCATGACGGTTCAGGCTGTACTGGACGAGGTCCGTGAACGACCCGGTACCGGTGACGTGATTCCGGTGGTCGATCCCGCCACCGAAGACCAGATCACCGAATTCACCGACTGCGGGCCCGAGGCCGTCAACGAAGCGGTCGCTCGCGCGAAAGCCACCGCCGATTCCGGAGTGTGGTCAGGCCTGCCCGACTACGAACGGGCCAAAGTGCTGTGGCGCGTGGCCGACCTGATCGACCAAAACGCAGAGCTTCTCGCTGAACTCGAAATGCTCAATGCCGGCATGTATCCCGCGCAGGCGCAGATGCAGGTGAAGGTCGGCGGCGAATGGTTCCGCTATTACGCGGGCTGGTGCACGAAGATCGACGGCATCGCCCGCGACGTGAATACCGGCGGTCTGACCGGTGTCGACTCGCACATGCACACCTATACGTTGAGGGAACCCTACGGCGTGGTGGGCCTGATCTTCCCGTGGAACGGCCCGGTCTTCAACTTCTGCGCCAAGCTCGCGCCATCGCTGGCGGCCGGCTGCAGCAGTGTCGTCAAACCCGCAGAGGAAACGCCACTTTCGGCGCTCGTGCTCAACAGAATTTTGGCCGAGGCGGGGGTGCCCGACGGGGTGGTGAACCTGGTGAACGGTTACGGTCACACCGTCGGCGCGGCCATCACCGCGCATCCCGACGTCGAGAAGGTCGCCTTCACCGGGTCGACGGAAGTCGGCAGGGAAATCGTGCACGCCGCGGGAAGCAGCAACCTCAAGAAAGTAACGCTGGAGCTCGGGGGCAAATCCCCCGTGCTGATCTTCGACGACGCCGGCCTGAAGAGGGCCATGACCATGGCGGCGTTCGGCGCGTTCGTTCACTCCGGGCAGGCCTGTGTGTGCGGGTCGCGCATCTTTGCGCAACGCGGCGTCTACGAGCGTGTCGTGGAGGGCATTGCCGGGATTGCGAATACGTTGCGGCTCGGCGGCCCGAAAGAAGAAGGCACCATGATCGGTCCCTTGATCAGTCAGAAGCAACTCACGCGAGTGCTCGGCTATCTCGAACAGGGCAAGTCCGATGGCGCCGAGTTCGTCACCGGAGGGCACCGCCTGGACCGGAAGGGATACTTCGTCCACCCCACCGTCGTCACCAAGGTCAATCCCGACTCGAGCAGATTGTTCCAAGAGGAGATCTTCGGACCCGTTGTCACCGTCCTGCCGTTCGACGACGAAGACGAGGCCGTCGCGCTGGCGAACAACAGCACCTACGGGCTGGCAGCAACGGTGTGGACCAAGGATCTCGGCCGTGCGCATCGGCTCGCCAAGCGCCTCAAGGCCGGAACTGTGGGATTGAACTGCCAGATGCAGTACGACCACTCCATGCCGTTCGGCGGGTACAAGCAATCGGGGTGGGGCCATGAATCGGGTAAGGCGGGCATCGAGACCTACCTGCAGGACAAAATCGTGTGGGCGCAGATGTAGGCGCCTCGCTCACCTGCTGGATTAACTTATCGGCACGCGTCTTCGCTGCCCCCGACGACGGCGCCGTTGGCGGTATGTCAGCATTTCCCAATGATTGAACGCCGGGTTGCCCGCATCGTTGGAGTCTTGGTTGTGACGGCGTGGGCGCTGCTGAGTGCGCCCCTGTCCAGTCCCGGCGCTTCAGCTGATCCATGCTCCGACGTCTCGGTGGTTTTCGCTCGGGGCACCCATCAGGAGCCTGGGCTGGGCAATATCGGCCAGGCCTTCGTCGACTCGCTCACCGCGCAGGCTCAGGGGCGGTCAGTCGGCGTCTACGCCGTCAATTACCCGGCAAACGACGACTACCACGCGAGCGCGACAGCCGGTGCAGACGACGCGAGTGGGTACATTCAGAACACCGTCGCCAGCTGCCCGAACAGCAAGCTTGTCCTCGGCGGCTATTCGCAGGGTGCGACCGTGATCAACCTGGCGAGCACACAGATGCCGGCCTCGGTGGCCGACCATGTCGCCGCGGTCGCTCTCTTCGGCGAGCCGACCAGCGGATTTTCCAGCATGCTGTGGGGCGGCGGCCCGTTGCCCACAATCAGCCCGCTGTACGGCGGAAAGACCATCAGCCTGTGCGCTCCCGACGACCCGATTTGCTCCGGCGGCGGGAACATCATCGCGCATGTTTCCTATATCGAGTCCGGGATGACCAACCAGGCTGCCACGTTCGCGGTCAACAAGCTCGGTCCAGCGCGCTAGCTGTACCCGGCCATAACGTTGGTTACAGGCGGCTGATGGGTGGAAGGTCGCCGAGTGCGCTGTGGCGGCGTTGAGTGTTGTAGAACTCGAGCCAGGGCGCAAGTGCTCGGGTGCGTTCGGCGTTGGAGGTGAAGACCCGCCGGTAGGACCACTCGATTTGAAGAGTGCGGTTGTAACGTTCGACCTTGCCGTTCTGCC
>NZ_LZIJ01000123.1 GCF_001667115.1 Mycobacterium sp. 852002-51163_SCH5372311 | reverse complement strand
AGCTCCCGACTGTGCGAGTTCGTCCATGCCGGCCCAGGGATCGTCGCGGCGCCGCACCAAATCGGGCACGGTGGCCATGGTGTAGTCGTCGGGGTCAGCGCCGGCCAGGTCGTCCCAAGTCAGCGGCGTCGACACGGTCGCGATAGGCGTGCGCCGCACCGAATACGCCGACGCCATAGTGCGGTCGCGGGCGTTCTGGTTGAAGTCGATAAAGATCCGCCGGCCGCGCTCTTCCTTCCACCATGACGTGGCCACCGTGCCCGATTTGGTGCGGCGCCGCGACGATCCCTGGGCCGGCATGGACGAACTCGCACAGTCGATTGCTCCATTGCTGGAAATGTCCGCGGCCGACGAAGAGCGCGGACTCGGCGACATGCCGTATCCGCCGAACTATCCCAAGATGCCGGGGGAGCCGAAACGCGTACAGCCCAGCAAGGACAGGGACCTGACCGGCAAGAACAAGCCGAAGTGACGCGATGCCGCGTCCGTTACGGCGCCGAAAGGCGGACGGGAAATCTCAGCGGTGTCGGCAGCGTGTGAGACTCCTCGGGTGGGTCATCCCCTAGATCCGGCCGCACGCCAATCTTTGTTGCGGCGTGGATTTGCCCTCGAATACGCCACATTGACATGGAATGCGGTCGGCATCGTAGTCCTGGCGGTAGCCGCCATCCAGGCCCGGTCGGTGGCCTTGGTCGGCTTCGGTCTGGATTCGTTGATCGAGATCGGAGCCTCACTGGTAGTCATTTGGGAGCTCTCCGGCACGGGTTACGCGCGTGAAAGGTTCGCATTGCGGCTCATCGGCGCTGGCTTTGCCGCCCTGGCGTTGTACCTGCTGGTGCAGTCGACCGTCGTGTTGGTCACAGGTTTTCATCCTCGGCACTCACCCCTCGGCATTGTCTGGACCGCAATTACCGCAGCGGCAATGTTCGGATTGGCTGCCGGCAAGACCAAAACGGGCGCCGCCCTGGATAACCCCGTCCTGGCCGCAGAAGGGCGCGTCACCCTCATCGATGGTCTACTTGCAGCTGCCGTTCTGTGCGGCCTGCTGCTCAACGCCATCGCCGGCTGGTGGTGGGCCGACCCCCTCGCGGGATACGTCCTCGTGCTGTACGCCGTGCGCGAGGCCAAAGAAGCCTTTTGACCCGGTCGGGTCAACCGCGAAGAATAACCGGCGGATTCATGCCGCCGTGGCTGATGGAGAGGTCGCGTGAACGGGTCGTTCTGGTGGAGCGTCGCAATTGGCATCGCCGCGGCGCTCATCCTGGCGTGGGTGGCCCTGGTAGCCGGACTCACGATCCTGCGGCCGCGCAGCGGATTGATGCGCGAGGCCATCCGCATCCTTCCGGATGTACTGCGCCTCATCCGCCGCCTCGCCGCAGACGAGACGCTACCGGTCGGTGTACGAATCCGGCTGTGGATGTTGTTGGCCTACCTGGCGCTACCTTTCGATCTGATACCCGATTTCATACCCGTGCTCGGCTACGCGGACGACGCGATCATCATCACAGCGATCCTGCGCAGCGTCGTGCGCCGAGCCGGAATCGGTGCGGTGCAGGAACACTGGCCTGGCAGCGCCGATGGATTCGCTGCACTCTGCCACATCACCGCCCTTGACAAATCGGGGAAGAGCGCGATGCGGTAGCGCCCTCGTCCTTAAGCATCGTGCGGGATTGATCGAGTGCGCCGGGCGGACGGCCGCCCGGCCCCAGCCCGTCCGTCACGAATTCGCCGCGCCGTCATTCTTCAGCACCTTGTCGACCAAGCAGCCGCCACGCCACCCGCCGGAACCGACAAATGGTGCGTGTGGGTGCTGTTCAAGTGAGTTCCCTTCGCGGAAGGGTGCATCCCGATGCAGACGGTCGCGGCGGCCGACAACGCTTATTCTGCGCTGAAGACCTTGCAAAATTCTTGCGCTTTTTCGCGATCGGCTGGACGTCGCGCGCGCCTCGACCGCCCGGCGATTTCAGGCTGTTGGTCAAGAGCTTTGCCTCAGCGTGATTGCGCAGCGGTTAAGCGGTTACCCCAGACCTATCGCCATTCGGGCTGGAGCCGCACGCACGACCAACCAAAGGAACACAAGTGGGCATCGGAATAGAAGTAGCAGGCCTGACCAAGTCCTTCGGCTCCACCCGCGTCTGGGAGGACGTCACGATGAACATCCCGGCGGGTGAGGTCAGCGGACTCATAGGCCCGTCGGGGACCGGTAAGTCGGTGTTTTTGAAGTCGTTGATCGGGTTGTTGCGTCCAGAACGCGGCAGCATCATCGTCGACGGAGTCGACATCATCGAGGCGTCAGCGAAAGAACTGTACGAAATCCGCAGGCTGTTCGGAGTCATGTTCCAGGACGGCGCCCTGTTCGGCTCGATGACGCTATACGACAACACCGCGTTCCCGTTGCGCGAGCACACCAAGAAGAAGGAAAGCGAGATCCGCGACATTGTCATGGAAAAGCTCGCGCTGGTGGGTCTGCAGGGCGACGAAAAGAAGTATCCGGGTGAGATCTCCGGCGGTATGAAGAAACGCGCCGGACTGGCGCGCTCACTGGTGCTCGACCCGCAGATCATCCTGTGCGACGAGCCTGACTCTGGCCTGGACCCGGTTCGCACCGCGTACCTGTGCCAGTTGCTCATCGACATCAATGCGCAGATCGACGCAACGATCCTGATCGTGACGCACAACATCAACGTCGCGCGCACCGTTCCGGACAACATCGGGATGCTGTTCCGCAAGCACCTGGTGATGTTCGGTCCCCGCGAGGTGCTGCTGACCAGCGACGAACCGGTTGTCGGACAGTTCCTCAACGGCCGCAGGATCGGCCCGATCGGTATGTCGGAGGAAAAGGACGAGGCGACGATGGCTGAAGAGCAGGCAATGGTGGATGCCGGTCAGCACGCCGGCGGTGTGGAGGAGATCGAAGGCGTGCCGCCGCAGGTCGTCGCGACGCCGGGGATGCCGGAGCGCAAGGCCGTCGAGCGCAGGAGGTCTCGGGTGCGCCAAATGTTGCACTCGCTGCCGCCGAAGGCGCAAGAGGCCATCCGCGCCGACCTCGAGGACTCTGACATGGCATCGGCGGGCTCGCGCAGCCGCTGACTGGGGGCGGCGGGTTGCCGGGCGCGGAGAATGTGCTTATCCAGCAATGATAATATGGTTCTCATGTCTCAGCGTCGCTACAGCATCATGCCATGACACGAAAACCGCATCTGGAAGCCGGCAGCGGTTTGCCGAAGCACGTGCAAGGCGCGGCCGACCCACGGTTCTCTTGTGCCGTCCAAACCTTCGCGAAGCTGTTTTGCGATCCCAGGTTCGGGGGCGGCTCACTTTCGGTGTACGTCCAGGGTGAACCCGTCGTCGACGTCTGGACCGGCTGGTCCGATCGGCACGGCGAGGTGCCCTGGACGGCTGACACCGGGGCCATGGTCTTCTCCGCAAGCAAGGGTGTGGCCGCGACGGTCCTGCACAGGCTCGTCGACCGCGGGCTGCTGTCCTATGACGAGCCGGTGGCACGGTATTGGCCGGAGTTCGGTGCCAACGGCAAGGCGGACATCATCGTGCGCGACATGCTTCGTCACCGGGCTGGGCTGTCGCACCTGCAGCGTGTCACGAAAGACGAACTGTTGGATCACCGCTCGATGGAGCAGCGGATCGCGGCCGCGCCCGTGGATCGATACGCCGGACGCGCGGCGTATCACGCGTTCACCTACGGCTGGCTGGTCTCCGGACTGGCCCGGGCCATCACCGGGATGGGCATGCGCGAGTTGTTCCGTCGCGAGATCGCGGAACCACTCGATACCGACGGTCTGCATCTCGGGCGGCCACCGAAGGATGCGCCAACCAAAGTTGCCCAGATCATGTTTCCGCAAAACACCCGGGCCAACCCGCTGATCGATCGCCTCGTGCCGAGGCTTGCCGAGGCCCCGATAGCCGGTGGCTTGGGCGCAATGTACGTCCCGGGCATCACCTCGCTGGTGCAGGGCGACACCCCATTCCTCGACAGTGAGATCCCCTCGGTCAATGCGGTGGTGACCGCCCGCGCGCTGGCGAAGATGTACGGTGCGCTGGCCAACGGGGGCCGAATCGACGGAAGTCAGTTCCTGTCTTCGGAATTGGCGGACGGCCTATTGGGCAAGATCAGTCTGCGGCCGGACCTGAATCTGGTGTTTCCGATGTCGTTTCACCTGGGCTATCACGGATCACCGGTGCCCGGCCTGCTGCGGGGGTACGGTCACGCCGGCTTGGGCGGAACGATCGGGTGGGCCGATCCGGCCACCAAAAGCTCGTTCGCGTTCGTGCACAATCGGCTGGTCACGCCGATCGTCGTCGACATGGCCCTTTTCGCGCTGTTGATCGCGCCGCTGCGACGTGCCATCACGGCCGTCTCGAAGAGCGGCTTCCACGCGGTGCCGCAGTTCGGTTCGTCCTATCGCGAAGCGGGAGCGCAAGCCCTGGGGTGAGCCGGCGCATCACGAAAACCCTGTCTGCGTCGACGAAGTCGCTGAGGTAGGCGCGCATCCTGGTTTGCTGTGGGACCATGTGGCGAATGAAAGACGACGATCCCGAGAAACGGATCCGTGAGCTGGAACGCGGGTTCGGCGGGCCGACCCCGACGGCCGGTGGTCCGTTTTACGACGCCGGCTTCACGTCCCCGCCGCGCCGGGCGGGACTGCGCTGGTCGCTGCTCGCTTTCGTCGCCCTGGCGATTCTGGTGCCGATCGCGATCGCGGTGGTCTGGGGGATCAAATCGGTGCGCAATACGACCGCCAACATCAACGGCGGCGGAGCGACGAGCGACGTACCGATCACCCTCGAGCACGGTGCCACCTTCAGCCTTGGGGGCAACGGGGCCAACGACACGATCGCCTGCAACGACGGGAACCTGACGCTGAATGCCAACAACAGCACCGTCAACGTCACCGGCCACTGCGCCAGCCTCCAGGTGCGCGGATTCGCCACTCATCTCAAGGTCGACAATGCCGACCGCATCGAGGTATCCGGCTACGGCAACGCGATCACCGAGAACGCCTGCAATGACGGCAAGCTGAGTTTCGCGGGCTACGGCAACACGTTTTCCACTCGCGGCCACTGTGCCAGCCTGACGCTCTCCGCCTATGGCAACCGAGTACAGGCCGACAGCATTGAAGGCATCGCAATCAGCAACTACGGCAGCCGGGTCACCGTCACCGGTCACTGCGGCAGCCTGAAGGTCTCGCTGTATCACAATCAGGTGCAGTGCGACAGCGTCGACACCGTCGAGTTTGCGGGTTACAGCTACAACAACGCGGTGACTTACCACACCGGTTCGCCGAAGGTCACCAATTCAGGCCGCAACAACAACGTGAATCAACGTTGACTTTGACCGTTTGACCCGCGAGCAGACACAGAATCGCATTGTGCGAGCTCTCCGCGTGCGATTCCGCGTCTGCTCGCGGTCGGAAATCTCCGCCCCCGATCGGCGCCGATCTCCGCGTATCCGCTGATGTTTTGCCACGTGCGGCGACGCATGCTGGCTAACATGAGCGAGATCGATCGACGCGCGGACCTGTCGCCGGTGGACTGGAGCGAAGTTGACGTGAGCGGCCTCTTGCCAACTGGCACGGTCACGTTGCTGCTGGCCGATGTCGAGGGTTCGACGCGGCTCTGGGAAACCCAGCCCGCTGAGATGACCGCTGCCATTGCCCGTTTGAACGAGACGGTGTCGCAAACCATCGCCAGGCATGACGGGGTGCGGCCGGTCGAGCAGGGCGAGGGCGACAGCTTTGTGGTGGCGTTTACTCGTGCCTCGGATGCGGTGGCCGCCGCGCTGGAGTTGCAGCGCGCCCCGTTGGCTCCGATCCGCCTACGCATCGGCATCCATTCCGGCGAGATACAGCTGCGCGACGAAGGCAACTACGTCGGGCCGACGATCAATCGGACCGCGCGGCTACGCGATCTGGGACACGGCGGCCAGACCGTATTGTCCGGTGCGACAGAGCAATTGGTGGTCGACCGGCTTCCGGCCGGCGCATGGCTGACCGACCTGGGTGTCCATGCGCTCCGCGATCTGCCGCGCCCCGAACGGGTGGTACAGCTGTGTCATCCCGACCTCGTCAACGAGTTCCCGCCGCTGCGCGACCCCAAAGGCGTTGTGTCTCAGCGCCTTCCGGTGCAGCTCACGAGTTTTGTCGGCCGCGATCCGCAGCTGACCGAAGTGCGGGAGTTGTTGGCCAACAACCGGCTGGTCACCCTGACCGGCGCCGGCGGGGTGGGCAAGACTCGGCTCGCCGTGCAGATCGCCGGGCAGCTGGCCGGCGAGTTCACCGACGGCGTTTGGTACGTCGATTTGGCGCCGATCACCGATCCCGACGTCGTGCCGATAGCGGTGGCGCGCGCACTCGGCCTGCCCGACCAACCCGGCCGCTCGACGATGGACACGATCACCCGTTTCGTCGCCGAGCGGCAAATGTTGGTGGTTTTGGACAACTGCGAGCATCTCTTGGACGCGAGCGCGGAGTTGATCATGGCTCTGCTCGGTGCCGCCGGCTTGACGCTGTTGGCGACGAGCCGTGAACCGATAGGCGTATCAGGGGAGGTCGGCTGGCGGGTGCCGTCGCTGTCGCTGGCCGACGAAGCCGTCGAGCTGTTCACGGATCGTGCCCGACGCGCGCGGCCGGATTTCGCGGTCACCGACGACAATGCCGCGGCCGTCGCCGAAATCTGCCGGCGTCTAGACGGACTGCCGCTCGCGATCGAGCTCGCGGCGGCGCGGGTGCGCGCGTTGTCGCTGACCGAAATCGTCGACACGTTGCACGACCGCTTCCGGCTGCTGACCGGTGGGGCGCGTACGGCCGTACGCCGCCAGCAGACGCTGCGCGCGTCGGTCGACTGGTCGCACGCGCTGTTGACCGCTTCCGAACGCGTGTTGTTCCGCAGGCTTGCGGTGTTCCTCGGCGGGTTCGACCTCGAAGCCGCCCAAGCCGTCGCAGGCTCTGGTGACGTCGAGCGCTATCAGGTGCTCGACCAGCTCAGCCTGTTGGTGGACAAGTCGCTGGTGGTCGCGGACGACAGCGGGGACCGAACCCGTTACCGGCTGCTGGAGACGGTGCGTCAGTACGCGCTGGAGAAGCTCGGCGAATCCGGCGAGGCGGATGCGGTGCGGTCGCGTCACCGCGACTTCTACACCGCGATGGCCGCCGCTGTCGACGCGCCGGCAGACAGTGACTATGAGAAGCATGTCGACCGGGCCGAGATGGAATTCGACAACCTGCGGGCAGCGTTCGACTGGAGCCGGGAAAACTCCGATATCGAGCTGGCGTTGACGCTCGCGTCGTCGCTTCTGCCGCTGTGGTTCGCGCGGGGTCGCGTCCTGGAAGGGTTCGCGTGGTTCGCCGCGGTCCTCACCGATGACGTTGCACAGGACCCGGGCCTGCCGGCAGCGGTCCTCGCCCGGGCGTTATCCGACAAAGCGTTGCTCGATTCCGGGATCGGCGCTCCCAACGTGAAACAGGCGCAACAAGCTCTGGCAGTTGCGCGCGACATTGGGGACGCAGCCGTGCTGGTGAGAGCACTGACCGCCTGTGGCCTGACCGCTGCCCACAATGCTGAGCTGCCAGGGCAGTACTTCGCCGAAGCGATCGAACTCGCTCGCCTCTCAGACGACAAATGGAGGCTCAGTCAAATCCTGGGCTGGCAGGCGCACACGTCGTTGCTCTTCGGTGACCCCGTCGCTGCGCGCGTGGCAGCCGAAGAGGGACGCGATCTCGCTGCATCAATCGGTGACGCGTTCAACTCGCGACACTGCCGCACCTGCCTCGGTCTGGCGCAAATGCTCGAAAGCGATATCGCTGGAGCGCTGACGCAATTCCGTGCGGTGGCCGCCGAGGCCATGGCCGCCCATGACGGGATTCTTGCGTGGGGAAACCTCGCGCACCAGGCCACCGCATTGGCGTGGCGCGGCGACGGGGAGGCGGCCTGCGCCGCGGCCGAAGCAAGCCTCGAGTCAGGGACTGAATTTGGCCCTCTCGTCTCAAGCATTTGCTACTCAGCGTTGGGATTTGCGGCCCTGGCGGCGGGCGATGTCGGGACCGCACTGGAGGCCACCGCGGCGGCTTGGCAGCATGCGCGGGTCCTTCCGGCGTATGCCGCGCACCCGCGGCCCCTCATCGCGCAGGCCGTCTTGGCGAGTGGAGATCCGGTCGCTGCCAGAGCTTGGGCCGACGACGCGGTCCGGTCGGCACCAAGCTGGATTCCGCTGATACTTTCATTGGTGACGCGCGCCCGCGTGGCAATGGCGCAAAATGAGCCAGAGCAGGCTGAGCGCGACATCCAGGAGGCTTTGGCGAACCTCCCCGAAGGCTTTCCCTTTGTGGGTATTGCTGACGTCCTCGAATGCGCGGCCACCTTGGCCGAGCGCAGTGGCCGCCATCGGGAAGCGGGACGACTTTTCGGTGCCGCAGCCGCTCTTCGGAAACGCATGGACATCGGACGGCTCAAGGTCTGGGAAGCCGATTACGAAGCCTCGGTCAATGCGCTGCGAATTGCGATGGGCGAGGCCGACTTTGAAGCGGCGTGGGCCGAGGGTGCCGCGCTGTCCACCGAAGAGGCGGTTGCCTACGCCCGGCGTGGTCGTGGCGAACGTAAACGCCCAACTAGCGGTTGGGGTTCGCTCACACCGACCGAACGCGACGTCGTACGACTGGTCAGCGAAGGACTCGGCAACGGCGACATCGCGACGCGGCTTTTCGTGTCACCCCGCACGGTGCAGTCCCACCTCACGCACGTCTACTCGAAGCTGGGCCTGACTTCGCGGGTGCAGCTTGTCCAGGAGGCAGCCCGCCACGTATGACGAGCAGACGCAAAATCGCACATTTCGTGCCGAAATTACGCGATTCTCTGTCTGCTGGCGGAACAAATCCACGGCCATGCCAGCGCGGGCGACGGCAAGCTATTGGTCGGCGGAAACGACGCGCCGCGCTCTGACGTCGGGCAGGTGGCGCTGCGCGAGTTCGTAGTCGGCATCGTCATGGAGGACTACTAGGCCTTTGGCCGCCGCCGTGCCGCAGATCAGCAGATCGACGACGGAGAGTGCACGCACAGCTCCCACACTTGCGAGCCGATGCTGCGCCGAATCGATCCATCCCCAAACAGATTTCGGCACCGGTACGTCGGGGTAGACGTCGCGGAAGGTCTGGTTCATCTGGTCGAACTCGTCCGCATTCCGTGCCGATCGGCGGAACTCGGCTCGTTGCGGTTCGCATGATCCGACGGCACCGCTGAAAATCGACGAAGTCCAGGCTTCGGTGAGCTCCGGCTGACGTTGGATCCGCCACACCGCAGAGGAATCCACCAAAAAGTAGATCAAGTCCCGACGGCCTTCTCGTCAGACCGCGCGGCGACCCAGCCCGCATAGTCCCAGTCCTTCGCGTGCTCTCGGGACCGGGCCAGTGCCTCGATGCGCCGGAACCGCTCGACATAATCGCGCATCGCGAGGTTCACGGCTTCCTTCTTGGTGTGCACACCGGCGATCCGCATCACGCTGGCCAGCGCTTCGTCATCGAGGTCGATCTGTGTGACAGACACCGGCAGCCTCCTGGGAGCATGGGAAATGTATCGACTCAGGATACATTGCCAACATCGCCTCAGCCCGGCGGCGTTTGGCCGTTGATATCGGGTCCCACCCGCTCCTCGTGACCTCTGGCGAGCAGACGCAGAATCGCACAATTCGTGCCGAAATTACGCGATTCTCTGTCTGCTCGCGCTAACGATCTTGACGACGTCGCCGTGGTGCTGCTAGACATGGCCAAGCCAGAAGTTTGGGCGATCGCCCAAAAGTCTGAAATAGGAGGTCGCATGCCGGGCCGGATGGAGGGCAAGGTCGCGTTTGTGACCGGCGCTGCGCGCGGGCAGGGCAGAAGCCACGCGCTCCGGCTTGCTCAGGAGGGCGCCGACATCATCGCCGTCGACATCTGCCGAGGATTCGACGCTTCGCCCGCAGACGGCGCGACGCCGGAAGACCTGGACGTCACCGCGGGGATGGTCAAGGACGCGGGTGGCCGCGTCTTCACCGCCGAGGTCGACGTTCGTGACTCTCCCGCACTGCAGGCCGCCGTCGACAACGGTGTCGAACAGCTTGGGCGCCTTGACGTTATCGTGGCGAACGCCGGGATCGGCACCACTGGGGGGAAGCTGCACAAGACAGACGAGGCGATCTGGCAGGAGATGATCGACGTCAACCTGAGTGGGGTTTGGAAGACGGTGAAGGCCGGCGTTCCACACATCCTCGCCGGCAAACGCGGCGGGTCGATCGTGCTGACCTCGTCGGTCGCCGGCGCCAAGGCGTACTCGCACATGGGTCACTATGTGGCCGCAAAGCATGGCGTGATCGGCCTGATGCGCTCTTTCGCAGTCGAATTGGGACAGCGGATGATCAGGGTCAACGCCGTTCTGCCGACTCACGTGAACACGCCGATGTTGATGAACGAGCAGACTTACCGCGGCTTTCGGCCCGAGTTGGAAAACCCTGGCCCCGACGATCTTGCGCCAGTGTGCCAAACCTTTCACTACCTGCCCATCCCCTGGGTGACCGCTGAAGATATCAGCAACGCGGTGTTGTTCCTCGCATCCGACGAAGCGCGGTACATCACCGGCGTCGCGCTCCCGGTCGATGCCGGCAGTTGCCTGAAGTAAAGGAAGCATCGATGACCTTGAACGACACCGCAAACGACACGGACGTCTACTACGACCCATACGACACCGGCATCATCGCCGACCCGTATCCCGTCTACGCGCGACTGCGCGAAGAGGCGCCAATCTACTACAACGAACGATACGACTTCTGGGCGATATCAAGGCATTCCGACGTCGAACAGGCACTGGCCAACTGGCAGGTCTTCTCCAACCGGCGCAGCGACATCCTGGAGCTGATCAAGTCGAAGTTCGAGATGCCCGGCGGCGTGATGATGTTCCAGGACCCGCCCGAACACACGACGCTGCGCGGGTTGATGTCGCGGGTCTTCACCCCGCGCAGGATGGCCGCCATCGAAGACCAGATCCGCGCCTACTGCATTCGGTGCCTGGATCCGCTGGTCGGCTCGGAAAGCTTCGACATCATCGCCGAACTGGCCTCGATGATGCCGATGCGGGTGATCGGCATGCTGTTGGGAATCCCCGAGTCAGAACAGATCTCGGTCCGCGACGCGAATGACGCCAACCTGCGCACCAAGCCCGGAGCGCCGCTGAAGGTGGCGGATGCCGACTCCATTGCCGACGGACGGATCTACGCCGACTACGTCGAATGGCGATCCAAGAACCCGTCCGACGACCTGATGACCCAGCTGCTCAACGTCGAGTTCGAGGACGACCAGGGTGTAGACCGGAAGCTGACCCGCAAGGAGGTGCTGCACTACACCCAAGTGGTGGCCGGTGCGGGCAATGAGACGACGGGCCGGCTGATCGGCTGGCTGGCGAAGGTGCTCGCCGAGCATCCCGATCAGCGCCGCGAAATCTATGAGGATCGGTCGCTGCTGAATCGCGCCGTCGACGAGACACTGCGGTTCGAGCCCACCGGGCCTCACGTTGCGCGTTGGATGGCAAAGGATTTCGAATGCTACGGCAGGACCGTTCCAGCCGGTAGCGCCATGCTGTTGCTCTTCGGCGCCGCCAACCGGGATCCTCGCCGCTACACAGATCCGGACACGTTCAACATCCACCGCGACAACATCTCGCACATCACGTTCGGCAAGGGCGTGCACTACTGCCTAGGCGCCAACTTGGCCCGCCTGGAAGGGCGCGTGGCACTCGACGAAATGCTCAACCGGTGGCCGGAGTGGGGGATCGATTACGACACCGCGAAATTGGCGCCGACGTCCACGGTCCGCGGCTGGGAGCGGCTTCGCGTCGTAGTGCCCTGATTCGACCCAGCAGCGCGAGCAGGATCAGCTGCGCCCGCGGCGCGACTTCGGTGTCGGCATCTCGAATCGGTCGAGGAATCTGCGCACCAGCGCCACGGCCTCGTCGTGACCTCTGGACGTGCCCAACCCCTCCTCCAGGATGAGGGTGCGGCCGATCGCGGCGATGACGACAGCCAAGCCCGCGGCTGGGAATTCGGCTGCGTCGAGGTCATGTTCGCGAACGATGAAGTTCAGTGCGGTGATCTGCATTTCGCGCCAGCGCTCGGACCAAGCCGCGATCTCTGCCCGAATTTCCTTGCGGTGGTTGGCAAGTCCCATGAACTCCAGCAACAGCCGGGTGTCCTTGGCTTCGGTAAGGGTGTCCCAGAAGGCGTGCAATGGCTGGTCGGACGCGAACGCCTCGCGCTGGCGCTCCAAGTAGACCGCGGCACCCCGCCGGAAAACGGCCAGATACAACTCGTCCATCGTGGGGAAGTAGTAGTGCACCAGAGCCGGTTTGACACCGGCTTTGGCCGCGACCCGGCGCGAGGTCGCGGCGGCGTAACCCTCCTCGACCATGATTTGGCTTGTCGCGTCGACGAGCATGTCGCGCGCGGTCGAGTCACGCGCCTTCGGCCGTTGGGAAGCCGTCATGCCCGGCAGATTTCCGGCTCGACATAGAGGACCGTCGAGCAAAGCATGTTCAGTTCCCTTCGGTCGGCCGTTGAGCGATCGCCCAAATCATGGAGGCCTCATGCTCCCATCTCTTGATGGTGGTGGTCAAGGCTGAGCTGGCGCCCTTGACCGCCGTCGACACCGGGTGGTAGGCATGTGAAGCCAATCGGTTGGGCGATCGCTCAGGAAGGTGGCGTTGGGTGAAGACGGCTGTCGTGACGGGTGGCGCGTCGGGAATCGGGCGTGCGGTCGCAGAACGGCTGCGCGGCGACGGTTTTCGGGTAGCCGTGATCGATCTGTCACCCACTGGCGACGGGTCCGGCCATGTCGCCGACGTGACCGACCCGGCAGAGGTCGACGCCGCGATGTCGGCGATCCGCGAGGAACTCGGGCCAATCCTGGTGCTGATCAACGCGGCCGGGATGGAAGGCTTCAAGAAGTTCACGCACCTGTCGTTCGAAGAGTGGTCCAGGGTGATCGACGTGAACCTCAACGGCGTCTTCCACACGATTCAAGCGGTGCTGCCGGACATGATCGAGGCCGGATGGGGACGCATCGTCAACATCTCGTCGTCCAGCACCCACTCCGGCCAGCCGTACATGGCCCACTACGTGGCGGCGAAATCCGCGGTCAACGGCCTGACCAAGTCGCTCGCGCTCGAATACGGCCCGTGCGGGATCACCGTCAACGCCGTGCCACCGGGATTTATCGATACCCCGATGCTGCGCAACGCCGAGCGGCGACAATTGCTCGGCGGAACCGTGGAGGATCACATCAACCGCACCCCGGTGCGCCGGGTGGGCCGTCCCGAGGATATCGCCGCCGCATGCGCATTCTTCGTATCCGAAGAAGCGGGCTACATCACCGGGCAGATCCTCGGCGTCAACGGCGGCCGCAACACCTGAGCGCAGAAGTGAGCCAATTACTTTCGGTGCTGCGAACTGCACCGTGCTGACCAACACGTTTAGGGCACCGGCCGGTCGGGGTATCTCGTGCCGAATCCCCTGACCGGAAGAGATGCAGCGTGGCTCCCAGTTTCGACGACGTGATCAAGTCCAAGTACCTGCTTTTGACCACCTTCACCAAGGACGGTCACCCGAAGCCGACGCCGATCTGGGGAGCGCCCGATGGCGACAGGCTACTGGTGATCACCGACGACGGGTCGTGGAAAACCAAGCGGATCAAGAACACGCCCATGGTGACGATCGCGAAGAGCGCGGCATTGGGTAAGCCGAAAAGCGAAGAGGTCGAAGCCGTCGCGCGCGTGCTGCCGAAGTCCGAGACCCGGCGGGTGTACAACGCCGTGCTCAAACGGTACTGGTATCACGCGTTGTGGTTCTATGCGCACTCGATCATTCGCGGCGGTATCGACAAGGTGCACGTCGGCCTGGAGATCAAGCCGGCCTAGATCGCTGCCAAGTTGAAACGAAATGTCGGCTCGGACGCGCAATAATCTTTTGTATGGATTCATGCCGCGGCACGAGCGCCTATCGATTGTCGGTCACGTGGGGACGGGCTGCGCCATGCGCAATATGGTAGCGGCAGTTGCTATTACGGGTCTCTGCATTTGCGCCGCCGGTTGTCACGGCGAGCCCAGCCAAGGCCGTAAAGCATCGACCACCACGACGACGAGGACAACGAAAGCCCCGCCTCCCGTTACGGAGGGTGCGTTGAAGGGGTTTCTTCTCGCGCCTGAGCAAATCAACGCCGTCATGGGAGCAACTGACATGAAAGTCACCAACAGCCGCGACACGATGTCCGACGACAGCGCCACGATGAGTCCCAAGGAGTGCTTAGCCATCGACGGCTCGGCACAGGCCCAGGTCTATGCCAACAGCGGGTTCATGGCTGAGCGCGACCAGACGCTGAACCGCCAAGACGGCAACAACCTAACCCATTTCGCCGAGCAGGCAGTGGTGCTGTTCCCCACCGCGAAGAAAGCCGGCGACTTCTTCACCGCCTCCGCCCAGCAGTGGCAGGCCTGCCGCGACTACACCCATATCCAGTCCAAGACGCACTGGACCGTGGGGGCGATATCCAACGCCAACGGTGTGCTGAGTACCGTCACGACTCTCGAGGATCCTCCTGCCACCGGCTGGAAAGCGTGTGGACGGGCATTGGTTGCGAAGAACAACGTGATAATCGATGTCAACACATGCAGCGTGGATCCGAAGAACTCGGCGATCGACATCGCGAATCAGATTGCTGCCAAGGTGCCCGGATGAGGACATTCAGTTGGGCGAATAGTTCGCAGTAGCCGAATATTTCGTCAATCCGTCACTTCCGCACCGGGAAGGCGGGCATGCCGCGGGTTTGGAATCCGGTAGCGCCGGCGCTAGCTGTACTCAGCCAGGACGTTGGTAGCAGGCGTGTCGGGTTGATGTGAGAAGAACCTCCGGGTGAGGTGTGGCTTGTCG
>NZ_LZIJ01000122.1 GCF_001667115.1 Mycobacterium sp. 852002-51163_SCH5372311 | reverse complement strand
AAACACCGGTTTTCATGCGATTTTGCGTCTGCTCGCCGGTGTTTGCGCTACCGGGGTGCCATCCGGATGGCGCCGTCCAGACGGATGACTTCGCCGTTGATCATGGGATTCTCGACGATGTGGACGGCGAGAGCGCCGTACTCGTCCGGCTTCCCCAGCCGCGACGGGTGCGGCACCTGCTTGCCCAGCGATTCGCGGGCCGGTTCCGGCAGACCGGCCAGCAGCGGCGTGTCGAACAGCCCGGGCGCGATCGTGACCACCCGGATGTTCTTGCTGGCGAGGTCGCGCGCTATCGGCAGGGTCATGCCGACTACGCCGCCTTTGGACGCGGAATAGGCGGCCTGGCCGATCTGGCCGTCGAACGCCGCGACCGAGGCGGTGTTGATGATGACGCCGCGTTCTTCACCGATGGGCTCGGTCTTGGCGATCCGCTCGGCGCCCAGCCGCAGCACGTTGAAGGTGCCGACCAGGTTGATGTCGACGATCTTGCGGAACGCATCCAGCGGGAATACGCCGTCCTTGCTGAGTACACGGATGGCGTTGCCGGTGCCCGCGCAGTTGACCACGATGCGTAGTGGGCCCATCGACTCCGCCGTGTCCAAAGCGGCGGCCACGCCGGCCTCGTCGGTGACGTCGGCTTGCGCGAAACGCGCACGATCGCCGAGTTCGGCAACCGCCTCTTCGCCCCTGAGGTCCAGCACGACCACCTGCGCGCCCGCGTCCAGCAGCCGCTTGGTGGTGGCCAGGCCCAGGCCTGACGCTCCTCCGGTGACGACGGCGACGGCGTCCCTGATCTCCATGTGAGTCCTTCTTCCTAGTGTCTTGGCCGAGCCTGCCAACCTACTGGTTGGTTGGGACTATACCCAGGCGCGAAGTATCTCTTCGACGTCGGTTACCGGTGCCGCAGGCGGGCGCGGCTTGTCCGGCGCGGTCCGGGAGAACCGTGGGGCCGGCATCGGCTGCAGCCCGCCGTCGGCCTCGTACAAGGTGTTCCGCTCGGTGACGTGCGGTTCGGTGTGCGCCTCGCCGAAGGCCAGCACCGGCGTCACACAGGCATCCGAATCGGCGAACACCTTGGCCCAATGGTCGCGGTCGTGGCTGGCGAAGGCCTGGGTCAGCAAGGCGCGTAGTTCGGGCCAGCGGGTGACGTCGTTCTGCGGGGGCAGGTTGGCGGCGTCCAAGCCGAGTCCCGCGATCATGGCGGCATAAAACTGCGGCTCGATGGCCCCGACGGCGACGTAGCGGCCGTCGGCGCATTCGTAGGCGTCATAGTAGGGCGCGCCGCCGTCGAGCATGTTGGTGCCGCGGACGTCGTTCCACATGCCCGTCGCCCGCATCGCCCACATCATCTGAACCAGGACGCTGGAGCCGTCGATCATGGCCGCGTCGATGACCTGCCCCTTGCCCGAAGTTTGCCGCTCCCACAGCGCGGAAAGGATGCCGACCAGCAAGAACATCGAGCCGCCACCGAAGTCGCCGACCAGGTTCAGCGGCGGCACCGGACGCTCGTTGACCCGGCCGATCGAATGCAGGATGCCGTTCAGCGAGATGTAGTTGATGTCGTGGCCTGCCTGTTGGCTGCGCGGGCCGGTCTGGCCCCAGCCGGTCATTCGGGCGTAGACCAGGCGGTCGTTGATCTTGGCGCAGTCCTCGGGACCCAGGCCGAGCCGCTCGGTCACCCCCGGACGGAAGCCCTCGATCAGCACGTCGGCCTTGGCGACGAGCTTGCGGACCAGCTCCCGGCCCTCGTCGGACTTGAGGTTGGCTGTCACGACGCGGCGGTTGCGCAACATCGCGTCTTTGGCCGGCCCGCCGGGCCCCTGCGAGGGGCGATCGATGCGTACGACGTCGGCGCCGAGGTCACCGAGGATCATCGCGGCATGCGGGCCCGGCCCGATCCCCGCCAATTCGACAACACGCAACCCGCTCAGAGGTCCCGCCATGGGTTTACCGACCTTTCGTCCGCTCCGACGTTGTTCGCATCTTCGCAGCCGCGGTCGGGGACCCTGCATCCCGGTCACCTACTGTGGAGCGCATGCCGGATTCAGGAATCGCCACCCTCGCCCGTGTCGCAGGTCTGGACGTCACGCTGACCGACGGCGTGCTGTCCGTGACCATCAACCGGCCCGATAGCCTCAACTCGCTGACCATTCCGGTGATCACCGGAATGGCCGACGCGATGGAGTGCGCGGCCACCGATCCGGAGGTCAAGGTAGTTCGTCTGGGCGGAGCCGGCCGCGGCTTCAGCTCCGGGGCGGGCATCAGCGCCGACGACGTGTCCGACGGCGGCGGAGTTCCGCCGGACGAGATCATCCTCGAGATCAACCGCCTGATCCGGGCCATCGTGGCACTGCCGCGTCCGGTGGTTGCCGTCGTCCAGGGACCGGCGGCCGGCGTCGGCGTCTCCATCGCTCTGGCCTGCGACGTCGTATTGGCTTCTGACAAAGCGTTTTTTATGCTCGCCTTCACCAAGATCGGCTTGATGCCCGACGGCGGCGCGTCGGCGTTGGTCGCCGCCGCTGTCGGTCGTACCCGGGCGATGCGGATGGCCCTGCTGCCCGAGCGATTGCCGGCCACCGAAGCGCTGTCGTGGGGACTGGTCAGCGCGGTCTACCCCGCCGACGAGTTCGACGCCGAGGTGGCGAAGGTGATCTCCAGGTTGTCGGTCGGGCCCGCGGTGGCGTTCGCCAAGACCAAGGACGCGATCAACGCCGCCACGCTCACCGAATTGGACGCCACGCTGGAGCGCGAGTATCACGGGCAGTCCCGCCTGTTGCAGGCGCCCGACTTCAAAGAGGGCACAAAGGCTTTCCAGGAGCGCCGGGACCCCAGCTTCACCGACGCCTGACCCGTTCGTCTTTTAAAGCACGCCGAACCGGCAATCCTTCCTCGCGTCGGCTCCGAATGACCGACAAGCGAGAGCAGAAGGAGACCCGTGCCGGCTGAACAAATTTCCTGCCTCGTCACCGGAGCGACCGGCTACATCGGTGCCCGGCTGGTGCCACGGCTGCTGGCCGAGGGTCACCGCGTTCGCGCTCTCGCCCGCACACCGGCGAAACTGGACGGCGTTCCGTGGCGCCCGAACGTCGAATTAGCACAAGGCGACTTGGGCGACGCCGAGTCGTTGACCGCGGCGTTCGACGGGATCGACGTCGTCTACTACCTGGTCCATTCGATGGGTACGTCAAAAGATTTCGCCGACGACGAAGCCCGCGCCGTGCGCAATGTCGTGGCCGCCGCGCGCAGCACCGGGGTGCGCCGCATCGTGTATCTCAGCGGTCTGCACCCACAGCGGGAAAGGCTCTCGCCGCATCTCGAATCACGCAAAGCCGTAGGCGATGCTCTCATCGAGTCGGGCATCGAGACGGTGGTGCTGCAGGCGGGCGTCGTCGTCGGGTCAGGGTCGGCGTCGTTCGAGATGATCCGGCATCTCACTGAACGGTTGCCGGTGATGACCACGCCCAAATGGGTGCACAACAGAATTCAGCCGATCGCGGTGCGCGACGTGCTCTATTACCTGGTCGCGGCGGCAACCGCAGCGGTGCCGTGCTCGCGGACGTGGGATGTCGGCGGCCCCGACGTGTTGAACTACGGCGACATGATGCGGGTCTACGCCGAGGTGGCACGGCTGCACCAGCGCTATCTGATCGTGCTGCCGTTCCTGACGCCGACGATCGCCAGTCTGTGGGTCGGGCTGGTGACGCCGATCCCGCCCGGCCTGGCGCGGCCGCTGATCGAATCGCTGGAATGCGATGCGGTGATGCGCGACTTCGATATCGACAAAATCATCGAGCCGCCGCCGGGCGGCCTGACCGGCTACCGCCGAGCGGTCGCGCTGGCGCTCGACCAGGCGTCGCGTGGCCTGGCCGATGCGACATGGGTTTCGCTGGAGTCCGAGGCCGCCGATCTCCTGCCCAGCGACCCGGACTGGGCGGGCGATGCCGTCTACACCGACGTACGGACCGCTGTCACCGCTACCGGGCCGGACGACATCTGGAAGACGGCCGCGCAGGCTGCGAACGGCAACCGATGGTTTCCCCTCGCCCCGCGGCGAGACCGGTCCGTCCAGCGCTGGCACATCGCGGAGCGTGAGCCGGGCGGCCGACTGCGGCTGCAGGCAGATGTGCGTTCGCCCGGTAAGGCGTGGCTGGAAATCACCGTGACGCCACAAGATCGCGGGGGCAGCCGCTACACCCAGCGGGCGATCGCGTTTCCTCGCGGCATTCGGGGCCGTGTCTACTGGTTCGTGTTGCGCCCTTTGCATGGCGCCGCGTTGCGCGCATTGGCGCGAAACGTTGCCGCGGCCGGATAGTCAGACGCCGAAGAGTGGCGGCAGTGCCAGCACCATGATGAGGCCCCACACGAAGTGGGTCAGCATCGGCGCGAGCACTCCGCCGCTGGCCCGGCGCTCGAACGCACACACGGTGCCGAGGATGATTCCGGCGAAGCCCAGCATCACGTTCCCGCTCGCCAGAGTGGCGATGACATACAACACGGTCGAAATCAGCACCGGAAAGCGCCGGCCCAGCGCGGTGTAGAGCGCGCCGCGGAAAAAGACTTCCTCGGCAATGCCGTTGACCAGCGTGATCAGCACGATCAGCAGAAAAGACCCCTGATTGGCATATAGCAGGACCCTGGTGATCAAGTGCGCAACCGGTGGAATCTCCCGGGCGACGAGTCCACCCACGACAAAGGCGCCCCCGAGTAACAACCCGATGGTGGTTCCGGTGATGACCGGGCGCTGGTTGCGGCCGCGCCAGCAGATGCCGCCCAGATGCAGCGGCCCGGACAGGAACGAACCGGACAGCCACACGGCGGCCAACGCCAGCGTCAGCCAGTAAAAGCTCGTCTCACCCGGATGCCGCCGCAGCGAAAAGCCGAGCAGCACCGCGCCGATCACCAGCGTGATGCCGACGACGACCCGCCTGCGCTGCACCACTCCAGGCGATTCATGGTGCGGCACAGCTACATTGGTGATCGCGCGGCGCATTTCGGCGATGACGCTGGTCCGGTACGGAGTCTCGGTCTGGGTCATGCAGGACGGACTTTCGGGGTCAGGGTGATCAGGATTTCAAGGCCGGTCCGAAGCGCTCCGGCGAGCGGACCCGGCACCAAGTCGACCAGGCTCAGCGTGGGCCGCGCGATCGGTGGCGTCACAGTCCGGAACAGCCGCCGGATACGGAGTGCGTCTCCGCCCGCCCATGCCGGATCGCTGTCGGCGAGGTGATGCGGGTCAGCCAGGGCGTTGACCGGCCGCGGCCGGTGCGAGCCGTTAGCGAGGGCCAGCCCGATGGCGTCGTCGACGCCCAGCAGGCCGCCGGGCGGATCGGGCACCCGATCCCGCAGGCTGGCATCGGAGGCCAGCATCGGGTGGTCCAGCGACTCGACCAGGTCCCCGGCCAGTCCCTGCGGCACCGGCAGCGCGAGTCCCGTCACCCGCGACGCCAGCGCCGGGGGAACCCGGGGCACCCGCAGCGCCGCGTGCCATCTGCCGGAAACCCGTGCATACGCCTTGAGCAGCTCCCGGTAGGACGTGGTGTCGGGGCCATGGACGTCATAGGCACCGGCAGGCACCCGGTCTGAGTCCGCCGCGGCGACCAGGTAATAGAGCACGTCGCGAATGGAGATCGGGTCGATCGGGTTGTCCATCCAGTCCGGTATCGGCATCAGCGGGAACCGGTCGCCGACGTAGCGCAGCATCTCGAACGACGTCGACCCGGCGCCGATGATCAGCGCGGCACCCAACCACACCAGTTCGGGTCCGTCGTCGACGGTCAGGGCCTCGGCAACTTCTGCCCTGCTGGACAGGTGCTCGGACAACGCTTGGTCTTCGGGCACGAAGCCGCCCAAGTAGACGATGCGCCGCACACCGGCTTCCCTGGACGCCGTCGCGACGGTGGCTGCCGCCGCCTTGTCGGTTTGCCGGAAGCCGGGCTGGCCGATGCCGTGTACCAGGTAATACACCACGTCGACCGGGCCCGCGGCCTGCATCGCAGCCCGCACCGACGCGGGATCCGACGCGTCGAGGGCAACCGGCGTTATGTCGTCGAACCAACCCAGACGCTTGAGCCGGGCGGGGCTGCGCGTCGCCGCCAGCACTTGGTGGCCGTCGGCCAGCAGGGCGGTGACCAGGCGCGATCCGATGTAGCCGGTGGCACCGGTGACGAGAATCCGCACGGGATCCAACCTACCTGTGCGGTTTTTCGCGCGAGCGTCGACCGTTTTTCGCGCGAGCGGGCGTGTTTGTACGATGACACGCCGTCACACGAGTACATTTGCGCGCGCTCACGCTGCCGAGCATTGAACTCGGACGGCGGCTGCAACGTGACTCACTGCATGGGCCGGAACACCGGGTCTACTCGAGTGGTAGTGATAGATCCGTGTATTACCTGCTGATCCTGGCCGTCGCGGTCGAGCGCATTGCGGAGCTGGCGGTAGCCAAACGCAATGCACGATGGTCCTTCGCCCATGGCGGCAGGGAAGTTGGTCGGGCACATTACCCGGTGATGGTTGCCCTGCACACCGCGTTACTGCTCGGCTGCATCGCGGAAGTATGGGCGTTGCACCGACCGTTCATCGGGTGGCTCGGCTGGCCGATGCTGGCGGTAGTGGCGCTCAGTCAGGGACTGCGCTGGTGGTGCATCTCGTCGCTGGGCCGGCGGTGGAACACCCGCGTGATCGTGCTACCGGACGCGCCCTTGGTGCGCCGTGGACCCTACCGGTGGCTGCATCACCCGAACTACGTTGCCGTGGTGGCCGAAGGACTTGCATTGCCGCTGGTGCATACCGCATGGCTGACGGCCGCCGGCTTCACGGTGGCCAATGCGATCCTGCTGACCGTGCGGATCCGGGTCGAGAATTCCGCCTTGGGATATACGCCGTGACGGGCTGCACATGACCGACTACGACACCGACCTCTTGATCGTCGGCGGGGGTCCCGCAGGTCTCGCGGCGGCGTTATACGCTCGGCGCCTTGGACTTTCGGTGATAGTGGCCGAACCGCGGGAGAGTCCCGTCGACAAGGCATGCGGCGAGGGGCTGATGCCCGGGGGTCTGGCGGAATTGACGTCGCTCGGCGTGGACCCCGCCGGCCTGCCGTTCCACGGCATCGCGTATCTGAGCGGACGCCGTCGGGCGCAGGCGCGGTTTCGCGCCGGGCCGGGCCGGGGTGTCCGGCGCAGCACGTTACATGCCGCGCTGGCGGCGCGGGCCAAAGAAGAAGACGCCGACTGGATTCGGGCGCGGGTGACCAGCGTCGAACAGGACGCGCACGGAGTGACGGCTGCCGGTATGCGCGCCAAATGGCTGGTGGCGGCCGACGGACTGCATTCGTCGGTCCGGCGCGCAGTGGGAATCGAAGCGACGGCCGGAACGCCGCGGCGCTATGGTGTGCGCCGGCATTACCGGGTGGCGCCGTGGTCGGAGTTCGTCGAAGTCCATTGGTCTCGTTGGGGCGAGGCGTACGTAACACCAGTGGAACCGGATCTGGTCGGCGTCGCGATCCTGTGTCGTGGGCGACCCGACCTCGCCTGGTTCCCACAGTTATCGCAGCATCTACAAGGTGCCAGTCGCGGACCGGCGCGCGGCTGCGGCCCACTGCGGCAAGTGGTTTCGCGGCGGGTCGCCGGACGCGTGCTGCTGGTGGGCGACGCTGCGGGATACGAGGACGCGCTGACCGGCGAAGGCATCAGCCTGGCCGTCAAGCAGGCCGCCGCTGCCGTCGCCGCCATCGCCGATGACGCACCTGAGTCGTATGAGGCTGCCTGGCAACGGATTACGCGGAACTACCGCTGGCTCACCCGCGGCCTGGTGCTGGTCAGCACGCCGCGGGCGACGCGCCGCGGCATCGTGCCGGTGTGCGCGCTGTTACCCGGCGCATTCCGGTACGGAGTCAACGTCCTGGCGTCGTAACGGATGGCGGCGACCCGTCCCCCGGCTTCGCGGGGGTGCCCCCAGCGCCCGGCTTCGCCGCGCTTGCGATCGCCACTAAGCCCGATGGTGGCGACCCGCTACGCCCGGCTTCGCCGCGCTTGCGATCGCCACTAACGCGCCTTCCAGACCGGCTGTCGCTTCTCGGCGAACGCAAGCGGCCCTTCCCGGGCGTCCTCGGATCTGATCAGCGAACGCATTTCCCGCATGGTCCGCTCCCAGCCCGCCTCCTCGTCGGCGATGACGCCGTCGTCGACCCCGTAGGCGATGCGCTTGCTGGCCTGCACCGACAGCGGCGCGTTAACGGTCACCCGCGCGGCCAGCTCGAGCGCTGCATCGAGCACCGAGCCGTCCTTCACCACCTGGTTGATCAGGCCCCATTGCAGCGCGTCGGATGCGCTCAGCGGATCACCGGTCAACAGCAGTTCCATCGCCACTCTGCGGGGCAGCTGATTCATGATCCGGAAAACCCCGCCGGCAGCGGCGATCAGTCCGCGTTTGACCTCCGGCAGCCCGAATTGAGCGCGTTCGTCGGCCACCACCAGATCACTCGCCAGCGCCAGCTCGGTGCCGCCGCCAAACGCGGTGCCGTTGACCGCGGCGATGGTGGGCTTGTCGATGAAGTGGTGCACGTAACCGGCGAACCCCCACTCGCCGTGGTCGGGGTGATACAGGTTCTCCCGTCGTGCGATCGCCTTGAGATCGGCTCCCGCGCAAAAGGATTTGTCACCGGCACCGGTGATCACGACGGCCCGCACCTCGGGATCGTTCTGTGCTTGTTCGAGCGCATTCCCGAGGGCGATGCTGACGGCCGCGTTGACCGCGTTACGAGCTTCCGGACGGTTGATCGTGATCACCATGACGTTGCCACGGTGTTCGACGAGCGCGCCGGGTTGCCCGGCGTCTGTCACAGCAGCTCGAGGATGGTCGCGTTGGCCTGACCGCCGCCCTCGCACATGGTCTGCAGGCCGTAGCGAATTCCCTTGTCCCGCATGTGGTATAGCAGGGTGGTCATCAAGCGCGCGCCCGAACCGCCGAGCGGGTGACCGAGCGCGATCGCGCCGCCGTTGGGGTTGAGCTTCTTCTCGTCGGCGCCGATGTCGCGCAGCCAGGCCAGCGGCACCGGAGCGAATGCCTCGTTGACCTCGTAGGCGCCGATGTCGCCGATGCTCAGGCCGGACCGCTTCAGGACCTTCTGTGTGGCGGGAATGGGCGCCGTCAGCATGATCACCGGGTCGGCTCCGGCCAGAGTTGCGGTGTGCACCTTGGCAATCGGCTTCATGCCCAGTGACTTGGCCTTCTCGGCGGACATGAAGAGCAGTGCGGCCGAGCCGTCGGAGATCTGTGAGGAGTTGCCGGCATGGATCACGCCGTCTTCCTTGAACGCCGGCTTCAGCGAGGCCATCTTCTCCATCGGGGTGCCGCGACGGATCCCCTCATCCTTTAGAACGGTGTTGCCGTCTTGGTCTTTGATGCCGACGATCTGGTCGTCGAAAGCGCCGGAATCCTGTGCGGCGGCCGCCTTTTCGTGTGATCCCAGGGAGAACTCGTCGAGCGCGACGCGGTCGAGTCCCCACTGCTCGGCGATCATCTCCGCACCAAGGCCCTGGTTGGGAATCTTGCCTTCGTAGCGGGTCAAGAACGACTCCGGGTACGGCCGTCCGCCGTTGGCCAGCGACGAGCCCATCGGGGTGCGGGACATCGACTCGACGCCGCCGGCGACGACGACGTCGTAGTGGCCGGCCACCACACCTGCCGCGGCGAAGTGCACGGACTGCTGGCTCGACCCGCACTGGCGGTCGACGGTCACTCCGGGCACGGTCTCCGGCCAGCCGGCCGCCAGCAGGGCGGTACGGCCGATGTCGAGGGCCTGCTCGCCGGCCTGCATGACGCAGCCCCAGATGACGTCGTCGACGATCTCAGGGTCGATGCCGGCTTTGGTGGCCAATCCGTTGAGGACCTGCGCGGACAGGTCGGCGGGATGCACGCCGGACAGCCCTCCGTTGCGCTTGCCGATGGGCGAACGTACAGCCTCGACGATGACGGCTTCAGCCATGATCAGGTCTCCTTTGACGCTTGTTATTAGGTCGATTGTCGACCAACGCGTTGGACGGGCGTCGGCCGGGGTGCGATTTAGCTATAAAACCTATGCTTCTGCCCGGCCGGGTGCGCGTTCGGACGGTATTCGGCACGAGCGCGCTGGCTGGACATGTGGCATCCTCCTCGACTCACTTGGTGGACAAAATCTGGTTCACAGCGACACTGCGCGGCTTACCCTTGGTTGCCCGGCGCGCAACGTTGGCTCGTGGCATCGAGTTGACGGCTTTCGGTGTGAAACCTCGGCTTTCGGTGTGAAGCCATGGCTTTCGGTGTGAGTGTAGGGCGGGAATCGGGGCAGATTTCCGCCCAGGCTTCACTCCCAACGCCCAGGCTTCACTCGCAAAGCCCAGGCTTCACGCGCAAAGCCACGGATTCTTGAAACGGGCTGGCCTGCAACGGTTGTCGCTCGGAGGCGCGCGGGACTCACGAGCAGCCGGCGGCTGTTAAGCACAGAAGTGTTGCCTGACACGTTGTGCGACAGCGTCTTACCAGCTCACCCGCCGGCGGGGTACCCCACCGACTTGATCTCGGTGTACTGGTCGAAACCGGCCACACCGTTCTGGCGGCCAACTCCGCTGTATTTGTAACCACCGAACGGTGTGTCGGCGCCGTAGGGAGCGCCGCCGTTGACGCCGATGAAGCCGGCCCGGATCCGGCGGGCCACCGCCAGTGAACGCTCCAGCGACCCCGACATGACGTTGCCCGCCAACCCGTACGCGCTGTCGTTGGCGATGCGGATCGCGTCCTCCTCGTCGTCGAACGGGATGACCGCCAGCACCGGGCCGAAGATCTCCTCCTGGGCGATCGTCATCGAGTTGTCCACATTCGTGAAAAGCGTTGGCCTGACATAGAATCCCTTGTCAAACCCGGTGGGGGCATCGGGGCCGCCGACCAGCGCCGTGGCTCCTTCTTCGACGCCCTTGCGGATGTAGCCCATTACGCGCTCGCGCTACGACGAGGGCGTGGCGATTCTCAAGAGCATCTACGATAACGTCACGTGCGGTGACCCGCAGGACCCCGGAACGTTGTGCGGTCCGGTGATCTCGGACAAGCAGCGCGAGCGCGTAATGGGCTACATCCGCAAGGGCGTCGAAGAAGGAGCCACGGCGCTGGTCGGCGGCCCCGATGCC
>NZ_LZIJ01000121.1 GCF_001667115.1 Mycobacterium sp. 852002-51163_SCH5372311 | reverse complement strand
GTGGGCAACGGCAGCGCACCGGTCGGTATCGACGTCGAGGGCCACGGGCGCCATGAGGAGTTGAGCGCGCAGGTGGATCTATCGCGCACGGTGGGCTGGTTCACCACCAAATACCCGGTGGCCTTGAATATCGGAGGGCTGCGCTGGGCCCAGGTGCTCGCCGGTGAGGCCGACTTGGGACGGGTGATCAAGAACGTCAAAGAGCAGTTGCGCGCGCTGCCGCATCCGCTGAGCTATGGGGTGCTGCGCTACCTGAATCCCGAGGTGGATTTGGGTGACTCGGATCCGGTGATCGGGTTCAACTACCTGGGGCGCCTGGGCGTGGGCGCCGGTGATGGGCTTGGTGAGCTGTGGCGCATCGATCAGCGCGGCGTGTCGGTTCTGGGGGTGGCCGCGGCGGTACCGATGCCGCTGGGGCACACCGTGGAACTGAACGCCGCCACCGTCGACACCGATACCGGGCCCCGGCTGCACGCCAACTGGATCTGGGCGCCCTCGGTGCTCGACGACGCGGCGGCCAGCGAGCTGAGCCGCTTGTGGGTGCAAGCGCTGACCGGGATCTGCGCGCATGTGCGCGCCGGTGGGGGCGGGCTGACACCGTCGGATATTGCGCCGGCCCGGTTGACCCAGCCCCAAATCGATGACCTGTGCCAGCACCACCGGGTCGCCGATATTTTGCCGTTGACCCCGCTTCAGCAGGGGTTGCTCTTTCACGCCAGCACCGCACACGGCACCGACCCCGATGTGTATGCGATGCAGCTGGATATCACCGTCGCCGGTGCCCTCGACACCCACCGGCTACACCGGGCGATACACACCGTGATCACCCGCCACCCCCACCTGGCGGCCCGGTTCTGCGCTCAGTTCGACCCGCCGGTGCAAATCATCCCGGCCGACCCGGTGGCGGGATGGCAGTACGTCGAACTCAACAGCGATGTCGATGAGCAGATCGGGCAACTGTGTGCCGCCGAGCGCGCCGCGGTCGGCGATATCGCTCACCCGCCGGCGTTTCGGGCGGCGTTGATCCGCACGGCCGAGCATTGCCACCGGTGCGTGCTGACCTTCCACCACATCGTGATCGACGGCTGGTCGCTGCCGATCCTGCTCGGTGAAATTTTCGCCAGCTATTACCACCAGCGCCTGCCTGCGCCGGCGCCGTACCGCCGGTTTGTCAGCTGGCTGGCCGAACGCGACCTGGATGCCGCGCGCACGGCCTGGGCCCAAGTGCTGGCCGGCTTTGACACCCCCACCCTGGTAGGACCGGCCGGCCGGTTAGGGACAGCGCAGCGAAGCATCACGTCCTATCGGCTGCCAGAACACGCCACCCAGGCCCTCAGCGAGCTCGCTCGCGCCCATCACACGACCGTCAACACGGTGCTGCAAGCCGCCTTTGCGCAGCTGCTGATGTGGTTGACCGGCCAACACGACGTCGCCTTCGGCACCACGGTCTCCGGACGACCCGCCGAGGTACCCGGCGCGGAGTCGATGGTGGGCCTGTTCATCAATACGGTGCCGGTCCGCGCACACCTCACCGCAACAACGACCACCGCCGACCTGCTCGACCAGCTGCAACACGCCCACACCCAGACCCTGGAGCATGAGCACCTGGCGCTCAGCGACATTCACCGGATCACCGGCCACGACCAACTCTTCGACACCTTGTTGGTGTTCGAAAACTACCCGGTCGACACGGCCGCCTTATCGGGCGCCGACGAATTAACGATCACCGACGTAACCGGCCGCGAGGCAACCCACTACCGGCTCACGGTCCAAGCCCAGCCCGGCGCCGAACTTGGTCTTCGCGTCGAATACGACACCGAGGTGTTCGACACCGCCACCATCGACGCACTCGTCGCCCAGTTGCAGCGGGTGGGGGCGGCGATGACCACCGACCCCACCCGGCCCCTGTCCTCGATCGATCTGCTCGATGAACCCGAGCATGCCCGCCTCAGTGACTGGGGCAACCAAGCGGTACTCACCCAGGCCGCACCCATGGCGGTGTCGATTCCTGTCTTGTTCGCGGCGCAGGTGGCCCGCTCACCGGAGGCGGTGGCGCTGACCTGCGGGCCGCGTTCGTGGACCTACCGCGAGCTGGATGAGGCCGCCACCCAGCTAGCTCACCTGCTCGCCGCCCAGGGGGCGGGCCCGGGTCAGTGTGTGGCGCTGCTGGTGCCTCGATCCGCCGAAGCGGTCCTAGCGATTTTGGCGGTACTCAAAGCCGGGGCGGCCTATCTACCGATCGACCCGGCAATGCCGGCGGCGCGAATCGAGTTCATGATCGACGACGCCGCGCCGATCGCCGTCATCACCACCGCGGAAATGCGCTCCCGGCTGGTGGACCATGAGGTGCTGGTCGTCGATGTCAATGACCCGGCGGTACAGGCTCAGCCCAGCACCGCGTTGCCGGCGCCGGCCCCCGATGACATCGCATACCTGATTTACACCTCGGGCACCACCGGAGTCCCTAAAGGCGTTGCCGTCACCCACCACAACGTCACTCAGCTGATGGAGGCCCTGGACGCGGGCCTTGCACCGCCCGGTCCGGCAAAGGTGTCTACCCAGTGGCATTCCTACGCCTTCGACGCCTCGGTCCGGGAGATCTGGGGGGCCCTGCTACATGGTGGTCGGCTTGTGGTGGTGTCCGAAGAGGTGGCCCATTCACCGGAAGACTTTCACGCCTTGCTGGTCGGTGAAAACGTCAGCGTCTTGAGCCAGACCCCATCGGCGGCGGCTGCGTTGTCACCCCAAAATTTGAGGTCGGTGGCCTTGGTGGTGGGTGGTGAGCCCTGTCCACCCGAGCTGGTGGAGCGGTGGGCGCCCGGACGGGTGATGATCAACGCCTATGGCCCCACCGAGACCACGGTGGATGTGTCGATCAGTGCGCCGCTGACGCCGGGGCCGGGGGCGCCGATCGGCTCGCCGGTGGCGGGGGCGGCGTTGTTCGTGCTCGACGGGTGGTTGCGGGCGGTGCCGGCGGGGATGGTCGGTGAGCTGTATGTGGCTGGTCGCGGCGTGGGCGTCGGGTATGTGGGTCGGACGGGATTGACCGGGTCGCGGTTTGTGGCGTGTCCGTTCGGCGGTGCGGGGACCCGCATGTATCGGACCGGGGATTTGGTGCGTTGGGGTACTGATGGGCAGCTGCAGTATCTGGGGCGCGCGGACGAGCAGGTCAAGATCCGCGGCTATCGCATCGAACTCGGGGAAATCCAAACCGTCCTAGCGAGTTTGGCCGGGGTGACGCAGGCGGTGGTGATCGCCCGCGAGGACCGCCCCGGCGACATACGCCTGGTCGGCTATGTCACCGGGACGGCGGATCCCGTTGAGTTGCGTGCTGCGGTGGCCGAGCGGCTGCCGGCATACATGGTCCCCGCGGCGGTGGTGTCAGTTGAGGCGTTGCCGTTGACCCCCAACGGCAAGCTCGACGCGCGGGCCCTGCCGGCCCCGGAGTACACCGCAGGTGGGTATCGGGCCCCGGACGGCCTCATTGAGGAGATCTTGGTCGGCATCTACTGCGACGTGCTCGGACTGGAGCGGGTCGGCGTCGATGACCCGTTCTTCGACCTCGGCGGCGACAGCATCTCGGCGATGCGCCTGATCGCCGCGATCAATGCCGCACTGGACGCCGATCTGTCGGTGCGCACCGTGTTCGAGGCGCCCACGGTGGCCCAGTTGGCGTGTCGTATCGGTGTTGGTTCGCGTCGGCCTGAGCCGTTGGTGGCGGTGGCCCGGCCGCCCGTGGTGCCGTTGTCGTTTGCCCAGCAGCGGTTGTGGTTTATCGACCAGTTGCAGGGGCCCTCACCGGTGTACAACATGGCCACCGCGCTGCGGCTGCGCGGAAGACTCGATTCCGACGCGTTGGGTGCGGCGCTCGGTGATGTGGTGGGCCGCCATGAGAGCCTGCGCACGCTGTTCGTGGCGCCCGACGGGATAGCCCAGCAGGTGGTTGTGCCTGCCTCGGCGGCTCGTTTGGGTTGGGAGGTGGTAGATGCCGGCGGCTGGTCGGCAACCCATCTGGATGAGGCCATCGGCGCGGTAGCGCGGCACGGTTTTGACTTGGCTTCTGAGATCCCGTTGCGGGCAACACTTTTCCGTCTTGGTGACGAGGACCATGTGTTGGTCGCCGTGGTGCACCATATCGCCGCCGATGGCTGGTCTATCGCTCCGCTGGTGGCTGACTTGGGGGTGGCCTATGCCAGCCGCCGTGCCGGACGGGCTCATGATTGGGCGCCGTTGCCGGTGCAGTATGTGGATTACACGCTGTGGCAGCGCGCACTGCTGGGTGATCTGGCCGATGCCGAGAGCCCTATTGCCGCGCAGCTGGGCTATTGGGAGCAGTCGCTGGCGGGGTTGCCTGAGCGGTTGCAGCTGCCCACCGATCGGCCGTATCCGTTGGTGGCTGATCAGCGTGGGGCCAGGATAGATGTGCATTGGCCAGCTGAGCTGCAGCAGCATGTGACACGGGTGGCCCGGGAGCACAACGCGACCAGTTTCATGGTGATTCAGGCCGCGTTGGCGGTTTTGTTGGCCAAGCTCAGCGGCAGTGCCGATGTGGCGGTGGGGTTCCCGAT
>NZ_LZIJ01000120.1 GCF_001667115.1 Mycobacterium sp. 852002-51163_SCH5372311 | reverse complement strand
GGCCAATTTACGGTGTGCAGTGGCGATCCTGGCCGACGCCGTCCGGTGATCACATCGACCAGGTCAGCGCTGCGCTGCATTTGCTGCGCACCGATCCGAACTCTCGGCGCATCATCGTGTCGGCCTGGAACGTCGGCGAAATCCCGCAGATGGCGTTGCCGCCGTGTCACGCGTTCTTCCAGTTCTACGTCGCAGACGGACGACTGAGCTGTCAGCTCTACCAGCGCAGCGCCGACCTGTTCCTCGGAGTGCCGTTCAACATCGCCAGCTATGCGCTGCTAACCCACATGATGGCCGCCCAGGCGGGTTTGGAAGTCGGTGAGTTCATCTGGACCGGCGGCGACTGCCACATCTACGACAACCACGTCGAACAGGTTCGGATCCAGCTCGGTCGTGAACCGCGTCCGTATCCGGAACTCGTTCTGGCTCAAAGGGATTCGATCTTCGACTACAGTTACGACGACGTCATCGTCAAGAACTACGATCCGCACCCGGCGATCAAAGCGCCCGTCGCTGTATGAGCGTCGGCCTGATCTGGGCGCAGTCCACGTCCGGTGTGATCGGTCGCGGCGGCGACATTCCGTGGCGGGTGCCCGAGGACCTGGTCCGCTTCAAACAACTCACCATGGGCCACACGGTGGTGATGGGCCGGCGAACCTGGGACTCCCTACCGGCCAGGAACAGGCCGCTGCCCGGCCGCAGGAACGTCGTACTGAGCCGCCAGGCGGACTTCACCACCGACGGCGCAGAGGTGGCCGGTTCACTCGAAGAGGCCATGTCGAATTGCTCAAGCGAGCCCGAGAACTGGGTGATCGGTGGGGGCCAGATCTACGCGCTCGCGCTGCCGCGGGCCTGCCGCTGTGAGGTCACCGAGGTGGACATCGACCTACCACGCGACGACGAGGACGCGCTGGCCCCGGTACTCGACGAAGCGTGGCTGGGTGAGACGGGCGAGTGGCAGGTCAGCCGCTCAGGACTGCGATACCGGTTTCATAGCTACCTTCGTGCATGAGCCGTAACCGGCGGCACCTGACATACTCGACAGGGGTCGGTCTCATGGGGTCCACGAGCTTTTCCGGAAGGGGGATTTGTCGGTGATAACCGAACCCACAAAGACGTTCACTCGTACATTCAGGGGCTACGACCCGGCTGCGGTCGATGCGCACATCGAGATGTTGAGCACCAAGCAGCAGTTGCTGCGCGACGACGTCGAGAGCCTGAGAGCCCGGTTGAAAGAGTCCCGCGACGAAGTAGATGCGTTGCGGAGGGAGGTGGCCGTCCTGACGGACACCTCGCCGTCGCCACACGCGGTGCAACAGCGGATGGCGAAGATGCTGCGGCGTGCGGTCGACGAGGCTGCCGAGATGCAGGCGGAGGCGCGCGCCGAGGCAGAGGCGCTGATCGCCGAGGCCGAGGCCGAGGCCGAAGCCGCGCAGCGAAAGCACGAAGAGCAGCTGGCGGACATGGCCGCGCAGCTGAAAGCCCTCGAAACCGAGTATGGCGAAACCAAGCAAAAGCTCGACGCCGAGCTGGCCGGTATGCGGGCCAAAACTCAGTCGGAGATCGATCAGGCCTGGGAGGACGCCCGGCGCGAGACCGATCTCTATCGTGAGCAGGCTGAGCGTGCGGTGGCCGAGGCACGTCAGCAACGCATCAAGGTCCTCGAGCAGCTGATGGGTGTGTACCGCGACCTGGATGCCGTTCCGGCCGCTCTTGAGTCCGCGTACCACGAGGCAAAAAACGCAGCCGACACGAATTCAGTGGTGCCGTTGGACGAGAAAGTCGGTACGGGTTGATCTCGCGGCCGGTTGGTGTCGGACACGGCCGGTAATCTCAGCGCCGTGTCGACCCGGAACCGCAGGCTGACCGGCGAGCAGGCCCGACGGATAGCAGTTGCGGCCCAGGGATTTAGCGAGGCGCGGCCCAACGGCCCGATCACTCGTGCGCATCTGAAGCGGCTGATCGCGCGCATCCAAGTGCTGCAATTGGATTCGGTGTCGGTGGCGGTGCGCGCCCACTACGCGCCGGTGTTCAGCCGGCTCGGCCCGTATGACCGCGATGTGCTGGACCGGGCGGCTTGGGGCCCGGCTCCGGGCCGCCTGCTGGCGGAGTACTGGGCGCACGAGGCCGCGCTGATGGCCGTCGACGACTGGCCGCTGCTGCGCTGGCGGATGCGCGAATACCGGTACGGCCGCTGGGGCGCCCACATTGTGAAGGCCAACCTGAAGCTCGCCGACGAGATCGTCGCCGCTGTCACCGAACTCGGACCCAGTACCGCCGGACAGATAGAGGCGTACCTGTCAGCCGAGCCGCGGGGACGGAAAGGCCCCTGGTGGGGACGCAGTGACACCAAGTGGGTGGCCGAGGCGCTGTTCGCATCCGGGGTGCTTACCACGGCCACCAGGGTCGGTTTCGCCCGCCACTACGACTTGGCAGAACGTGTGCTGCCACCGGCAGTGCTGGCCCGTCACGTCGACGACGACGAAGCGGTGCGCGAGCTCACCCTGCGCGCAGCCACCTCGCTGGGCGTCGGCACCGAGGCCGATATCCGCGACTACTTCCGGCTGTCGGCGCAGCAGGTCAAGCCGGCCATCGCCGAGCTGCTGGCCGCCGGTGAGGTCGAGCGAGTCGACGTCGACGGCTGGCCGGCGCCCGGGTATCTGCGAGCCGGCCGCAGCGTGCCCGGGCTGGACCGCGGCACCGCGCTGCTGTGTCCGTTCGACCCGCTGATCTTCTTCCGGCCGCGAGTGGAACGGCTGTTCAACTTCACCTATCGCATCGAGATCTACGTGCCCGCGAGCCAGCGCCAATACGGCTATTACGTGTGGCCTTTCCTGCTGGACGGACAGCTCGTCGCGCGTGTTGACCTCAAGGCCGAGCGCGCCGCGGACGCGCTGCGCGTGGTGGGTGCGTTCGGGGAGCCAGACATACCGCGGGCCCGGGTAGCGGCGGCGCTGGGCAACGAGCTGGACACGATGGCGTCCTGGCTGGGCCTGGGCCGGGTCAGTGTGGCCGGCCGCGGCGATCTGGCCGCCGACCTGCGAACGGCAGCCAAGCGGGCCGGTTGATGAACGATCTCAAGGACACGCTGTGGAAGGCGGCGGACAAGCTGCGCGGCTCGCTACCTGCCAGCCAGTACAAGGACGTCGTTCTCGGGTTGGTGTTCCTGCAATACGTGTCCGACGCACATTGGAAGTCGTTGCGGGACAACGCCAAAGCCGCCAACATCGGTCAACTGATCGACCAGTCGATGCGGGCGGTGATGGCGGGCAACCCCGCGCTGGCCGGAATGCTGCCGCAGCTGTACGCAAATGTCGACCAACGCCGCCTCGGCGAGCTGGTCGCGCTGCTGGACAACGCGCCTTTGAACCGTCCTGGCCCGCGGCGCGCGCATGATCTGCTCGGTGAGGTCTACGAGTACTTTCTCGGCAACTTCGCTCGCACGGAGGGACGGCGGGGGGGCGAATTCTTCACCCCGCCCAGCGTCGTGCAGGTGATCGTCGAGGTCCTCCAACCAGCCAGCGGGCGCGTGTACGACCCGTGCTGCGGATCGGGCGGGATGTTCGTGCAGACCGAGCAATTCATCGTCGAGCGCGATGGAGACCCGCAGGCCGTCTCGATCTTCGGGCAGGAGAGCGTCGAGGAGACCTGGCGAATGGCGAAGATGAACCTCGCCATCCATGGCATCGACAATGCCGGTCTGGTTCGAGGCGACACCTTTGTCGACGACCGGCACTCCGGCGTCCAGATGGACTTCGTGTTGGCCAATCCGCCGTTCAACATCAAGGATTGGGCCCGCGACGAGCAAGATCCGCGTTGGCGCTTCGGCATTCCGCCCGCCGGCAACGCGAACTTCGCCTGGATTCAGCACATTCTTTCCAAACTGTCGCCGGACGGTAAGGCCGGCGTAGTGATGGCGAACGGCTCGATGTCGTCGAACGCCAGCGGGGAAGGGGACATTCGCGCGCGGATCGTCGAGGCGGATCTGGTGTCGTGCATGGTGGCGCTGCCCGGCCAGCTTTTCCGTAGCACCGGAATTCCGGTGTGCCTGTGGTTCTTCGACATGAACAAGATCGAGCGGTCCGGCCAGGTGCTGTTCATCGACGCTCGCAGCCTCGGGCATTTGGTGGACCGGACGGAGCGCGTGCTGACACGGGACGAGGTTGCCCGGATCGGCGAGATCTACCACTCCTGGCGCGGTTACACGAAAGGCCCTGCCTACCAAGATATTCCGGGTTTCTGTAGGACGGCGACGCTGGACGAGATCAGGGCCGCGGGCTACGTGCTTACACCGGGACGCTATGTGGGAGCCGCTGCGGCTGAGGACGACGGCGAGCCCGTGGCCGAGAAAATCGCCCAGTTGAAGAAGGAGTTGCTGGCGGCCCTCGACGAATCCGCATCGCTGGACAAGCTGGTGCGCGAGCAGCTGGAGCGCGCGTGACAAGACTGGGGGACCACCTCGACTTCTGCGCCGGATCCGCGCCGCCGGAGCGACGATCGACCGGGCGCTTTCCCGTCTACGGCTCCAACGGGCCCATCGGCTATGCGGCGCAACGCAATTCCCGTGGTCCGCTCATTGTGCTCGGCCGCGTCGGATCGTATTGCGGCAGCATGCACTACTGCGAATTCGATGTCTGGGTCACCGACAACGCGCTGGCTTGCCGGGCGAAGGACCCCGAGGAGACCCGCTACTGGTATTACGCCATGCAGACCTGCGCGCTCAACGAGCATCGAACCGGATCCGGGCAGTCGCTGCTCAACAAGAGAATCCTTTGCGACATTTCTGTTCGGGCCGCCCCGACGCGGGAGCGCCGGCGAATTGCCGAGCTACTCGGCTCCCTGGATGACAAAATAGCCGCCAACCGGCGCGTGATCGCCGCTGCCGAGGCCCTGATGGTGGCCATCGCCGCGTCAGTCTCCGATCATGTGCCGCTGTCCAGCCTGGCGGCGCGGTCGACGGCGTTCGTCAACCCTGAGGATTTCGACCGCACAGTCGCGCACTTCAGCTTTGCGGCTTTCGACGACGGCGCGACACCCGCGCTCGTTGGCGGTACGTCGGTGAAGAGCGGCAAGTTTTTGTTGACGGCGCCGTGTGTGCTGTTCGCAAAGCTGAATCCCAACACACCACGAACGTGGAATGTGGTCAGCCTTCCGCCGGAAATGGCCTTGGCGAGTACGGAGTTCGTCGTGCTGCGGCCCATCGCTGTCGACACCTCGGCGCTGTGGGCCGCCGTTCGACAGCCCGGCGTTTCGCAATCGCTGCAACAGCAGGTCGCCGGGACGTCCGGAAGTCGTCAGCGCGTCCGGCCGCGTGATCTGTTGGAGGTTCGTGTGCGGGACGTAAGGCGGCTGTCCAGTGCGGCATCGCGGTCGCTCACCGACCTGGGCCGGCTGTGTCAGGCGCGACGCGCCGAATCCATCCGGCTGTCCGCCTTCCGGGAGGCGACGCTGCCGCTGTTGACGTCGGGTGAGGTCACCCTGCACTGAGGGCGTCGGCGGCGACTCAATGCCCACCCCGTACGCAGGCTCGGCGCCACCAGCGCAGGCTCGACCGCTGGTCGGCGGTTAAGGTGAGCGCCGTGGCCGAGACCGCGCCGCTACGGGTGCAACTGATTGCCAGGACGGAATTCCTGGCGCCGCCGGACGTGCCGTGGACCACGGACGCCGACGGCGGCCAGGCGCTGACCGAGTTCGCCGGCCGGGCGTGCTATCAGAGCTGGTCCAAACCCAATCCCAGGACCGCGACCAACTCCGGCTACATCAAGCACATCATCGACGTCGGACACTTCTCGGTGCTCGAGCATGCGACCGTTTCGTTCTACATCACCGGTATCTCGCGCTCCTGCACACACGAACTGATCCGGCACCGGCACTTCTCCTACTCGCAGCTGTCGCAGCGCTATGTCCCGGAAAAAGAGTCAAAGGTCGTGGTGCCGCCGGGAATGGAGGACGACCCGGAGCTGACGGAGATCCTGACCGCCGCCGCCGACGTCAGCCGCGCCACCTATACCGAATTGCTGGCCAAGCTGGAGGCAAAGTTCGCCGACCAGCCGAACGCGCTTTTGCGCCGCAAGCAGGCCCGTCAGGCCGCGCGCGCGGTTCTGCCGAACGCCACCGAAACCCGCATCGTCGTGACTGGCAACTACCGGGCATGGCGGCACTTCATCGCCATGCGGGCCAGCGAGCACGCCGACGTGGAAATTCGTCACCTGGCCATCGAGTGCCTGCGCCAGCTCGTCGGCGTCGCGCCGGCAGTGTTCGCCGACTTCGAGGTATCCACGCTTGCCGACGGCACCGAAGTCGCCACCAGCCCTTTCGCCACCGAAGCCTGAGCGGCGTGCTGACCGCGAGCGTGCGCGAATGTACGGTCCCGGCGGCGTGTCCCGGTACGAACACGCACGCTCGCGCTGCCGAAAACGAATTTGGCCCCGCCGGGTAATCTTGGGAACCGTGACTACCGTCGGATTCGACGCCCCAGCGCGGCTGGGAACCCTACTGACCGCGATGGTCACACCGTTCGGCGCCGACGGATCCGTCGACACCGCCGCCGCGACGCGTCTGGCGAAGCACCTGGTAGACGCCGGCTGCGACGGCCTGGTGGTTTCCGGAACCACCGGCGAGTCGCCGACCACCAGCGACGACGAGAAACTGCTCCTGCTGCGGACCGTGCTGGAGGCGGTCGGCGACCGGGCCCGCGTCATCGCCGGGGCGGGCACCTACGACACCGCGCACAGCGTCCGGTTGGCAAAGGCCTGTGCGGCCGAAGGCGCACACGGGCTGCTGGTCGTGACGCCCTATTACTCAAAGCCGCCGCAGACCGGGCTACAGGCGCATTTCACCGCCGTCGCCGACGCCACCGAGCTCCCGGTGCTGCTCTACGACATTCCCCCGCGGTCGGTGGTGCCGATCGAGCCTGCCACCATTCGCGCGCTCGCGTCACACCCCAACATCGTCGGCATCAAGGACGCTAAGGCCGACTTGCACAGCGGCGGTCAGATCATCGCCGAAACCGGGCTGGCCTACTACTCCGGCGACGACGCGCTGAACCTGCCATGGCTGGCGATGGGTGCAATCGGCTTCATCAGCGTGATCTCGCATTTGGCCGCGGGCCAGCTGCGAGAGTTGTTGTCCGCCTTCCAATCCGGCGACGTCGCCACCGCGCGCAAGATCAACAACACCCTGGCGCCGCTGTGCGACGCGATGAGCCGGCTGGGCGGAGTGACATTGTCCAAGGCGGGACTGCGGCTGCAGGGAATCGAGGTCGGTGATCCCAGGCTTCCGCAGGTAGCCGCGACACCGGAACAGATCGACGCGCTGTCCGCCGATATGCGTGCGGCGTCGGTGCTCAGGTGAGGCGCCAGTGATCCAAACGGCGGCCCGGCAGTGAACGAAGACCTGGTCCCACCGGGCCCTCTGGCCGCGGGCGGATTGCGGGTCACCGCGCTGGGCGGCATCAGCGAAATCGGCCGCAACATGACGGTTTTCGAACACCTGGGCCGGCTGCTGATCATCGATTGCGGGGTGATGTTCCCGACCCACGACGAGCCCGGTGTCGACCTGATCCTGCCCGACTTGCGCCACATCGAAGACCGCCTCGACGACATCGAGGCGCTGGTGCTGACCCATGCGCACGAAGACCACATCGGGGCCATCCCGTTTCTGCTCAAGCTGCGACCGGATATCCCGGTCGTCGGCTCGAAGTTCACCCTGGCGCTGGTGGCCGCGAAATGCCGGGAGCACCGGCTGAAGCCGGTGTTCATCGAGGTCGCCGAGGGGCAGAGCAGCCGCCACGGCGTGTTCGAGTGCGAATACTTCGCCGTCAACCACTCGATCCCGGACGCGCTGGCCATCGCCGTCTACACCGGCGCCGGAACCGTGCTGCACACCGGTGACATCAAGCTCGACCAGCTGCCGCTGGACGGTCGGCCCACCGACCTGCCCGGCATGTCCCGGCTCGGCGATGCCGGGGTGGACCTGTTCCTGTGCGATTCGACCAACGCCGAGCACCCCGGGGTGGGCCCGTCGGAAAGCGAAGTGGGTCCCACCCTGCACCGGCTGATCCGCGGCGCAGACGGGCGCGTCATCGTCGCGTGCTTCGCCTCCAACGTGGACCGGGTGCAGCAAATCATTGACGCCGCAGTGGCATTGGGACGGCGGGTCTCGTTCGTCGGCCGATCGATGGTGCGCAACATGGGCATCGCGCGGGAGCTGGGCTTCTTGCGGGTGGGCGATTCCGACCTGATCGACATCGCCGCCGCCGAGATGATGGCGCCCGAGCAGGTGGTGCTGATCACCACCGGCACCCAGGGCGAGCCCATGTCGGCGTTGTCGAGGATGTCACGAGGCGAACATCGCAGCATCACGCTGACGGCGGGAGACCTCGTCGTGCTCTCGTCGTCGCTGATCCCCGGCAACGAGGAGGCGGTCTACGGGGTCATCGACGCGCTGTCCAAGATCGGGGCCCGGGTCGTCACGAACGCCCAAGCGCGAGTGCATGTTTCGGGTCACGCCTATGCCGGTGAGCTGCTGTTCCTGTACAACGGGGTTCGCCCGCGCAATGTCATGCCGGTGCACGGGACCTGGCGGATGTTGCGCGCCAACGCCAAGCTGGCGGCGAGCACAGGGGTGTCGCCGGAGTCAATTCTGTTGGCGGAGAACGGCGTCAGCGTGGACCTGGTGTCGGGGCGGGCTTCGATTGCCGGCGCTGTGCCGGTCGGCAAGATGTTCGTCGACGGGCTGATCACCGGCGACGTCGGAGATATCACCCTGGGCGAGCGCCTCATTCTGTCGTCGGGCTTCGTGGCGGTGACCGTGGTGATCGAACGCGGCACCGGGCGTCCGGTCGGCGCGCCGCATCTGACCTCGCGCGGGTTCTCCGAAGACCCCAAGGCACTGGAGCCGGCGGTGCGCAAGGTGGAAGCGGAGCTGGAATCGCTGGTGGCCGCCCACGTCACCGATCCGGTCCGGATCGCCCAGGGGGTGCGCCGGACGGTCGGCAAGTGGGTCGGTGAGACGTATCGCCGGCAGCCGATGATCGTGCCTACGGTCATCGAGGTCTGACGTGGCGATCGCGAGCGCGGCGGAGCCGGGCGAGGCGGGTCGCCACCATTGGGTCTAGTGGCGATCGCGAGCGCGGCGGAGCCGGGCGAGGCGGGTCGCCACCATCAGGTCTAGTGGCGATCGCGAGCGCGGCGGAGCCGGGCGAGGCGGGTCGCCACCATCAGGTCTAGTGGCGTCAGGTCTTCTCCGCGTACGCCGACCACTCGATCTGTGATGCCTCGAGCTTGCGGCCGGTGGGCTGGATGTAGCGTTGCATCAGGTCGTCGGGCCCAGCCTGCTCCAGCAGCCGCCAACCGTATCCGGCGAGAAAATCCGGCACCTCCTCGGGCAGTAACCCGAAGTGCCACAGGTGCTTTCGCTGGCGCACGGAGCGATACAGGGTGCGGGTGCCGTACCGGTTGGTGCCGTCGATGAAGTCGCGGCGGACGTACGTGAACACCATTCGGCTGCCCGGCGCCGTGGGGCGCAGCCCTTCCAGCGTCGCCCGGACAGCATCCTCGGTGAGGTACTGAGTGACACCTTCCCAGATGAAGAAGACTCGGTAGTCGGTCCGGTAGCCGTGCTCGGCCAGCGCGGTGAGCAGGTCGTCATGCTCGAAGTCCAGGGCCACCAATCGGACCGAGAGCGGGAGATCGCCCAGCACCCGTCGTACCGTTTTGGCCTTGCGGGCGATGTTGACCGGCAGGTCCACCTCGAAGACCGGTTTGCGGATTCGTCGCGTCAATTGGTAGGCGCGGGTGTCCAATCCGGCACCCAAGACCACGACCGCATCGATGTCTTCGACCGCCTCGGCGAGCTTGTCGCCGATGAAACGCTTGCGACAGGCCAGATTGGCCCACAGACCGCGGCCGGTCCACTCCGACGCGCCGATGAATGCGCGCCGTACGCGGGCCGGGCGAGTCGCGAGGACGAGCAGCCGCAACGGGATTGGCAGGAACAGTTCGGCGAGGTCGTCCTCGACCAGGCGTTGACCGGGTGGCTCGTGCTGCTCGACGGCCGTCAACACCATCGGGCCGAAGGCGGTCTGCGCGGCTGGGTTTCGGCTCATGGTCAGCGCTTGTTCACGCAGCCGGCATCGACCGGCAGGGTGACGCCGGTGATGTAGCGGGCTTGGTCGGACACCAGCCATGCGACGGCGTCGGCGATGTCGTCGGGCTGCATGATCTGCACAGGCAGCGCGTTGGCGTTGCCCTGGGCTGCGCCCTCGGCGGCCAGGTCGGCGAGCCAACTGCGGGTGAACTCGTTGTTGATCATCGGCGTGTCCACGCCCGACGGATGTATCGAGTTTACCCGGATGTTGTGCCGGGCAAGCAGATTGGCGTACAACCGCATCAAACCCACCAATCCGTGTTTGGCGGCGGTGTAGCCGATAGAGCCGGCATCGGCGCTGCCGATGCCGGCCAGTCCCGCCGCCGAACTGATCAGCACGATCGACCCGCCGGTACCCTGCTCGACCATCGTCGGCACCGCAACGTCGACGGTGTGGTAGGCGCCGGTGAGGTTGACGTCGATGACGTCGTCCCAGGCGTCGGCGGACTGCATGGGCGCGATTCCGGCGTTGGCGATGACGATGTCGAGGCGACCGAACTCGTCGAGGCCCGCTTGCAACGCGTCGGCCAGCGATTCGCGGTTGCGGACGTCGGCTTGTCTGGCCACGATGCGCGCCCCGGTGTCCTCGACGAGCTTGACCGTTGCCGCGAGGTCCTCCGTAGTCCCCAGCGGGTAGGGAACGCTGGCGATCGGCTGGCACAGGTCGACGGCGATCACGTTCGCGCCCTCGGACGCCAGCCGAACCGCATAGGCGCGACCCTGGCCGCGCGCGGCGCCGGTGATGAAGGCGACTTGGCCCTTGAGCGGACCTTCCAGCGGCCGGCCCATCAGGGGCGGAGCTGACCCTTGCTTGAATCGCCCGCGGGGATGGGCTCGAGCATCTTGATGTCCGGCGGTCCGGCCAGGTGCTCGCCGGCGGCGGAGAACATCTTGCCCACCGCGGGTGCGGTGCTGTGCGCCTTGAGCGCCTCAGGATCGGCCCACTGCTCGACGAAGACAAAGGTCTCGCCGGTCTGGTGCAGCGAGTACAGCTGACAGCCCGGTTCGTCGTGCACCTCTTCGACCGCGGTGGTGAGGATGTCGCGGACGGTGTCGACCGACTCGGGCTTGACGGTCAGGGTGGCGACGACGACGACGGGCATAGTGGAGCCTCCTGTGGCGGCGAGCGGTGGCGGCGGGATCGACGCTGGGTCAACGTTTGTCACCCTACTCACGGATTCTGCCGACGGGACGAGCACATGGGCGGAGGAGCTTGCCGTTACCAGTGTGGCGGTTGGTGCATATGAGGTAATTGCGACTAGGCTTGCCCCCATGGCTAGTAAGACCGCTGCCCGCTCCGGATCACGAACGAGCAGGTCACGGGCCACTTCGCGAACCGCTTCACGAGGTCGCACCCGCGGTGCGCGGCCGGCGGCACCTCGCAAAAGGCCGGTACGGCGCCAGTCTCGGTCCGTGCTGGTCTCCGCCGGCCTTGGGTTCGGCCGGGCGGCGCGCGCGACATGGCTGATGGCGGCCAGGGGCACGGGCAGCGCTGCGCGCTCGATAGGCAGGGCCCGCGACATCGAACCGGGGCATCGCCGGGACGGAATCGCGCTGGTCCTGTTGGGCCTCGCCGTCGTCGTCGCCGCAAGTTCGTGGTTCAACGCCGCCAGGCCGATCGGTGCGTGGGTGGACATGGTGCTGAGGACGTTCATTGGCTCGGCCGTCGTGGTCCTTCCCGTGGTCACTGCGGCGGTCGCGATAGGTCTGATGCGCACGCAGCCCAATCCCGATGCGCGCCCCCGGCTGATCCTTGGCTCAAGCCTGATCGCGCTCTCCTTGCTGGGCCTGTGCCACTTGTGGGCGGGATCGCCGGAAGCGCCGGCTGCACGCCAGCGGGCGGCCGGATTCATTGGTTTCGCCATCGGCGGGCCGCTGTCGGATGGGTTGACGGCCTGGATCGCGGCGCCGCTGTTGTTCATCGGCGCGCTGTTCGGCCTGCTGCTGCTGACCGGGACGACGATTCGCGAAGTGCCCGATGCGATGCGTGCCATGTTCGGCACCCGGCTGTTCCAGCGTGAGTGCGCGGACGACGAGTTCTACGACGAGCAGGACGACGCGGACATCCAAGAAACCCCGCGCGAAGACTTCTCCGACGGCTACTACGACCAGTCCCTCGACGAGGAGCCGCAGGCCTGGCCGACGGCCGACGCCCCCGAAATCGAGGACGACACACCCACGGTTCCGGACCCATTGGTGGCCCGCAGAAAGCGTGGCCGCGGACGTAAACAAAGCGCCGGGCCAATCGAGGGTCTCTACACGTTGCCACCGCTGGACCTGCTGGTGGCCGGCGATCCGCCCAAGAAGCGCAGCGCGGCCAACAACCACATGGCCAGCGCCATCGGCGAGGTGCTCACCCAGTTCAAGGTCGACGCCGCGGTCACCGGCTGCACCCGTGGACCCACCGTCACCCGCTACGAGGTCTCGCTTGGGCCCGGCGTCAAGGTCGAAAAGATCACGGCGCTGCAGAAGAACATCGCCTACGCAGTGGCCACCGAGAGCGTGCGCATGCTGGCGCCGATCCCCGGCAAGTCCGCGGTCGGCATCGAGGTGCCCAACACCGACCGGGAGATGGTCCGGCTGGCCGACGTGCTCACCGCGCCGTCGACCCGCCGCGACGACCACCCGCTGGTGATCGGCCTGGGCAAGGACATCGAAGGCGACTTCATCTCGGCCAACCTGGCCAAGATGCCGCACCTGCTGGTCGCCGGCTCCACCGGATCGGGCAAGTCCAGCTTCGTCAACTCGATGCTGGTGTCGCTGCTGACGCGCGCCACGCCGGAAGAGGTCAGGATGATCCTGATCGATCCGAAGATGGTGGAACTGACGCCGTACGAGGGCATTCCGCACCTGATCACGCCGATCATCACCCAGCCGAAGAAGGCCGCGGCCGCGCTGGCGTGGCTGGTCGAGGAGATGGAGCAGCGCTACCAGGACATGCAGGCGTCTCGGGTGCGCCACATCGACGACTTCAACGACAAGGTGCGATCCGGCGCCATCACGACGCCGCTGGGCAGCCAGCGCGAGTACCGGCCGTACCCCTACGTCGTCGCGATCGTCGACGAGCTGGCCGACCTGATGATGACCGCGCCGCGCGACGTCGAAGACGCCATCGTGCGGATCACCCAGAAGGCCAGGGCCGCCGGCATCCACCTGGTGCTGGCGACTCAGCGCCCGTCGGTCGACGTCGTCACCGGCCTCATCAAGACCAACGTGCCCTCCCGGCTGGCCTTCGCGACGTCGTCGCTGACCGACAGCCGGGTGATCCTGGATCAGGCCGGCGCGGAAAAGCTCATCGGCATGGGCGACGCCCTGTTCCTGCCGATGGGTGCCAGCAAGACCGTCCGGCTGCAAGGCGCGTTCATCACCGACGAGGAGATCCACGCCGTCGTCAACGCCTGCAAGGACCAGGCCGAGCCTGAGTACACCGAGGGCGTGACCACCGCCAAGCCGACCGGCGAGCGCACCGACGTCGACCCGGACATCGGCGACGACATGGACGTGTTCCTGCAGGCCGTCGAGTTGGTGGTGTCCAGCCAGTTCGGCTCCACGTCGATGTTGCAGCGCAAGCTGCGGGTGGGCTTCGCCAAAGCCGGCCGGTTGATGGACCTGATGGAGACCCGTGGCATCGTTGGGCCCAGCGAAGGGTCCAAGGCCCGCGAGGTGCTGGTCAAGCCCGACGAGTTGGCCGCGACGCTGGCCGCGATCCGCGGTACCGGTGCGGACAGTTGCGACGAGCAGTAGCGCCTATGTCAGCTACTGCTCGCGCTTACAAAACCAGCAGCATTCGGGAATTGCCCAGGATGTTCGGCTTGACGTAGCTCAGATCGAGGAATTCGGCCACCCCGATGTCGTAGGAGCGGCACATCTCTTCGAACACCTCCGCGGTGACCGGCGTGCCCTCGATCTCGGTAAATCCGTGGCGGGCGAAGAATTCCGTCTCGAAGGTCAATACGAACAGGCGCTTCAGCTCCAGCTCACGCGCGACCTCGAGCAGCCGGTTGACGATGGCGTGGCCGATACCGTGGCCGGTGATGGCCGGATCGACTGCGACGGTGCGAATTTCGCCGAGGTCGGACCACAGCACGTGCAGCGCTCCGCACCCGACCACATGCCCTGGTTGTTCGGGGTGTTCGGCCACCCAGAATTCCTGCACGGCCTCATACAACGTCACGAGGTTCTTCTCCAGCAGGATCTTTCCCGCGTAGGTGTCGACGAGTCGTTTGATCGCGGGAACGTCGGATGTTCGCGCACGCCGAACCAGCGGCCGGTGATCCCCTGGGCTTTCGGTCACGGGTAACAGTATCGACATCAAGGACGGTTCAGCTGGTCGACCGTTATTCTGTTGCCGTGTCGGGGCAGCCTCAAGTGAGTTCTGTAGGGGGCCGCGCCCGCATCGCCAACCTGGCTAACGGGCTGACCGGTCTGCGGCTGGTGATGGTGCCGATTTTCCTGTTCGCACTGTTTTACGGGGGCGGCCACGTCACGTCGGCACGCATCGTGGCGTGGGCGATTTTCGCCGTTGCCTGCTTCACCGATCGATTGGACGGTCAGCTGGCGCGCAACTACGGCATGGCCACCGAATTCGGCGCGTTCGTCGACCCGATCGCCGACAAAGCCCTGATCGGCTCGGCATTGATCGGACTGTCGATGCTCCACGACTTGCCGTGGTGGGTCACGATATTGATTCTTACCCGCGAGGTTGGCGTGACGGTATTGCGGTTGTCGGTTATTCGGCGGGGCGTCATTCCCGCGAGCTGGGGCGGCAAACTGAAGACCCTGACTCAGGCGGTGGCGATCGGCCTGTTCGTCTTGCCGCTTTCGGGTGCGCTGCACGCGTCGGCGGTAGTCGTGATGGCCATCGCGATCATCCTCACGATCGTCACCGGCATCGATTATGTGGCCTCCGCGGTGCGGGAAGTTCGCCAGACACCCCGCTGATCGGGGAACCAACACCACCGCTGCCCGCGTTGACCTGATGACCGTTGCTTTCGGATGCCGGCGTGACCCGAGCGTGCAGGCGCTTTAGACACTGCAGGCGTTTTAGACACAGAGGAGAGCTCCATGGCCCTATTGGTGCGGGAGGTCATCGGCGACGTGCTGCGCCGGGCCCGGATGTCGCAGGGCCGGACACTGCGGCAGGTGTCCGACTCGGCGCGGGTGAGTCTCGGATATCTGTCGGAGGTCGAGCGCGGCCGCAAGGAGCCCTCCAGCGAGCTGCTCAACGCTATCTGCGACGCGCTGGAGCTCCCGTTGTCGGCGGTGCTCATCGGTGCCGGTGAGCAGCTGGCCCGCGAGGAACACGCTGCTTACACCGAGCCGGCCAAACCGGCAGGCGGCCCTGCTATCGACGCCAGCACGAAGGTCGTCATCCCGCCTGTCGTGTCGCTGGCGGTGGCCTGAGTGCCCAAAGAGGCGGCGCAGACAAGCAGAAGCGCACGAAGGGTGGGGAGATCGCCGCTGACGCACTAAATTGAGCGGCAGGGTAAGCAGCCCACACAGGCACAGCACAAGGCAACCGAACCGAAGGCGGAGCTCACACATGGCCAATCCGTTCGTCAAAGCGTGGAAGTACCTCATGGCGCTGTTCAACGCCAAGATTGACGAGCACGCCGACCCCAAAGTGCAGATTCAGCAGGCCATCGAGGAAGCGCAACGCACCCACCAGGCGCTGACCCAGCAGGCGGCACAGGTGATCGGCAACCAGCGCCAACTCGAGATGCGGCTCAACCGGCAGTTGGCCGACATCGAGAAGCTGCAGGTCAACGTGCGCCAGGCGCTGACATTGGCGGACCAGGCCACCGCCGCCGGAGACGCCGCCAAGGCCGTCGAGTACAACAACGCCGCCGAAGCGTTCGCCGCCCAGCTGGTGACCGCCGAGCAGAGCGTCGAAGACCTCAAGACGTTGCACGACCAGGCTCTCGGCGCGGCGGCCCAGGCCAAGAAGGCCGTCGAGCAGAACGCGATGGTGCTGCAGCAGAAGATCGCCGAGCGCACCAAGCTGCTCAGCCAGCTCGAGCAAGCGAAGATGCAGGAGCAGGTCAGCGCGTCGCTGCGGTCGATGAGCGAGATCGCCGCACCGGGCAACACCCCGAGCCTGGACGAGGTGCGGGACAAGATCGAACGTCGTTACGCCAACGCGCTCGGGTCGGCTGAGCTTGCGCAAAGCTCTGTTCAAGGCCGCATGCTCGAGGTTCAGCAGGCCGGCGTGGAGATGGCCGGTCATTCCCGGTTGGAGCAGATCCGCGCCTCGATGCGCGGGGAAGCGTTGCCGACCGGTGGTGCGGCGCCCGGCACCCCGGCGACGCCGGCAGCCGCCGACCCCAGCCGCGGGACGGTCGCTGAGAAGCCGTTTGGCCAGTAGTCACACGGAGGGTCCCAGATGACGGTGAAAACGATCCAGGACGGGCAATGGCGCGAATTGCTCCGGCGCGGCTTTGACACCGTGGGGGATTGGTCCGACCTGGTCGCCGCGAAGGTCAACGCCGTGATCGATCCGCGCGCGCGGTGGCTTCGCCGTCGTCGTCGAGCCTTGCGATGGGGGCTGATCTTCAGTGCCGGCGTCGTGTTCTGGGGACTTGTGACGACGTTGCTGGCGTCGTGGAGCACACCGTTCTGGGTGTTGCTGATCACGCTGCTGATCGCCGCTGGCGAAGCCATTCCGGCAACGCTGTTGTTGCTTCGCTACCGCTGGCTGCGCAAGGAACCGTTGCCGGCGCCGCGGCCAGCGAACATCCGCCGGCTGCCCCCGCCCGGCTCGGCGGCGCGGCCCGCGATGTCCGCGCTCGGCGCCTCCGAACGCGGGTTTTTCTCGCTGCTGGGCGTCATGGAGCGCGGGGCGATATTGCCGACGGCCGAAATCCGTGACCTGACGGTCGCGGCCAACCGGACATCAGCGGCCATGGCGGCCACCGCCGCCCAGGTGGTGTCGATGGAGCGCGCGGCGTACTACGCCGAATCGTCGCGGTCACATCTGGCGCCCACCATCAACGCCTACACCGCGCAGCTGAGCGAAGGCGTTCGTCAGTACAACGTAATGGTCACCGCCGCAGCGCAATTGGTGTCTTCGGCGAACGGCGAGGCGGTTCCCGGCGCCGTCGGGTTCTCTCAGCAGCGTTACCGCGCGGAGCTGGTCGACGCCACCGACCGGCTGGTCGGCTGGGCGCAGGCCTTCGACGAACTCAGCGGATTGCAACGGCACTAGCGGCGATCGCAAGCGCGGCGTAGCCGGGCGAAGCGGGTCGCCGCCATCGAGACTAGCGGCGATCGCAAGCGCGGCGTAGCCGGGCGAAGCGGGTCGCCGCCAACGGCACTAATCCTCGGGCCGCGGACCATACCGTTCGATGTACGCCTGGTGCAGATGAGCATCGCGCTGACGGGCGCGTTCGTTGACGAGCTCGGGATTCAGGCCGTGGACCCGCAGCATGTGCTGGCGCCAGATCTTGTTGAGCGCATGCGAGAAGTACACGAACGGAATGAGAATCGGCAACGTCATGCTCAGGTGGACTTCGAGCGTCGTCGGGATCAGCCAGAACGGCGCCAGCACCAGCACGGCGGGAACCGCAACGCGGATCATCATTCGGGCGGTTGCGCCTTTGCCCGCCAGGTCGTTTCGCACCCAGTCCAGCATTGAGTCGGGCAGCCGCGCCCCATAGCAGTAGCGGATGTATTGGATCGCGTTCGGCTTGGTGCGGCCGGTGTCGGAGCTCATGGGCTAGAGGGTCGCCCGCAGCGGCGGCACCACCACGGCGACCAGGCCGCGAAGCGTTGCCTTGAGCATGTCGTAGACGTCGACGTAGTCGCGCCACAGCGTGATCCGTCCGTCGCGGAGCTCGAAGATCCCGCAGGCCCAGAACTGGATGCGCAATGGCCCGACGATCAGCGCGTCGGTTCGTTCGGTGAGCACCGCATTGCCGTCGGCGGCGATGCGGTGGATCTTCACCTCGAACCCGATGCGGCCCTGCATCCTGCTCAGCAGCTTCGCCGTTCGGCGCCCGCCACGGATGCGGGACAACCCAACGTTCTCGTAGACGAGGTCGTCGGCGAACAACGCCTCGATGGTCTCGAAGTCCTCGTCCTGCAAGGCGTTCAGGAAAGCCTCGACCGTGCGGGTGTTATCGGTGGTTGTCTGTGTCAGCTCGGTCATGGTCGCCAGCGTATTCGTCTATGGCAGGGTAGGGCGAGTGCGCGTCGCGGTGGTCGCCGGGCCGGATCCCGGGCACTCCTTTCCCGCGATCGCGCTGTGCCAGCGCTTTCTGGCGGCGGGCGACCAGCCCACGCTGTTCACCGGCGTGGAATGGCTCGAGGCCGCGCGCGGTGCCGGAGTTGAGGCCGTCGAACTGGACGGGCTGGTGGCCGACGACGAAGATCTGGACGCCGGCGCCCGGATCCACCGCCGGGCCGCCCGGATGGCGGTGCTGAACGTACCGGCGCTGCGCGACCTGGCGCCCGATCTGGTGGTGTCCGACGTCATCACCGCGGGCGGTGGCATGGCCGCCGAGCTGCTGGGCATCCCGTGGATCGAACTCAACCCGCATCCGCTGTACCTGCCGTCAAAGGGCCTGCCGCCGATCGGCAGTGGCCTGGCGCCGGGTACCGGTATCCGCGGCCGGCTGCGAGACGCCGCTATGCGGGCGCTCACCGCACGCTCCTGGCGCGCGGGCCTGGAGCAACGTGCGATGGTGCGGGTCGAGATCGGGCTGCCTGCGCGAGACCCGGGGCCGCTGCGACGGCTGATTGCCACGTTGCCAGCCCTGGAAGTGCCGCGTCCGGACTGGCCGTCCGAGGCGGTGCTGGTGGGTCCGTTGCACTTCGAGCCGACCGATCGGGTGCTGGAGATTCCCGCGGGCGCGGGGCCTGTGGTAGTGGTCGCGCCTTCGACGGCATTGACCGGGACGACCGGACTGGCCGAAGTCGCCCTGCACTGCCTGACACCGGGCGACACATTGCCGCCGGGATCGCGGCTGGTGGTATCGCGGCTTGGCGGCGCGGATCTGACCGTGCCGCCGTGGGCGGTGGTGGGACTGGGGCGCCAGTCCGAACTGTTGACCCATGCCGATCTTGTGATCTGTGGCGGGGGCCACGGCATGGTGGCCAAGACGCTGTTGGCCGCGGTGCCGTTGGTGGTGGTTCCCGGCGGTGGAGACCAATGGGAGATGGCCAATCGCGTGGTGCGTCAGGGCAGCGCGCGGCTGATCCGGCCGCTGACCGCCGATGCGCTGGTGGCAGCGGTGGGGGAGGTGCTGTTGTCGCCGCGATATCGCGAAGCGGCGCGAGCAGCTGCCGCCAGTGTCGGCGGGGTCGCTGATCCGGTCGCGGTGTGCCGTGCTGCGCTTGCCGCTGGGTATGTTGGCTGACGTGCGGCTGACGGAGTTCCACGAGCGTGTCGTCCTGCGATTCGGCACGGTATACGGCGCATCGGTGCTGGTCGACCACGTGCTGAGCGACTTCGGCGGTCGTACCGCCGCACAAGCGATCGAGGACGGCGTGGATCCCCGTGACGTCTGGCGGGCGTTGTGCGTCGATTTCGACGTGCCCCGCGAACAGTGGTGATGCTGGTTTGCGGATCGACCCTGCGTCCAGGGCTGCCGGCGGGCTGGCTTGGGCGCTCTCAGCGCAGTTTCGGCGCCATGGCCGCAGCCTCGGTTCGCTAGCCCGAGCCCGGTGCGCGGTCGAACACGCAATCGCCGCACAGTGAACCGCCCGGGGTGCGGTAATAGAGGCAGCAGCTGTTTCGCCGGAAGCCCAGATCCGGGTCGGTGATGGTGCCGGACCCGGCCAGGTCGCCGGTATTCAGCAGGGCTTCGGCGATGGTGACGATCTCGCGGCGCAGGTCGGGCCGTGCCGAAAGCAGCGCCGTCGACGCTCCGACGAGCGCGGACGCGATGTTGCCCGTCAACAACCTGGGCGCCACCTTGACCGGCATACCGGCGGCCAGTGGCTTCATATGTTGTTCTACGACAAGGCGATACAACAGGTCCGCCGATGGTGAGCGGACGGCTTCGCCGACGGGCTCGGGCAGGCGCAACTGCGTCCCGTGGTCGGCACGCTGCAGGTCCGTCAGATCTGGGATGACGCCGTGGGCCACCACGCACGCGAGAACGGGGGACCACAGCCGGGCGGCATGGCCGAGGTGAACCAGCGAAGCGCCGACGCGCAGGTCGGTGACGCGGTAGCGCCGGACCGTGGCGTCGATCAGGTCGACGCAGCCGTCGGCGTAGGACTGGCGGACCGGATGCCATCCCGTTGCGTCGCCGCCCACGGTCAGCGCGAAAAACCCGCCGTAGGACGATATTTCGGCCAGCTCCGTAGAGATGTCGATGCCGGACCGCTCCTCCCGAGGGAAATCCGCCGCTGTTTCGGTAGCTGATACTTCCACACACCATCGCTACGGCGTGTCTGACTTGTATCGAACAGGTGTTCGTCTACTGTGGGGACCATCGGTGGAACCGATTTGTCGGACCCCACGCCTAATGTCACGGCTAACCGACCAATACCGGTCACCGAACACCGACTACAGGAGAGGCACCATGACGCAAGCCCCCGACCGCGAGAAGGCTATCGAACTGGCAATAGCCCAGATCGAGAAGAGTTACGGCAAAGGCTCGGTGATGCGTCTCGGCGACGAGATGCGTCAACCGATCTCGGTCATTCCGACCGGGTCCATCGCACTGGACGTGGCCTTGGGCATCGGCGGCTTGCCGCGCGGCCGGGTCGTGGAAATCTACGGCCCGGAATCCTCGGGTAAGACCACCGTCGCACTGCATGCGGTGGCCAACGCCCAGGCCGCCGGCGGCGTCGCGGCGTTCATCGACGCCGAGCACGCCCTGGACCCGGAGTACGCCAAGAAGCTCGGTGTGGACACCGATTCTTTGCTGGTCAGTCAGCCGGATACCGGTGAACAGGCCCTCGAGATCGCCGACATGCTGATCCGCTCCGGTGCGCTGGACATCCTGGTCATCGACTCGGTGGCGGCACTGGTGCCACGCGCCGAACTCGAAGGCGAGATGGGGGACAGCCACGTCGGCCTGCAGGCCCGGCTGATGAGCCAGGCGCTGCGGAAAATGACTGGCGCGCTGAATAACTCGGGAACCACTGCGATCTTCATCAACCAGCTCCGCGAAAAAATCGGAGTCATGTTCGGCTCACCCGAAACGACAACTGGCGGAAAGGCTTTGAAGTTCTACGCATCGGTGCGGATGGATGTGCGCCGGATCGAGACTCTCAAGGACGGCACGAATGCGGTCGGTAACCGCACCCGGGTCAAGGTCGTGAAGAATAAGGTGTCGCCACCCTTCAAGCAGGCCGAGTTCGACATCCTTTACGGCAAGGGCATCAGCAGGGAGGGCTCACTCATCGACATGGGTGTGGATCAGGGCTTTATCCGCAAGTCCGGTTCCTGGTTCACCTACGAGGGTGAGCAGCTCGGCCAGGGCAAGGAGAACGCTCGTAACTTCTTGATGGAGAACGCCGACGTGGCCAACGAGATCGAGAAGAAGATCAAGGAAAAGCTCGGCATTGGCGCGGTCGTTACCGATGACGAAGTCTTGCCCGCCCCCGTCGATTTCTGAGCCGTCTCGCGAGGAGCAGGCGCGGTCACTATGCCTGCGCCTGCTCACCGCGAGGTCGCGTACCCGGGCCGAGTTGTCCGGCCAGCTGGCCAAACGCGGGTATCCCACGGACGTCAGCGACCGGGTATTGGACCGACTGGCGGCCGTCGGCCTAGTTGACGACGCCGCGTTCGCCGAGCAATGGGTGCAGGCACGCCGGTCCAGCGCCGGAAAGGGCAAGCGGGCTTTGGTCGCCGAGCTGCGCACCAAGGGCGTCGACAACGACGTGATCACCAAGGTGCTGGCCGAGGTGGACGCCGGTGTTGAGCGGGAGCGCGCCGAGCAACTGGTCCGGGTCAGGCTGCGCCGCGAGAACCTGGTCGGCGACCAGACGAGAGTGGCTCGCCGGCTGCTCGCGATGCTGGCACGACGTGGCTACGACCAGGCCTTGGCCTACGAGGTGGTCAGCGCGCAGCTGGACCTCGAGCTCGAGCGCCGCAGCGTATAGCCCGTCGGTCCAGAGCGGCTGAGCTTGGCCGCAACAGTCGCAGGGGTGCCACCGCCGTACCATGGCCCCGTGAGTTCGATGGTGGCGTCAGACGCGGCGACCGTGGCCTCAAAGGCTGCGTCGTCGGCGCGTACCTACCAGGTGCGTACCTACGGCTGCCAGATGAACGTCCACGATTCCGAGCGGCTGGCGGGCCTGCTGGAAGCGGCCGGATACCAGCGAGCAGCCGAGGGCGCCGACGCCGACGTGGTGGTCTTCAACACCTGCGCCGTGCGGGAGAACGCCGACAACAAGCTGTACGGCAACCTCAGCCACCTGGCGCCGCGCAAACGCCGCGACCCCGATATGCAGATCGCGGTCGGCGGATGCCTGGCCCAGAAGGACCGAGACACGGTGCTGCGCAAAGCACCGTGGGTCGACGTCGTCTTCGGCACGCACAACATCGGGTCGCTGCCCACGCTGCTGGACCGGGCACGGCACAACAAGGCCGCCCAGGTGGAAATCGCCGAGGCGCTGCAGCAGTTCCCGTCGTCGCTGCCCAGTGCCCGCGAATCCGCTTACGCTGCTTGGGTTTCCATCTCCGTCGGATGTAACAACAGCTGCACGTTCTGCATCGTCCCGTCGCTGCGCGGCAAAGAGGTGGATCGCAGTCCGGCCGACATCCTGGCCGAAGTGCGGTCGCTGGTGGACGACGGGGTGCTCGAGGTCACGCTGCTGGGCCAGAACGTCAACGCCTACGGCGTCTCCTTCGCCGACCAGGCGCTGCCGCGAAACCGTGGCGCGTTCGCGGAGCTGCTGCGGGCTTGCGGTCGTATCGACGGCCTGGAGCGAGTACGGTTTACCTCTCCGCATCCCGCCGAGTTCACCGACGACGTCATCGAAGCCATGGCGCAGACGCCGAATGTCTGCCCCGCGCTGCACATGCCGCTGCAGTCCGGCTCCGACCGGGTACTGCGGGCGATGCGGCGGTCCTACCGCGCCGAGCGCTATCTGGGCATCATCGAACGGGTCCGGGCAGCCATGCCGCACGCGGCCATCACCACCGATCTGATCGTGGGCTTCCCTGGTGAAACCGAAGAGGACTTCGCGGCGACGCTCGACGTGGTGCGGCAAGCCCGGTTCGCCGCGGCCTTCACCTTCCAGTACTCCCAGCGGCCCTGCACACCCGCGGCCACATACGACGGACAGCTGCCGAAATCGGTTGTGCAGGAACGTTATGAGCGACTGGTCGAGGTGCAGGAGCAGATATCCCTCGAGGGCAACAGAGCCATCGTCGGCCAGCAGGTCGAATTGCTGGTTGCCACCGGCGAGGGACGCAAAGACGCCCGCACCGCGCGGATGAGCGGGCGGGCGCGCGACGGCCGGCTCGTGCATTTCGCTGCGTACGACGAGGTCCGGCCGGGCGACATCGTCACCACGACGGTCACCGACGCCGCGCCGCACCATCTCATCGCCGATGCCGGCATCCTGACCCGCCGCCGCACGCGGGCCGGCGACGCGCACGCCGCCGGGCAGCGGCCCCGCGGCATGGGCCCAACTGGTCTCGGCATGCCCGGTATCGGCCGGCCGGCCGAAACCGCCTCGGTCGATCCGCTCGGATGCAGTCGATGAACGCAGACCCCAACGGAACCGACTTCGACGCCTTCCGATCCGAGATCGAGGCGGCGGAACGCCGGATCGCTCGAGAGATCGAGCCGGGTCCAAGGGGTTTCGTCGTCGCCATCCTGGTGTTCGTGCTGCTGGGATCGTTCGCGCTCTCGCACACCGGGAATGTGCGCGGGTGGGATGTGCTGTTCAGCAGTCACGGCGCCGGCGCGGCGGCGGTGGCGCTGCCTTCCCGGGTGTTCGCCTGGCTGGCGCTGGTGTTCGGCGTCGGCTTCTCGATGCTGGCGCTGCTGACCCGGCGCTGGGCGCTGGCCTGGATTGCGCTGGCGGGTTCGGCGCTGGCCTGCGGCGCAGGAATGCTCGCCATCTGGTCTCGCCAGACAGTGACCGCAGGCCATCCCGGGCCCGGGGTGGGGCTTTTCGTCGCCTGGATCACCGTGATCTTGCTGACCTTTCACTGGACCCGCGTGGTGTGGGCGCGCACCATCGTGCAGCTCGCGGCCGAGGAGCAACGGCGTCGAGTCGTTGCGCAACAGCAGTCCAGGACACTGCTGGACGCCTTGGACGGGACCGCAGACGACCCAGAGACCCCGGAAGACCGAGCGACCCCGGACGGTGCTGACGATGCCACGGCTCATTCTGACGAGGAAAAAGACGAGGGAAAAGACGGCCGTTAGGACCGGCGGGTCAGCGCTTGTGCGGCCGCGTCAGCCCACTGCCGCCACTGTTCGGCGTTGGCCCTGGCCTCCTCGGCTTCCTTGGTACGGCCGGCGGCTGCGGCTTTCTCGGCCTGCTGCGCGAACTGCTCGGCGCGGTTGCGGAACTGCTCGGCACGGGCCTGGGCCTGCGGATCCGACCACCCTGAGTCGCCGGCGTCGCGCAGCTTCTTCTCGACGGCCCGCAGCCGTCGCTCCAGCTCGGCTGTGCGTTCCCGCGGCACCCGGCCGATCGCGTCCCATTTGTCGGTGATCGAGCGCATGGCGGCTCTGGCGGCATCGAGGTTGCCGGTATCCAGCTTCTCCGCTTCGGTCAGCAGCGCCTCTTTGGCCGCCGCGTTGGCCCGCAGCTCCGCGTCCTTTTCGGCGGTCGCGGCGTTGCGGGCGGTGAAGAACGCATCCTGGGCGGCCTTGAAGCGACGCCACAGGGCGTCGTCGACGTCCCTGGTCGCCCGGCCCGCCGCCTTCCACTCGGTCAGCAACTTGCGGAATTCGGCGCTGGTGGGAGTCCAGTCCGTCGACCCGGCAAGCTCTTCGGCCCGTTCGCACAGGCGCTCCTTCGACTGCCGCACCCCCGATCGCTCCCGGTCCAGCTCGGCGAAATGGGACCCGCGGCGCCGGTTGAACGTTTCCCGGGCCGCCGAATAGCGCTTCCACAGCGCATCGTCGACCTTGCGGTCCAGGCCGGTGATGGTCTTCCATTCGTCGAGGATCGCCCGCAACCGGTCGCCGGCGATCTTCCACTGGGTCGAGTTGGCGGCCAGGTCCTCGGCCTCGGCGGCCAGCGCCTCCTTGCGGGCGGTCTGCTCGGCCCGATGAACCTCCCGTCGGGAGCGATCGGCGACGACGATGACGTCGATACGGGCGATCAGGTTGGTCAATCGCTGCGTAAGCGCGTCGACGTCGCCCAGCACGGCCGCCGTCGGCAGCGTCTCGGCGAGCGCGACAGCGTTGGCCCTGATCTTGCGGGCATCGCCGGTTCCCGACGTAAGCCGCTCCTCCATCAGCGTGATCTCGGTGCTCAAGTCGTCGAATCGCCGGCCGAAATGGGCGAACGCGGCCTCGGGGTCACCGGCCTGCCACGATCCGATGACTCGCTCGCCGGCCGGGGTGATCAGCCAGACGGTGCCGTCGTCGTCCACGCGCCCGAATTGGTGTGGGTCGCTGTGCGGAGCCACGACGAACGGGTGCGCGACGGGTCGCGGCGCCGGCCGGGGACGGGGCCGCGGTCCCGGCCGTGGCGCAGGCTTGGGTGAACCCGGTGATTCCCTGCCGCGGGGCTCGTCAGCCGCCATTCCGTCGTCACCTCCCTTTGACCGTCCGCGCGGCGACATCCCGCGCACCTGCCGCGCTCAGCGGCACCTTCGTCTACCGGCTCCAACAGTATTCAAGCAGCTTGGCGGGCGGTGTGCGGGTCGCTTGCCGGCGCGCACCCGCATAGCTGCGGAAATGCAAGCGGCGGATAACAAATCGGTTCCACCCTCTGCTGGACCATAGGGCGATGTCGGCCAGCGCCGGTAGCGTGGCGGCACACGACATCGGAGGATCCCGGGGGGCTTTTCGGCCGGGTCGGTGGGAGGCATTCACCATCGCGACCATCGCGAACATCGCGAACATTGACATTGCGGCGTTGCTCGCGCTGTTCGCCGCGCTCATATCGGGCGTGGGAGACGTGGTCCGTCAGAGGTCAGCGCAGGAGATCACCGACGACGATCAGGTCGGCCACGTCGAGCTGCTGCGCATGTCATTGGGGGATGCGCGGTGGTGGCTGGGCGGAGTGGCGGCCGTCGCCAGCGCGGCGCTGCAGGCGGTGGCCTTGGGCTTGGGTTCGGTGGTGCTGGTGCAGGCCCTACAGGTGACCTCGCTGCTGTTCGCGTTGCCGGTGTACGGCTGGGTGACTAAACATCGTCTGAGCCGCCGGGAGTGGGGGTGGGCGGTCCTGCTGGCCGCGGCGGTGGCGGTCTTCGTCGCGGTCGGTGAACCGGCCGCCGGCTACCCGCGGGCGTCACTGCAGACCTGGGCCGTGGTGGCGGTCGTGATCGGACCCGCGATGGTGTGCTGCGTGCTGGGCGCGCGGATCTGGGCGGGCCGGGTGGCCGCGGTGTTGCTGGCGCTGGTGGCGGCGTCCTCATGGGCGCTGTTCGCGGTGCTCACCAAGGCCGTCGTCGATGTCCTCAGCGACGCTTCTCATGGCGGAGTCGCCGCCGTGTTGCGCATGCCGGAGTTCTACTTCTGGTTGCTGGCCGCGGTGATCGGGACCGTGTTCCAGCAGTCGTCGTTCCGGGCCGGCGGGCTGACCGCGTCGCTACCGGCGATGACGGTGGCCGAGCCACTGGTGGCGTCGCTGCTGGGAGTCACCGTGCTGGGTGAAACCCTCGGCGCCGACGGTCCGGAGCTGATCGGCCTGGCCGCCGCCGTCGTGGTGGTGATCGTCGCGACGACCGCACTGGCCCGCGGCGAGGCCGCCACGATGGTTTCGGGGGCCGGGGAGGAGCTTTCCCTCAGCCGCGAGCCGGGTCTCCTCGTCGCGTCCGAAGAGTTTGACGACGCATCGCCGACGCACAGGTCGGATATAGATCGATTGAGTAGGTGTTGAACGTGGACTGCGCGGGACTCGCGGTAAGCGCTGACGGCGCGCCGAGCAACGGCTCCCCGGGTGGACATCGGGGAGGTAATCAGTAATGGCGAAAGTCGACATCGCCGTGGTCCTTGCGCTGCTCGCGGCCTTCGCTTCGGCAATCGGCAACGTCTTTCGGCAGCGGTCCGCGGAGGAGATCACCGACAGGGAAGTTGGCCACCTCGAGCTGTTCCGCTTGTCGCTGCGCGACACCCGGTGGTGGCTCGGCGCCGGCGGGGCGATCGCCAACTACGTGCTGCAGGCCGTGGCCTTGGCGCTGGGCTCGGTGATGTTGGTGACGGCGCTGCAGGTGACGGCGTTGCTGTTCGCCCTGCCGATCTACGCGTATCTCACCAAGGTCCGGGTGACCCGCCGCGAGTGGGCCTGGGCGGTCCTGTTGGCCGCCGCGCTGGCGGTGGTCGTGACCATCGGCGACCCGGGCAGCGGCACGTCACGCGGCTCACTGGGAACGTGGACCGCGGTGGGCGTGGTGATGGGTCCGCTGTTGGTGTTCTGCGTGCTGGGTGCCCGGTTCTGGACGGGCTCGGTGGCCGCGGTGCTGCTGGCGGTGGTTGCAGGCTGCTCGCTGGCGCTATTCGCGGTGCTCACCAAAGGGGTGGTCGAAGTGGTGCACGGCGGCGTGGGTGCGCTGCTGCTGGCTCCTGAGTTCTATTTCTGGCTGGCCGCTGCGGCCGGGGGCATGATCTTCCAGCAGTCGTCCTACCGCGCGGGATCGCTGACTGCCTCGCTGCCGACGTCGGTTGTCGCCAAGCCGCTGGTCGGGTCCGTGCTCGGCATCATCGTGCTCGGTGAGACTTTGCACACCACCCGGACCGGATTTTTCGTCGTGGCCGCAGGTGTGGCGCTGGTGATCGTCGCGACCTTCGCCCTGGCCCGGGGCGAGGCGGAGAACGTGACCGAAGAGGCGATCGAGAGCGGGCGCATCCCGATCATCACCGATCCGCGGGTAATACCGAATGCGGGATGGGCCCGGGCGGCCGGCGAGCCGGCGGCCCTGGCTCGCAGCCCCGGCCCGACCCGTTGATCCGCGCCCGGGCGGTTTCGCCGAGCCGCTAGCTTGGTGAGGGTGCGGGTCGGAAATTGAGGGTCATCAATGTCGAAAGTTGAATTCGCCGCGCTCGTCGCTTTGTTGGCGGCGCTGGCATCGGCGATCGGCGATGTGATCCGGCAGCGCTCCGCGCATGAGATCACCGACGAGCACGTCGGCCACCTGCAGCTATTCGGCTTGTCGTTGCGCGACACCCGGTGGTGGCTGGGCGGCATGATGGCGGTGCTGAATTACAGCCTGCAAGCGGTCGCCTTGGTCTGGGGGTCGGTGATGCTGGTGACTTCGCTTCAGGTGACCGCGCTGCTGTTCGCCCTGCCGATCTACGCCCGGATGACCGGGCACCGCATCACCCGCTGGGAGTGGGTTTGGGCGTTCGTCCTGGCGGCTGCCCTGGCGGTGGTCATCATTGTCGGCCATCCCGACGTCGGCCAGCCGCGTACGTCGCTGCACACCTGGATCATCGTCGGCGCCGTCATGGGCCCGGTATTGGTGGCGTGTGTGGTCGCCGCGCGCGTCTGGGCGGGCCGTCCGGTGGCAGCTGCGTTGTTGGCGTTCGTGGCGGGTTCGTCGTTGGCGCTGTTCGCGGTGCTGACGAAGGGAGTCGTCGAAGTGCTGCACGACGACGGCTTCGGAGCCGTGCTACGTACTCCGGAGTTCTATCCCTGGCTGCCCGCGGCGCTGGCCGGGATGATTTTTCAGCAGTCGGCTTTCCGTGCCGGTGCGCTGACCGCTTCACTGCCCACGATGACTGTCACGAAGCCCGTGGTGGCGGCAGTGCTCGGTGTCACGCTACTCGGCGAGGCGCTGACAGCCAGCGGAGCCGAGGCGTTTGTGCTGGTCGCAGGTGTGGCACTGGTGATCATCGCAACCGTGGCGCTGGCTCGGGGCGAGGCCGCGACAATGGTCGCCGAAGCTGGGCAAGACAGCGAAGACGCCACGGGCTCGTTCGGTGACGCTGCGGTCCCCGGCGGTGAACCTGTCGTCGAGGGAGCCGCCTAGGCCCACCCCCGAGACGCTAGTTTGGTGACGTGCTGAGCGGCATCGCGATCGTTCCGTCCGCGCCGGTGCTCGTTCCCGAGCTCGCCGGTGGGGCCGCTGCCGAGCTGGCCGACCTGACCGCGGCGGTGACGGCGGCGGCCGGGTTGCTGCCGTCGGGCTGGGTCGTGGTCGGAACCGGCCGCGCTGACGAGGTGGTGGGTCCCGACCGCGTCGGCACCTTCGCAGGCTTCGGCGTCGACGTGCGGGTGCACCTCGGTCCGCAGGACCCCGGGCCGGCGCAGGCGCCGGCCGAGTTACCCCTGTGCGCGCTGATCGGTGCCTGGGTCCGGGGCCGGGCCCGTCCCGACGCCAGTGCACAGGTCCGGGTGTACCGCAGCGACCACGAAGCCGATGCCGCCCTCGCCCTCGGCAGGCGGCTGCGTGCCGAGCTCGACACGTCGAGCGATCCGATCGGTGTGCTGATCGTGGCCGACGGAGCCAACACCCTGACGCCCGCCGCTCCCGGCGGCTACCAACCCGGCAACGCGGACGCGCAGCTGGCCCTCGATGACGCGCTGGCCAGCGGCGACGTCGCCGCATTGACCCGGCTGCCCGGCCAGATCCTGGGCAGGGTGGCATTCCAAGTGCTGGCGGGGCTGGCCGAGCCCGGACCACGAACCGCCAAGGAGCTTCACCGTGGGGCGCCCTACGGAGTGGGCTACTTCGCGGGCGTATGGCAGCCGTGAGACCGCTTGCCATCATCGGCCCGACCGGCACCGGCAAGTCGCGGCTGGCGCTCGACGTCGCCGAGCGACTGGGCCGCGCCGGAACCGCTGCCGAGGTGGTCAACGCCGACGCGATGCAGCTCTATCGCGGCATGGACATCGGCACCGCCAAGCTGACGATCGAAGAGCGTCGCGGCATCCCGCACCGGCAGCTCGACGTCCTGGACGTGACCGAGACCGCCAGCGTCGCGCGCTACCAGCAGGCCGCCGGCGCCGACATCGAGGCGATCGCGGATAGGGGAGCCGTGCCCATTGTGGTGGGCGGCTCGATGCTCTACGTCCAGTCGTTGCTGGACGACTGGTCGTTTCCGGCCACCGATCCCGCCGTCCGCGTGCGGTGGGAGCGCAGGCTCGCCGAAGTCGGGGTGGGCCGGCTACACGCCGAGCTGGCCAGCCGCGACCCGGCCGCAGCCGCGGCGATTCTGCCCACCGACGCCCGACGCACCGTGCGGGCCCTCGAGGTGATCGAGCTCACCGGCCGGCCGTTCGCCGCGTCCGCGCCACGCATCGGAACCCCGCGGTGGGACACTGCCATCGTCGGATTGGACTGTGATACAGCGATTCTCGACGAGCGGCTGGCGCACCGCACCGAAATGATGTTCGAACGCGGCCTGGTGCGGGAAGTACGCGCGCTGCTGCGGCAGGGCCTGCGCGACGGGGTCACCGCGTCACGCGCGCTGGGCTACGCGCAGGTGATCGCCGCCCTGGACGCCGGTCCCGAAGCCGCGCCGGAAGCCGAGCGGTTGCGGGCCGCGCAGCAGCAGACCTTCGTGGGCACCCGCCGCTACGTGCGGCGGCAGCGATCCTGGTTTCGCCGCGACCACCGGATCCACTGGCTCGACGCGGCGGGGGACGCCGACCGCATCGCCGGGGAAGCATTGCGGTTGTGGCGACACATATCCTGATCAGGTGATGTTCGCGAAGGGCCACGGCACCCAGAACGACTTCGTGCTGCTGCCCGACGTGGAGGCCGCGCTGGAGCTCACCCCTGGACGAGTCGCCGCACTGTGCGACCGGCGCCGGGGACTGGGCGCCGACGGGGTGCTGCGGGTCACTACTGCGGGTGCGGCCGTGCGCGCCGGTTCGCTCGAGCGGCTGCCCGACGGCGTCAGCTCCTACGACTGGTACATGGACTATCGGAACGCCGACGGGTCGACGGCGCAAATGTGCGGCAACGGCGTGCGGGTGTTCGCGCATTACCTGCGCGCGGCCGGGTTGGAGGCACGCGACGAATTCGTCGTCGGCTCACTGGCCGGCCCGCGGCTGGTCAACGTGCACCGCGTCGATGCGACCAGCGCCGACGTGACCGTCGACATGGGCAAGGCCAACCGGCTGGGCGCGGGTGAAGCCGTCATCGGTGGCCGGCGCTTTCATGGGATGGCAATCGACGTGGGTAATCCGCATCTGGCGTGCGTGGATCCGCGGCTGACCCCCGACGAGCTTGCGGCCCTGGACGTCGCGGCCCCGGTCAGCTTTGACACCGCCCAGTTTCCCGCGGGGGTGAACATCGAAGTGCTCACCGCACCCGAGGCCGGGCTGATCCGGATGCGTGTGCACGAGCGCGGCGTGGGTGAAACGCGTTCGTGCGGAACGGGAACCGTCGCGGCCGCCGTCGCCGCGCTGGGTTTCGCCGGCGCAGACACCGGAACGCTCACCGTGCGGGTACCGGGGGGCGACGTCGTGGTCACCGTCACCAGCGCCACCAGCTACCTACGGGGACCGTCGGTTCTGGTGGCCCACGGCGAGCTCTCGGACGCTTGGTGGAGCGCGCCGGCCTGAATTTATTCGGATGCGCGCCGGCGACAGGCGTGCCACCATCGATATTGGTTATGACAGATCCCGATTGGCCCGAGAAGGCAGACTCGCCGATGACGGGCATCCCTGAATCCGCACCGAGCCTCGGTGAACTCGCTCTCGAAGACCGGTCCGCGCTACGCCGGGTCGCGGGGTTGTCCACCGAACTCGCCGACGTCTCCGAGGTCGAGTACCGCCAGCTGCGACTGGAGCGCGTGGTCTTGGTGGGCGTGTGGACCGACGGCAGCGCCGCTGACAACCAGGCCAGCCTGGCCGAGCTCGCGGCCCTGGCCGAAACCGCCGGCTCGCAGGTGCTCGAAGGGCTGATTCAGCGCCGTGACCGGCCCGACCCGTCGACCTATATCGGCTCCGGCAAGGCGGCCGAACTGCGAGAAGTGGTACTGGCGACCGGCGCCGACACCGTCATCTGCGACGGTGAGCTGTCCCCGGCGCAGCTGACCGCGCTGGAGAAGGCGGTCAAGGTCAAGGTCATCGACCGCACGGCGCTGATCCTCGACATCTTCGCCCAGCACGCCACCAGCCGCGAAGGCAAGGCGCAGGTGTCGCTGGCCCAGATGGAGTACATGCTGCCGCGGCTGCGCGGCTGGGGTGAGTCGATGTCGCGGCAGGCCGGCGGCCGCGCCGGCGGCAGCGGGGGAGGCGTGGGGCTGCGCGGCCCCGGTGAGACCAAAATAGAAACGGATCGGCGCCGCATCCGCGAGCGGATGGCCAAGCTGCGACGCGATATCAAGGCGATGAAACAGGCCCGCGACACGCAGCGCAGCCGCCGGCTGCACAGCGACATACCGTCGATCGCCATCGTCGGCTACACCAACGCCGGTAAATCCAGCCTGCTCAACGCGCTGACCGGGGCCGGCGTGCTGGTGGAGGACGCGCTGTTCGCCACCCTGGAGCCCACCACCCGGCGCGCCGAGTTTGACGACGGCCGACCGTTCGTGCTGACCGACACCGTCGGCTTTGTGCGCCACCTGCCCACCCAACTGGTCGAGGCCTTCCGGTCCACCCTCGAGGAGGTCGTCGACGCCGACCTGCTGGTGCACGTCGTCGACGGCTCCGACGTCAACCCGCTGGCCCAGATAAGCGCGGTCCGTCAGGTGATCTCCGAAGTGATCGCCGACCACCGTGTCCATGGCGCGGACGCGCCCCAAGAGCTGTTGGTGGTGAACAAGACCGACGCCGCCGGCGACCTCATGCTGGCCAGACTGCGCCACGAGCTGCCCGGGGCGATGTTCGTCTCCGCCCGCACCGGCGACGGCATCGACGCACTCAGGCGGCGGATGGCCGAGCTCGCCGTCCCCACGGACACCGCCGTCGACGTGGTGATCCCGTATGACCGTGGTGACCTGGTATCCCGCGTGCATGCTGACGGCCGGGTGCAGGAGGCAGAACACAACCCCGAAGGCACCCGCATCCGGGCCCGGGTTCCGGTGGCGCTGGCCGCGAGCCTGCGGGAGTTCTCCGTCTAGCCGGCCAGCTCGGCGCGGGCCGCCGCCGACCAACCACCCGGTTGGTATATGTTGGGCTGCAGACATTTCTGGCCGGAGGTAAATCCATGGGCAGCGCCATCAAGTACCAGCGCACTCTTTTCGAACCGGAACACGACTTGTTCCGCGAGTCCTACCGGGCTTTCCTCGACCGTCACGTGGCGCCGCATCACGACGAGTGGGAGAAGGCGAAGATCGTCGACCGCGGAGTCTGGTTGGAGGCCGGCAAGCAGGGCTTCCTGGGCATGGCGGTACCCGAGGAGTACGGCGGCGGGGGGAATCCCGACTTCCGGTACAACACGATCGTCACCGAGGAAACCACCGCCGGACGTTACAGCGGGATCGGCTTCGGCCTGCACAACGACGTCGTGGCGCCCTACCTGCTGAGACTCACCAACGACGAGCAGAAGCAGCGCTGGCTGCCCGGATTCTGCACCGGCGAGCTGATCACCGCCATCGCGATGACGGAGCCGGGGACCGGCAGTGACCTGCAGGGCATCAAGACGCGGGCGGTCAAAGACGGCGACCACTACGTGCTCAACGGGTCGAAGACGTTCATCACCAACGGCATCAACTCTGATCTGGTGATCGTGGTGGCCCAGACCGATCCGGAAAAGGGTGCGCAAGGGTTCAGCCTGCTGGTCGTCGAACGCGGCATGGATGGTTTCGAACGCGGCAGGCACCTGGACAAGATCGGGCTGGACGCCCAGGACACCGCCGAGCTCTCGTTCACCGATGTGCGAGTTCCGTTGGAGAACCTGCTCGGCGAGGAGGGTAAGGGCTTCATCTATCTGATGCAGAACCTGCCGCAGGAACGGATCAACATCGCCGTCATGGCCGCCACCGCCATGGAGACTGTGCTGGAGCAGACGCTGCAATACACCAGAGAGCGCAAGGCATTCGGCAAGCCGATCGGTAATTTCCAGAACACCCGGTTCCTGTTGGCCGAACTGGCCACCGAGGCCACGATCGTGCGCATCATGGTCGATCAGTTCCTGGCGCTGCACCTGGAAGGAAAGCTGACGGCCGAGCAAGCCGCGATGGCCAAGTGGTACTCGACCGAGAAGCAAGTACATCTGATCGACCGCTGTCTGCAGCTGCACGGCGGTTATGGCTACATGCGGGAATACCCGGTCGCTCGGGCCTATCTCGATGCACGCGTGCAGACGATCTACGGCGGCACGACCGAGATCATGAAGGAGATCATCGGCCGCAGTCTGAGCGTCTAAAGGACCGGGAAAAGGGTCCGCATTGTCGTGGGGATGAGCGCGTCACGTAACGTCGGCATTTGTGTCTTCGCGTACCAACTCGTCGATTGCCACGGCGGTGGGGGACCAGGTCAGCCCGGCAAACACCCACGTCAACTGTGTTTGCCCACGACGGTGCGAGACGCGAGCCGGCACTGAATTGGCATCATTTCGACATCGGCGGGGTATCTGTTTTCGAAATATTGCGGATTTGACTTCGCAATTGTCATTCGCTCTAGCAAAGTTATGCGAGCCCGGCGACAAGACTGACTGTCGATGGGGAATGGCGGGCGCGGCCACCGATAAGGGCAGATCCGCCGGCTGGGAGGCTTGGTGAACGGGCAGAGAGGTCAATTGGGCAAGCTGCTCGGTCGGGCGCTGGTCAGCCTGGCGGCCATGGTGGTGGCCGCGGTGTTGCTGACGCCTGTTGCCACAGCTTCTCCGATCGGCGAAGCCGAGAACGCCATGATGGCGGCATGGGACAAGGCTGGTGGCGACTCGTCCCCCCTGGGCGCGCGGAAGGGTGACGTCTATCCCGTCGGCGACGGGTTCGCCCTGGAGTTCGTCGGCGGCAAGATGTACTTCACCCCGGACACCGGCGCCAAATTCGTCTATGGGCCGATCCTGGAAAAGTACGAGTCGTTGGGCGGCGCGGCCGGCAGCGACCTGGGGTTCCCGACGATCAACGAAGTTCCGGGGCTGGCCGGACCCGAAAGCCGGGTGGCCACCTTTTCAGCCAGCGACAAGCCGGTCATCTACTGGACAGCCGATCACGGTGCGCACGTGGTGCGCGGCCCGCTGAATGCGGCCTGGGACAAGCTCGGCAGCTCAGGCGGCGTGTTGGGCGTCCCCGTCGCAGACGAAACCTACGACGGTGACGTTGTTTCCCAGAAGTTCAGCGGCGGGACCGTCTCCTGGAACAGGAAAAACAAACAGTTCTCCACCGAGCCCGCGGTACTGGGCAGTCAGCTCAAGGACTTACAGGTCGAGCTCGATCCTGCCGCCGCGATAAACATGGCCTGGCGCGCGGCGGGCGGTGCCGCCGGTCCGCTGGGCGCCAAGAAGGGCGGTCAGAATCCCATCGGTGGTGACGGGATCGCTCAGGAATTCGCCGGCGGCAAGGTGTACTACAGCCCCGCCACCGGCGCGAATGCCGTCGAAAGCGACATCCTGGCCAAATACGAGTCGCTGGGTGGGCCGGTCGGCAGCGAGCTGGGATTTCCGGTCGCCAACGAGTCGAACGGGGCCATCCCGTCGAGCCGGATCGCCGTGTTCTCCGGACCCGACAAGCCGGTGATCTTCTGGACGCCTGACCACGGTGCATTCGTCGTGCGCGGCGCCATCAAGACAGCCTGGGACAAGCTCAAGGGACCACTCGGCAAGCTGGGGGCACCGGTCGGTGACCAGGCGGTGGACGGCGACGTCATCTCGCAGAAGTTCACCGGCGGAATGATCTCGTGGAACCGCGCCACCAACACGTTCAGCACAGATCCGGCCAACCTGGCGCCGTTGCTGTCCGGTTTGCAGGTGCCGGGGCAGAACCAGCCGAGCGGTGCGGCCTCGCCTGCGCATGCGAAGAAGTTCGGCTGGCACTGGTGGTATCTGCTGGCGATCATTCCGGTGCTGATGTTGCTGTTGTCGCTGCTCTTGGTGCTGAACGGACGCCGCCGGCATAGCCGTGCCCGCGATGCCGCCTTCGCTTACGAGACCTCGACCTACGACCCGGACCATGGGCCGGACCCCGGCTACGACGTCACGGCCGCCGAGCCGTGGGCCCACGAAGATGCCGAATTCGCCTCCCAACAAAGGGCCCCGTCCGACGCTCATGCGCCGGAGCGGCCGGCACCGGAAGACCGATCCGCGCCGAGGATCAGCTGGTCGCGTTCCGCGGCTACCGCCGTTGGACCCGAAGACGAGTCCTCCGCCGCCGCCCAATTTGGTCGCGATTCGCTCGCCGGACCCGATGTGGCATCTCGCGAGGAAGACGTCGCGGACCGGGATTTCGAAGAGCAGGAGAACCCCGACGACGTCGATACCACTTCCATACCCGTGCTGACCGATGCCGGCATTCCCGATTCCGGTGTCGACGATGGTGGGGTGAGTGGCGCTGCTCCGACCGGCAGTACCGAGGAGGTCTTCGGCGAGGAACCTCGCGATGTGGGCTATTCGGAAGAGGTGTTTGCTGAGGCGCCGCCCGAGGCCTCCTATTCAGAGGACCTTTTTGCCGAGGCGCCGCCGGAAGCGGGTTATCCCGACGACGTTTTTGCCGAAGCGCCGCCCGAAACGGTTTATTCCGACGATGTTTTTGCCGAGGCGCCGCCGGAAGCAGGCTACTCCGACGATGTTTTTGCTGAGGCGCCGCCCGAGGACGCGGGACCGCAAACCGCATTTCCCGAAACCCCTGCGGCACCCGAAGCCTCCGACGTCGCTGCGGCCGCTGCGGCCGCCGCGACCACTGCGTCAGTCACCCCGTCACGAATGGGCCGGCACGCAGCCGCCGACGAAGCTACAGAACAATCGGCAGAGATGCCCGACGTAATTCCGGAAGCCGCGCCGGAAGGCTCGGCTGGCGCGTCGGTTGCGCCGCGGCAACCTCAGCCCGCACGCCCGACCATTCACCTGCCGCTGGACGACCCCTACCAGGCTCCCGAGGGATACCCGATCAAGGCCAGTGCGCGCTTCGGCCTGTACTACACGCCCAGCAGCGAGCTTTACGAGGACACTCTTCCCGAATTCTGGCTGGCCAGTGAGGAAGTCGCGGAAGCCAACGGCTTCACCAAAGCAGACTGAGAACCCCCGCTAACAGCTAGATCTTGCGGATCACCGTGACCACTTTGCCCAGCACGGTTGCTTCGTTGCCGGGGATCGGATCGAACGCCGGATTGTGCGGCATCAGCCACACCTGACCACCTGCGCGCTTGAAAGTCTTGACCGTGGCCTCACCGTCGATCATGGCCGCGACGATGTCGCCGTTGTCGGCAACGTGCTGCTGGCGGACCACAACCCAGTCGCCGTCGCAGATCGCGGCCTCGACCATCGAGTCGCCGACCACCTTGAGCAGGAACAGCGTGCCTTCGCCCACCAGTTCACGCGGTAACGGGAAGATGTCCTCGACCGCCTCCTCGGCAAGAATTGGTCCACCGGCCGCAATGCGTCCGAGAACGGGAACAAAGGTCGGCTCCGGCAAGGCGTCGGAGCCGGCGACGTCGGTGACAGGCGTCGCCGCGGCATCGTCGGCGCCACGTACATCGACGGCCCGCGGCCGGTTCGGATCACGGCGCAGATAGCCCTTGCGCTCCAAAGTCCGCAGTTGGTGTGCCACTGAGGATGTCGACGTCAAGCCGACGGCATCGCCGATTTCTCGGATACTCGGGGGATATCCGCGGGTGGTGACCGAAGCACGGATGACGTCCAGAATCGTGCGTTGTCGCTCGGTGAGTCCGGAGCCCACCGCCCGCAAGCGGCCGTCCGCGCCGGCTGAAGTGTCGTTGCTGTCACTCATGCCTCGAATGTAGCCGCAGGGGCCGACAGAATCAAACATGTGTTCGACGGGTGTGTCGCGCTTCGGCGGAGAGCGCGCCGAAGCGCCCTAGAGCTGCTGAATAACAATGGTGTAACTCTTCGCAAGATCGGGTATTCCGGCCGCATGCCAGTGATAACGACCGACGAACTTGTCGGTGGGGCGGTCTAGCGTTTTGCTCGTGCGACACGCTTCGCTCAAATGTTCGGTATTCGAACATGCGAGCGACTACTGTCGAACACACGAGCGAGGATCAGTTGACCGGAGGACGCACATGACAACCATCCACACAATCTCGCACTCGCCGCGGACCGGCAGCACCGGCCAGCTGCGGCGCCCGCTACAGGGGCCTCGTTACGGGCGGCCGGCGTGGTCCTGCCCTCCCGGCCCGACCCGGCCGGCCGGTGCGCCGACGCGCTACCGCGGCACCGGCGTCGCGATGTCGTCGGCCCCGCACCGCAGGCGCCCGGTACGACTCACGACGACGGTCGGGCTGGCACTACTGGCCGGCATCATCACTCTCTGGCTGGGCCTGATCGCTCATTTCGGGCAATTGGCCAACGGCGAGACCACCGCTCCGGCCGCTCACGTGCCCGACCGGCTTGCCGTGGTTCGGGTGGAACCCGGCGAATCGCTGCCGGATGTGGCGGCACGGGTGGCACCCGACGCACCGCACCGCCAGGTGGCCGAGCGCATCCGCGAACTCAACGACCTGAAATCGCCCACACTGGTCGCGGGCCAGACCCTCATCGCGCCCGTCGGCTGACGGCAACGCGGTGTACTGCGAAAACCGCTTACCGCCATGGCCGCGCGGTGGCACCCGGCGCGAATCGGGGTGTATGGCGCCAGTGTTGGCTCGGCCGGCGAGCGCACAGGTACTCTCGGAGTCGTCTGCGATACCCGAATGTCGGCACGGCAAAGGAGCGGCGATGCACTGTCCGTTCTGCCGGCATCCGGATTCCCGGGTGATCGATTCGCGAGAAACCGATGAAGGGCAGGCCATCCGGCGACGCCGGTCGTGTCCGGAGTGTGGGAGACGGTTCACCACGGTCGAAACCGCGGTGCTTGCGGTGGTCAAGCGCAGCGGTGTCACGGAGCCGTTCAGCAGAGAGAAGGTCATCAGCGGTGTGCGTCGCGCATGCCAGGGTCGTCAGGTAGACGACGATGCGCTGAATCTGCTGGCCCAGCAGGTGGAAGACACGGTGCGCGCGGCCGGCTCGCCGGAAGTCCCCAGTCACGAGGTCGGACTCGCGATCCTTGGGCCGCTGCGCGAACTCGACGAGGTTGCCTACCTTCGGTTCGCCTCGGTATACCGGTCATTTTCTTCGGCCGACGATTTCGAGCGCGAGATCGAGGTGCTTCGGGCGCACCGCAAAGTATCGACTCCGAATTGACGCGACGCGCTGCGCGAAAGGTCGCCGGACTACGCTGCTTTTATGGCTGTCGACCTGCACCCGAACCTTGAAGCGCTGGCACCACTGCTCGGTACCTGGGCGGGTCGCGGCACCGGTAAGTACCCGACGATCGAGCCTTTCGAGTATTTCGAAGAAGTCGTATTCACCCATGTGGGCAAACCGTTTCTGGCTTACTCGCAAAAGACCAAAGCAGTGGCCGACGGGAAGCCGTTGCATGCCGAGACGGGGTTTCTGCGAGCCCCGGAACCCGGACATGTCGAGCTGGTTCTGGCTCATCCGAGCGGCATCACCGAAATCGAGGTCGGCAACTACTCGGTGAGCGGCGATCGCATCGAAATGGAGCTCACCACCGAGTCGATCGGATTGACCCCGACCGCCAAAAACGTTAGCGCGCTGGGCCGTTCATTCCTGATCGACGGCGACGAGCTGTCCTACACGGTGCGGATGGGCGCGGTCGGCCAGCCGGTGCAGGACCACCTCGCCGCGGTGTTGCACCGCAAGCAGTGAAGGCCGCGCAGCTCAATCCGCTTGTCTCGCAGCGAGAGTCGAGCTCGCGGTCCGACTGTACGAGGTCGCGAGGATCAGGTAGCGCTGCGTTCGTCGGAACCGATGGCCTCCAGCACGGCGACGCGGGTGTCGGCCGGCCCGTGGACGGTTCCTTCGCCGCCTCTGCTGAGCAGTGCGCGCAGCGCAACCGGGTCGTATTCGGCGGGCTGGGTGTTGTCGATGAAGCGCTGGACGATGTCGATGAACCGAGCGGGGTCGTCGTGGAAGGGGAAATGACCGCAGCCTTCAAAGATCTCGAGCCGCGAGCCCGGCATGGCGGCATGGGCCATCGTGGCGTGCCGGACGGGGAGCACCGAGTCCCTGCTGCCCCAGATGATCTGCACCGGGATGGCTTCGGTCAAATAACATCGGTCCAGCATGGTGACGATCTGCCCGCGCCAATCGACGACGGCGCGCAAGGTGCGGCTGAACGCGGCCGAGGCCGTCGGCTCGGGGAGGTCGTTCAGCACGCGGAGCATATTCGGCAGGTCGTGTCCCAGCGCGGTGGTTCCCAGGGCCTTGCCGACTACCTTGCCGGCAACCTGCACGGCCGGCAGCACGAGCGGCAACCGCAGCAACGCGATTGCCTCGCTGCCCATCGGTAGCGAGGCCAACCGCAACACAAAGTTGACGTCCTTGGTGACGCCGCCGGCGCCGACCAGGATCAATCGCTCGACCAGTTGGGGGAACTGATAGGCGAATTGCATCGCCACCCCACCGCCGAGCGAATGGCCGACGATGGTCACCCGCTCTATGCCGAGCACGCTGAGCAGGTCGCGCATGCCGTTGGCGTAGGCCGCGACCGAGTAGTCGGCGCGCGGCTTGTCGGACTTCCCATGGCCCAACAGGTCCGGGGCGATGACGGTGAAACGCTGGGCGAGCTGGGCGTGTACGCCATCCCAGGTGGTGGAATTGTCGCCGATGCCGTGGATCAGCAGTATCGCCGGACCTTCACCGGCGATCCGGAACGCCCGCTTATAGCCGTGGATGGTGCGGAACTGCAGCGAAGGCGCAGTCACTTTCCGCACCGGGCGAAGATTGCGCTTTCGCTCGGTCATCTCGCGAAACCTCTCTCCCAACGTCATTGTCGGGACGGCTCAGGGCGATCAGGTCGGGTCTGGGTGGTCAGGGGGGTCGTCGAACTTCTTCTCTGCCTGCTGAGCCAGGAATCGCTCAAACTCCGCACCAAGCTCGTCGCCGCTAGGCAGCTCCTCATCGCGCCTCAGCAGTGACCTGTTCTCCTGGGCCTCGATGTAGGCATCGTACTGGCGCTCCAGCGCCGCCACCACTTGGGCGACCTCGGCGCTCGCCTGCACCTGCTCGTCGATCTTGGCCTGGATGTCCGCGGCTGCTTCGGACAGTGCGGTCAGGGGCAGCTCGAGCGACCCGGTTTTGGCCACCTGCTTGAGCAGTGCCTGGGCCGCAGCCGGGTAGTCGGTCTGCGTCAGGTAGTGCGGGACGTGCACGGTGAAGCCGACGACCTCGTGACCGTGCTGGGCCATCCGGTACTCCAGCAGATTGGACGCGCTGCCGGGGACCTGGATCTCGGAGATCCACGGCTGGAAGTCGGCGATCAGCTCCGCGTTGTTCGAGTGCGCGGTCATGGTGACCGGCCGGGTGTGGGGGACCGCCATCGGCACGGTGCCAAGACCGATGGTCTGCCGCACGCCGAGGCGCTCGGCGAGCAGACGCACCGCGGTGATGAAGCGCTCCCACTTCAAGTCCGGCTCCATGCCGGCCAGCAGCAGAAACGGTGTGCCGGCGGCGTCGCGCAACGCGTACAGGCTCAGCTCGGGATCTTCGTAGTGGGTGAAGTGGTCGGTCTTGAAGGTCATCAGCGGGCGGCGCGAGCGGTAATCCAGCAGTTCGTCGATCGCGAACGACGCGACCAGCTCGGTGTCCAGGGCCGCCTTGAGGTGGGCAGCCGCCAGCCGGATGGCGTGACCGGCGTCGGAGAACCCTTCCAGTGCGTGCACCAGCACCGGGCCGCGGCCGTCGGACGTCGACAACTGCGGTGCCGGGAACTCCAGCTCGTAAATGCCGGGCTGCCCTGGCTGGTAGTAGTCGTCATCCGGGTTGCGATGGCGCGCCATCGGTGTTGCCTCCCTCCCAGTTATCTCCAGGGTGCCCTAACCAGTGTCCCTCACATCACACGGGCACCCACATCGAACAACGAATCGAAGACTTTCCTGCTCGTCGAAACGCAATAGCGCCGCAGGGTATTCGACGCCGGCCATCGTGGGCGCGCACCCCGAAAGGCATGATGAAACGCGATGCGCTTCCCGACGGTATGGCTGTGCTCGCTGGTGAGCCTGACGACATTGCTGGCGTGCGACCCCGCCGGGGACGGTCCCGCCGCGGCTCCCGCACTGCCCGACCCGCGGGTGGGCGCGATCTTCCCCGAGGGCGGCAAGGTGCACTTTTGCACGGGTTCGGTGCTGCACTCCAGCAGCGGGAACCTCATGCTGACCGCCGCGCACTGCCTGCTGGGCGGCTTCCGCGCCACGTTTGCCCCTGGCTTCTCCGGCCACGCCGAGCCGGCCGACCTGTGGCAGGTCGACGACGTCTACCTCGATTCACGCTGGGTCGCCACCAAGGATCCGCGAGCCGACTACGCGATCGCCCGGGTCAGCAATCAGCACGGTGGGTCCCTGGAGGCGCACGCCGGCTCCGGCCTGGTGCTGGGCACCGCGCCGGCCCCCGGGACCCGCGTCACCGTGACCGGCTATCCGGCCGGAGCGGACGGCTCGCCGATCAACTGCCAGGCCACCACCGCAATCACCCCGGACGGTTTCCCCGCGCTGGCCTGCGACGGGCTGGTCGGCGGCACCAGCGGCGCGCCCTGGGTCAATGGCACCGCGGTGACCGCCGTGATCGGCGGCCCCGAAGGCGGCGGATGCCAGGCGGACATGTCGTACTCGGCGCCGTTCGACGAACACATCGCGCAGCTGCTGGCCCGTGCCGAAGCCGGCGGCCCGGGGGACAAAGCGCCGACGGATTACGACGACGGCTGCTGACCTGCTCGGGTCAGCGGCGGAACTGGTTGAGGGCGCGCATCTTGTTGGTCACGTCGAGCGCGGCGACCTTGTATGCCTCGGAGAACGTCGGATAGTTGAACACCGCGTCGACGAGGTAGTCGACGGTGCCGCCGCAGCCCATCACGGCCTGCCCGATGTGCACCATCTCGGTGGCGCTGGTGCCGAAGATGTGCACCCCGAGCAGCTTGCGGTCGTCGGTGGACACCAGCAGCTTGAGCATGCCGTAGGAGTCGCCGGCGATCTGGCCGCGGGCCAGTTCCCGGTACCGGGCCACACCCACCTCGTAGGGGATTGCGTTCTTGGTCAGCTCCACCTCGGTGGACCCGACGTAGGAGATCTCGGGAATCGAGTAGATGCCGATCGGCTGCAGTTCGGTGATGCCGTCCACCGGTTCCCCGAAGGCGTGGTACGCCGCCAGGCGGCCTTGCTCCATAGATGTCGCGGCCAGCGCGGGGAACCCGATCACGTCACCGACGGCGTAGATGTGTTCCACCTTGGTCTTGAAGCTGCCGTCGACCCAGATCCGGCCGCGGCCCTCGACCTCCAGCCCGGCGTTCTCCAGATCGAGGTGGTCGGTCTGACCCTGGCGCCCCGCTGAGTACATCACCGTCTCGGCGGGGATCTGCTTGCCGCTGGCCAGCGTGGTGACCGTGCCCGCGGAGCCCACGTCGACCGCGGTCACTTCCTCGCCGAACCGGAAGGTCACCGCCAAGTCGCGCAGGTGGAATTTCAGCGCTTCGATCACCTCGGGGTCGCAGAAGTCCAGCATCGTCTCGCGCTTTTCCACCACGGTCACCTTGGTTCCCAGCGCGGCGAACATGGACGCGTATTCGATGCCGATCACACCCGCACCGACCACGACCATCGAGGACGGCAGCGACCTGAGATCGAGGATGCCGTCGGAGTCGAGCACGCGTTGCTCGTCGAATTCGACGCCGGACGGTCGAGCCGGCCTGGTGCCGGTGGCGATGACGACGTAATCCCCTGTGACAGTGGTCATTTCGCGGCGGCCCGGGTCTTCGATGCAGATGGTGTGTGGATCGACGAACCGGCCGTGCCCGATCAGCAGGTCGACCCTGTTGCGCATCAACTGGTTGCGCACCACGTCGACTTCCTTGCCGATCACATGCTGGGTTCGTGCCAGCAGATCGGCAGGGGTGATGCGATCTTTCACGCGGTAGCTCGCTCCGTAGAGCTCGCGCTGATTCATCCCGGTGAGGTAGAGCACGGCCTCGCGCAACGTCTTCGAGGGGATGGTGCCGGTGTTGACGCAGACGCCGCCGAGACTGCGGCCCCGTTCGATGATCGCGACAGTTTTACCCAGCTTGGCCGCGGCGATGGCGGCCTTCTGGCCGCCGGGCCCCGAACCGATGACGACGATGTCGTACTCCTGCATCGAACCCATGCATAGACGATAGAGCCCACAGTCGCGACTTTCTCCACAGACGACAGCTCAATCTCATTGTGCGAGTGCAGGCTGACGGTGGCGGTTGCCACGTTGGTGCCCATGACGACGCATCGATCTGACTTTGAACTCAACCGTCCCGCGGCGCTGATCGCCGCGCTACCGGCAGTCCTCGGCTTCGTGCCGGAGAAATCACTGGTGGTGGTGTCGATGGATGGTGACGAACTGGGGTCGGTGTTGCGCGTCGACCTCTCTGACGAGCTGCCCGACCGGATCGAGCACCTCGCCGAGGTTGCCGCGGCCGCCGATCCCGCGGCGGCGGTCGCGGTTTTCGTCGACGCCGAGGGCGCGCAGTGTCCGTGCTGCAACGAGGACTACCGCGAGTTGTCCGAAGAGCTCACCGACGCGCTGTCGCAACACGGCGTCGTGCTGTGGGCGGCGCATGTGGTGGATCGGGTGGCTCGCGGCGGCCGGTGGCACTGCGTCGACGGTTGCGGCAGGGGTGGGCTGATCGACGACCCGTCGGCATCGCCGCTGGCCGTCGCGGCGGTACTGGACGGCCGTCGCCTCTACCCGCGCCGCGCCGATCTGCAGGCCGTCATCGCCGTCGAAGACACGATGCGCAGCGCGGAGCTGGCCGCAGCTGTCGAACAGCAAGCAACCGCGCGCGAGCTGGCACATCGCACGGACCCGGTGGGCCGGTGTCGCGTCGACGTGGAGAAGGCGATGGCCGCTGCCGCCCGGGTCGCAGGCGGCCAGGTGCTACCCGATGCGGAGGCGGCGGAGCTGGGTTGCGCGCTGACCGACGGGCAGGTTCGCGACATGCTCTATGCGCTCGCAGTGGGTGCGAATGCCGGTGAAGCGGAGGCGCTGTGGGCTGAGCTGTCGCGAAGGCTGCCGCCGCCGTGGCGGGTGGAGGCGCTGGTGCTGCTGGCCTTCAGCGCTTACGTGCGCGGCGACGGACCGCTGGCGGGGGTGTCGCTGGAGGCCGCATTGCGCTGCGATGGCGACCATCGGATGGCCGGCATGCTGGACACGGCATTGCAGTCCGGCCTGCGGCCCGAGCGCATCCGTGAACTCGCGCTCACCGGTTATCGGCTCGCCAGGCAACTCGGTGTGCGGCTGCCGCCGCGACAGACGTTCGGCCGGCGCGCGGGCTAACAGGTTGCGTCTTCTCGCCAGCTAGGGGTCAGACCTTCTCGACCTTGACGGCGTGCGCCATCTCGTGTGGCAGGGTGACGTTCTCGTGTCCAGGTATGAGGATGGTCACGCCGCCCGACGGGCTGGTCTCGACGGTCACCCGTGCGTTGGGCACGACGCCGGCGTCTTTGAGCCGCGTGATCAGATCGATGTCGCCCTGCACGTGCTCGGTCAGCTGGCGGACGACCACTGCCACCGGCGATCCGGCAGGCAACTCGGTCAGCCGCACCAGGTTGACCCCGTCGGCGTCGGACTCCGAGCCCACGCCCAGGTCCAACAGACCCGGAATCGGGTTGCCGAACGGGGAAGTGGTCGGGTTGTTGAGCACTTTGACCAGCCGCCGCTCGACGTCCTCGCTCATCACGTGCTCCCACCGGCATGCCTCGGCGTGCACTTCTTCCCACGGCAAACCGATGACGTCGACGAGCAGTCGTTCGGCGAGGCGGTGCTTGCGCATCACTGCGACGGCCAGCGCCCGGCCCTTGTCGGTGAGTTCCAGATGGCGGTCGCCGGCCACATGCAGCAGTCCATCGCGCTCCATCCGGGATACCGTCTGGCTGACCGTCGGCCCGCTTTGGTCGAGCCGCTCGGCGATCCGGGCACGCAGCGGCGTCACGCCCTCTTCCTCGAGGTCGTAGATGGTCCGCAGGTACATCTCGGTGGTATCGACCAGCTCGTTCATCCAGCACCCTCCATTGACGCTGAGTCTACTTGGCCAGCTGCGTGAATGGGTCCAACGCGTCCTAGGCAAGCAGTATGCCCGCCGCGACGCGGCGGGCATACTGTCTGCTACCTAGCTGTGGGGGGCGTCGTCAGCTCGCATACGAGCGCAGCCGGTCGGCGCGCTCGCCGTGGCGGAGCTTGCACATCACGTCGCGCTCGATCTGGCGGACCCGCTCGCGGGACAAACCGAACAGCTTGCCGATCTGGTCCAGCGTGCGCGGCTGGCCGTCGTCCAAACCGAAGCGCAGCCGGATCACCTGGTGCTCGCGCTCATCCAGCGTGGCCAGCACGCTGCGGATGTCGACATGCAGCAACTCGGCAATCACCGCGTTCTCGGCAGACATCGCTTCGGCGTCCTCGATGAAGTCGCCCAGCGGGGCTTCTTCCTCGGAGCCGACCGGCATGTCCAGGCTCACCGGGTCGCGGCTGTGCTCGAGCAAGTCGTTGATCTTCTCGACCGGTATGCCCGATTCGGCGGCGAGCTCCTCGTCGCTGGCTTCGCGGCCCAGATTCTGGTGCATCTCGCGCTTGATCCGCGCCAGCTTGTTGACCTGTTCGACCAGGTGCACGGGTAGCCGGATGGTGCGGCTCTGGTCGGCCATGCCGCGGGTGATGGCCTGACGGATCCACCACGTGGCGTACGTCGAGAACTTGAATCCCTTTGTGTAGTCGAACTTTTCCATGGCGCGGATCAGCCCGAGATTGCCCTCCTGGATGAGGTCCAGCAGCGGCATGCCACGCCCGGTGTAGCGCTTGGCCAACGACACGACCAGGCGCAGGTTGGCTTCCAGCAGGTGGCGGCGGGCGGCCGCACCGTCGCGCACCACAGCCGCCAACTCTCGTTTGCGGTTCTCGCCGAGGCGCTTACGGGTCTCGAGCAGGTGTTCGGCATACAGGCCGGCCTCGATGCGCTTGGCCAGCTCGACCTCGTCGGCCGCGTTGAGCAACGCCGTCTTGCCGATGCCGTTCAGGTACACGCGTACCAAGTCCGCCGCCGGGCTCTGCGCATCCAGATCGCTCTCGATGCGGCTCGTGGTGGCCCGTGTGGTGGGGTCGGCCCCTCTGATGCCTGCGTTGGCCCCCCTGATGGCTGCGTTCGCCATTGCGCCCTCCCGATCGGCTTGTGCTGTCATGTGGTCTAACGACAAACCCTTAGTGAGAGTTCCCAGCGGTTTGTCATCTCACACGCCTTGACGTGCAGAAATGTGCCGTGGACCTGAGAATGTCCTGAGAAGTGCGGTCAGTGGGCGCTATTCGGAGACTCGGAGCGCGGTGGACCTAAGCGAGGTCGTCGTGGCCGGGTGGGTGGAACTGGCCGGCCGGATGTGGCCGGGCCTCGAGCGCGGGCCGCTCGGCCGTCGGGAACAAGGGCGTCCGGCGCTGGACTCGGTCGAACCGGCGCGGCTCGTCGGCGCGGCGCGGGGGCCGGTCGTTGGCGATCAGCACGGCCATCCACGGCAACGGCACCGACACCGCCACGATCAGCAGCGAGATCAGGCCGTTGTGCCAGGCGCCGTACGCGACGGCGGCCAAGATGAGAGCCGGAATGCGGAACCCCATCAGCGTCAGGTACTTACGCACGCGGGCGCGATGCTCTTCCTCGTACGAGGGCGCGGCGGCGGTAATGAGCACTGGCCTGCCGTCGTCGTCGAACCCCTGGTCGGAGCCGCGCTTCATCCCTCCACTCTCCCACACCAGATCGATTCCGGCTTATCCGGTTTCGCCGTTGGTTCCGGCCGCCAGCGCCAGGTCGTCAAGGTGACACTCGACCAGGTGACACAATGTCGGGTATGCAGACCCAGACGATCGAACGCACTGATACCGACGAACGCGTCGACGACGGGACCGACAACGACACGCCCAAGTACTTCCACTACGTCCGCAAGGACAAGATCGCCGAGAGCGCCGTCATGGGCAGTCACGTTGTGGCGTTGTGCGGTGAGGTATTTCCCGTCACACGCGCGGCCAAACCGGGCTCGCCGGTATGCCCGGAATGCAAGCAGATCTACGAACAGCTCAAAAAGGGCTGATCAGCTCGCCTGGTCCGCCGGGGCAATGTTGTCCTGTGACGGGGGAGGCTGGTATTCCGGGTCGCTGCGCACCCGCGCGACCAGCCAGCGACGCAACCGGTGGGCATGGGTGGCCTGCGCGGGGAACTCCTCTTGGATCGCGGCGTTGAGCTCGGCGCCGAACATGACGGCGAAGCCTCCGAAGAACGCGAACAGTAGAAACGCGATCGGCGTGGCCAAGGCCCCGTACGTGTAGCCGGTGCTGGTGATCCATTTCAGGTAGAACCGCAACCCCAGCGTGGCGGTCACGAACACCCCTGTCGCGAAGATGGCGCCGATCATCAGCCGATGCGACGGCAGCGGTACCGGCAGGGAAACGCGGTACAGGGCCATCACGCCCAACATGAGGCCGAAAACCAGCATCGGGTAGTAGCCGTAGTGCAACAGGTTGCCCAACGTCGGTGGAATGTGCTCAGCGACCTTGCGTGGGCCTACGACGGCCAGCGGCGCGGTCGCCACCAGGAAAAGCAGCATTACCACGTACAGGAACAACGAAAACAATCGTTGTCGCACCGGATGCCGCAGTGGCGTCTGGTCGTGCGCCTCCACCACCGAATCGACGAACGAGGAGATCGCCGACGATCCCGCCCACAGCGAAATGACGAAGCCCAGCGACACCACCTCGCCACGTGCGTGCTTGGTGACGTCGCGGATGGTCGGCTCGATGATCTCGTTGACCACGTTGGGGGCGAAGAAGCTGTGAGCGGTCGTGACCAACGATTTCTCGATGGCGGGCAGCGTGTCCGCGCCGAAGAGCGGCGCTACGAAGGCCAGGCAGCCCAGCATTCCCAGCAGTAGCGGCGGCAGGGACAAGCACGACCAGAAGCCCGCTTGCGCGGACTCCGAGAAGATCGAGTCATCCCAGCTTTTCGATAACGCCCTTTTACTTATTCGCCACACATGGTGGCGCGACGGCTTGGCTGCCTGGGCACTCATACCTATCCAGCATTACCGATGACTGCTCGCACAGCCCACTCTGGTGGTGGAGGAGTTTATGAATTCAGCTTCCGCTTACCTCGAGCACGGCGGCTTGCTCGGTCAGCTTCGCCTGGTGCTTGTTCGCGTGGTGCATGCAGAAGAGCAGCTCAGCTCCGGAAGTCAGCTTGGCACGGACGCGGGCGGCTGCGCCGCAGCGGTCGCAGCGGTCAGCTCTAGTCAGTTCGGGACTGGTCAGAGTTGCGTTCATGGCGTCTCCGTTTCTGGCGTGTCTTCAACTGTGTCAGACGTTTGGGGTTTTCGCCTTGTTCCCCGGCCGTTGTCAGGTGTGTCGTTTCTCACGGATTCCCACTCGTTCGTCAGGCAAGCTGGCTATCATGCCGTCCGCGCGTGTACTGGTGCACCTGTGCCCGGCCGAGAAGTGGTCGCGCGTCGGCAGCTGCGGTGAAATCCGGCCCGACGGGGGCGCGCCGTTTGTGCACCTGTCGACCCCGGGCCAGGTGCATCTGCCGGCCAACCGGCTCTACCGCGGTCGGAGCGACCTGCTTCTGCTCTACATTGACCCGGAGGCGCTTGACGCACCGGTGCGCTGGGAGCCGGGAGTGGCGACGGATCCGCAGTCGATGCTGTTCCCACATCTGTACGGCGCGCTGCCGGCGAGCGCTGTGATCAAGGTCACCGCCTATTCACCGGCACCTGACGGCAGCTTCCCGTTGCTGGCCGACACATAGGCGTCCGCTTCGATTTCCACCAATAAGCCGGGTTCGATCAGCGCGGAGACCTCGACCATGGTGGCTACCGGACGTATCTGCCGGAAAATCTCCGCGTGTACCTCTGCGACTGCGCGCCAGCGAGAGATGTCGGTCACATAGATGCGGGTCCGGACCACGTCGGTCAGCGTCGCGCCCGCCTGGGTGAGCGCAACCTCGATGCGGCGCAGAGCGTCTCGGGTCTGCGCGGTGAGATCGTCACCGCTGCCGGTGGTTCCGGCCACCGCCACGTACGGGCCCGCCCGCACCGCGCGCGAATACCCCACGATCGATTCGAAATCGGATCCCGACGAGACATTTTGGCGACCGGCTGGCATGTGCTGACCCTACGTCCATGCCGCCGTTGGCGCATCAGAATTTTCGGCGCTGCGAGGGATCGGGGCGCCGCGCTGACGCGTCCTTGACGGTTTGTGAAAGGGTGTTGTACCGCAACATAATTCGTACTTGATACACCTAGCGCGCCGTTACGGACAGCTGCCACAACAGCTTTGACCACGTCGAATTGCGAAACCCATCACCGTGCGGCCTTTACACGATTTCCGCTGCGATCGCATCATCGACGCGGTCACCAAACGGCATCCCCTCGGTATCAGTTTGCACAACCACATAGGTGGATAGCGGTGCGTGGGCCACCATCAACGGAGCAATGCGAGCGTCTCAAACCACAGAGGTGATTGCCTGATGTCTTGTCGCTCATGGCGTGTGGTTGGTGCGCTCGCGGGAGTTGCTCTGCTGATCTTCTCGACGGATACCGGGCCGGCATCAGCCGTCGACCCCTTCGACGTTCAGAGCCCGAATCTGTTGGTCAACCCGGGCGCCGAGCTCGGCGACCCGTCGTTGTCGGGATACAGTTCGGTGTCCATCCCGGGCTGGACCGTGACCGGCACACCGACTGTCATCAAGTACGGCACCCAGCGCCGCCTGCCGTGGCCCCTCGGGTCGCCTGGGCCAACTTTGCCCGCAGCCCTAGGATTTCCGCGCGCTCAGAACGGACCCCCGGACGGCGCAGTTCAGTTCTTCGGCGGTGGAAACGTGGCTACATCGACGCTTACCCAAACCGTCGACCTCCGCGGCCTGCCCGCCACCGGCGCCGTGCCCTACAAGTTGAGCGGATGGCTCGGAGGCTTCCTGGAAGACCCGTCCGCAACGACTGTCACAGTCACCTTCTTGGACGCGAACCAAGCGCAGGTGGGCACAGGCAAGATCGGCCCCGTCACTGTGCTCGATCGCCGGTTGAGGACGGCGTTTCTCGAACGTCAAACCACCGGAACGATTCCCGTGGGCACCCAAAGCGCCCGTGTGGTCGTGACTTTCAAAGACTGCAATCCGGTATTCGGCAGCTACAACAACGCCTACGCCGACAACATCTCGTTCACTGTGGGTGCTCCACTGCCCGCGCCACCGCCACCGACACCACCCATGTCAAAAGTCGGCCCCCTCGACCACGTGTTCATGATCTATCTCGAGAACCATGGCGTAAAGGACATCAAGGGCAGCCGCAATGCCCCATACATCAACGGCCTCATCGACAACTACGGATACGGGGCGAACTACTACGCCCAAACCCACCCCAGCATTCCGAACTACTACCCGATCCTCGGCGGATCAGACTTCGGCTTCAACTACAACTGCGAATTGGACTGCTTCGACGAACCGAACCTGGTCGACAACGTCGAGAGAGCGGGCAAGGGCTGGGCCAGCTACGAACAGTCCATGCCTGCCCCGTGTTTCACGCAGTCCTCGGGCCCCTACAGCCCCGGCGAACTACCATTTCTCGCCTTCCACGACATCGTCTCCAACCCCACTCGCTGCCAGCAACATGTGTTGCCGCTGGAGCGGATGGCCACGGACCTCGCCTCGCCCGCCACCACCCCGAACTACGTGTGGTGGGCTGCGGACGAAAACCACAACATGGAAGGACCCATCAACCTCGAGTTCATCATCAGCCTGCTCACAGATCATCAGTACAACATCAAGTCCGGCGATAAGTTCCTCGCGGACACGCTACCCATCATCGTGAATTCGCCCGCGTTCCAAACGCAGCGCAGCGCCATCTTCATCACATGGGACGAGGACTACAACAACATCTCACTCGGCATCGGCAACGAAGGCAACCACGTTCCCATGATCGTCATCCCGTCCCCGAATTCCGGTATGCGCCAAGGCCACTTCATTGCAGGCCATTACAACAACCACTACAGCCTGCTGCGCACCATCGAAGACTCGCTCCAACTTCCCCGGCTCACCAACAATGACAAGTTCGCCACTGCGATGAACGACTACTGGCCCTAGCGTGAGCCTTCTTCTGGGAGCCACCCAGGCGTAGGGCACTTCGCGTACGTAGTGGAAAGCGTCCTGCCGCGCGAACGAACGCTTCGGCACGGATTAGCTGCCAGCGCCTCCGTCTGGCTGTGACGGCGTCGCGACGGCAGTCGCCGGTGCGGCAGGACCTCCGCCGAGACGACTGGCCGCGAAGGCCGCGCCCGTGTCAATTATTGGGCCGTTGGTCGAGTACGTCTTATGTGCGTCGAAATTCATCCCGTCGGAACAGATCGGGTCCTCGGGAGCGCATACCTGGATGGTCTTGGGCTGATAGAGCGGCCCAATGACGACCGGCGGCTCGCCGAAGAAGTTCATCGTCCTGTCGTTGGGCATTGCGAAGAGCACGACCGAGGAGACGTGGTTGGCCACCTCGGGGTCCATCGGTTTGGGTACGCTCGCCGGATCGATCCCAGCCGGTACGGCAGGTGACGTGACGAAGCCCATCACGGCAGCGCCTTCGGAATAACCGCCAAGCACCATCTTGGTATTGGGACAGTCGTGCGCCATCGAAACGATATGCGCGCCCGCGTCTCTGATGCCATCCTTGCCCGAGTTCGTCCAGTCAAAGGTAGCGGGGTAGTTGACCGGATATACGTCGAACGATTTTGCGCCAACGCGCGGGCGCAGGGAGTCGATGAATGCCTGTCCGGTCGGGCCGGGCCCAGGAGGGTCGTCGGTGCCGCGGGCGAACACCACCTGAACGTCCGGACACGGATCGGCGGAGGCGTTAGGGATTGCCGACGCGAGGACCGAAGCGCCCACTCCCGACGCCGCGACCACCGCCGGAGCAAGCAAACGAGGGATGTGTCGTGCGACCCTGCCGCGGTGCCCATGCATGTGGTTACTAAACCACGACTTACGAGCGCTGACGTTCAACTCCGTGATCGGATTTTGATCGCGCTGTCTGGTCATCGGCGACGACCGGACGTGTCGCTCAGTCCAGGTAGTCGCGCAGGACCTGAGAACGGCTGGGGTGACGCAACTTTGACATCGTCTTGGACTCGATCTGGCGGATGCGCTCGCGGGTCACGCCGTAGACCTGTCCGATCTCGTCGAGGGTACGGGGCTGGCCGTCGGTGAGGCCGAAGCGCAGCCGTACTACACCGGCCTCGCGCTCGGACAGCGTTTCCAGCACCGACTGCAGCTGGTCCTGCAGCAGCGTGAAGGACACGGCGTCGACGGCCACGACGGCTTCGCTGTCTTCGATGAAGTCGCCGAGCTGGCTGTCGCCCTCGTCGCCGATGGTCTGATCCAGCGAGATCGGCTCGCGGGCGTATTGCTGGATCTCCAGCACCTTTTCGGGCGTGATGTCCATTTCCTTGGCCAGCTCCTCAGGTGTGGGCTCGCGGCCCAGATCCTGCAGCAGCTCGCGCTGAATACGGCCCAGCTTGTTGATCACCTCGACCATGTGCACCGGGATGCGGATGGTGCGCGCCTGGTCGGCCATGGCGCGCGTGATCGCCTGCCGGATCCACCACGTCGCATAGGTGGAGAACTTGTACCCCTTTGTGTAATCGAACTTTTCGACCGCCCGGATCAGGCCCAGGTTGCCTTCCTGGATCAGGTCGAGGAATGCCATGCCGCGACCGGTGTAGCGCTTGGCCAGCGAAACGACCAACCGCAGATTGGCTTCCAGCAGATGGTTTTTCGCACGGTCGCCGTCGCGACAGATCCACATCATGTCGCGGCGCTGAGCGGCGGGTAGCTTGTCGCCGCGCTCAGCCATTTCGGCCATCAGTTGCGTGGCGTACAGGCCCGCTTCGATCCGCTTGGCCAGCTCGACCTCTTCCTCGGCATTGAGCAGCGCCACCTTGCCGATCTGCTTGAGGTAAGCGCGTACCGAGTCGGCGGATGCGGTGAGTTCGGCGTCCTTGCGCGCCTGTCGCAGCGCTTCGGATTCGTCCTCGTCCCAAACGAAATCGCCTGAGGCCTTGTCCTTTTCGGTGGGTTCAGCGATCTCTTCCTCGTCTTCGGCGGCGGCTTCGGCGGGCGCCGGGACCGCGACGGCCTCAGTGTCGTCGCCCTCGGTTTCAGCTTCGAGATCGACCTCGTCGGCCTCGGCGGCGACTTCCTCGAGATCTTCGAGGTTGAGATCGGCGGCATCGATATCGAGGTCTTCGTCGGGCTCCACGTCAAGGTCGGCGTCGAGGTCTTCGGTGGCTTCCGCGTCATCGGCGCCGGCGAGGACGTCAGCGTCCTGCGCGGCGGGGGCTCCTTTGGCACTGGCCTTGGCACCGCGGCCCGACGTCGCCTTTGCGTCAGCGCCTTTTGCACGGCTTTTCTTGGGGGCCTCGGCTGCCTGGGCGGTGGCGGCGGATTTGGTGGCCTTGGACGCAGTCTTGGTGGCCCGTTTTGCGGGGGCGGCGGTGCCGTTGCCGGCCTTCGCCGGCGAACGCTTGGCAACTGCCTTGGCCGGAGACCCGTGAGAGCCAGAAGACCCGGACGATTTCGCGGTGCGCTTCACCGGATCGTCAGTTGCTGGGCTCGTCTTGGTCGCTGCCACATAGACCCCTTCGGTCGGACTCACTTCCGGTGGATCTGGGCGTGCTTAACCGAAAGTGTCTGCTATGTCGAATGTCGGCGTTGATACCAGCGTGAATACTCGCGCGTTATCGGTTGGGCGGCCGCCGCTGACCATTGTAACGACAGTGGGCGCCCATACTGCGCCAGCAGGCAAAATTCAACGCGTTTTCAGTGCGTGACGTCTGTGGTCGAGGCCATCGCCGCACCGACGATCCCGGCCGTGTTCTGCAGGGCCGCCGGCACCACCGGGGTGCGGTTTTCCAGCAAATGTATCCATTTGTCGGCCTTGCGGCTGATGCCGCCGCCGGCGATGAACAGGTCCGGCCACATCGCGTTCTCGATGGCGATCAACACCTTGGTCACCTCTTTGGCCCACTTTTTGTAGCTCCAGCCGTTGTTCTCCTTGACCGAGGACGCCGCTCGATGCTCGGCCTCCTTGCCGTCGACCTCGAGGTGGCCGAACTCGGTGTTGGGTATCAGCGTCCCGTTGTGAATGACCGCGGACCCGATTCCGGTGCCGAACGTGAGCACCACCACCAGCCCGGTGTGGCCTTTTCCCGCTCCGTACCGCTCCTCGGCGAGCCCGGCCGCGTCCGCATCGTTGAGCACTGTGACGTCTTGGCCGTCCAGTTCGGCGCTGATGATGTCGCGCGCGCTGGTCCCGATCCAGGACTTGTGCACGTTGGCCGCGGTTTGCACGATGCCGTGGGTGACCACGCCGGGGTAGGTCACGCCCAGCGGACCGGTCCACCCGAATGCGTTGACGAGCTCGGCGATGGTCTTGGCGACGGCCGAGGGGGTAGCCGGTTGGGGGGTCAGCAGCTTGATCCGGTCGCCGATCAGCTGACCCGTGTCCAGGTCGACGATTCCGCCTTTGGTGCCGCTGCCGCCGACGTCGATGCCGAATCCACGACGTTGCGCCGCGGCGCCGGTTGTTTCGGACAGGGGATCGGTGCTGGTCATCGAATCTCCTCGGCGAGACGAGACGGTTGGGGCTGCCCGCCCACCTTAAACCCGGGGATTGCCGCGGTTGAGGAGTTGGGCGCCGTGCCCGGCAACTGTGATGCGATATAGCGGTGACGCCCGCTGACAACGACCCGGAGCGGCTGCGCTCAGCCGCCGAGACGCTGGCCACCGAAGCCGCTGCGTTCGTGCGAACCCGTCGTGCACAGGTGTTCGGCGGCGCTACCCCCACCGCGGCCGACGTCAAGGTCGTGAGGACGAAGAGCACCCCGACCGATCCGGTTACGGTGGTCGACACCGAGACCGAACGCCTGCTGCGTGACCGGCTGGCGCAGCTGCGGCCCGGGATCCGATCGTGGGTGAGGAAGGCGGCGGCCCCAGTGGCCGGACGGTCTCGCCCGCCGACACCGTCACCTGGGTGCTGGATCCCATCGACGGCACGGTGAACTTCGTGTACGGCATCCCGGTGTACTCGGTGTCGGTCGCAGCGCAGATCAATGGCGTGTCGGTGGCCGGCGCGGTCGCCGACGTCGTCGCCGGGCGCGTGTATTCGGCCGCGAGCGGGCGGGGCGCGCAGGTCGCCGACGAGCAGGGGACGCACCCGTTGCGCTGCACCGCCGTCGAGGAGTTGTCGATGGCGTTGGTGGGCACCGGCTTCGCGTACTCGCTGCGGCGCCGCACCGTCCAGGCGGCGCTGGTGGCGCGGATGCTGTCGATGGTCCGTGACGTGCGCAGGATCGGCTCGGCCGCGCTGGACTTGTGCATGGTGGCGGCGGGCCGGCTGGATGCCTACTACGAGCACGGCCTGCAGCCGTGGGACTGCGCGGCGGGTGCGCTCATCGCCGCCGAGGCGGGCGCACGGGTAGTGCTGCCCGACTACAGCTCACCGGACGGCAGCGCGGGACTGGTGGTGGCGGCAGCGCCCGGAATCGCAGACGAGCTGTTGGCGGCCCTCAAGCGGTGCAAGGGCCTGGAGCCGATTCCCGACTGACGATCAGCAGCTGCTGGCGTGGATCTTGGACAACAGTGCGGGATCGGCGGCCTCGGTAGCCCCCGGGCGCAGGGTGGCGAGGACGGCGTCGATGTTGTCGTCGTGCGCCAGCGCGCTGAATTCGGTACCGAGGACCAGATCGACCGAGTCGTCGGCGCGGCTGTCGTGGATCAGCTCGGTGCATGGCGCCACCAACCAGACCGCGGCCGCAGTGGCCTGCCCGGCGGTGCCGAAACGGATCTGGCCCTGGCAGTTCAGCCGGGTTCCGGCGTAGACCGGGTCGTTGGCGGCCGACGGCTGGGCGAAGCCCAGATCCCGCAGCGCGCCGGAAACGTCGGCGGCCTGACCGCCGCGACCGCTGGCATTGAGGACGCGGACCTTGGTTTCGCTGAGTTTGGCCGGCGCCACGTCCGTCATCTCCGACCGCGACACCGGCTCACCGACCTTGACCGTCGTCGACTCGGCCGCCTGCGGTGGCGGGTTACACGCCACGGCCTCGCGGACCTTCGCCGGCCGAGTTAGCGCAATGGTCCAGATGATGCCGGTCATGATCGTCAGGAGGATCACCACGATGATGGCGGGCCGGGGGTTGCGTCGCCGAAAGGGCCGACCGTGCTTGTCGAAAGCGGTACCTTCGGTGATTTGTGCGACCACAGGTGCACTCTAGTCGGACGCCAAACGCACTGTTTAAGGGCGAACTCAAGAGTCAATTCAGTGGTGTGACGTAAATCACACTCTAATGAGCGGCGATCCGGGCACGAATCATTTGGTGGATGCGTTCGACGCTGGTACAAAGCGTTGCTTGGGATATTGCGGGTTTAAGGGCACAGAGGGTTTTAGGCAAGAGGGGATAGGACGGGGATAGGACGATGCCTACCGACTACGACGCTCCACGGCGCACCGAGACTGACGACGTCTCGGAGGACTCGCTGGAGGAGCTCAAAGCGCGGCGGAACGAGGCGGCCTCGGCCGTGGTCGACGTGGACGAATCCGAATCCGCTGAGAATTTCGAGTTGCCCGGCGCCGACCTGTCCGGTGAAGAGCTGTCTGTGCGCGTCATTCCGAAGCAGGCGGACGAGTTCACCTGCTCGAGTTGCTTCCTGGTGCAACATCGCAGCCGGCTCGCCAGCGAGAAGAACGGCGTCATGATCTGTACCGACTGCGCCGCCTGACAGCTGCACTCAGCTTCTCAGGGCCGACAGCACCCGCTCGGGGTGACGGCAGCTCACCAGCCAGTACGGCGTGGGGTCATCAGGGTCGTCGAGGACGACCAGAATCATCGGGCCAACCCATGCCCGGTGCAGCACAAACGCCGCCGGGTCGAGTTGACGGCCCAACGCCGCGGACTTGGCGGAGGCGACGATTTCGGCGGACCGCGCGATGGCGGTGACCGGTAGATGCGCCTCGCCGGCCCAGAGCTCGACCTCGCTGGCCGGTGACTCACCGGTGACCCGGATCTCGATCCGGCCGAGCCACAGCAGCGCTCCGGCCGCGACGGTGAACAGGATTGCGTAGGGCAGCCAGTCGGGCAGCGCCGTGATGCCGAGGTTGACTTCGAAGGCGATGAGCCCCGCCAGCGCGAAGCCCAGCGGCCACCACCACCATGGCACCCACAGTCGTTCGCGATATCGCACGCTGTGCGGCGCTATACGCGTACCGGACACGCGGTCAAGGGTAGTCTGTGGCCCCGTGTCGACCAGTCTGGCCGTAGTCCGTCTCGACAAGGGTCTGCCCCTGCCCAGCCGCCCTCACGACGGCGATGCCGGCGTCGATCTGTACAGCGCAGAAGATGTACAGCTGGCACCCGGGCATCGCGCCCTGGTGCGCACGGGCGTCGCGGTCGCCGTCCCATACGGGATGGTGGGCTTGGTCCACCCGCGTTCGGGATTGGCTTCCCGCGTGGGGCTTTCGATCGTCAACAGTCCGGGGACCATCGATGCGGGCTACCGTGGTGAGATCAAGGTTTCGCTGATCAACCTCGACCCACACACGCCGATCGACGTGCACCGCGGCGACCGGATTGCCCAGCTGCTGGTGCAGCGGGTCGAGCTACTCGAGCTGGTGGAGGTCTCCTCCTTCGACGAGGCCGGGCTGGCCGAAACCTCCCGTGGCGACGGCGGTCACGGTTCCTCCGGCGGTCATGCAAGCTTGTGACGCCGGCGACGATGCAGAACGAGAGACCGATGGAGAGGAGCGGCGCTGATGGCGGCATTCGGTAGACGCTCAGGCAAAGACGACAGCGCGAAGGCTCCCGTCGAGCCGGCGGACGAAACGCCAGAGCCCGCCGGCTCCGAGCCAGCGCCAACGGCCGCAGAGAACGCAGCCGAGCCAGCCGACGGGGAGCTGGAAGGCCCGTTCGACATCGACGACTTCGACGACCCGGCGGATGCGGAGCTGGCCCGACTCGACCTCGGCTCGGTGCTGATCCCCATGCCGGCGGGTGGCCAGCTGCAGGTCGAGCTGACCGAGAGCGGGGTGCCCAGCGCGGTGTGGGTCGTCACGGCCAATGGCCGTTTCACCATCGCCGCATATGCGGCACCCAAGACGGGCGGCCTGTGGCGTGAGGTGGCCGGAGAACTCGCCGATTCGTTACGCCAAGACTCGGCCCAGGTCAGCATCAAGGATGGCCCGTGGGGTCGGGAAGTCGTCGGCACCGCCTCGGGCGTGGTGCGTTTCATCGGGGTCGACGGCTACCGCTGGATGATCCGCTGCGTCGTCAACGGCTCACACGAGACCATCGACGCGCTGGTCGAGGAAGCGCGCACGGCACTGGCGGACACCGTGGTTCGTCGCGGCGACACGCCGCTGCCGGTGCGCACGCCACTGCTGGTCCAGCTGCCCGAGCCGATGGTCGAGCAGTTGCGTGAGGCGGCCGCGCAACAGGCCGCGCAGGCGGTCTCCCAACAGACAGAGGCCCAAGAGCAGTCCAGCCAGCCCACCGCGCGCCGCGGTGCCGAGGGATCGGCGATGCAGCAGTTGCGCACGACCACAGGCGGCTAGCCGGCGTAGATCGCGCGGTATCGGCGCCGAGCCTGCAATGGCGGCGCCGAGCCTGCGCCCAGGGCGCACCTGCCGGCGATCGTGCAGCCCTGAGCGCAGGCTCGATGCACTCAAGCCGTAGCTAAGCGTCGGCGAGGGCGGCCAGGCAGGCCGCGCCCAGCGCGGCGGCGTCCGCGCCGATCTGATCCAGCGTCACCGTGCGCAGCGCTGCGCGTGGCGCGGCGCTCGCCCAGTCGACACCGACCTGCAGCGGGTGAATCGGGTCGTCGACCGCGGCGGCCACTCCCAGCGGCGCAGTCAGCCGCTGCAGCTCGGTTCGGCTCGGGGCGATGTAGGCCGCCGCCGCCTCCATGGCGTCGGGCAGCTGCGGCCACTGATGGCGCCACGACCGGGTCAGCTCGTCGGCCAGCCAGAGCGGGCTGGATGCCCGCATCTGCATGGTGGTGGCTTGCAGGCCGTCGCGGCGCAGCTGGGACGCCGAGTGCCGGGCCGCCAAAGCGGCCGGAGCCGAGCCCGGGTCTCCGGTCCAGGGCGGCAGCGCGGCCAAGACGGCCACCGCTTGACCGGGATGGGCCAGCGCCCAGGCGGCGGCGACGGCGGCGCCGATCGACACGCCCCCGACGACGATCGGGCCGGAGCGAGCGGCCTCGTCCAGGGCGGACACATATCCGTCGATCAGCCGGTGCGGCTGCGGCGGCGGCGTGACCACCACGGCGCCGACGCCGTGCAGGGGGCCCGAAAACGCCCGGCCGACGTAGTCGTCGTCGGATCCGGTTCCGGGCAGCAGCACCGTGGTGACACCGCGCAAATCGACAGCCACCCCTAGATAGTGCCCGGCGTCCGCGGGTGCACCAAGATAGCTGGCAGTGGGGCCGGTTTCGGCTCGGTGGCGCCGGGGAACCAACAGGTCTACGGTTGCCGTTGGCATAGAGAAGCGTGCCAATTGCTGAGCACTGTCAGGAGTGGCCATGGGGGCCCAAGGTTTTCTGCGCCGGCTCTCCCGTCGGTTGACGGAGGACCCGGAGGAACGCGACTGCGAGGAGCTGTCCGACGAAGTCATCAGCACCGGGGCGCAGCGCGTGATCGATTGCCACCGGGGTCAGGAAGTGACGATGGTGGGTACGTTGCGCAGCGTGGAAACCACCGGCAAGGGCGGCTCCGGCGGGGTGCGCGCGGAGCTGTTCGACGGTAGCGACACCGTCACGCTGGTCTGGCTGGGTCAACGCCGGATCCCCGGCATCGACTCGGGCCGCACATTGCGAGTGCACGGCCGGCTGGGCAAGCTCGAGAACGGGTCCAAAGCCATCTACAACCCGCACTACGAGATTCAGCGGTGACCGTTCCGAGTGATCTGGGAGATTCACCGGGGTCTCCCGTGACCGCCAAGCGTGTCCACCCGGACCGGCTGCTCGCGCAGGTTGGTGGGGTGGCCGGCCTCGTCTACTCGACCGTGCCGGTGGTGATCTTCGTGGCGGCCTCCAGCGTCGCCGGCCTGCTGCCGGCGATCGGGTTCGCCGTTGGCGCGGCCGCTTTGATCCTGGTGTGGCGGCTGATCCGTCGGGAAACGACGCAGCCGGCGCTTTCCGGATTCTTCGGGGTGGCCATCTGCGCGCTGATCGCCTATGCGATGGGTGAGTCGAAGGGCTACTTCCTGCTGGGCATCTGGATGTCGTTGTTCTGGGCGGTGGTTTTCGCGGTGTCGATCGCGATCCGCAAGCCGGTGGTCGGTTACCTGTGGAGCTGGGCCAGCGGGCGTGATCAGGGCTGGCGCAACGTATCCCGGGCGGTGTATGCGTTCGACGTCGCCACGCTGTGCTGGACGCTGGTCTTCGCCGCCCGGTTCGTGGTCCAGGAGCTGTTGTACGACGCGGACAAGACCGGTTGGCTCGGGATAGCGCGGATCGCGATGGGCTGGCCGCTGACCGCGGTCGCCGCGCTCGGGACATACGCGGCGGTCAAGGCCGCTCACCGTGCCATGCCAGCCGTTGATAAGGCCGCTGACAAGGCTGCTGACGGCGCTCCGACACCCGGCGGCAGCGAGACCGTCGGTGGTGCCGAGCGCGACTAAGCGCCGGGCTGCGCCCGATTGTCCTGGCTCGACAGCAGCAGCTTGCTGAGCTCCTCTTCCACCTCGGTGACCGCGACGAAGAGCAGTTCGTCCCCACCTTCGAGCGGCTCGTCGGCCTCGGGGACGATGACCCGGGGCCCGCGCAGGATCGTCACCAGCGCGGCGTCTCGCGGCAGCTGCAGCTTGCGCACCGGCTTGCCGCCCCACGGGGTGTCGTCGGGCAGGGTGATCTCGACCAGGTTCGCCTGACCCTTGCGGAACTCGATCAGCCGCACCAGGTCGCCCACCGCGACGGCCTCCTCGATCAAGGACGCCAGCATCCGTGGCGTGGACACCGCTACGTCCACCCCCCATGCGTCGGTGAACAGCCACTCGTTGCGGGGATCGTTGACGCGGGCCACCACGCGGGGGACCGCGAACTCTGTCTTGGCCAGCAGGCTGAGCACCACGTTGACCTTGTCGTCGCCGGTGGCCGCGACCACCACGTCGAACTCCTCGAGGTGCACCGACTCCAGCAGGCTCAGCTCGCACGCGTCGCCAAGCCGCCAGTGCGCGGCCGGGATGGCGTCGACGTCGACGTGGTCGGGGTTGCGCTCGATCAGGGTGATGTCGTGGCCGTTCTCCACGAGTTCGCGGGTGACCGAGCGGCCGACCGCACCAGCACCCGCGACAGCTACCTTCATTTCCGGCGCTCCTCGGTCGACGGGATCATCGGCTCGGTCCCGAGTCCAGGTCTTCGCTCGGCGGCAAGGCCGCAATCGCCACCGCCTCGGCGGCTCGTCCGGATATCGCGGCGACGTAGACCTGATCGCCGGCCTGGATGACCGTCTTGGCCTCCGGCAGGATGCCTGTCCCGAACCGGATCATGAAGGCCACCCGCGCGCCGGTGGCCTGCTCCAGGTCGGTGGCGCGGTGTCCCACCCAGTCCTCGTGCAAGACCACCTCGGAGACCGTGACGGTACCGGTCGGGTCGCGCCACTTGGCGGTCTCGGTCTCCCGCGTCAGAGCGTGGAGCAGCCGATCGGTTGTCCAGGGCACCGTGGCGATGGTCGGGATGCCCAGACGCTCGTAGACCTCGGCGCGCTTGGCGTCGTAGATCCGCGCGACGACGCGCTGCACACCGAACGTCTCCCGGGCCAGCCGCGCCGAGATGATGTTGGAGTTGTCCCCGGACGAGACCGCGGCGAACGCGTCGGCCTCCTCGATACCCGCCCTGAGCAGTACATCCCGGTCGAACCCCTGGCCCAGCACTCGCTCGCCGGCGAACTCCGGACTGAGCCGGTTGAAAGACGCGCTGTCACGGTCGATGACGGCGACATCGTGGCCGATGCGGGACAGCCCGTCGGCAACCGAAGACCCCACTCGGCCGCACCCCATCACAATCACCCGCACTTGCGGCCCTCCCGGCTGCGTCCTGCATGTCCACGCTTATCGGTAAGCCACATTGGCCAGCCGATTTCGGTGGGGACAATTCTCGCCTAGGGAACGCTACCGCCAAACCCGGGTGGGCTTACCCTTGGCTCTCGTGTCCAAACTTTCAACCGCCGCGCGCCGGTTGCTCATCGGCCGGCCGTTTCGCAGCGACCGGCTGAGTCACACTCTGCTGCCGAAACGGATCGCCCTGCCGGTGTTCGCCTCGGACGCGCTGTCCTCGGTGGCGTACGCGCCCGAAGAGGTTTTCCTGATGCTGTCGGTGGGCGGCTTGGCGGCGTACGCGCTGACGCCGTGGATCGGCCTGGCGGTGGCCGCGGTCATGTTGGTGGTGGTGGCCAGCTATCGGCAGAACGTGCACGCCTACCCGTCGGGGGGCGGCGACTACGAAGTGGTGACCACCAACCTGGGCAACACCGCGGGCCTGGTCGTGGCCAGTGCTCTGATGGTGGATTACGTTCTCACCGTTGCGGTTTCGACGGCATCGGCCATGTCGAACATCGGCTCGGCAGTCCCCGTGGTCGCGCAGAACAAGGTGTGGTTCTGTGTCGCCGCAATCCTTTTGGTGACGGCAATGAATTTGCGCGGGGTTCGCGAGTCAGGGCTGGCTTTCGCCATCCCCACCTACGCTTTCATCATCGGCGTGATCGGCATGGTCGGCTGGGGGCTATTTCGAATCTTCGTATTGGGAAACCCGTTGCGAGCCGAGTCCGCACATTTCCAGATGCATTCCGAGCACGGCAAGATCGTCGGGTTCGCGCTGGTTTTCCTGGTGGCCCGGGCGTTCTCCTCCGGATGCGCGGCACTGACCGGTGTAGAGGCGATCAGCAACGGGGTGCCGGCGTTCGAAAAACCCAAATCACGCAACGCGGCAACGACATTGCTGTTGCTGGGCGCTATCGCGGTGACGCTGTTGATGGGCATCATTGTGCTGGCCAAGACGCTCGGGGTTCAGCTCGTCGATGATCCCGCGACGCAGCTTTCCAACACACCGCCGGGTTATTACCAGAAGACCCTGGTGACGCAACTGGCAGAGACGGTGTTCGGCAGCTTTCACATCGGATTCCTGCTGATCGCCGCGGTGACGGCGCTGATCCTGGTGCTGGCCGCCAATACGGCGTTCAATGGGTTTCCGGTGCTGGGTTCGGTCCTGGCGCAGCACAGTTACCTTCCGCGCCAACTTCACACCCGCGGCGACCGGTTGGCGTTCTCCAACGGAATCCTGTTTCTGGCGGGGGCGGCACTCTTGGCGATCATCGCGTTCCGCGCCGAGGTCACCGCGCTCATCCAGCTCTACATCGTCGGCGTGTTCATATCGTTCACACTGAGCCAGATCGGCATGGTCCGGCACTGGACCCGGTTGCTTCGCACCGAGACCGAGCCGCGGGTGCGGCGAAAGATGATGCGCTCGCGGGTGGTCAACTCGGTCGGCTTACTCTCCACCGGCGCGGTTCTGGTGGTTGTGTTGGTCACCAAATTCCAAGCTGGCGCGAAATACGCCATCGCCGCGATGGCCGTTCTCTTCGTGATCATGAAGCTGATCCGCAAGCACTACGACAACGTCAGCCGCGAATTGGAGGAGCAAGCCGCCGCGCACGGCGACGATGTCGTGCTGCCCAGCCGCAATCACGCCCTGGTGCTGGTGTCGAAGTTGCACCTGCCCACCCTGCGTGCGCTGGCCTATGCGCGAGCCACCCGCCCCGATGTGCTCGAAGCGATCACCGTCAGCGTCGACGACGCGGAAACCCGTGAGCTGGTGCACAAGTGGCAGGAAAGCGACATCAGTGTGCCGCTGAAGGTCATCGCCTCGCCTTACCGTGAAATCACCCGTCCCATACTCGATTACGTCAAGCGGGTCAGCAAGGAGTCACCGCGCACGGTGGTGACGGTGTTCATTCCGGAGTACGTGGTGGGCCGCTGGTGGGAACAGTTGCTGCACAACCAGAGTGCGTTGCGGCTCAAGGGCCGGTTGCTGTTCATGCCGGGCGTGATGGTGACGTCGGTGCCCTGGCAGTTGACTTCGTCGGAGCGGATCAAAACCCTGCAGCCGCACGTCGCGCCAGGCGATGCCCGCCGGGGAATCTTCGATTGACGCTTCAATCTGGTTGCACCGAGCTGACTCTGGTAACCGGTGCGCCTGCCAACGGCGGCAGCTGTGTGGCTCATCACGAGGGCCGGGTGGTGTTCGTCCGCTATGCGCTGCCCGGTGAGCGGGTGCGGGTACGGGTCACGGCCGACCGCGGATCATATTGCCACGCAGTGGCTTTCGAAGTGATCGAGCCGTCAGCCGACCGGACGGAGTCACTGTGCCCGATCGCCGGGGTGGACGGGGCCGGCTGTTGCGACCTGGCATTCGTCACGCCGGATGCCGCGCGGCAACTCAAGGGGCAGGTGGTGGCCAATCAGCTGCAACGGCTCGGCGGCCACAGCTGGATCGGGCAAGCGGACCCGTTGCCTGATTCCGGCCCCACCGGTTGGCGAACGCGGGTCCGCCTCGAGGTGGGCGCTGACCGTCGCCCCGGCTTTCACCGCTACCACAGCGACGAGCTGGTGACCGAGCTGCGCTGCGCGCAGCTACCGGACGGAATGCTCGACGGGCTGGACGCGCCGGACTGGCCCCCCGGCGCGCAGCTGCACGTCGCCCTCGACGACGACGGCACCCGGCACGTGGTCCGCACCGTGCGCCACGGCAAGCGGACCGCCACCAAGGTGATGGAAGGCAGTTACGAGGCCGTGCAGCGGGTAGGCCGGCGCAGTTGGCAGGTGCCGGTAACAGCTTTTTGGCAGGCGCATCGGGCCGCCGCGAGCGTTTACAGCAGCCTGGTCGTCGACTGGGCCCAGCCTCGCGCCGGCATGACGGTGTGGGATCTCTACGGCGGCGCAGGTGTTTTCGCCGCGGCGCTGGGCGAAGCGGTGGGGGAGTCGGGGCGGGTGCTCTCCGTCGACACCTCCCGGGCGGCCGGGCGGGGGGCCCGGACCGCACTGGCTGATCTGCCC
>NZ_LZIJ01000119.1 GCF_001667115.1 Mycobacterium sp. 852002-51163_SCH5372311 | reverse complement strand
TGCAAGTAGGCCGGAGCGCCAGCGGACGGAATGTAGTCGTGTTTGGCAATAATGCCGCTGGCGTTTTCTTCGCCAGCTTTGAAGGTTGACACCACTTCCGCCTGTGCCGGGTTCATCAGCGCCAACAGCCGTGAGTTTGATTCAGTGCCGAAACCGTGCTCGGTCACATGGCGAACGGCAGTTTCGAGGTCTCCGGAATCAATGGTGGCGCTACCGGAAACGAGGTAGTGCTGGTGCGCCGCCGCAAACTGCTTGCCGAGATAGGCCGGTGGAACCATTGTGTCACCGTTGTACAGGCCATAAACCGGATGCGACCACTCGTTGGCTTCCTGCGTTGGGTCAAACAGCCGCTGCAGGATGGTGCCGGTTGTCAGACGGTTGTCGGCCTCCAGTGCGTAGTTGGCGATTGCGCGGACTTGCTCAGCGGTGCTGTCCCGCAAGAATTTCCACGTCCAGCGGCTTGCCTTGTCGTAGTCCTTGAAGGTGTAGCCCATGAGGTGGTAGTCGCTGGGTGGCCGCATAGACTCCGGCTCACCGAACTCAGAACTTTCCTCGAAGCTATCCACACTACGGCTTTGAGGAATGGCCGAAGCGGT
>NZ_LZIJ01000118.1 GCF_001667115.1 Mycobacterium sp. 852002-51163_SCH5372311 | reverse complement strand
CCCACCGGCCTGCTGTGCGCGTCGCCGGGCTTCGAACTCGCCGGCGTCGCCGAGCACCTGACAATGCCGCTGCACGGTGTCCCACAGCTCGGACAGACCGGTCTCCTCCATCGCGCTCATGGTGAGAACCGGTGGCCGCCACAATGTTTCGCGTGGGTAGATCAATCTGATCGCCGACGAGAGCTCCCGTGCAGCGGCATTGTCAGGTGCTCGGCGACGCCGGCGAGTTCGAAGCCCGGCGACGCGCACAGCAGGTCGATTGGACATGGCAGATGGTTCGGGACACCGTGCTGGACCGAGTGCTGTCCAACCCGGAGGTGCGAAAGATCCGCGCCGAGGTCGAGCGTCAGGTCAGGGCCGGGGAACTGACCCCGGCCATGGCCGCGCAGCAAATTTTGAAGGCCGCGTCAGTTTAACGGAAAGGTAACTTAATCTTAGTTTGCCCGTGAGCTGCGGCATCTAGGAAGTAAATTCGAACACGTGAAGACAGATTTGGGGGGTGGGCTCAGCGCGGAGTCCTCCCATCGCGGTGCAGGTCGTCACGTGTTCGGTGCGGCGGACCCAAGCTTTTCATGCGCCGTTCGCGGCTTCGCCAGCTTGTTTCCCGGCCGTAGGTTCGGTGGCGGGGCACTGGCGGTATATCTCGACGGGCAACCGGTGGTAGACGTCTGGACCGGCCGGTCAGACCGCGCCGGCAACATACCGTGGACTGCGGATACTGCGCCGATGGTGTTCTCGGCGACGAAGGGCATGGCATCCACTGTCATCCATCGCCTCGCTGACCGAGGGCTGATCGACTACGAAGCCCCTGTCGCGGAGTACTGGCCGGCGTTCGGGGCGGCGGGCAAGTCCGAGATGACCGTTCGCGAGGTGATGAAGCACCAGGCAGGCTTATCCGGCCTGCGAGGTGCCACCAGGGAAGACTTGCTGGATCACATCGTGATGGAAGAACGGCTCGCGGCGGCACCACCCGGACGGCTGCTGGGCAAACCCGCCTACCACGCGCTTACCTTCGGCTGGCTGATGTCGGGACTCGGGCGCGCCGTGACCGGAAAGGGCATGCGGACGCTGATCCGCGAGGAGCTGGCCGAGCCTTTGGGCACCGATGGGATGCATCTGGGGCGGCCGCCCGCCGGCGCGCCGACGCGCGTCGCCCAGATCATCACGCCGCAGAGCGTCCCCGGCCTTTCGTGCCTCAACTCTGCCGCGTACCGGGTCGCGTCGGAGCTGTCCGGGGGATTCCGCTCGATGTACTTCAAGGGTGTCATGGCCGCAGTGCAAGGCGAGATCCCGCTATTGGACGCCGAGATGCCGGCAGCCAACGGCGTCGCCACGGCGCGTGCCCTGGCGCGGATGTACGGCGCGATCGCCAATGGTGGTGAGATCGACGGCACCCGATTTCTGTCGCGGGGAATCGTCGCCGGGCTGACCGGCCAGCGGAATCGGCAACGGGACCGGAACGTCTTCGTGCCGTTGTCTTTCCACCTCGGCTACCACAGTGTCCCTGGTCCGACGCCCGGCTTTGGGCACGTGGGCCTGGGCGGTTCGTTCGGCTGGGCAGACCCGTCGTCGGGCATGGCCTTTTCGTTCGTGCACAACCGACTGCTATCGCCGTTCGTGGTGCTCGATCACAGCGGGGTGGCTACCCTGGGCACACTCATCCGGCGTGGTGTTGCGCTGGCGCGCAAACGTGGTTTCCAGTCGGTTGGCGACTTCGGGGCGCCGTTCCGCGAGCCTGGCGCCGTCGCCGGCTGACCTGGTTTCAGCGGGGCTGACCCGGACGCCCTCGCTATCGGTATCGGGGCGCTATCGGTATCGGGGCGGTTTCCGGCTCGTCATCGTAGGGCTCTTCCCTTAGCAGATAAGCCCTTGCCACCGGACGTGGCGCGAGCGATCGAAGCATCAGGCTGGCTGGGCGCGGACGAACAACCTGTGGCCACCAGAACCAACGTCCGAGCAGCGCGGCGATCGACGGCGTCATGAAGGAGCGCACGATCAAGGTGTCGAACATCAAACCCAGGCCGATGGTGCTACCGACCTGACCGATAATCCGCAAATCGCTGATCACCATCGAGGCCATGGTGAACGCGAACACCAGACCCGCATTGGTCACGACTTTGCCGGTGCCGCCCATTGCGCGGATGATGCCGGTGTTGATACCGCCGGCTATTTCTTCCTTCATGCGGGATACCAGCAGCAGGTTGTAGTCAGACCCCACCGCCAAAAGGACGATGACAGACATCGGCAGCACCATCCAGTGCAATTTGATGCCCAAAATATATTGCCAAATCAACACCGACAGGCCGAATGATGCGCCCAGCGAGACCGCAACCGTGCCCACGATTACCAGGGCGGCAATGAAACTTCGCGTGATGATGAGCATGATGATGAAAATCAGACATAGCGCACCCACACCCGCGATCCACAGGTCGTACCTGGCGCCGTCCCGGAAGTCTTTGAAGGTGGACGCGGTGCCGGCGATGTAGATCTTGGCGTCCTCAAGCGGTGTTGTCTTGAGCGCCTCCTCTGCCGCCGTCTTAATTTGATTGATACGCGCTATGCCCTCGGGCGTCGCGGGATCACCCTTATGCGAAATGATGAAGCGGGCTGCCTTCCCGTCGGGGGACAGGAAAGAAGTCATCGCGCGCTGAAAGTCGGCGTTCTTGAACGCCTCGGGAGGCAGGAAGAAGGAATCGTCGTTCTTGGACGCGTCGAACGCCCGGCCCATGGCCATGACGTCCTCCGTCGCTTCATCCATCTGGCCGAAGGTCCCGGCCATGGTGCTGTGCGCTCTCAGGATCATACTGCGGGCGTGCTCCGCCATCTCGATGATCGGCGGAAATTGCGCCAGCAATTGGGGCAAGAGCGCGTCCATCTTTTCCAGATCCTTGACCAGATCGCCAAGTTTGTCGCTAATCGAGTCGATACCATCGAGGGTGTCGAATATTGATCTCAGCGACCAGCATATTGGAATGTCGTAGCAGTGCTTTTCCCAATAAAAGTAGCTGCGAATCGGCCGCCACATGTCTTCAAAATCCGCAATATGATTTCTCAACTCATTCGTGACAGCGGTCATTTCCTTCGTCTCGAGAATTGTGCGATGAGTTATATCGTTAAGTTGCTTCTGTAGTTCGTATAAGCGTTTCATCGTCGCGATTTGTGTCGTCATCATGTCTGCCTGTTGGAGCAGGTCATCCGTACGCAGTTTCATATAGTTCATGGTTTGCAACCGGCTGGCATTTTGCATGCTGAGCAAGAATGGTATCGAGGTGTGTTCGATGGGGGTTCCCTCTGGCCTGGTAATGCCTTGCACTCGAGAAACGCCCGGAACCCGAAATATTGTTTTCGCCACCTTATGTAGCACCAGAAAATCTGCCGGGTTCCGCATGTCGTGATTCGTTTCGACCATCAGGATCTCAGGCATCATCCGCGACTGGGAGAAATGACGATCGGCGGCCGCGTACCCGACATTGGCCGGGATGTCATTCGGCATATAGAGCCGGTCGTTGTAACTCGTCTTGTAGCCTGGCAGCGTGATCAAACCGATCACAGCGATCGCTAGCGTCGTAACGAGAATGGGTGCGGGCCATCGGACAATCGCCGTGCCGACTCGGCGCCAGCGGCCGAACCCAATCCAGCGCTTGGGTTCGAACAAACCAAACCGGCTTCCGATCGTCAGAACTGCCGGAACCAGGCTGAGTGCGACCAGGACCGCAACGACCATGCCGATCGCGCATGGCACGCCTATCGTCTGGAAGATCGGCATCCGGGTAAAGCTCAAGCACAAGAGTGCACCGGCAATCGTCAAACCGGAGGCCAAGACAACGGGAGCGACACTGCGGTAGGTGGTGTAATAGGCCGTTTCCGGGTCCACGCCGGCCTGGCGGGCCTCGTGATATCGGCCGAAGAAAAAGATCCCGTAGTCGGTTCCGACCGCAAGGCCGAGCGACACCAACAGATTAATGGCGAACGTCGACAATGTCAGCAGGTTGTTATGGCCGAGAAATGCGACGATTCCGCGGGCAGCTCCCAGCTCGATGCCAACCATGACCAGCAACAGGATCACGGTGGTGATCGATCGGTAGACGAGAAACAGCATTACGAAAATCATCGCAACGGTTATCGCGGTGATCTTCAGGATGGATTTATTACCACTGCCCTGCAAATCCGTAACGAGAGCCGCCGGGCCGGTCACGTACGCCTTGACGCCGGGAGGTGGCGGCGTGCGCGCGATGATATTCCGAACCGAGTTCACAGATTCCTGGCCCAAAGTCGTGCCTTGGTTTCCGGCCAGATTCAGTTGCGCATAGGCGGCTTTTTTATCCGCGCTTTGCGCGCCGGCCGCCGTTAATCGATCCCCCCACAAATCCTGTATATGTTCGACGTGCTTCCGATCGTCTCGCAGCTCGCGAATTAGTTTTGCGTAGTAGGCGTGGGCATCTTCTCCCAGCGGCCGATCTCCCTCCAGCACGACCATCGCAAAACTGTCGGAATCGGACTCTTTGAAGTCCTTGCCCATACGCTTCATGGCCTGTACAGACGGCGCGTCTTGGGGGCTCAGCGGTACCGAATGCTCTTCGCCGACCTGCTCGAGCGATGGAATCGCCAGTGTTACAACGAGAGTCAAAGCCACCCAAGCCAGGATGATCAATAGGGAAAGCCTGCGAATCATCCGGGCTAGGAAGGGAATTCTGGGGTGCTGGGTGCTCATGCGGGCGTCCGACCGGATATTCCGCGGCCTATTGCGGCTGTCTCAGCAGAGCGCGTACCAATGGACGGGGTCCCGTCGGCCGGAGTAATCCGCTGGCGGGGCGCGGACGCACTCGTTGCGGCCACCAGAACCATCGCCCCAACAGCGCGGCGATTGACGGCGTCATGAACGCACGCACGATAAGTGTGTCGAATAGCAGTCCGAGCCCAATCGTCGTGCCTATCTGACCGATGATGACCAGATCGCTCACAATCATGGACGCCATAGTGAACGCGAACACCAGGCCCGCATTTGTCACGACCTTGCCGGTACCGCCCATCGCGCGAATGATGCCTGTTTTTATGCCGGCACCTACTTCCTCCTGCATCCGCGCGACCAATAGCAGATTATAGTCAGACCCCACGGCCAGGAGAATTACGACCGTCATGATTAGCACGAGCCAGTGAATTTGGATGCCGATTAAATACTGCCAGACCAGAACGGCCAGCCCAAAAGAAGCGCCCAACGAGAGCAATACCGTTCCGACGATAACCAGGGCCGCGATAAAGCTTCGCGTCATGATCAGCATGATGATGAAAATCAGGCAGACTGCCGCGACTCCGGCAATCATGAGGTCGTATTTGGAGCCGTCCACGATATCTTTCGTGATCGCGGCCGTGCCGGTCAGGAAGACCTTGGCATCCTCGAGGGGAGTTCCCTTTAGTGCCTCTTCGGCCGCATTCTTTATTGCGTCGACTTGTTTGACTCCCTCAGGCGACGCCGGGTCGGCCCTCAGCGTAATCAACATGCGGGCGTCCTTCCCGTCCGGTGACAGGAATATATCTAGAACCCGCTTGAAGTCCTTGTTCTTGAAAGCTTCCGGAGCGATGTAGAAAGAATCGTCGTTCTTGGACGAATCAAATGCTTTCCCCATAGCCGTCGCATTGTCGCCAGCATCGTCCATCTGGCCGATCATCCCACTCATCGTGCTGTGCATGGTCAACATCATGGTTCGCATGCTCTGCATGGTTGCGATCATCGGCGGGAACTGCGTGACGATCTGCGGTAAAAGCAGATCTAGATGATCAAGCTCTGCTACCAGATTTCGCAGATTGTCATCGATCAAGTCGACACCGTCAACCGCATCGAAGATGGATTTCAGCGAAAAACAAATGGGAATATCGTAGCAATGCTTTTCCCAGTAGAAGTAGGAGCGGATCGGCCGCCAGAAATCCTCGAAGTCCGCAATGTGGTCTCGCAGCTCTTCAGTAATATCTTTTAACTCATGCGTTTCGCCGACCATGTGATGCGTGGTGGCGACGAGCTGTTGCATCAGTCCGTACATGTGCTGCATGATGTTGATCATTTTCGCCAGCTCGTCGGCCTGCACGAGCATGTCGTTCATGCGCTCTCGCTGGAATGGCATGATCTGCAGCTGCGCGGCGTTTTGGATGCTGAGCATGAACGGGATCGACGTATGTGCGATCGGTGTTCCCTCTGGCCTGGTCACGGCTTGGACACGGGAAATGCCGGGAACCGAAAGTATTCCTTTAGCCACTTTGTTCAATACCAGCGCGTCCGCCGAATTGCGCAGGTCGTGGTCGGCTTCGATCAACAGGATTTCAGGCGTCATCATTCGCGATTGGGAAAAATGTCGCTGTGCAGCAGCAAACCCTTGAGTGGCCGGGATGTTCGCAGGGAGATAGTTCATATCATTGTAGTTGGGTTTGTATCCCGGCAGTGTCAAAAGGCCGATAAGCGCCACCGCTAACGTCGCGATGAGGATGGGCGCCGGCCACCGAACGATTGATGTCCCTATTCGTCGCCATCCACGAGCTCGCATCGATTGCTTTGGCTCGAATAGGCCGAAACGGCTCCCGACATGAATGACTGCCGGAACGAGCGTCAGCGCAACGGCTACCGCAATGAGTACGCCGATCGCGCAAGGCAAGGCGAGAGACTGGAAATGGGGGAGCCGGGTGAACTTGAGGCAGAAAAGTGCCCCGGCAATCGTCAAGCCAGAGGCTAAGACAACTTTTGCGACCCCGTGGTACGTGGTGTAGAAGGCGGTTTCCCGGTCCTCACCGGCCAGGCGTGCCTCATGGTATCGACCGAAAAAGAATATGCCGTAATCGGTTCCCGCCGCGATTCCGATGGATACCACGAGATTGATGGCGAAGGTTGTGAGACCAATGAGGCCTCGATCACCGAGGAAGGCGACAACTCCGCGGGCCACCTGCAATTCAATGCCGACCATAACCAGCAGGAGAATTACGGTGACGAACGAGCGATAGACGAGGAGCAGCATGATGAAGATGACGGCAAGACTTGTCGCCGTGACGATGATGAGGGTGCGGTCGCCGCTGCTTCCCATTTCCGCGACAATGGCCGCGGGACCGGTCAGGTAGGCCTTGACTCCCGGTGGCGGCGGCGTCCGGGTGACGATGTCCCGGACAGCTTGGGTCGATTCATTCGCCCGGCTCGAACCCGGGCTACCGGTCAGGTCCAGTTGCACATATGCGGCTTTGCCATCGGCGCTTTGCGCGGCGCCCGCGGTAAGTGGGTCACCCCAGAAGTTGTGAATGTGCTGCACATTTTTCGGATCGTCTTTGAACTGGCGAATCAGACGGTCGTAGTACCGGTGGGCATCGTCCCCTAGGGGTTGTTGGCCCTCGAGAACGATCATCGCCACACTGTCGGAATTGGTTTCTTTGAAGTCCGCACCCATTCGTGTCATCGCATTGAATGCCGGTGCATCGGGCGGGGTCAGCGATACGGAATGGGCTTTTTCGACCTGCTCCAGCGTTGGTAGGCCAATGGCCATGAGTACCGTGATCGCCAACCACGCCAAGATGATCGGAACCGAGAATCGATAAATCGTGCGAGCTCCGAGTGGCGGAGCGCTGCGTTGATTGTCCACGTGGTAGGCGCTCATGCGGCCTTCAGCAGGCAGAAGGTAAAGGCGTTGGTTTCGTGCGTTGTCTTCTCAGATTTGAGCTCGTTGTCTACCCAGATGCGGCAGCCTAATGTGTCGCCATCGCCTTGGGCCATTACGTTTCCGAGGGCGGTCGCCGCACCGATCTCGAACTCCAAAGACCATGGCAAGGGGGCTTTCTTAACGCGCCGGGGTTCGCCATCACCGTCGAAATAGCTAATGTCGGCCACGCTTCCGGGTGTCCCGAAAACCTCGTATTTGAGGTGCTTGGGGTTGAAAGGTTTGGAATCGTCGACCCTGGTGTCGTTATACGATAGCCGTTTCTCAGAGCCGAAGATGCCGTGCAGTCGCGACACGGTGAAGCCTCCAGCAATGACCACCGCAAGAATGACGAGGACCACCCACATTCGCCGCACAACTCCGAAAATCGAGTATCCCCTGTTTCGACGACGCTGTCGGTACCCAGCCGGGGTTGAAGGCGTGGTTGAGTCCTGTCGAGCACGTCGCCAGGGAGCGTTTCGACGTCCAGCTGGTTCGCCAACATCTGGGGCGCCCCCGCCGGCGAAATCGGTCCGCGTCTGCGCGAAGTCGCGCACACCGCGTTCCATCACCGCATCAACCTCCCACCCGTTCCAGAGCCGGCGACATGTCAGCGGCTAGGCGCAAAAGTACACACCGGCCGTAACACCCCGTCGACGGTACATGGAGTGTGGTTGCCGTCGCAGGCAAACCGTGCAACGGCACCCCAAACATGCAGCGCATCGAGGAAAGCAACCCGATCTTGACGAGTAAACCATGCCGGGTGTCCTTCATATCGGGTCCTTGGCCGCGCGATATGGGATCGTAATGCACGCGACGCCCGGCAGGGCACATTCCGACGGTATATAGCTACCCGCCGACTACGTCATGTGCGTCGTCGCCGACGGCGGCATTGGTTACCCTCGCGCGAGCTCGGCTGAGGAAGCTAGCGCTGAGAAAAATCGAACCGACGCAGACGTTGGTTCCAACGATGCGCGGCTGCACGACCCGGCGAGGTCAGGGACGCAGGCATTGGCTATACGGCGATAAATATTGAACAGGCCGTTAATTCTTTTGGCTTCCGCGACGGAAGCTTCGGCCGTTTGTGCTTCGGCACCGCGGACACCTGCTGGGCCAGATCCTGCCGACGGAAGCATGCCCACCGATCGTTGCAGTTCAAAGCTCGAAAGTAGACACCCACACAATTACGGCCGCGTCCTCCATGAGCTCGACCCGAATGTTTGCCAAAACCCGTACAGGCCCTGTTGGCCTCCACTATGTTTGGGGCGGTTTCACTCATTTCGACTAGGCGGTTTGGGGAAGCTGTGGGCATCAATCCGTTCGACGCCGACAACGGCTTTTTGATCTTGGCCAAGCTCGACGAGCAACACAGTGTGTGGCCTGCCGTTGGCAATGCTCCAACCAGCTGGCGGGCGGTTTACGGCGAAGCCGCACCGGCTGCGTGTTTGGAACATATCGACCAGCGCTGGACCGATATACGGCCGTTGCGTCCGCGCGAAAGACTGCCAGCAGGCCGGGTTTCGGAGAAGTAGCCGCCTGACTTGGGGGAGTCTATGGAGCCTGGGGACCAGGCGCTTCCGCTGACGCGGGCTCAGCTGGAGATCTGGCTTGCCCATGAAACAGCGCAACTCGGCTCGGAGTGGCAGCTCGGCCTGCTCTTGAAGATCGACGGTCCGGTTGAACGTGAAGCCCTCGAGTGGGCGATCCGCCGGGCCGTAAGCGAGGCCGAACCGGTCAGGGCCGGATTTTTCGAGGCGGACGGCGAGGTTTTCCAACGGGTGATCGATCACCCGGATCTCACGGTGGCCTTCTATGACCTGAGCTCGTCGGGCGACCCCGTCCAGGAAGCCCACGAAATCGCGTCATCGATCCAACAGACGCCAATGCCTTTTACCGGTCCGCTATTCAAATTCGCATTATCTCAGGCGCGCCCAGATGAATTTTATTTATTCTGGTGTTGCCACCACATTGTGGTAGACGGCTCTGGCATCGCATTGATCGGCCAGCGGGTTGCCGCTATCTACTCCGCAATCATTTCGGGCGCGCCCATCCCTACTGCCTGCTTCGGGTCGCTACAGGAATTAATCGACTGCGAGCTGGAATACGAAGCGTCAGACGACTACCTGGCAGATCAGGATTACTGGACTGAACACCTACCACGGGAAGACGCGACGGACCATCAGTCGTCCCGAGGTGTGGACGACCGCGATCCGTTCTGGCCTTCTGCGCCCGTTCGCTTGGACCCAGCGGTCCTAAGCCGAGTTGAAGCGTTGGCCCACGCCTGGAAGGTCCCCCGATCATCGGTGGTCACTGCGGCGTGTGCGCTCTTAATCCGCGGGTGGTGTGCTGCCAGCTCCGAGATTGTGCTCGACTTCCCGGTCAGCCGGCGGGTGGTGCCGGAGGCTAAGACGCTTCCAGGGTTGCTTGCCGGGGTGGTTCCGTTGGTGCTGCAGGTATCGCCGGCCTCCACGGTCGCCGCTTTTTGCAGCCATGTCGATACCCGAATACGAGAAGCGGTGCGGCACCAGAGGTTTCCCGTACAAGCCCTTGAGCGCAAAGCCCGCCGCCACGCGCTCGGACAGCCCTTACCCAACAGAGTGGGGGTCAATTTTCTTCCGTCCAGGTTCACTCTGCCGTTCGGGGGCGTCCCGGCGTCGGCGACGCTGACCAGTAGTGGCCTGGTAAACGGCTTCGGCCTGTTGTTTTCGAGCGACGGTGATGACCTCTCGCTAAGCACGGCGGGCGCTGGCCACCCATTGTCGAACATTGACGTCTCTGAATTAGCGCAACGGTTGGAGCGGCTGCTAACTGCAATGTGCGCCGATCCGGGGCGACAGCTGTCATCGTTCGATCTGCTCGATAAGACCGAGCATGCCCGGCTGAGCGAGTGGGGCAACCGGGCGGTGCTGACGAGGCCGGCGAGGACACCACTGTCGGTTCCGGCGTTGTTCGACGCGCAGGTAGAACGCACGCCGGAGGCGGTGGCGCTGACATGTGGTGCCCGCTCGATGACCTACCGGGAGCTCGACGAGACGTCCAACCGGTTGGCGCATCTTTTGGCGGACCAAGGGGCCGGCCGTGGCCGGTGTGTGGCGCTGTTGTTGCCGCGGGCGGCGGAGGCGGTCGTCGCGATCCTGGCAGTGCTCAAGACCGGTGCCGCGTATGTGCCGATCGATGCGGCACACCCAGATGCGCGGGTGGGTTTCATGGTGGACGACGCCGCACCGGTGGCCGCCGTCACCACAGCTGGTCTTCGATCGCGGCTGGACGGACGTGATCTGGCGGTCATCGATGTCGATGACCCTCTCGTTGAGACGTATCCATGCACGGGTTTGCCAGCCGCTGCGGCCGACGACATCGCCTATGTGATTTACACCTCGGGGACGACTGGCGTGCCCAAGGGTGTGGCTGTAGCCCATCGCAATGTGACCCAGTTGCTGGAGGTGACGGATAACTATCTGCCGCCGGGGATCTGGACGCAGTGTCATTCGTTTGGGTTCGACTCCTCCGTGTGGGAGATTTTCGGTCCGCTGCTGCACGGCGGGCGGATGGTGGTGGTGCCCGACGAAGTGGTCAACTCGCCGGAAGACCTCCACGCGTTGCTGGTAGCGGAGCAGGTCAGCGCGCTGGTCCGCACGCCGTCTGCGGTTGGGATGCTGTCGCCGCAGGGGCTGGAGACGATGGCGTTGGTGGTGGCCGGGGAGCCGTGCCCCGCTGAAGTGGTGGATCGGTGGGCGCCGGGCCGGCTGATGCTCAACGCCTACGGCCCGACCGAGACGACGATGGTGGTGACGTTCAGCGCACCGCTGGAGGCCGGGTCGCCGGACGAAGGGACTGTGCCGATCGGTTCGCCGGTTCCGGGGGCTGCGTTGTTTGTGCTGGATGGGTGGTTACATCCGGTGCCGGCCGGTGTGGTGGGCGAGTTGTATGTGGCCGGTGGCGGAGTGGCGTGCGGCTATGTGGGTCGGGCGGGGTTGACGGCGTCGCGGTTTGTCGCGTGTCCGTTCGGAGAAGCAGGTGGGCCTGCACGACGGATGTATCGCACCGGGGATTTGGTGTCTTGGGGTGCTGATGGGCAGTTGCGGTATGTGGGCCGTGCCGATGACCAGGTCAAGATCCGCGGGTATCGCATCGAGCTCGGTGAAGTGCAGGCCGCGCTGGCCGGGTTGGAAGGGGT
>NZ_LZIJ01000117.1 GCF_001667115.1 Mycobacterium sp. 852002-51163_SCH5372311 | reverse complement strand
CAATGTGACCCGCTGGCCGTCGATGACGAATGCCCGGCTGTCGGGCAAGGTCGATGCGATCGTGGCCCGGGTGGATGTCGATGCGGTGCGCCGCCGCAAAAAAGAGCAGGCCGACCGGGAGATCTGGATCGGGCAGGATCAGGACGGCATCTCGCGCATCGAGGGCAGCCTGTTCAGTGTGGATGCCCACGCCCTGGACCAACGCCTGGCGAAGCTGGCGGCCACGGTGTGCGCCCACGACCCGCGCAGCGCCGCCCAGCGCCGCGCCGACGCCCTCGGGGCCCTGGCGGCCGGGGCCGATCGGCTGGGGTGTCGCTGCGCGCGGGCCGATTGTGCCGCCGGCGCGCGCCCGGGCGCCTCCCCGGTCATGATCCATGTCATCGCCGGGCCAGGCGACCCCGCCGCGGGCTGGCAGGTCGGCGCTGATGGGTTGATCACCCCCGAACTGCTCGCCGAGTTGGCCGCCTCGGCCACGCTGGTGCCCTTGGTGCATCCCGGTGATGCCCCACCCGAACCCGGCTACACCCCGTCGAAGGCGTTGGCCGATTTCGTGCGCTGCCGCGATCT
>NZ_LZIJ01000116.1 GCF_001667115.1 Mycobacterium sp. 852002-51163_SCH5372311 | reverse complement strand
TCGAGCACATGCAACCTCACCGGGGGCGCCAGGTGATCAAGGTTCAGCTCGCCCATCCCGGCCAGCGCCGTGGTGAAGGCGTCGAGCTTGGCGGTTACCTCCGCCGGCACCTCAATCGAAAACATGTTCGAATCTTATGGCGAACCGGTGACACCAACCCCCGCGAAAACCACCGTTGTGGATAAACGCCCAACTGTGGACAAAACCGCAACCACTGAAACCAAGTGACACAACCGAATTCAGCAGTACCGCTGGGGACTGAAAACTGCCGGGTTTGCCTGCATATCGCGGGTTCGAGTTAACTCGCCACGAAAGCGGCTGTCTCCCAACGTTCTTCGCGGCGAGACGCCGTGCCAACGGTCGGATGAATTTGCCATGGGCGGCCAATGCAAACTTCAACAGCGGCCGCTCGATAGCATCCCAGGCATGGGCATCAAACTTGAGAACGTCGGCATCGCCGTTCGCGACCTCGAAGCAACGATCGCCTTCTTCACCGACCTCGGTCTCACGGTCATCGGCCGTGAGACGGTCAGGGGCGAATGGACCGACACTGCCGTTGGCCTTGATGGCAATCACGCCAACATTGCGATGCTGCAGACGCCAGACGGATACGGTCGCCTCGAGCTCTTCGAGTACATCCACCCCGAAGCGATCGAGTCGAAGCCCACCAGTCCTAACGAGATTGGCATGCACCGCGTCGCTTTCTCAGTCGACGACATCGACAAAGCACTTGAGATAGCGGCAAGACACGGCTGCCATCCGCTTCGCGGCGTGGCGACCTATGAGGACGTTTACAAACTCACGTACATCCGCGGTCCCAGCGGCATCATCGTGATGCTCGCCGAGGAACTGAAGAAGAACTGACGGGCGTCGCTTCTGAGTCGCTTGTCCGCTCAGCACCGCGTTGGCATCAGGTCGCCGAGGAGAACCACACATAATCTGATCCGGCACCAATGAATTCGTTGTACCGAATCCGGTCACCCCGCTCGGCAAAGGGGAACACAAGCACTTTGTCTGGATTCGTCGGGTTGTATAGGCACCGCATACTCGCGCCGACACAAAACCATTCGTCGAAATGCGGGAGCATTCCATCCGAGGGCCGCGGCCGGATGATTTCCACCCCGTCAGGTGTGAAGGCACGCCGCCGTTTGCGCAAACGCCAGTCCTCGACGGTCGCGCAGTAGGACCCGCGCAACGTGTGACCACTGTCGAGGCGGATCTGCATCTCACTCGTTAGCTCCCAGTAATCGTCCTCCGCGGGAACATAAGACGATGCGACCGTCAGCAGCTCAACGGTGCCGCGCTGCCGAAGTGCGCTGTCCTTCTTGGCCCCCGCGATGGCTCTGATCCACCAACCGACGGCAATGAGCACGCTCAGCAAAATAACGGCCACACCAACCCACACGACGCTGGATGCGGCACCCTTCTCGCGTTCAAGACCGTAGAAGGTGACGTTTACCCCGGCGCTGAATGCACAGAGCAGGGCGATAACCATGAGAACGCGTAGCGCTGCCAGCTTCTTCTTCTGGTACCGATGACCAGGTGTCTGTGACGGGAACGCCATTTCGTCATGATCGCACGGCAGGATCCTCGATAGCACCCACCGAGGCTTTCACGGTGACCAGGCCCCCGAAGTCGGAATATGCCGACCAACCGACATCAAGCCGCTGAAACCGAAGTGACAGAACAGAATTCGGGAGCGTCTAGCTTCCCAGCCGCGAAAGCACTTCGGCGACAACCGAATCGATAGGCACCGAAACCTGATCGCCGGTCGCGAGGTCCTTCACCCCGACCGTCCCGGCTTCGAGGTCCCGGTCTCCGGCGACCAGCGCGATACGGGCACCGGAACGGTCCGCCGCACGCATCGCGCCCTTGAGACCGCGGTCGCCGTAGGCCAGGTCGACGCGGACGCCGCAACCACGCAACTGCCTCGCCAGCACCGCCAACCGTAACTTGGCCGTGTCGCTCAACGGCACACCGAACACGTCGCACCGGGACACCTCCCCCGGGCTCTTTCCTTCGGCGCGTAGGGCCAGCAGGGTCCGGTCGACCCCGATTCCAAATCCGATGCCCGACAAGTCCTGTCCGCCGAGTTGACGCATCAGCCCGTCGTAGCGGCCACCACCGCCGATGCCGGATTGCGCACCCAGGCCGTCGTGCACGAACTCGAATGTGGTCTTGGTGTAATAGTCCAGCCCGCGCACCATGCGCGGGTTGATCACATACGGGATCCCGAAGACGTCCAGGTAAGCGAGCACGCTGTCGAAATGCTGCTTGGCCTCGTCGGAAAGGTGGTCCAGCAGCACCGGCGCATCGGCCGTCAGCGCGCGCACCTCGGGCCGTTTGTCGTCGAGCACCCGCAGCGGATTGATCTCGACGCGTCGCCGGGTGTCCTCATCGAGCTCAAGCCCGAACAAGAACTCCTGCAACAACTCTCGGTATTGTGGGCGGCATGTGTCGTCGCCCAGCGAGGTGATCTCCAAGCGGAACCCGTCGAGGCCCAACGACCGAAATCCGTCGTCGGCGACGGCGATCACTTCGGCGTCCAGTGCTGGGTCGTCGACTCCGATCGCCTCGACCCCGACCTGCTGCAGCTGGCGGTAGCGGCCGGCCTGCGGACGCTCGTAGCGGAAGAACGGGCCCGAATAACGCAGCTTCACGGGCAGCGTGCCGCGGTCCAGCCCCTGCTCGATCACGGCGCGCACCACTCCGGCGGTGCCTTCCGGCCGCAACGTCACCGAGCGGTCGCCGCGGTCGGCGAAGGTGTACATCTCCTTGGACACGACGTCGGTGGATTCGCCTACGCCGCGGGCGAACAGCGCGGTGTCTTCGAATATCGGCAGTTCGATGTGGCCGTAACCGGCCCGTCGTGCGGCATCCAGGAGGCCGTCGCGCACCGCGACGAACTGCGCCGAGTCCGGCGGGACGTAGTCCGGCACTCCCTTCGGTGCCGAGAAAGCTTGCGTCACCGGCTACAGGCCTTCGAGGAAGGGGTTGAGGCGGCGCTCGGCGCCGATGGTGGTGGCGTTGCCATGCCCGGGTAGTACCACGGTCTGGTCGTCGAGCACCAACAGTTTTTTGACGATGGAGTTGTACAGGTCGCGGCCGCTGCCGCCGAACAGGTCCGTGCGACCGATGGAGCCCTCGAACAGGGTGTCGCCGGAGAACACGACGTCTGCGCCGGTCTCGGCCGCCTGCAGGACCCGGAAGCACACCGATCCACGGGTGTGTCCGGGGGTGTGGTCGACGTTGACAGATACCGTGCCCAAGTCGATCTTGTCGCCGTCGCGGTCCAGCTCGACGACCTGTTTGGGCTCACGGAAGAACGCGCCGGCGAGAAGCTGCGCCATCCGGGGGCCGAAGCCGTAGATGGGGTCGCTCAGCATGAACCGGTCCTCGGGATGGATGTAGGTGGGGCAGCCGAAGGTGTCGGAGACCTTCTGGGCGGACCACATGTGGTCGATGTGCCCGTGCGTGAGCAGCACCGCGGCCGGCGTGAGCCGATTCTCGTCGAAAATGCGTCGCAACTGGCCCATCGCCCGCTGTCCGGGGTCCACGATGACGGCGTCCGTTCCCGGCCTTTCGGCCAGCACGTAACAGTTGCAGGCCAGCCACCCGGCGGGAAATCCGGTGATCAACACGGTTCCCAGTTTCCCATCCTCGGCCGCGGCGACGGAGCGGGCCTTCCCGAAACGGTGTGGAAAGATATCGGCCGTGCCGACGAACCAACAGCGACGTGCGACCGCCAAACGCAAACTCGAACGGCAGCTGGAGCGCCGCGCCAAGCAAGCCAAGAGGCGCCGCCTCATGTTGATCGGTGCTGCCGCGGTCGCAGCCTTAGCCGTGATTGCCGCGATAGTCGTCGTCGTTGTGGTGAACAAGAAAGACCACAAGAGCAACACCGCCTCGACCGCGCCCAGCAGCGCGGCGCCGAGCAAGGCCCTGGCTCCGCCGTTGCCCTCGAACAAGGCGCCGGCCGACCTGGGCGCCAACTGTCAATACCCACCATCGCAGGACAAGGCCCCGAAACCGGTCAAGCTCCCGAAGACGGGGAAGCTGCCCATCGAGCCGAACCCGGTGAGCGTCAGCATGGTGACCAACCAGGGCAACATCGGTCTGCTGCTGATCAGCGCCGAATCCCCTTGCACTGTCAACAGTTTCTCCAGTCTGGTCGGTCAGGGCTACTTCGACGGCACCAAATGCCACCGGCTGACCACGTCCCCCGCACTGGCGGTACTGCAATGCGGCGACCCGAAGGGCGACGGCACCGGCGGCCCGGGCTATCAGTTCGAGAACGAGTACCCGACCAACCAGTACCCGCCCGACGACCCCAAGGTGAAGCAACCCGTGCTCTATCCGCGCGGCACCCTTGCGATGGCGCACAGCCGCGATCAGCACGACAACGGCAGCCAGTTCTTCCTGGTGTACCGGGATTCGGTGCTGCCGCCCGACTACACCATCTTCGGAAAGATTCAGGACGACGGGCTGGCCACCCTGGACAAGATCGCCAAGGGCGGTGTCGTCGACGGCGGTGAAGATGGAGCGCCGGCCACCGAGGTGGTCATCAAGTCGATCAAACTCGACTAGACGCATTTATTTGCGACCCAGCGGGCCACACCGGCCCGCCGTGGCGGACGGCTTAAGGTCGTTGAGTGGCGACGCCAGGCTCATTCGGGCGATACCGATTGCAGGGAGTGCTGGGCCACGGCGGTATGGGGCAGGTGTTCCGCGCTTATGACACCACCACCGGCCGGGTAGTGGCTCTCAAGGTGCTCCCCCAGCACTTGGCGGAGGACCGCGAGTTTCAGGAACGCTTCCGGCGCGAGGCCCGCACGGCCGCAAGCCTCAACGACCCCAACATCGTGCCCATCCATGGCTACGGCGAGATCAACGGCCAACTCTATGTCGACATGCGGTTGATCGAGGGCCGCGATCTGGTCACCTACATCGCCGAGAAAGGTGGGCGGCTAAGCCCGTCGCAAGCCGTCGCGGTAGTCGAACAGGTTGCGGGTGCCCTGGATAGCGCCCACCGCGCAGGCCTTGTGCACCGCGACGTCAAGCCGTCGAACATCCTGGTCGCCGCTGCGCGCGATTTCGTCTACCTCATCGACTTCGGGATCGCGCGCACCGCAACCGACACCGCGCTCACGCACAGCGGCGAGACGATGGGGACCCTGGATTACATGGCCCCGGAACGCTTCTGGGGCACAACGGATCTGCGCGCCGACGTGTATTCGCTGGCCTGCGTGCTTTACGAGTGCCTGACCGGACGCCGTCCCTATCCGGGCAGCACCATCGAAGACCAGCTCCGTGGTCACCTGGACACCCCGCCGCCCCGGCCGTCGACCATGGCGCCGGGCATACCGCCGGCGTTCGACGAGGTGATCGCCCGCGGCATGGCCAAGAACCCCGCCCAGCGGTACCAGAGCGCTCCGGAACTCGCCCACGCGGCAAGAGCGGCACTGGACAGCGCACCCATGCCCAGCGGGCCGGCACCGCGAACGCCCGGCCGGCGCACCCCGCCGAGGCCCGATGCGGCTGTGGCAGCGAAGCGTCGATCCGCGCTCGTGATCACCGGCCTGGTCGCCGGGCCGAGCGTTGTGGTGGTCGCGGTGGTGGCGCTGGTCGCTGCCCTCACGACGCACCACGACAATGCCGCACCCAGCACGGGATCGTCGACGTCGACGGCTACAGCCGGTTCGACCGCACCGGCGTCGCGCGTGCCGCCGTTGCCGCCGTTCAACCCTCCCAGTGATCTGGGTGCAAACTGCCAGTACCCGCCGGCACCCAGCCCGGACAGCAAGCCGGCCAAGCCGCCGCGGTCAGGCAAAGTGCCCACCACCCCGGTCGAGGTCAACGTCAACATGGTGACCGACCAGGGCGACATCAGCTTGAGTCTCGACAACGGAAAGTCGCCGTGTACGGTGAACAGCTTCCTCAGCTTGGCGCAGCAAGGGTTCTTCGACGGCACGCAGTGCCTGCGACTGACCACCTCGCCGACCCTCGGCACGCTGCAATGCGGCGCCCCCAACAGCGACGGCACCGGTGGCCCCGGCTACCACTTCAACGACGAATATCCCACCAACCAGTACGAATCCGGCGATCCGGCGCTGCACCAGCCGGTGCTGTATCCCCGTGGGACGCTGGCGATGTGGAACACCGAGCCGAACACCAACGGCAGCCAGTTCTTCCTGGTCTATCGCGACTCCCAGTTACCGCCGCAGTACACGGTTTTCGGCAGAATCGACCCGACGGGCCTGACGACGATCGACAATGTCGCCAAGGCCGGCGTCGTGGGGGGCCGTGAGGACGGAATCGCGGTCACCCCGGTGAAGATCAAGTCGGTGCGCATGGAATGACGACCGAGTTTCGAAGGCTACCGAGCCTGCGCTGAGGGCTATGCCAAGCGCCTCATTGGGCGCCCTGAGTGCAGTCTCGGTGCCGTCAGTGCAGACTCGATGCCAATTAGGCCGCCGACGTGACCCGGTAAACGTCGTAGACGCCTTCCACGTTTCGGACGACGTTGAGCAGATGCCCGAGGTGCTTGGGGTCGCCCATCTCGAAGGTGAACCGGCTGATCGCCACCCGGTCACCGGAAGTGGTCACCGAGGCGGACAGGATGTTCACCTTCTCGTCGGCCAGCACGCGGGTCACGTCGGAGAGCAAGCGGTGGCGGTCGAGCGCCTCCACCTGAATCGCCACCAGGAACACCGACGACGGCGACGGCGCCCAGAGCACCTCGATGATCCGTTCGGCCTGCTGCTGCAACGACGCGGCGTTGGTGCAATCGGTGCGGTGCACGCTGACACCCCCGCCACGCGTGACGAAGCCCATGATCTGGTCGCCGGGCACCGGCGTGCAGCACTTGGCAAGCTTGGTCAGCACGCCCGGTGCCCCGGGCACCGAAACTCCCACGTCTTCGTTGCTGCGCGGGCGGCGCAGCATGGTCGCCGGCGTGGACCGCTCGGCCAGTTCCTCTTCGGCCTGGTCGATGCCGCCGAGCTCGGCCAGCAGCCGCTGCGCGACGTGCCGGGCCGACACGTGTCCTTCGCCTATCGCGGTGTAGAGCGCCGACACGTCGGTGTAGTGCAGCTCCCGGGCGACAGCCCCCATGGATTCGGCATTAACCAAGCGCTGCAAGGGAAGTCCGCCCCGCCGTACCTCGCGGGCCATGACATCCTTACCTGCCTCCAGTGCCTCCTCGCGCCGCTCCTTGGCGAACCACTGCCGGATCTTCGTCTTGGCCCGCGGCGACACCACGAACTGCTGCCAGTCCCGCGACGGCCCGGCATTGGGCGCCTTCGACGTGAAAACCTCTACGACTTCCCCGTTTTCCAGCTTGCGTTCCAGCGCCACCAGCCGGCCGTTGACCCTGGCGCCGATGCAGCGGTGTCCGACCTCGGTGTGCACGGCGTAGGCGAAGTCCACCGGCGTGGACCCGTTGGGCAGCGTGATGACGTCACCCTTGGGGGTGAACACGAAAATCTCTTGCACCGCAAGGTCGTAACGCAACGACTCCAGGAACTCACCCGGGTCGGCGGCCTCCCGCTGCCAGTCGAGCAGCTGACGCATCCAGGCCATGTCGTCGATCTCGGCGGCGGCATGGGGATGCGGAACGCCGTTGCGGCCCTTGGCTTCCTTGTAACGCCAGTGCGCGGCGATGCCGTATTCGGCGGTGCGGTGCATGTCGCGGGTGCGGATCTGCACCTCCAGCGGTTTGCCTTCCGGCCCGACGACAGTGGTGTGCAGCGACTGGTAGACCCCGTATCGAGGCTGGGCGATGTAGTCCTTGAACCGCCCGGCCATCGGCTGCCACAGCGAATGCACCACGCCCACAGCGGCATAACAGTCCCGGATCTCGTCGCACAGAATGCGGATGCCGACCAGGTCGTGAATGTCGTCGAAGTCGCGGCCCTTGACGATCATCTTCTGATAGATCGACCAGTAGTGCTTCGGACGCCCCTCCACCGTCGCCTTGATCTTCGATGCGTTGAGGGTGTTGACGATCTCGGTGCGCACCTTGGTCAGGTAGGTGTCGCGGGACGGGGCGCGCCCGGCGACGAGCCGCACGATCTCCTCGTACTTCTTGGGATGCAGGATCGCGAACGACAGATCCTCCAGCTCCCACTTGACGCTGGCCATACCCAGCCGATGAGCCAGGGGCGCAATGACTTCCAGCGTCTCGCGGGCCTTGCGCGCCTGCTTCTCCGGCGGCAGGAAGCGCATGGTGCGCATGTTGTGCAGCCGGTCGGCCACCTTGATCACCAGCACCCGCGGATCGCGGGCCATCGCGGTGATCATCTTGCGGATGGTCTCGCCCTCGGCGGCGCTGCCCAGCACGACGCGATCCAGCTTGGTCACGCCGTCGACGAGATGGCCCACCTCTTCGCCGAATTCCTCGCTCAAAGCCTCGAGCGTGTACCCGGTGTCCTCGACGGTGTCGTGCAACAGCGCGGCGACCAGTGTGGTGGTGTCCATGCCCAACTCGGCCAGGATGTTGGCGACGGCCAGGGGGTGGGTGATGTAGGGATCGCCGGAATGGCGCAACTGGGTGGCGTGTCGCTGGTCGGCGACCTCGAACGCCCGCTGCAGCAGCGACAGGTTGGCCTTGGGGTAGATCTCCCGGTGCACCGCCACCAGCGGCTCGAGGACGGGATTGATGGCGCCGCTGCGTGCCGTCATCCGCCGGGCCAGCCGGGCCCGTACGCGCCGGGACGCGCTGCTGGTGGTTTTGAGCGTCTCTACCGGCGGCTCGGGCGTTTCGGGTGTTTCGGGCGTTTCGGTGACGGGCTCCACAACCGCTTCGTCGGCAGGTTCCGCGGGCGGCGCAGCAACGGCTTGCGCCGTGCTCTGATCGTCCGCCACGTCAAACCTCCGAAAGTCGCTTCGCCCTTCGAGGATATCGCTGAACCTCATGGCCCCGCGCCACTCGAGTATCCGAGATCGACGGAAGCGTTGAAAAGTCCGAGTAGATGCCGCGCCAGCGTCGATCTCGGCGGTGACGCTCAGACGCGCCGCCTAGGCGATACTCAAGCTGTGCACGCGCATGGGCGCGAGCGCCTCCCGGCCACCCAGCGCTGAAAGTTCGACAAGCACCGCGGCCCCGAGCACGTTCATCCCGATGCGCTCGAGCAACCGCCGCGCCGCGCCCAAAGTGCCGCCGGTAGCCAACACGTCGTCGATGATCACGATGGTGCGGCCCTGCAGGTCGAGGCCGTCGGCGGGGATCTCCATCGCGGCGTCGCCGTACTCCCTGGTGTAGTGCTCGCTGAGCACCGGCGGCGGCAGCTTGCCGCTTTTACGGATGGAAAGCACACCGGTGCCCAGCCGGGCGGCGGTGGCCGCCGCCACCAGTGACCCCCGGGATTCGATGCCGGCCACCAAGTCGGCTTCGGATGCGATGGCGGCCAGCGCGTCGGTCACCGCGGCCATGCCGTCCCGGTCGACGAACAGTGGGGTGAGGTCCTTGAACTGCACGCCAGGCTGCGGAAAGTCCGCGACGTCGCGGGTCAGCGAGGCGATGACCTGCGCAACTGGAACCACCGGAACACCCGTCACCGCACCCTCACTGCATCAGGGCCCATCGGTCCATGTTCCAGCCGGCACCCCAGCGGGTCGGGTTCTTGCTCACCGCATACATCTTCTTCGACATCAACAGCGTGCGCTGCTGACGGTACAGCGGCAACGTCGGCATGTCGCCCCACAGTATCGGCGCGCTCTCGGTCAACAGCCTGACCCGCTCGGCCGGGTCAGCGGACACCGCCAGCGCGTTGATGTTGCCGTCGATCTGGGGGTTGGCATAGCCGGACAGGTTGTTGCCGTTGCCGCTGTGCAGGGTGTAGGCGTCGATCGCCGAAGATCCGCTGGATCCGCTGCCGGTGGCTCCGCCGGTGCTGGCCAGCAGCACGTCGATCTTCCCGTCCCGCAGGGCCTGCGGGCCCGGGGAGTCGACGGTGACCCCGGTGACGGTGATGCCAGCGGCGGCACAGGATTTGACGATCGCGCCGACCGAGGCCGCCAACCGCGCGTTGGGCCCCTGATAGCCGATCCGCACCGTCAGCGGCGCACCATTAAGGGCATTGCGAGCGGCGACCGGATCGGCCTTGCTGAATTGGCCGGCCTGCGCGGCCCCGTCGGCCTGGCTGATGGCGTCGTCGGTTACCGGGGCCAACCGCGAGTTGGCGATCGGCACCCCTGCGTCCCTGGCGATCACGTCGCGCGGAGTGCACAGCGCCAGTGCGCGGCGCTCACGAGCCAGCGCAAGCGGTCCCTGCAGCGCGAAGATCAGCTGCTCGATGCCGGCCGCGGGTGAATCGGTGCGCTCGTAGTTGTCCGGGGTGGCCAGCGATCCCGACGAACCGGCCGCGACGTCGACCACGTCCACATTCCGGTGGTTGACCCGGTCCTGGATGTCGGCTCCCTGCGATCGCACGGTGATCCGCTTGGTGACCGCCTTGGGGCCCCACCAGCGATCGTTGGCAGTGAGCACCACGGTGCCTGCGTCCAGGACGGATTCGATCTTGTACGGGCCCGACGACGGGAAACGCTTGAGGTCGACACCGGGCTTGAGGTCCCAGATGGTGTTCCACAGCTTGGCGATCTCGTTGACCAGCTGAATTTTGTTGCCCAGCAGCGCCGCCGTCACGTCGATCTTCAGTTGATCGGCGATGACGTGCGACGGCATCATCGCGGTCGCGGTGAACAGCTGCGCGTAGTCGACCACGCTGCGGTCCGGGATGAACGACACTCGGGCCTTCTTCTGCCCGGGAATGCACTCGATGTTGGCGATGTCGACGTAGCCGGCCTGGCTGGCGGCTTCGAAGGCGGGGAACTTGCCGGATTGAGCCGCCCAGGTGAGCACCATGTCGTCGCAGGTCACCGGCTTGCCGTCGGAGTAGACGGCGTTGTCGGCGATCTGATAGTCGAGCACCAGCGGCGCGCCCCCCACGACCGAGACGGTACCGAAATCGTGGTCGGCAACGACCTGTCCGTCGGGGCCGTGATAACTGAAGCCGGTGAGCGTGCGGGCGAATGCCTGTGCGCCGGCCGAGGCGCCACCGACGACGGTGTTGGTGTTGTAGGTGATCAGCGAGCCGTCGACCACGTAGTCGATGTGGCCGGCAGCGCCGCCGGAACACGCGGTCATCGTGAAAGCTGCCGTCAGCGTCGCCGTCAGACCAACGAGTGTCCACCGGTAACCGGCCATCGCCACTAGCCCTGCCTAACGCCGGCCAGCGTTTCGCTTGCCGGTCGGACGCCGGGTACCGGTGGGCCGCACCGGCCGCGCCCCAGGCGCCGGCTTGTTCGATGCCGCGGCCTTGGTGGCGGCGGGCTGGGTGACCATCTCGCTGGTCTCCTCCGCTGCGTCGTCATCGGCAGCGGGTTTTGTCTGCTGCTCCGTTTTATCGGTGTCGGTTTGGTCCGGCGGTTCGGTGCTGGCGGTCGACGAACCAGGGCCTCGCCGTCGGGCGACCCGGCGGCTGTGGGTGCGGACCAGTTCGGTTCGTTCACGAAGGGTGACCAGCAGCGGGGTGGCGAAGAAGATCGACGAGTAGGTGCCCACCAGGATGCCGACCAGCTGCACCAGCGCCAGGTCCTTCAGCGTGCCCACGCCCAGCAGCCATACCGCGACCACCATCAGCGCCAGGATCGGCAAGACCGAGATCAGGCTGGTGTTGATGGACCGCATGAACGTCTGGTTGATCGCCAGGTTGGCCTGCTCGGCGAAGGTGCGCCGGGTGGTGTGCTGGAATCCGTGGGTGTTCTCCTCGACCTTGTCGAACACGATGACGGTGTCGTAGAGCGAGAAGCCGAGGATTGTCAGCAGGCCGATGACCGTGGCCGGGCTGACCTCGAATCCCACCAGTGAGTACACGCCGGCGGTGACGGTCAGGTCGAAGAGCATGGTCGTCAGCGCGGAGATCGCCATGTAGCGCTCGTAGCGCACGGTGATGTAGACGCTGACCAGCGCCAGGAACACGACCAGCGCGATCAGCGCCTTTTTGGTGATCTGACCGCCCCAGGTCTCCGACACGGCCGAGTCGCTGATTGCCTGCTTGCTGGGCTTCCCGTCGGCGCCCTTGGGCTGGAACCTGTCGAACAACGCGGTTTTCAGCTTCGCCGTCTGGTCGTTGGACAGGGTCTCCGAACGGATTTGGACGGTCGCGGACGAGCCGCTGCCGACGATGACGACCGATTCGGCGTCACGGCCGATCGTCTTCCGGAAGACATCCTGCACCTGGGTGGTCTGGATGGTGCCGGACCCACCCGCGACGGGCATTGACACCTTGGTGCCGCCGTTGAAATCGATCCCGAACGTGAAGCCGCGCAGCAAGATGCTGACGATGGCGACAGCGACGATCGCACCGCTGACGCCGTACCAGAGCCGGCGCCGCCCGACGACCTCGAAAGCGCCGGTTCCCGTGTAAAGCCGCGACAGCAGGCTGTGGTGTGGCGGCTGAGTGGCTGCTTGGGCGGAAGTCGATTCGGGGACGACTGCGGTGGATTCGGTGATTTCGACCGGCGCGACGACGGTTTGGTCGGGGTCGGAGGGCTTCGATGTGGCCTTTTTCGCGGCGGGTTTCTTGCCGGCGGGTTTCTTCGCGGCCGGTTTCTTGACCGGTTGCTCGGCTGGTGTAGCAGCCTCCTGGGTGGCCTTTTCTGGCGACGCGCCGGTTGCTTTCTTGTTCGGGTCAGCTGCCATCCGTCACACCCGTTCGGTCGATCGGCCGGAAGCCCGGCGTTCGCGGGCAACTTGCTGCACTGCGCCCAGGCCGTTGTACGCCGGTTTCGACAGCGTCGACGACTTTGAGGCCAGGTACACCAGCGGCCAGGTCACCAAGAAAACCACCACCAGGTCGAGGATCGTGGTCAGACCCAGGGTGAAGGCGAATCCCTTCACTTCGCCGATCGCCAGGAAGTACAGCACCGCGGCGGCAAGGAAGGTGACGGCGTTGCCCGACACGATGGTCTTGCGCGCCCGCGTCCAACCGCGGGGAACCGCCGACCGGAACGAACGGCCTTCGCGGATTTCGTCTTTGATGCGTTCGAAGAAGACGACGAATGAGTCCGCTGTGGTGCCGATACCGATGATAAGACCCGCTATGCCGGCCAGGTCCAGGGTGTAGTTGATATACCGGCCCAGCAGCACCAGGATTGCGAAAACCATTGCGCCGGAAGCTATCAGCGACAGGGCCGTGAGCAGACCGAGCACCCGGTAATACGCCAACGAGTACAACAGCACCAGGATCAAACCGATGCCGCCTGCGATCAGGCCTGCCCGCAGGGACGTCAATCCCAGTGTGGCCGATACGGTTTGGGCTTCCGACGCCTCGAAGGACAGCGGCAGCGACCCGTATTTCAGCACGTTGGCCAGTTGCTTCGCCGTCGAGGCGGTGAACGGCGGATCACCACCGTTGATCTGGGTCCGTCCGCCGGGGATCGCCTCCTGGATCACCGGCGCGCTGACGACCTGGGAGTCCAGGGTGAACGCGGTCTGCGTGCCGACGTTCTTGGTGGTGAAGTCAGCCCAGGTAGCCGCTGCGGCGGGCTTGAATTGCAGATCGACGACGTAGCCCAGGCCGCGCTGGTTCATGCTCGAGCTCGCATCCTGGATCTGATCGCCGCTGATGATCGACGGGGCCAGCAGATACACCTGTTTGTGGTCGGTCGAACACGTCACCAGCGGCTGCTTCGGATCGTCGTTGCCGGCCAGGATGTCGTCGTTGCCGCAGTGGGCGGCCACGTATCGCATGGCAACCATCTGTATGTACGGGTTGCTGCTCTGCCTGAATTCCTTCATCTGCTGGATGCGCTCGGCGAGTTCCTTACGGGGATCAGGCGGCGCGGGCGCCTCACCGGGCGCCTGACCCGGTGGCGGCTCCGCCGTCGCCGGTGCTCCGCCGGTGGGCGCCGGAGTCGGGGAACCAGGCGCCGGGGCGGGGCTCGATGCCGGTGCTGGGTTCGGGCTGGGCGGCGGCGTGGGGTCTTGCGGATAGGGCCGCGGTTGCGGCGCCGGCGCAGGCGCTGGTGCGGGAGCACCGGTCGGCGCGGGTTGGCCGCCGGGTTGCCCGCGCGGGGGCTGCTCGCCCGGCGGCGGCTGACCACCGGGCACCGGGCTAACAGGCTTGGGCTTCGGCGGTTCCTTGGGCTGCACCGGAACGGCCTGGGTAACCGGCCGGATGTACAGGCGCGCGGTCTGTCCCAGGTTGCGAGCCTCGTTGCCGTTGGTGCCGGGCACCGTGATGATCAGGTTGTCGCCGTCGACGACGACCTCGGAACCGGAGACGCCAAGCCCGTTGACTCGCGCGCTGATGATCTGCTGCGCCTGTGCCAGCGACTCACGGCTGGGGCGGGAGCCGTCCGGCGTGCGTGCGGTCAGTGTGACGCGGGTACCGCCCTGCAGGTCGATACCGAGCTTCGGGGCGGCCTTCTTGTTTCCGGTGAGAAACACCAGCAGGTAGACCAAGACGAGCATGATCAGGAACACCGACAGGTAGCGGGCAGGGTGCACCGGCGCCGAAGACGATGCCACGTTCCTTGAATCTCCTTGCGAATCAGTTACTGCCCACGACAGAGCCTCCGGAAAGACTACGTGTCGCGTTCACTAGCCCTTCGGGCAAGCGCCTTATCGGCGAGTCCCTGGGTCAGGATTCCTTGCTAGCACGGCTCTCGGTTGTCGCCGCTTCAGGCTCACTGGGGCCGTCGGCCGGGTTCTCGGCTGCCTCCGCTACGCCGCCCAGATCGTCTGCGTCATCGAAATCGGGTTCGTCCGGCAGGATCCGGTCGCGCACGGCCAGCTTCATCCAGGTGGTCACCACTCCGGGCGCGATTTCGAGGTCAACGGTGTCGTCGGTGATCGCGGTGACGGTGGCTTCCAGGCCCGACGTGGTGTGCACCCGGTCCCCGGGCTGCAAAGAGTCGTGCAAGTCGATCGTGGCTTGCATCGCGCGCTTCTGGCGGCGCGCCGCGAACCACATGAACCCGCCCATGATGAGCAGGAACGGGAGGAACAAAACCAAGCTATTCATCTGGGGCCTATCTTTCGGTACCTCGTCAACCGTCCAGTGTGCCTGTCCAGTCTGGCAGGCGCAGCGGCGAGCCCTCGATCGCCCGCTGCGGACCGCCGGGAACCCTGCCCAACGGCTAGGCTTTGTGTGCGTTTTCTTTGCAGGCAGCGGGCGTGCCCGCGGTAAGGAGGATTTAGTGGCCAGCCTTGAGCAGACTCGCCATCTGGTCACCGAAATCCCCGGTCCCGCATCGCTGGAACTGACCAAACGCCGAGTGGCGGCGGTGTCGCACGGCGTGGGGGTCACCATGCCGGTGTTCGTGGCCCGCGCTGCCGGCGGCATCCTCGAAGACGTCGACGGCAACCGGTTGATCGATCTGGGCTCGGGTATCGCCGTGACCACGATCGGCAATTCCGCGCCCCGGGTGGTGGACGCGGTCCGCGAACAGGTCGCAGAGTTCACCCACACCTGCTTCATGGTGACGCCCTACGAGGAATACATTGCCGTCGCCGAGGAGCTCAACCGGATCACTCCGGGCAGCGGCGAGAAGCGTTCGGTGCTGTTCAACTCTGGGGCCGAGGCGGTCGAGAACGCCATCAAGGCCGCCCGTGCCTATACCCACAAGACTGCGGTGGTGGCGTTCGACCACGCCTATCACGGCCGCACCAACCTGGCGATGGCGCTGACCGCCAAGTCCATGCCCTACAAGAGCGGGTTCGGCCCGTTCGCACCGGAGATCTACCGGGCCCCGCTGTCCTACCCGTACCGGGACGGCCTGCTCGACAAGGAGCTGGCCACCGACGGCGAACTGGCCGCCGCCCGGACCATCAGTTTCATCGAAAAGCAGGTGGGCGCCGACAATCTGGCCGCGGTCATCATCGAGCCGATACAGGGCGAGGGCGGCTTCATCGTTCCGGCCGAGGGCTTCCTGCCCGCCCTGCTCGACTGGTGCCGCAACAACAATGTGGTGTTCGTCGCCGACGAGGTGCAGACGGGGCTGGCGCGCAGCGGCGCGATGTTCGCCTGCGAGCACGAAGGGATCGAGCCCGACCTGATTGTCATCGCCAAGGGAATCGCCGACGGGTTGCCGCTGTCGGCGGTGACCGGCCGGGCCGAGATCATGGACGCCCCGCACCCCAGTGGCCTGGGGGGCACCTTCGGCGGCAACCCCGTGTGCTGCGCGGCGGCCCTGGCCACCATCGAGACCATCGAACGCGACGGCCTGGTCGAGCGTGCTCAGGAGATCGAACGGCTGATGATGGACCGGCTGACACGTCTGCAGGCCGCCGATGACCGGATTGGTGACGTGCGCGGTCGCGGCGCGATGATCGCCATCGAGTTGGTGAAGTCCGGAACCGCCGACCCCGACCCGGAATTGACCTTGAAACTGGCCACCGCAACCCACGCCGCCGGCGTCATCGTCTTGACGTGCGGCATGTTCGGCAACGTCATCCGGCTGCTGCCACCGCTGATCATCAGCGACGAGCTACTGACCGAGGGCCTCGACATCATGGCCGGGCTGCTCGCCGACCTCTGAACTGCGCCGAGCGTGTTCTCAGGGCGAGTTTTCGCCAGTTTCCCGCCCTGGTAACACGTTCGGCGAAGTCGCCGGTGGCCGATTTCACAGGCGATTGGCAGGGTCCCACTATCGAGGAATACCATTAGCTTGAGTAACGTTCTATTTCGTCAGCGCAGCGTGGCGCACGCACTCCGATTTCTCAGCAATCGCTAGGAACTGCCATGTCGACTACTACTGACGAGCGGCTCGAGCGCCGCGTTGAAGACCTGACCGCCAACGACCCGCAGTTCGCCGCAGCCAGACCCGACCCCGCGGTCGCCGCGGCCGCACAGCAGCCCGGGCTGAGACTGCCGCAGATCATCCAGACCGTGCTGGAGGGTTACGCCGACCGCCCGGCCCTGGGCCAGCGCGTGGTGGAGTTCGTCAAGGACCCGAAGACCGGACGCACCGTTTTGGAGGTGCTCCCCCGCTTCGAGACCCTCACCTACCGCGAGCTGGACGAGCGAGTCGGTGCCCTGGCGCGCGCCCTGACCGATGACGGCATGCGCGCCGGCGACTGCGTCGCCGTGCTGGGCTTCAACAGCGTCGACTTCACCACCATCGACGTGGCACTGGCCAAGACCGGCGCCGTGTCCGTTCCGCTGCAGACCAGTGCGGCCCTCGCGCAGCTGCAGCCGATTGTCGCCGAGACCGAGCCCCGAATCATCGCCGCGAGCGTGAACCAGCTGCCCGACGCCGTCGAGCTGATCCGCACCGGGCCCGCGCCGGCCAAGCTCCTGGTGTTCGACCACTACTCCGAGGTCGACGACCAGCGCGAGGCCATCGATGCCGCCCGGGCACGCCTGGCGGACACCGGCGTGAGCGTCGAAACCCTGGCCGAGGTGCTCGACCGCGGGAAGCGGCTGCCGGCGGTTTCTGAGCCGGTCGCGGTTCCCGACGGCGACCCGTTGGCGCTGCTGATCTACACCTCCGGCAGCACCGGCGCGCCCAAGGGTGCGATGTATCCGCAGAGCAATGTCGGCAAGATGTGGTGCCGGTCGAGCAGGAACTGGTTCGGCGAAACCGCCGCGTCGATCACGCTGAACTTCATGCCGATGAGCCACGTCATGGGACGCGGCATCCTCTACGGCACGCTGGGCAACGGCGGCACGGCGTACTTCGCGGCAAAGAGCGACCTGTCGACGCTGCTGGAGGACCTGGAGCTGGTGCGGCCCACCGAGCTGAACTTCGTGCCCCGCATCTGGGAGACGCTGTACGGCGAATACCAGCGCCAAGTCGAGCGCCGGGTGGCCGAGGGATACGACCGCGCGGCCGCCGAAGCCGAGGTCCTGGACGAGCAACGCCAGTACCTTTTGGGCGGCCGGTTCATCTTCGCGATGACCGGCTCGGCGCCCACGTCGCCCGACCTGAAGGCGTGGGTCGAATCCCTGCTCGAGATGCATCTGCTGGACGGCTACGGCTCCACCGAGGCCGGGATGGTCTTGTTCGACGGCGCGGTGCAAAGTCCGCCGGTGATCGACTACAAGCTGGCCGACGTTCCGGACCTGGGCTACTTCGCCACCGACCGGCCGCACCCACGCGGCGAGCTGCTGCTCAAGACGGAAAACATGTTCCCCGGCTACTACAAGCGGCCCGAGGTCACCGCGGGCGTGTTCGACGAAGACGGCTACTACCGGACCGGGGACGTCGTCGCCGAGGTCGCTCCCGGCCGGCTGGTGTACGTGGACCGCCGCAACAACGTGCTGAAGCTCGCGCAGGGCGAGTTCGTCACCGTCGCGAAGCTGGAGGCGGTTTTCGGCAACAGCCCGCTGGTCCGCCAGATCTACGTCTACGGCAACAGCGCGCACCCGTACTTGTTGGCCGTTGTGGTGCCGACCGACGAGAACGCGTCGAAGCAAGCGATCGCCGAGTCGCTGCAGGACGTCGCCAGAGAGGCCGGGCTGCAGTCGTACGAAGTGCCGCGCGACTTCATCATCGAGACCACGCCGTTCACGCTGGAGAATGGTCTGCTGACCGGGATCCGCAAGCTGGCGTGGCCGAAGCTCAAGCAGCACTACGGCGAGCGGCTGGAGCAGTTGTACGCCGAGCTGGCCGAAGGCCAGGCCAATGAGTTGAGCGAGCTGCGTCGCAGCGGTGCTGGCGCGCCGGTGCTGGACACGGTGATCCGGGCCGCCGGCGCCCTGCTGGGCAGCGCCGCCACCGATTTGTCGCCGGATGCGC
>NZ_LZIJ01000115.1 GCF_001667115.1 Mycobacterium sp. 852002-51163_SCH5372311 | reverse complement strand
AGGCCATCGGCCCAACTGAACTCGCTAGCGCCGGTATCGCCGTTTTCCAGATACGCGAGGTTGCGCGCAAGCTGGTCACCGAGACCGGACGCGTCGGCTCCGCTTCTACTCATCTTGTGAACCGGCTCCAAGAGTAGTAATGGGACTGAGACACATTGGTTTCAGCAGTTGAGCCGGCCAGGGTGGCACCGGCCTGAGCTACCGCGACCACCACTGCAGTCAGATTGGTCTGCAGCCAATCTAGAGGCGTCACTTCGGGATCACCGGCACGTCATAGGAACCGCTGGCCTTGATCTGCGTGAGGCAGGCCTGGCCGCGACGGCGCACGCCAACACCGAAGCTGCGCTGGAAAAAGCTATCCTGCAATGGAAATGGGCCGATACCCGGGATATTTCTTAGACCCTGGTACTGACGCTGAGGGTGCTGTCTGAACCCGATGGCGTTGTCAGGGCTGTTAGCTCCATAGGTGGCAACAACCGCCAAGTAGTCTTCCGGAATGAAATCGCTTTGGATAATCCAGGTTTCGCCGTAGCTACCCTGCACCTTCAGACCGTTGTAGGACTCCGGCGCAACCTGACCCACGATATTTTCCGGTTGCAAGTAGGCCGGAGCGCCAGCGGACGGAATGTAGTCGTGTTTGGCAATAATGCCGCTGGCGTTTTCTTCGCCAGCTTTGAAGGTTGACACCACTTCCGCCTGTGCCGGGTTCATCAGCGCCAACAGCCGTGAGTTTGATTCAGTGCCGAAACCGTGCTCGGTCACATGGCGAACGGCAGTTTCGAGGTCTCCGGAATCAATGGTGGCGCTACCGGAAACGAGGTAGTGCTGGTGTGCCGCCGCAAACTGCTTGCCGAGATAGGCCGGTGGAACCATGGTGTCACCGTTGTACAGGCCATACACCGGGTGCGACCACTCGTTTGCTATCTGCGTTGGGTCAAACAGCCGCTGCAAGATCGTCCCGGTTGTCAGACGGTTGTCGGCCTCCAGCGCGTAGTTGGCAATTGCGCGGACTTGCTCAGCGGTGCTGTCCCGCAAGAATTTCCACGTCCAGCGGCTTGCCTTGTCGTAGTCCTTGAAGGTGTAGCCCATGAGGTG
>NZ_LZIJ01000114.1 GCF_001667115.1 Mycobacterium sp. 852002-51163_SCH5372311 | reverse complement strand
AACAACGGCGGTCGGCGCGCTTGCCGTGTTCGCCGTCACCGGACCCACCTGGAAGGTCCGCGTCGAGTTCCCACCCCCGCCGTATCCGGCGCCGATGTCGACGCCGCTGGTCAGTTACATCCCGTCCTCGCCGACCGCCAAACCTCCCAGCGCGGCGCCGATCACCACGGCGGCGGAATAGCGGCGGGCGGGCGGGGGCGCAGGTGGTTGCGGCGGTTGCGGTGGCGGGTCAACGGTCTGCTCGGAGGTCATGTGGCTCCCCACGTCGGCGGGATCGGATCGACAGGACTTTGGAGGGACATTGCTTCCTTAAGCCTGATCTCAGAACGGCGCGTTAACAATGGGGCCATGACCGATTGTTCGCGCCCGGGGCATACCGGTAGTCGTTCGGTGGCGGGCCGGGCCGGCCAGTTCAGCGTCGGCACCCCGCGCGTCCTGGTTGTCGAGGACTCCGAGACGATCCGCGAAATGGTCAGCGAGGCGTTGGCCGACGTCGGGTACCACACCGACACCCGCTGCGACGGCGAAGGGCTGGAAGAAGTTCTGGACGGTCTGCGGCCCGACTTGGTGGTGCTCGACGTGATGTTGCCCGGACGCGACGGGTTCTCGCTGCTCGACGTCATCCGCGAATGGGGCGACATCGGCATCGTATTGATCACCGCGCGAGACGGGTTGCCGGACCGGCTGCGCGATCTCGACGGCGGCGCCGACGACTATGTCGTCAAGCCCTTCGAGCTCGCCGAACTGGTGTCGCGAGTAGGCGCGGTGCTGCGCCGGCGGGGCCGGCTGCCGCAGGTGGTTCAACTGGGCGACCTGATGCTCGACGTCGACGCCGGCGTCGCCTCGCGGGACGGACACCGCCTGGAGCTGACCGGCACCGAGTTACGGCTGCTCGACTTCCTGGTCGCGCAGCGCGGCCGGATCGTCAGCGCCGCCCAGATCCTGAACGCGGTATGGGGCTATGACGCCTACGATCCCAACCTGGTGCAGGTGCACGTCAGCGGTTTGCGACGCAAACTCGAGGCGCACGGACCACGCATTTTGCACACTGTCCGCGGCATCGGCTATCGCCTGCAGCCGCAGCGGTCATGAGCGGCGCCCCGACGAGGCCGCCGGATCAGTCCCGACACCACCGCCGGCCCCGCGGCACAGCCGCTGCCGCCGGGCCCACCGCTAGGGCAGCCTGAGCCGAAATTGCGCCCCGCCGTCGTGCGGCAGACATTCCAGCTCGCCCCCGTGGGCCCGGGCCAGCCCTCGCGCGATCGCCAAGCCCAGCCCGGCGCCGCCGTGGTCGCGCGCGCGCCCGGCATCGAGGCGCACCAGCCGATCGAAGATGTGGTCACGCTGGTCGTCGGGAACCCCCGGTCCCGTGTCGGTGACGGTCACTTCCGCAATGTCCTCACCGCCGCTCAGGTCGACGGTGATGGACCCGCCGGCCGGGGTGTGTTTGCGGGCATTGTCGAGCAGGTTCGACAGAATCTGCGCGACCCGGGTCGGGTCCGCGTTGATGGTCAGCGCGGCCGGGCCAGTGCGGACGACGCTGACCTGCGGCGCCAGCATCGCGGTCCGGTCGGCTTCGGCGGCGACCACGGCGCCCAGGTCCGTATCGCGAAGGTCGAGGGCGAGCCCGGCGTCGATCCGGCTCAGATCGAGCATGTCGGCGACGAGCCGCCCGGCACGGCGGGCGTCGGACAGCAGCAAGGTGGCTCAGTGAGTGATCGCCGGCTCGCGCGTCTCATGGGGCTGGTTGTGTGACCGCTTGGGGTGGTGCTGGCGGTAGTGGCGGACCTCGTAGATCAGGCCGGTCAGCCCTAAGACGGCGGTGCACAGCGACACCAGGATCAGCAGCGGGCTGACGTCACCGGTAAGCGCGTCGCCCAAGATGACGACCGCGGCGGTGCCGGGCAGCACACCGGCCAGCGTCGCCAACGTGTAGGGCAGCAGCCGTACGGCCGAGGCCCCGGCGGCATAGTTGAGCGGCGAAAACGGGACGGCGGGAATCAGCCGCAACGACAAGATGGCCTGCCAGCCCCGCTCCCGCAGCCGTTGGTCCAGCCGGTCCACCGCGTGGTGGCGGATCAGCCGGTTCAGCCGCCACCCGGCGGCACGCACCAGCAGAAACGCGAGCACCGCACTCGCGGTGCTGCCGACCACGGCGATCAACACTCCAAACAATGGACCGAACAACAAGCCCGCGGCCAGGGTGAACGCGGTGCGGGGGATCGGCACTACCGTGACGACGATCTGCGCGGCCAGGAACGCCAGCGGAAACCACGGACCCACCGACTGGGCCCAATCGCGCAATTGCACCGCGGTGGGCAGCTTGACCAACAGCGCCACCGCGACGAGGACTGTGATAACGCCCACTGTCGCCGCCGTCCGCACCGGCGACAACTGGCGCGCGGCGGCGCCCACCCCGTTGGCAAGACTGCGCAGGGTATCGACGGTTTTCGAGGTGGCGGGGCTCGTCACGTTTTCTAGGGTACGGGGCCGATCTGAATAACTCGTTTCGCATTAGTCGGCGTTTCACCACGGCAGCGCTGCTTTTTAGCGACTAGCTCCATCAATTAGCCTGATTAGTAAGTCGCATTACCAAATGCAACCCCAGGCAACCCGAACAAAGCGCTGCGTTTCGCTGCGGAAACAGGAGCAGTCGGTGTCCATTGACGTACCCGAGCGCGCCGACCTGGAACAGGTTCGCGAACGCTGGCGCAGCGCAGTCGCCGGTGTGCTCTCGAAGAGCACCCGCAAGGACCCTGCCGAGTTGGGCGACCGACCCGAGCAGCGGCTCGAGACACCGACCTACGACGGGTTCGCCATCAGGCCGCTCTACACCGCGCTCGACGAGCTGCCCGAGCCGCCGCTGCCGGGTCAATGGCCGTTCGTGCGGGGCGGCGATGCGTCGCGCGACGTCAAGTCGGGCTGGAAAGTCGTCGAGGCCTTCCCCTTGCCGGGTCAGGCACCGGGCGACGTCAATGCGGCGGTGCTGGCCGCACTCAACGACGGGGCCAGCGCGCTGCTGATCCGGGTAGGAGAGTCCGGGGTGGCTCCCGGGCAGCTGGAAAACCTGCTCGAAGGTGTGTACCTGAGCATGGCGCCGGTCATCCTCGACGCGGGATCCGACTATGTCGCTGCCGCCGACGTCATGCTGCGGCTGGCGGACCGGGTGGAAGCCGACCAGCGCGGCACGGTGTCGGTCGACCTGGCCGCAGACCCGCTGACGGCGACGCTGAGCAATCGTCCTGCGCCGGCGATCGAGGACGTCGTCGCAGTCGCTGCCCGGGCGGCCGCAATGCCGGGAGTGCGGGCGATCACCGTCGACGGGCCCGCCTTCCACAACCTGGGCGCGACCGCGGCCTGGGAGCTGGCAGCTGCCATCGGCGCTGCGGTGGCCTACCTGCGGGCGCTCACCGGGTCGGGGATGCCGGTAGGCCAAGCGTTGCGGCAGATCAGCTTCCGGCTCGCCGCCGACGACGACCAATTCATGACGCTGGCCAAGATGCGTGCGCTGCGCCAACTTTGGGCGCGAGTCGCCGAGGTCGCGGGCGATCCAGACGGCGGCGCCACCGTCGTCCATGCCGAGACCTCGCTGCCGATGATGACCCAGCGTGACCCCTGGGTGAACATGCTGCGCTGCACGCTGGCGGCGTTCGGTGCCGGTGCCGGCGGTGCCGACACCCTTCTGGTGTACGCATTCGACGTAGCCATCCCCGGTGGCTGGCCGGGCACGGCGACCAGCTTCGCCCGCCGGATCGCCCGAAACACACAGCTGCTGCTGCTGGAAGAGTCACACGTCGGGCGCGTGCTGGATCCCGCGGGCGGATCGTGGTTCGTCGAGGACCTCACCGAACAGCTCGCCGAGCAGGCGTGGGAGCGTTTGCAGTCCATCGAGTCCCGCGGCGGTTTCGTAGACGCCCATGACTTCCTGACCGCCCAGATCGGGGAGCTGGCCGCGCGGCGCGCCGATGACATCGCGCATCGGCGCATCGCAATCACTGGCGTCAACGAGTTTCCCAACCTCGCGGAAGCCCCGCTGCCCCAAGGCGATTGCCTGGGTCGGGTTGGACACGTGCTGCGCTATGCCGCCGAGTTCGAGACATTGCGCGACAGGTCGGACGGCTATTTGGCGCGAGAAGGTGTCCGGCCGCAGGTGCTGTTGCTGCCCTTGGGCCCACTGGCCGAGCACAACATCCGGACCACGTTCGCGACCAACCTGTTGGCCTCCGGCGGCATTGAGGCGGTCAACCCTGGACCCGTCGACGCCGACGGCGTCGGCAAGGCCGTGGGCGGGCTCGGCGTGTTCAAGGCGGCGGTGATCTGCGGCACCGACAAGCGTTACCAGGCTGAGGCAGACGACATTGTGCAGGCGGCCCGCAACGCCGGCATCGAGCGTGTCTACCTGGCCGGGCCCGAGCAGGCGCTGCCCGGGCCCACGCATCCGCCGGACGAGTTTCTGACCGCGAAAATCAATGCAGTCGAAGTACTTTCGGATCTGCTCACCGGGTTAGGGGCGTAGCCGCGATGACGATCAGCACTCCCGTTGTGGGTAGTTTCGCCGAGGTCCCGCTGCATGGCGATCGGGCCGTGCCGGCGCCCACCGAAGCCGCGGTCACAAAGCACGTTGCCGCCGCCGCGGCCGCGCACTGGTACACGCCCGATCAGCTGTTGTGGCAGACGCCGGAAGGCATCGACGTCAAGCCGGTATACATCGGGCAGGACCGGCACGCGGCCGAGCAAGAGGGCTACCCGCTGAACAGTTTTCCCGGCGAGCCGCCGTTCGTGCGTGGGCCCTACCCGACGATGTATGTGAACCAGCCGTGGACGATCCGTCAATACGCCGGGTTCTCCACCGCGGCCGATTCCAATGCCTTCTACCGGCGCAACCTGGCCGCGGGTCAGAAGGGCCTGTCCGTCGCTTTCGACCTGGCCACCCACCGGGGCTACGACTCCGACCACCCGCGCGTGCAGGGCGACGTCGGAATGGCCGGTGTGGCAATAGATTCCATTCTGGACATGCGTCAGCTGTTCGACGGCATCGACCTGTCGGCGGTGTCGGTGTCGATGACCATGAACGGTGCCGTGCTGCCGATTCTGGCGCTGTATGTGGTGGCCGCCGAGGAGCAGGGAGTGCCGCCGGAGAAACTCGCGGGCACCATCCAGAACGACATCCTCAAAGAGTTCATGGTCCGCAACACCTACATCTACCCGCCCAAGCCTTCGATGCGGATCATCTCCGACATCTTCGCCTACACCAGTGCGAAGATGCCGAAGTTCAACTCCATCTCGATCTCCGGGTACCACATCCAAGAAGCGGGTGCCACAGCGGATTTGGAGCTGGCGTACACGCTGGCCGACGGCGTGGACTACATCAAGGCGGGCCTGGACGCGGGCTTGGACATCGACACGTTCGCGCCGCGGCTGTCCTTCTTCTGGGGCATCGGGATGAACTTCTTCATGGAGGTCGCCAAGCTGCGAGCCGGCCGGCTGCTGTGGAGTGAACTGGTCGCGCAGTTCGAGCCGAAGAGCCCGAAATCTTTGTCATTGCGCACTCATTCGCAGACCTCCGGCTGGTCGCTGACCGCCCAGGACGCCTTCAACAACGTCGCCCGCACCTGCATCGAGGCGATGGCCGCAACGCAGGGGCACACGCAGTCGCTGCACACCAATGCCCTCGACGAGGCGCTGGCGCTGCCCACCGACTTTTCCGCCCGAATCGCCCGCAACACCCAGCTGGTGCTGCAGCAGGAGTCGGGCACCACCCGGCCGATCGACCCGTGGGGCGGTTCCTACTACGTCGAGTGGCTGACCCATCAGCTCGCGCAGCGGGCGCGTGCCCATATCGCCGAGGTCGCCGAGCACGGCGGCATGGCTCAGGCCATCAGCGACGGCATCCCCAAGCTGCGCATCGAGGAGGCGGCCGCACGCACCCAGGCCCGCATCGACTCCGGTCAGCAGCCGGTGATCGGAGTCAACAAGTACCAGGTTGACGAGGACCAGGAGATCGAGGTGCTCAAGGTCGAGAACAGCCGGGTGCGCGCCGAGCAGTTGGCCAAGCTTCAGGAGCTGCGGGCCGGACGGGACGCTGGTGCCGTCGAAGCCGCCTTGGCCGAGTTGAGCCGCGCCGCCGCGGCTCACGGCCGTGCCGGTGACGACGGCTTAGGCAATAACCTGCTGGCCCTGGCCATCGACGCCGCTCGGGCCAAAGCCACCGTCGGCGAGATTTCCGACGCGCTGGAAAAGGTGTACGGACGTCACCAAGCGGAGATCCGTACCATCGCCGGGGTCTACCGTGACGAAGTCGGAAAGGCCTCCAACATCGCAAACGCTATCGAGCTGGTCGAGAAATTCGCCGAGGCCGACGGACGGCGGCCCAGGATTCTGGTGGCCAAGATGGGCCAGGACGGCCACGACCGCGGACAGAAGGTGATCGCGACGGCGTTTGCCGACATCGGGTTCGACGTCGATGTCGGGTCGCTGTTCTCCACCCCCGAGGAGGTCGCGCGCCAGGCCGCCGACAACGACGTGCACGTGGTCGGGGTGTCTTCGCTGGCCGCGGGCCATTTGACGCTGGTGCCGGCACTTCGTGACGCGCTTGCGGAGGTGGGTCGGCCCGACATCATGATCGTGGTCGGCGGCGTCATCCCGCCCGGTGACTTCGACGAGCTGTACCACGCCGGAGCCACCGCCATCTATCCGCCCGGCACCGTGATCGCCGACGCTGCGGTCGGCTTGCTGAACAAGCTCGCCGAACGGCGGGGCTACAACATTGGCTAGCGCCCTTAGATGACGCGCCCGGACAACCACACCGTCGAGGCGTTGGCCAAGGCTGTTCGGGACGGGGACCGGGCGGCGCTGCCACGGGCGATCACGCTGCTGGAATCCACCCGCGAAGACCATCGTGAGCAGGCACAACAGCTGCTTCTCGAGTTGACGCCCGACTCGGGCAACGCCCACCGGGTCGGGATCACCGGGGTACCCGGGGTCGGCAAGTCCACCGCCATCGATGCGCTTGGCGTGCACCTGATAGAGCACGGGCACCGGGTCGCAGTGCTGGCGGTGGACCCGTCGTCGACCCGGACCGGCGGATCAATTCTGGGCGACAAGACCCGAATGGGGCGGCTGGCAGCGCATCCGGACGCCTACATCCGGCCGTCGCCGACGTCGGGCACCTTGGGTGGCGTGGCAAAGGCCACTCGCGAAACGATTGTGCTGCTGGAAGCGGCGGGATTCGACGTGATCCTGATCGAAACCGTCGGCGTGGGCCAGTCCGAGGTGGCCGTTGCCAATATGGTCGACACGTTCGTCTTGTTGACCTTGGCGCGCACCGGTGATCAGTTGCAGGGCATCAAGAAGGGTGTGCTGGAACTGGCCGACATCGTGGTGGTCAATAAGGCCGACGGCAAGCACCTGCCCGAGGCGCGATCAGCCGCACGGGAGCTCTCGTCGGCGATCAGATTGATCTACCCACGCGAAACATTGTGGCGGCCACCGGTTCTCACCATGAGCGCGATGGAGGAGACCGGTCTGTCCGAGCTGTGGGACACCGTGCAGCGGCATTGTCAGGTGCTCGGCGACGCCGGCGAGTTCGAAGCCCGGCGACGCGCACAGCAGGTCGATTGG
>NZ_LZIJ01000113.1 GCF_001667115.1 Mycobacterium sp. 852002-51163_SCH5372311 | reverse complement strand
ACGGCTCTTGCCACCAGTCCTGGCCAGTTTGGCTGTGTGGTGATCGACGTTGATCGGCCGCGCTCCACTCCCCGGCACCTGCGTACGCATTTGGCCGCTGCTGTCTACGTGGCCACCCGGCCGGAAGAAAGTCCGAACCGAGGACACTACTGGTTTTGCCTGCCGCATGGCCTCCGGTTGGGTAATCCAACGCTGCCCTTTGGAGAGTTGCGCTGTGTGGGCGGCGGTATCGTGCTGCCTCCGTACGGAAACCGCCGCGTGGTGCGTGCTGGTGTGCCGCCGGCTGTACCGGAGGAACTTGCCGAATACCTAGCAACGCATACGGTTCAGGCAGGGGCCGGGGTGGTGGTTGGCGCCACAACGCTGACAGTCGGGCAGTTCTGCACCCGGTACACCGGCAACGCCAGGCCGCACAAGATCGCCGCGCTAGTGAAGCTGCACGCAGTGTTATTGGATCGCGGACGCAGCCCGCACGACGCCATGCGGGAAGCTTTGCGCGTTGGGTTGGCAGAAGCCCGCATTGGCTACGTGCCCGCCAGGACGGTCATACGGACACTACGGCAACAATGGGACCGTGACCGCCAAGAGTTTTCCCGCCTGGTGCAGTGGGCCATAGATGTAGCCGAGAACAGCAACGCCAAACAGTTGCAGCTGAAAAGTGACCGGTGTTCCGGAACCGACTCCCGAGAGTATGTGTAACTACAAGAAGCTACCAAACTTTCGGCCACTGCAGCGGTTGCATTGCCAATTCTAGGCTCTGTGGCTGCTGTATCGCATTGTCTCCCAACAGGAAACTACGTTCCGATGCTGCGCGCCGCGCATTGATCTTCTACGCTCGGGTTTGCTGCGCATGGCGGCAAAACGCGACCGATCGACGAGTTAACCACGGAGAGAGAGCATGTCAGCACCAGTACAGCAGTACTACGACCGCAAGGGTGTTGTGCGTCTGGCACACGAACGCGGTCTCAACCACATCACAGAAAACTCAGTGAATGCAGCTGCCTACCACGGCGATAGGCCGTTGAAGCGGACGAAGATTCATGGCCGAATCTACTATACCCTCAAGGATATTGAGGCTTGGCTGGCCGGGGAGGCACTGTGACACAGCCTGTTACGGCTACAGTCGAGACCCAAATCACCCTCGTCGACAGGTATTTTCACACGCGGACTGAACGCGAGTGCGGATGCCAGCTGGTCGAGATGCAGGGAAAGGTTGTGTGTCAGGTAGATACAAACACCTACCTGGTACAGCTGTACGAATGGTTCGTGGGCGAACCGCTGCACCAGGTGCTACTCACTCTGGAAGACTTCATGTCCCGCAACACGGTGTTCTACGACGACGCTGAATGGATGAAATTTGCCTACGACCATGAGCGCGGCGTTCGCGTCACCTGTGAGCACCAGAGAGGCCTACTGTGATCCAAACACACACTGTCTCTACTGCAGAGGTGATGGCTGCCCGCCGTAAGCCTGTCGCCTGCGTTGGATGCGGACACAAAATCGGTAGCAAGCGATTGCATCAGGTCTTAGACGATGATAGGACCGTTCTTTGCTACAAGTGCATGCAAGGTGACGGCCTAACGCTAACGCCGGAGGACCGTTGTAGCGGTATGCATTACGCAAGCCAAAAGGCACACGCGCAGTACTACCCCGACTGCTCCGAGTCTTGGCACGACATGTACGACCACATTAGGTGCCTAGCAGACCGCGACTACGTCAACCTGTTCGTCCTAGCGGGCTTGGAATGAAGCCTCGACCAACGGCAGCGGAGCACCAACAGGTTGGCGGCCAGATCAACGCGATCCACCACGAACTGCAGAACCTTCTAGTCTTCCTGGACGGCAAGTACCCGCATGGTGATCGGTATGTCCGTCTAGTACAGAAAGCCCTGCGCGCTGTCGATGAATTGCGGTGCGAAGGCGACAACGCAGCTTGCCGTGAGTGCCCTGACGAGTTCAGCACGCACTGGTACTACGGGCCGCACAGATATGCCTTACGTTTACGCCGACCTGAGGCGAGGGAAATGAACGACGAACCTACCTAACGACAACGACGACCCCGCTGCTTTGGTGAGACAAAACGGGGCCGTCATTGGAGATGAAAGTGACTGCAATGCTAGCAGATTCGGGCGGTCTGCGCCTCGTTAACTCCGCGCCGAATGCGTGGCAGATCAAACCCAGCGGCAACGGCCAGCTGGATAGTGCCCCTACCCCTTCCATTAGCAGGCCGTCCTATGCTGACCCGCAAGACCCGCTGTTCGGTGACGTCAAGGAGTTCTTCGACTCAACGGGTTACCTACGGAATCTACGAGACTTCGCCCGCGGACAACTGGTCAACCCGCTGAGTGTGTACGGCGCTGTGCAGGCCTACGCCGTGGCCCAGATTCCGCCGTATGTAGTGCTGCCGTCAATCATTGGAGGCACCGCCAGCCTGAATCTGTTTCTGTCCCTTGTCGGCTTGCCCGGCACCGGCAAAGGCGGCAGCATGCGAGCCGCCGGAGCCTTCCTGAATATGGATGACCCACTATGTGTGGTAAGTCTCGGGAGCGGCGAAGGGCTGGCGAAGCTTTATGCCTACAAGCTCAAAGACAGAACCCAAGGGTGGGTCCAAAAGCCCTTGCGGACCTCGGTGTTTATTGACGAAAGTGAGATCGACTCAGCGGCAGCCCAGCTGGCGAGAAGTGGAGCCAACATCGGTCCGCAACTACGTAAGGCCTATTCCGGTGAACCACTAGGACATCCGTACGCCGACCCCTCTAAAGCTTTGAATATCGGGCTGCACCGCTACCGGTTGGTTCTCGTTATCGGTGTGCAACAGGGCCGCAGCGGTTGGTTGATGGACCCTGAGCAGGTTAACGCTGGTACGCCGCAACGGTTTCTTTGGCTACCGACGTTGGATCCCGACATGGACGAGAACGCGCCACAGGTCAAGTGTTCCTATCGAATACCGTCCTGGGAAAGCCTCAGCGGAGCGCACCCAAAGGTGTACCAAGACCCTTTGGACGCGTTGGACAAGTCCTTAGAGAAGGGCCAGCTGGTCGAGCTCGACGTGCCCAAGTCAATCCGCTCCCAAATCCGTGCGGATCACGTAGCGCGGCATAAAGGCACGGCGAACCTTCTCGGTGCGCACTACAACCAGTCCAAGCTGAAGGTAGCTGCTGGCCTGATGTGGCTGGATCACCGCACCAGCGGCATCTCTGAGGATGATTGGCAGCGAGCCGACGTAGTAATGCGAGTTTCGGAATACTGCCGAGAATCTATGACCGCCGAACTTGCCGCGCTTACACAGCAGGAATTGCGCGAGCAAGGAAAGCGCAGCGCTGTGCGGGAAACGGAGAAAGCGAAGCACGTCAGCCTGGACCGTGAGAAGAAGGTCTACGACAAGCTGCTGGCGCAGCTGAAGAAGAAAGACGGGCAGACCGTTGCGCGCTTGGAAAGCTTGCACTTCACCGGCGCAGACCGGGAACTAGTGAAACCCATGGCCTCTCGTGCAGAGGAGGACGGGTGCCTGACTATCGAGCGGTACACGACTCGAAACCAGAAAGCGGGGTGGAAACTGTGGCTGCGTCAATAGTTTCGGAATTGGCGCGTGGCGGCTGCCAGCGCGAATCGTGGAATCGTGGAGGGCTCCACGATTGGCCGCGCGACGGCCCCTTATATATGCGATATGGATTTACTTTGACTTGCAATTTTGTACTGGGCCTTCCACGCGGCGCGGCCCGGCGAATCATGGAGTGCTCCACGATATCCACGATTCCGACTTGCGGAAATGCCTGCAGTACAGCACGATTGGCAAGGAGCTAACAGCATGAGTACCGATGATGACGGCGTTATCGACGCAGAAATCGTTGACAGCGATAACCTTCCGGCAGTTCAAGTATCGACAAACCCACGCATGGACTATCCGCGGTGGAGCGAAGAGTGGTGGCAGCTTGCCTCTCCCGAAGTGCAGGCCCGTAGATGCGTCGCACACAAGACCAACGGCGACCGCTGCCTGAAAGCTGCAATCAAGGGCGCCACAGTGTGCAGAACGCATGGCGGTGCGACACGGCACATCAGAAACGCTGCAAGGGTACGTCTCGAGAACGCCGCAGACCTAATGGCCAAGCAACTCCTAGGGATTGCGCTCACTGCCGACAGTGAAGCCGTCAAGCTGGCAGCTATTAAGGACAGCCTGGACCGTGCTGGCCTTAAGCCTCCTGCGGAAGTTGTACTAAGCCAGGGAGAACCGTCATCACCCTTCGAGCAGGTTTGGGACTCTATCGGCGGTACACCTGGTGACGAATCGCAAGGCGTTAGTGGCGATTACGGTTCAGCTGGCCACCACGCCCCCCCAGCACCTGCCTACGCAGATATCGGATACGCAGACGCGCACCCTGTAGCTGACGAGCACCGCGAGCCGTTTTCAGACAGCGTGCCGCCACGAGAGGCCA
>NZ_LZIJ01000112.1 GCF_001667115.1 Mycobacterium sp. 852002-51163_SCH5372311 | reverse complement strand
TCGCCGGCCGTAATGATCCCGCGCTCGACAGGTTGGTCGGGTTTTTCGTCAACACCGTGGTGTTGCGAGTCGATCTGAGCGGGGATGTGAGCGTCGCTGAGTTGCTGGCTGAGGTGCGCGCGCGCAGCCTGGCCGCCTACGAACACCAAGACGTCCCCTTCGAGGTGCTGGTCGAGCGGCTCAACCCGACCCGAAGCCTGTCCCATCACCCCCTGATTCAGGTGATGTTGGCCTGGCAGAACATCGCCGCCCACGATGATGGCGCCGCCGCCACGTTCAGCTTGGGTGACCTCGACGTCACCCAGATCCCGGTGGACACGCGCAGCGCCCGAATGGATTTGGTGTTTTCTCTGGCCGAACGCTTCACCGATGCCGGTGAGTTTGCCGGCATTGGCGGGACGGTCGAGTTTCGTACCGACGTGTTCGACGCGGCCAGTATCGAGGCGCTGATCGCGCGCCTTGAGCGGGTGGTGGTGGCGCTCACTGCCGACCCGACCCGATCGTTGTCGTCGGTGGATGTGTTGCATGCCGGTGAGCATGCCCGGCTGGACGAGCTCGGTAACCGAGCGGCGTTGACCCAGCCGGTGGGCGCGCAGGCGTCGGTGCCGGTTGTGTTCGGAGCGCAGGTGGCGCGCGCACCGGAGGCGGTGGCGATCCGTTGCGGGCAGGTTTCGTGGAACTACCGCGAGGTGGACGAGGCGTCAAATCGATTGGCGCATCTGTTGATTGGCCGGGGTGTGGGTGCCGGTGGGTGTGTGGCGCTGCTGTTTAACCGGTCTGCTGACGCCATCGTGGCGATGTTGGCGGTGTTGAAGACCGGGGCGGCTTACCTGCCGATGGATCCGGCGTTGCCGACGTCGCGTATTCAGTTCATGCTTACCGATTCCGCACCGACCGCCGCGATCACCACCGCGGAGTTGGCTGATCGGCTGGACGGATTCGGGTTGCTGGTCATCGACGTTGATGACCCGGCGGTGCATCAGCAGCCGGGTACGGCGTTGCCGGCGCCGGCGCCGGAGGACATTGCTTATCTGATTTACACCTCGGGCACGACCGGGGTGCCGAAGGGCGTGGCGATCACCCACGCCAATGCGACGTTTTTGGCGCAGTCATTGCCTTCCCAACTACCGGCGGAGCAGGTGTGGACCCAATGCCATTCGTATGCGTTCGACTTTTCGGTTTGGGAAATTTGGGGCGCGTTGCTGCGTGGTGGGCGGTTGGTGGTGGTGCCCGAAGAGGTGACAGGCTCCCCGGACGATTTCCACCACCTGCTGGTGGCCGAGCAGGTCAGCGTGTTGACCCAGACCCCTTCGGCGGTGGCGGCGCTCTGCCCGCAGGGGTTGGAGTCGACGGCGTTGCTGCTGGGTGGGGAGGCGTGCCCGGCTGAGGTGGTGGATCGGTGGGCGCCGGGACGCGTGGTGGTCAACGCCTATGGCCCGACCGAGGCCACGGTGTACGCCACGATTAGCGCGCCGTTGGTAGCCGCGTCGGGGGTGCCGCCGATTGGTGCGCCGGTGGCGGGGGCGGCGTTGTTTGTGCTCGACGGGTGGTTGCGTCGGGTGCCGGTGGGTGTAGTGGGGGAGTTGTATGTGGCCGGCGCCCGGGTGGGGGTGGGGTATGTGGGCCGCTCGGGGTTATCCGCCTCGCGCTTTGTGGCCTGCCCATTCGGCGGGCCGGCGACTCGGATGTATCGCACCGGGGACATGGTGCGGTGGCGCGCTGATGGGCAGTTGGATTACTTGGGCCGCGCCGATGAGCAGGTCAAGATCCGCGGGTATCGCATCGAACTCGGCGAAATCCAAACGGCCCTGGCAAGTTTGGCTGGGGTGGGGCAGGCGGCGGTGATTGCGCGCGAGGACCGCCCCGGGGATAAGCGCCTGGTCGGCTATGTCACCGGTACCGTCGACCCGGTCCAGATACGCGCGCAGTTGGGTGAGCGGTTGCCCGCCTATATGGTGCCCACCGCGGTGGTCGTACTCGAGGCGTTGCCGGTCACGCCGACCGGCAAGCTGGACACCAAGGCGTTGCCGGCCCCGGAATATCAGGCCCTGGACCGCTATCGGGCGCCCAATACTGCGGTCGAGGAAATCTTGGCCGGTATTTATGCCGAGGTCCTCGGTTTGGAGCGGGTCGGGGTGGATGACTCGTTCTTCGAGTTGGGTGGGGACAGCATCTCCTCGATGCAGGTGGTGGCCCGCGCACGGGCAGCGGGCTTGGTGTGTCGCCCGCGTGATGTGTTCGTCGAGCAGTCGGTGGCCCGGCTGGCTCGGGTGGTGCGGGCGGCCGAGGCGGCCGGCGGGGTGGTCGATGCGGGGATCGGGCCGCTTTCCGCGACCCCGATCATGCGCTGGCTGGCCAGCGTGGATGGCCCTGTCGGGCAGTTCAACCAGACGATGATGCTTTCAGCTCCGGCCGGGGTGACCGACGCCGATGCGGTGGTGCTGGTGCAGGCACTGTTGGATCGCCATGCCATGTTGCGGCTGCGCGTCGCGGACGACGGGGCCGAGGGCTGGTCGCTGCAGGTGCCAGAGCCCGGGGCGGTGGAGGCGCACGGGTGCCTGCAGGTGGTGGAAACGCTCTCCGAGCAGGCGGTTTTTGCGGCGCGGGAGCGGTTGAACCCCGCGGCCGGGGTGATGGTCAGCGGGTTGTGGGTGACCGATACGGCTCAGTTGGTGTTGGTCGTTCATCATCTGGCCATTGATGCGGTGTCCTGGCGGGTTGTGCTCGATGACCTCAACACCGCCTGGGCCCAACACCGCAGCGGACAACCCGTCGTCTTGCCGGTGACCGGGACGTC
>NZ_LZIJ01000111.1 GCF_001667115.1 Mycobacterium sp. 852002-51163_SCH5372311 | reverse complement strand
ATCAACGTCGTGTCGACCACGTCGACGAGCCTGGTGTACCCGCCGTCGTATTTCGCACCCGACTGGCGCAACCAGCTCGAGGCGGCCGCCCTGGCGGGAGGAGCATCCTTCTACGGCTCGGGCATCTTTCCCGGTTTTGCCTCCGATCAGCTCGCGCTGCTGATGACGACCCAGTCGAAGCACATCCGCAGCATCACGGCCAGTGAGATCGCCCTCAACGACCATTACCCGGTGGCCGACGTGATGATGAACGGAATGGGGTTCGGTCGCCCACTGGATTTCGAACCCATGATGAAGACTCCAGGTTTCATCGAGATGGCCTGGCAGGCACCGATATATCTGATCGCGAGGGGGCTCGGTGTCGAGGTGGAGCGATTGCAGAGTTCCTTCGACCGGGAGCTGACTGAAAGGGACATCGACGTCGCATTCGGCACCGTTGAGGCAGGCACCTGCGGCGCGGTGCGCACCCGGGCCGCAGGCGTGGTCAACGGCCGCGAGGCCATCATCATCGAGCATGTCATCCGGATGGCCCGCGATGTCGCACCCGACTGGCCGACCTCGGACGCCGACGCGACCTATCGGGTCGATATCGAAGGCGATCCCGACATCCACTGCGTGATGACGCTGGGCGAGGCGGTGGGCCACGGGGCCGGGCGTGCGGCGATGACGTCCACGGCCATGCGGGTGGTCAATGCGATCCCGTACGTCGTCGGCGCGGCTCCCGGTCTGCTCAGCTCGCTGGATATCCCGACGACGCTGCCGCGGCACGTCTTTGACTGAGCGTTGACGGCGATCTCGGACTCGACGTAGCGTACTGAGACAAATATTAGGTTGGCTAGGCACCATCGAGGGGAGCGTCGTGTTCGTAATGCGCTTCGACATGCGAGCGCCCGTGTCGGGGGCGCCCCCGGCCGCGTTGTATGCGGCGGTGCCCGAGATGTGCGCATGGGCCGAGGATCATGGTGGGCTTGCGGCTGTGCTGTGCGAGCACCACGGATCCGACGACGGATACTTGCCGGCCCCGTTGCTGCTGGCCTCGGCGATCGCGTCGCGCACGCAGCGGCTGGCGCTGAGCCTGATCCTGATTCTGCCGTTCTACGACCCGGTACGGCTCGCCGAGGACATGTCCATCCTCGACATCCTCAGCGGCGGACGGGCGTCGTACATCCTGGCCCTGGGCTATCGACCCGAAGAGTACGAGATCTTCGGTCTGTCGTTGAGTGACCGTGGGCGGCTGGCCGACCAGAAGCTCGGTTTGCTGCGACGGTTGCTCGCGGGCGAAACCGTCATCGAAGACGGGCGACGGATCATGGTGACACCACTGCCGCAGACGCCCGGCGGACCGGGGATGATGTGGGGCGGCGGCAGCCTTGCAGCGGCTCGAAGGGCGGGGCGATACGGACTGGGGATGCTGGCCAACGCCAATATCCCGGGTATGCGGGAAGCCTACGAGGAGTCCTGCCGCAAGCACGGCTACGAGCCGGGTGCGGCATTCTTTCCCGATCGCAACACGCCGTCGGCCACCTTCGTCGCCGACGACGTGGACGCGGCGTGGTCGGAGCTGGGCGAGTATCTGTTGCACGACGCGCGCGCCTACGCCGAATGGAATCCCGGCAACGAGACATCGGCCGGGTTCTCCCACGTGACCAGCGTTGACGAGCTGCGGGAAGCGTCGTCGTCGCACGTCATCATCTCGACCTCGGAAGCGATCTCGCGTGTTCGCGACGGCAAGATGCTGACGCTGTCGCCGTTGTGCGGTGGCTTGCCGCCGGAAATCGCCTGGCCCTACCTCAAACGCGTGGGCGAGGTCGTGTTGCCCGAGGCCGCCCGCTCGGACCCACCGTCGGACGGTGCGTTCAGCGCGTTGCTTTCGGAAACTGGGACGCGGCCATGACCACCACTGAACTTTATTACGACCCTTTCGATTTCGACATCGACGACGATCCGTACCCGATCTGGAAGCGCCTTCGTGACGAAGCCCCGCTGTACCACAACGACAAGTACAACTTCTATGCGCTGAGCCGCTATGAGGACGTCTCGCACGAGCTGACCAATTGGGAGGTCTACCGCTCGGGCCGGGGCACCACCATGGACATCATCATGAGCGGTATCGAGTTGCCGCCCGGCGTCATTCTTTTCGAGGATCCACCGATCCATGATGTGCACCGCCGCGTTCTCTCAAGGGTTTTCACGCCGCGCCGGATGGAGGCGATCGAGCCGCTGACGCGAGATTTCTGTGTGCGTGCGCTCGACCCGTTGGTGGGCTCAGGCCGTTTCGACTTCATCGAGAACATCGGCGCTACGGTTCCGATGCGCACCATCGGCTACCTGCTCGGCATCCCCGAACAGAATCAGGAAGCGATCCGTGATCGTGGTGGCCGTCAGCTCACCTTGTCCGAGGGGACTTTTCGGGCGGTTCCGAAAGACTTCCTGGAGCACAGCCATGAGATGTTCGCCGAGTACATCGATTGGCGCGTAGACCATCCCTCCGATGACCTGATGACTCAGCTGTTGAACGCCGAGATCGAGGACGGCGAAGGGACGCGGCGACTGAGCCGATCCGAGGTTTTGCTGTACACCAGCATGATCGCCGGGGCCGGAAACGAGACGACGACGCGGCTGATCGGCTTCATGGGGCAATTGCTGGCCGAGCACCCCGACCAGCGTCGCGAGATCGTGGCTGATCCGGCGCTGATCCCCATGGCGATCGAGGAAGTGTTGCGTTTCGAGGCGCCGTCGCCCGTGCAGGCGCGCTATGTCGCTCGCGACATCGAATGCCGTGGCACAACGGTTCCCGAAGGTTCGATCATGTTGCTGATCAACGGATCAGCCAACCGCGACGAACGCAAATTTCCCGACGCCGACAGGTTCGACATCCACCGCGGCGCACCGCATCTCAGCTTCGGGCACGGGCTGCACTTCTGTCTGGGCTCGGCGCTGGCCCGCATGCAGGCGCGGGTGGTGCTGGAGGAGGTCATCAAACGCTGGCCCGACTGGGAAGTCGACTACGCCAATGCCAGCAAGGCGCATACGTCTAGCGTGCGAGGCTGGTCGAAGCTTCCGGTGATTACCGGCTAGCTGACCAAACGTTTGGTTGGCAACTACTCGAGCCCATAAGGTCTGAACAAACGTTAGGTTACGGCCAAGGAGACACCTTTGTCATACGAAAGCAGCGCCCAGCCAATCAAAATCGGTTATCTGATGGACTTTCGGCTGCCCGAGTTCTTTCCGAAGAGTTACTTCGAAGACCTGACTCAACCGTTTGACTTGATCTTCAAGCAAGCGGTCGAGCGCGGCCAGATCGATCGGCCGATCGAGATCATCTACCGCGAGGTCGAGGGCCTGCCCAAGGGATCGGTGAAAGCGGTGATCGACGCATACGGTGAACTCTGCGACGAGGGGTGCCTGGCCGTGTTCGGTCCGAACATCGGCGACAACGCGATCCCCACCCGCGAAGCGATCGAGGAGCGTTTCAAGGTTCCCTGCATCAGTGTGACCGGATCCGACGTCGCGCTCGGCGAATGGTTCTTCTCGTTTCCCATGGGTTCACACACGGACGAGCCGATCTTCTGGTCGGACCTGCTGGCCAAGGGCGGTCACACGGAGGTGGGCGTGCTCGTCGAGCAGTCGCTGGTCGGGGAAACCTATCTGAAGAACTTCCGGGAAGCCAGCAGGCGCAAGGGAATTCGGATCGTCGCAGAGGCTGCGATCCCGCAGACGGCCCAAGACGTGACGGCTGCCGTGCAGACTCTCCACGATGCCAAGGCGCAGGCTTTGGTGCATTGCGGGTTCGGCTTCGGCATCGTGTTCATCAATCCCGCGCTGCAGGAGCTGGGGTGGGACCCGCCGCGGTTCTGCGGCACCGCCTTCCAGAACGCGTGGCTCAACCCGGTGATGTGGAATGCATTCATGGGCTGGGTCGGGGTTGACCAGTACGACGAGGGCAATACGGTCGGGCAGAGGTTCCTCGACGAGTACAACGAGGCATACGGCCGGCGACCGGAATGGTGTGTGCCCGTTGTCAATCGCGATGTTGCATGCACCTTGTTGCGGGCGCTGTCCGACGCGCACCCGTTGAGTCCGCGCGGGGTCAAGGAGGCGCTCGAGCGGGTGAAGATGATGCCGGCCGCATCCGGGGCGCCCGGCACGCGAGTGTCGTTCGGCAACTGGACCCGTCGAGCGTGGATGGGCGCGGGCTACCTGGTGGCACGTCGCCTCGACGCCGACGGCGTCACCTCCCATCTCGTCGACCGCTTCGGTGAGGAGTAGCGCCGTTACCGCGCGGTGAAATCAACCAGTAGCGCGCCGTCGGGCCGGTTTCCGAGTGTCTGCAGCGGAATGTCCTCGCCCTCGGCCGTCAGCCGAACGATCTCGGCCAATTGTCTGGGAGCGTCGCATTGTAGATAGTGATCGGCCGTCGGCAGCACCCAATAGCGGTTGCGGCCGGGCTTGCGTTTCAGGTACGTGTGCCACACGTAGTTCGGGACCCGCAGCGGCGAGACGTTGTCGTGAATACCCCACACCAGCGTGCTATTGACAGAGAGCTTGGAAAGCGCTTCGAGCCAACTGGTTTCGTCGGCCGCCCGCTCGTTCAGATATTGGATGACGTCCGGCAGCACGCGGATTCCGTCGTTCTGCGCGAAGCACTTGGCCAATGCGGCGATCTCCGGGTCGTCCGGCGTTCGGCGGGGCATGAAGGTGGTCATTCCCAGACCAACCGCCAAAGCGTCCGGAGTCGTCGCCGCCGCAGTACTTCGGGCCGTCGCCGGGTCGAGCAGCATGGTCTGGAACACCGTGAGATTCGCCAGCGGAAGATAGATGTTGGCGTTTGTGATGATGACGTCGACGGGTGCGGCCGGCGGATCCTGGGCGCACAGCATGTCCAGCGCGATCATGCCGACACTGCTACCGCGATCGTGGGTGAGCATCCGGTATTCGGTGAGCTGCCAGACCTGTGTGATCGCGTGGACGAGCAGACGTGCGTCGTCGTACAGCGAATAGACGTACGGCTCCGGTGGCTTGTCGGACAATCCGTGGCCCGGAAAGTCCAGCGTGAAGATGTCGAACTCGGAACCCAGTTCGCTCGCCAGGGCGTAGTAGTCGATGCTCGAGGTCGGAAAGCCGTGAACGAGCACCAGCGCTGGTGCCCCCGGCGTGCCGGACCGCCGGCTGAAAACCGCGAGCTCTCGTCCGTCGTTGGCCGCCGTCGTCGACCGCCACCGGAGTTGCGTACTGTCGCGCTGCCACTCAGCGAAGATGTCCAAGTTGTCAGCATCGCAGAGCTGCTTGCCGATGTCACGATTCGTCGACGGGGTGGGCTTATCAGGCACCGAAGATGCCTTAGTGTGCCCTGGCCCCACCAGCCACACCAGTCACGGCAAAGAGACGGGTGCCGTTTTGTCCGCCTCATAGCGACAACTG
>NZ_LZIJ01000110.1 GCF_001667115.1 Mycobacterium sp. 852002-51163_SCH5372311 | reverse complement strand
ACGACTGCTCGAACCCATGCCCAGAATCTTATGGAGACCCACTGACAAGAATTGCCGCGATGTGACCACTGAAGCTACAGTGACAGAAGGGACTACGCCGACCGATCACCTAACCCGCGTCGGTAGCGCACTTCGTCCATCTGCGCCCCCGCAATGGTTTTCGTCTGCCGACCGCGGTCGCGGCTCCATCCGTCGCGTCCGTAGAACCGTCGCGCACGCGCGTTGCCATCCAGCACCCACAGCGCGGCCTCGGTGAAACCGTGTCGGCGCAACTGCTCTCGGGTGGCGACGATCAACTTCCGCCCCACGCCAGTGTCCCAATGATCAGGGTCGACGTAGATCGCTAGCAGCTCAGCGCTATGCGGCAACTCTACGCCTCGATAGGGCCCGAACATGGCCAGGCCGCAGACAGTTTCGCCGGTCACCGCGACCAAGGTCGTCGGCGACTCTGGTCCGGTGCGGTGAAAAGCGTATTTGGCGGCCCAGACTTCGGGTTTGAGACTGTCCAGGTAGGCCTGTGCGATCAGTCCCCGGTAGGCCACCTGCCAGGCCCGCACGTGCACGCGGGCTACGGCCAGGGCATCCTCTGGAGCGGCCGGGCGGATCTCCGTCACCCTTGGCGCCTGGGCCGCGGGCGTTCGCTCGCGAAGCCGCGGACCACGTGCGCACGGACGAACTCGGCAACCACATCGGGATCGTCCATATCGCGTATCGGCGAAGCCGTACTGAACAGCGAGAACAGTATGCGCGCGAACCATTCTCCCGCAGACTCGACGTCGAGGTCCTTTCGAACTTCGCCGGTGAGTTTGGCGGCCGAAAGATACGGCGCGAAAAAGTCGACGCATTCGCGCAACAGCACCGCGGCGTCCTTGGTCAGCAGCAAGCTGATCGCGTCCTCGTCAAAGTACTCTTCCGAGGCGATCGCCCGTCGGGCCTGGGTCACGAATACCGCTGCATAAGAGAGCTTTTCCTCCAGGGAGCTGCCCCGGTCCATCGCTCTGGACATCTCACGGTAGAACTGCTCGGAAGCCTGCTCGGCACAGGCTTCCAGAATGGCGCCCTTGTCCCGGAAGTACTCGTAGATCGTGCTGCGGGATATGTTGGCTTCCTTGGCAATATCGACGATCGTTGTCTTCAGCAGGCCGTACTTGCGGAAGCAGGCGTACGCCGACTCGAGGATGAGTTCACGGGTCTCGGTCGCTTGGGTGAAGGCAGGCGATTGGGTCATCAGGGCACCAGAGCTCCTCGGGGCACCAAACCCGCATCGGCGGCGGCGAATGCGTCGTTGACCTCGGCCAAGTGGAATGGCTCGGGCATCAGAGTGACAACGCGGTCACCCACAGCGAGGGGCGTTCCGGTGGCGTCGTTGGTCAGTCCCTCGCCGAGTTCGGCTATCTCGCACACCATTTCGTGGCCCATGGCGAACGGACACGGCAGCGGCAGCTCTCCGCGGAAGATGTGCAAGTCGGATCCGCAGATGCCGGCCATGCGAAGTTTGAGCACTGCGGTTCCGGGAGCCGGTGTGGTGAGCGGAAACTCGGCCAGCTCGATCGGGCCGCCAGGTGCGGTCAACACAGCGATTTTGGGCACGTTGGTCTCCTCAGTCGGACCGAGCGAGGATCAGGCCGCTGGTCGGCACACCGGTGCCCGAAGTAACCAGTACGTGTTCGACATCGTCGACCTGGTTGTGCGACGTGCCCCGCACCTGACGCACGCCTTCGGTGATGCCGTTCATGCCGTGAATGTACGCCTCGCCGAGGAGTCCGCCGTTGGTGTTGATCGGCAGTGTGCCGCCCAGCGACAGGTTCTCGACGGTCGCGAAGTACTTGGCCTCTCCGCGCCCGCAGAAGCCGAGTTCCTCGAGTTGGGTGAACACGAACGGCGTGAAATGGTCGTAGATGAATGCGGTTTGAATGTCCTGAGGCTTGAGCCCCGAATCACGCCACAGTTGCCGGGCCACCACGCCCATCTCGGGGAGACCGGTGATGTCCTCGCGGTAATAGCTGGTCATCATCTCGCCGTTGGCGGCCGCGCCCTGAGCCGCCGCAGTGATCACCGCCGGCGGCTGCTTGAGGTCGCGGGCACGCTCGGCACTGGTGACGACGAGGGCGACGCCGCCGTCGCTCTCCTGGCAGCAATCCAGCAGCCGCAGCACGGGTTCGATGATCCAGCGCGAATTCTGATGGTCTTCCAAGGTGATGGGGCGTTGGTAGAACCACGCATCGGGGTTCTTTGCCGCATGCGCACGGTCGACGACGGCGATCCTGCCGAAGTCCTCGTTGGTGACGCCGTATGTCGACATGTAGCGCTGCGCGTGCAGCGCGACCCAGGCTGCGGGAGTGAGCAATCCGAACGGGGCGTAGTGCGCCATGAACAGCGGGGTCTCGGCGCTGGTGCGTCCGCTTCCGCCGAACCGGAAGCCGGAACGCTCGTTGAACGCGCGCCAGCACACCACCACGTCGGCGACACCGGTGGCGACGGCCATCGCCGCGTGCACGACGGTGCCGGCTGCGGCGCCGCCGCCGTGGTGGACGCGGCTGAAGAAACTGAGGTCTCCGATTCCGACGTTGCGGGCGATGTCGATCTCGTCGCTGGAGTCCATGGTGAACGTGACCATGCCGTCGACATCGGCGGGCGCCAGGCCGGCATCGTCCAAGGCTGCGCTGACCGCCTCGCACGCCAATTGCAGTTCGCTGCGGCCGGATTCTTTGGAAAACTCGGTCTGGCCGATGCCCACAATGGCGGTGGCGCCGGGCAGCGTGCTACTCATACGCCGGCTCCGTCAAGCAGGCTGAGGACCGCGGTGCCCGAAACGTGATTCCCCAGGCTGTTAGCGCCCTGGAATGTCACCTCGACGAAATTTTCTCCACCGTTTCCCTCGGTCTTGCTGGTGACGCTGCCGGTAAAACGCAGCGGGTCGTCCGGAAAGCACGGCACGCCAAGGCGAATCGACAAATTCTTGACCATCGCCTCCGGGCCGGCCCAGTCGGTGAGGAAGCGCACGCAATATCCGTTGGTGGTCAGGATGTTCATGAACAAGTTAGGCGAGCCCTGCTTGTTGGCGTAGTCGCGGTCATGGTGCACCGGCATGAAGTCGCGGGAAGCGATCGCTCCGGCGACGATCATCGTTGTGGTGATGGGGATTTCGAGCGCCGTCACGTCGTCGCCCACCGCTATGTCGGCCCACTTCAACGTGTCGTGCCTGGCAGTCGTCATGGGTGTCCTTCCGAATACGTTGCGCCGAGGCGGGCCAGCTGGGCAGTTGCCGGGCCGAGGGTGAGTTCGTTGTGTTTGGCCCACAGGAAGTAGCGGTGCAGGGGATAGCTGGTGTCGATCCCGATGCCGCCGTGCACTTGCTGGGTGGTGGCAGCGACGCGGGCGCCGGCCTCGGCGGCCCAGAATTTCGCAATCCGCGCGGCGCGGTCGGCGGGCCTTCCGTTCGCGATCAGCCAAGCCGCATGCCAGGTTGTCCAGCGGATCGCCTCGACGTCGATGAAAGCGTCGGCCATCCGCTGTTGCACCGCCTGGAAACTGCCGATCGGGCGGCCGAATTGCTCACGCTGCGTGGTGTACGCGGCGGCCATTCGCAAGGCCCGCTCGGCCACGCCGACCTGAATTGCGCACAACCCCACGAGGGCGCGAGTGTGCAGCGACTCGACCAGTTGCTCGCCGGGTGCGCCCAGCCGGTCCTCGTCGGAAACTGGTGCGCCGTCGAGGAATACGCCGGCGTGCGGTTCGCCGTTGGTGGTCTTCACCGGCCGGATCTCCACGCCGCTCGCGTCGGTGGTCACCAGGAACAAGCCGACGTCGCTGTCTTCCAGGCGGGCCGGGATCAGCAGCGTGTCGGCGATCTGGGCGGCGGGCACCAACTCTTTGGTGCCGTCGAGCCGCCATCGCGACCCGTCGCGTCGCGCCGTGGTAGCCGGCGTCAGCGGATCCGAACGTTCAGGCTCGCACAGACCGGCAGTGAGGATGCGGGTTCCGGCAATCACCCCTGGCAAAAACCGCTGCTGTTGCTCGGCATTGCCGAATCGGGCGATGGGATCGGCGCCCAGCAACAGCGTCGGGTAGGCAGGTACCGGCGCCACGCTCCACCCGACCTCGGCCAGCAGCACCCCCAGTTCGACAAAGCCGCCGCCATTCCCGCCCACCGACTGCGGCAACGCGATACCCAGCAGATCAGCGGCCGCCAGCTCTTGCCACAACGCCTTGTCGTAGCGCATGCCGCCGGATTCCAACTCCGTCAACCGTTCCGGGGTGGCGCGGCGCTCAAACAAGTCACGGGCGAGCTTGGCGACCGTCTCCTGCTCTTCGCTGAACGTAAAGTCCATCGGGCGCTACCTCTTTGCCGGCCGGAACTGGTGCAGCACCAGGTCCCCGTCGAAGGATCGGTAGTAAACCTCGACCGGCATTCCGACCGTCACGTCGGACGGGTCGATGTCGGTCAGGTTCGACACCAGCCGCACGCCTTCCTCGAGTTCCACCAGTACGACGATGTAGGGATAGTCGAAAAAAGGGAACCGTGGATGATGCGGCATCACGTAGCTGTACACGGTGCCGCGGCCCGACGACTCAACCGCATCCCAGTCCAGGGAGCGGCAGGTGGGGCACATCGGGCGGGGTGGGTGCCGCAGCTCCCCGCACCCGTCACAGCGCTGGATCAGGACTTTGTTGTCCCGCAACCCATTCCAGAAGAATTCGGTGTCCGCGCTGATGGTCGGCGGCAGTCGGGTAGCCATCAGCGCTCCGGCCTGAATCGCAACACCCGGAATCGCTGCCGGCCCAGCACCTCGCCATCTTGGTCGGTGTAGGTGGTCAGCCAGGTCAGGAAAAAACCAGTACCCAGCGCCGTCTTCTTTTCGTCGGACACCGACTCGTAGACCGTTGTCGCGCTGATGATGTCGCCCAGCCTCGGGTACCGTTCGATATCGAACTCCGAGTTGGTCGCCACTGTGCTGGTATAGCCGGCCTCGTCGAGGAATGCCGTTGGGTTGGATCTGACTTCGACGGGTGCGCCGCCGCGGTCACCGATTCCCTCGAGGATCGGAGACGGCATCGTCCAGGTCTGCAGCATCACCGGGGGCGACACGATACCGCCGAACCGCGAGGCTGCTGCGAACTCCGGGTCGAGGTACACCGGGTTCATGTCAGCCAGCGCGTAGGCCCAGTGCCGGATCATCGGCTGATTGACGGGATCCGGTGCCACCGAGGGCTTTCCGGAGCCACCGGTGGGCTGGCCGACGAGCGCCCGCACCTTGGCGCTGACGGTTTCTGTGTCGGTCATCTGTCACTTTCCTCCTGAAGGATCATGCTTTTGCGGTCCGAAGATCACGAGGTGCTCGCGGCATGAGCAAACCCGCCATCGCGATGATGTCGCGCTGAAGTTCGTTTGCGCCGCCGCCGAAGGTGTTGATCACCGCCATCCGGTAAGCGGATTCGAGCGCGCCGCGTAGGGGAGCTTCGGTGCCGCGGCGTATTCCGTTGCCGTCGAGCACTTCCAGCAGTTCGCGCGCCACCTGCTGGGTCAGCTCGGTGCCGAACACCTTGGCGGCCGACGCCTCCCCCATGTTGAGCATGCCTTTCGTCATCGCCGCGTTCACCCGAACGTTCACCAGCTTGTACGCGGCCACCTGCGCCTCGACCCGGGCCAGCGCCAGCTGCACCCAGGGCTGGTCGATGACGCGCCCGCCATCCAACTCGGTGGTGGTAGCCCACTGCAGTGTCTTCTCGAACAGCGGCTCGAGTGCGCCGAGATTGCCCAGGGCGGCTCGCTCGAAGTTCAGCTGCGTGGTGATCAGCTGCCATCCGAGGTTCTCGCCGGCCACGATCGCACTGGCCGGAACCCGCACGTCGTCGTAGAAGGTGTAGAACGTGGAGATGCCCGGCATGGTGTGCAGCGGCCGCCAGGAGAACCCGGGCGACGTCGTCGGCACGATGAAGATGGAAATCCCCTTGTGCTTCTTGACGTTCGGATCGGTGCGGGCAGCCAGCCAGATGTAGTCGGCATAGGCGGCGCCGCTGGTGAACATCTTCTGGCCATTGATCACGTACTCGTCACCATCTCTAACCGCAGTGGTGCGTAGCGACGCCAAATCGCTGCCCGCCTCCGGCTCGGAGTAACCGATCGCGAACTCCACGCTGCCGTCCAGAATCGCCGGCAGAAACTTCTGCTTCTGCTCTTCGGAACCGTATTGCATGAGGGTCGGCCCGACAGTATTGAGCGTCACCAGCGGTATCGGTGCGTTGACCCGTCGCGCCTCTTCAGCGAAGATGAACTGTTCGATCGCCGAGAATCCGCGTCCGCCATACTCTTTCGGCCACCCGACACCGAGCAGGTCGGCCGCTGCCAGCGCGCGTACGCATTCGCGCACCTCGGGACCACCTTCGATGCGATCGCTGATCGCGGCGATGCGCTCCGGCGTCATCACCTGCTCGAGCGTGGCTCGGATCTCGGCGCGCAACTGCTCCTGTTCGGGCGTGTATTCGAGGTGCATGCCTCAGCTCCCCAGCCGTACCGGCATGCGCTTCACCCCGGGAACCATGGTGGCCCGCATCCGGTCCACCCCACCGACGAGCTCAAGCTTGGGGAAGCGGCGCAGCAATTCCTCGAACAACACCGTCGCCTCCAGACGCGCCAATTGCGCTCCGACGCAGGAATGTTCGCCGCATCCGAACGCGATGTGCGGGTTGGGATGACGGGTCACCTTGAACTCTTCGGCGTCGGGACCGAATATCTCCTCGTCCCGGTTGGCCGAGCCGTACAGCATCACCACCACGTCACCGGCGCGGATCAGCTGCCCGCGGATCTCGACGTCGGCAGTCGCGGTACGGGCCATGTGGACCACCGGGCTGTTCCACCGCAGCATTTCCTCGACGGCGCCGGGGATCAGCGCGGGGTCGTCGACCAGCAGGCGGCACTGGTCGGGATGTGCGATAAGGGCCAGTGTGCCCAGCGCGATCAAGTTGCGGGTGGTCTCGTTGCCGGCCACCAGCAGCAGAAACGCGAAGTTGAGCAGGTCCTCGTCGGTGAGCCTGTGCTCGTCGATCTCAGCCTCGGCCAATACCGATAGCAAGTCGTCGCGTGGCTCGGCACGGCGGGCGGCGATCAGTTTCTGGAAGTACTCGAAGAGCTGGCCGGCCGCCACCAAAGGCTCCAGCTCGATCTCGGGGTCGGCTGTGCCGGTGGCCGCATCCGACCAAGCCCGGAACTGCTCCCAGTCATCGGGTGGCGCGCCGATCAGCTCGGCGATCATGCGGGTCGGCAGCGGAGCCGCGATCTCTTCGGCGAACTCGTGCACCGAATCGGGTTCGACGCCGTCCAGGACGCCCCGCACGATCTCACGGATTTTGGGTTCCAGTACGGCCACCCGGCGCCGGGTGAAGCCCGAGTTGATCAGCTTGCGCATCTGCCGGTGCCGCGGCGGATCGGTGAAGATCAGGGCGCCCTCCTGCACCGGGTTGGGCAGCGCCGGGTCCGGGATGGTGATGCCCTTGGTCGAGGAGAACAGGGCCGGACTGCTCGACACGAAGCGGATGTCCTCGTACTTCAGCAGTGCCCAGAAGTTGGTGACGTCGTTCCAGCACACCGGCTCGGTGGCGCGCAGCTCGCGGTACGCGGGGTAGGGGTCGCCGGCGTAGAAATCGGGGGAGTGCAGCGGAAATGGCGTGCGCACGGGCGGCCCCCTCGCGATGATCCGACAGATTGGGTCAATCTGTCCTGCAAACTGTGTCTACTCTGAGCTGGCCCCAACTGTCAATACAGGCACAACATCTTGATATCGCGGGGAATTCACGTCGTCGGCGATTGACGTCGTCGTCCAGCAGGTGTACACCAAATGTTTAAATGACTGATGTTGGTGAGGTAGCAGATGACCGAGCAAGCAATTGCAGTACCTTCGAAATTTGTCGACACCTACCAGCTCTACATCGACGGGCGCTGGGTCGAGCCGGAGGACGGTCGCTACGACGACATTTCGCCGGCCACTGAACAGGCGATCGCCACCGCGCCGGAAGCGAGTGTCGGCCAGGTCGCTGAGGCGATAGGCGCCGCGCGACGGGCCTTCGACAGCGGTCCGTGGGGCGCCATGAGCCATCAGGAGCGCGCCGCGTGCCTCAACCAGCTCGGTGACGCGTTGATGAAACACGCCGACGAGTTCGCGGCGCTCTCGCAGGTGGAGTGGGGCTGCACCGCGAACGAGCGGATCATGCAAATCGACGGTGCCGCATTCATGTCCATGCATGCAGCCCAGCTCGCCACGCAGCTGACCGACCAGGAGGTCACTGGGATCGGCGCGGGGAGGACCTTGCTGCGCCACGAGCCGCTCGGCGTCGTATCGATCCTGACGCCGTGGAATTTCCCGCACTGCCTGAACGTCATGAAGCTGAATAATGCTCTGGCAGCAGGCAATACGGTCGTCCTGAAACCCTCACCGCTGACGCCGCTGGCCGGACTCGCGCTCGCCAGGCTCATCGACGAGCACACCGACATCCCGCCGGGCGTGGTCAACGTCGTCACGCCGTCCGGCGTCGAGGCCGCCAAGCTGCTCACCACGGATCCGCGCATCGACATGATCAGCTTTACCGGCAGTTCGGCGGTGGGCCGCCAGGTCATGGCTGCGGCGGGCGACAGCCTGAAGCGGATCCTGCTGGAGCTAGGCGGTAAGTCGGCGAGCATCATCCTCGACGACACGGTGGTCACCGACGAGATGTTGCAGCAGATGCTGTTCGACTGTTGTTCCATGCATGCCGGCCAGGCCTGCATCCTGCACAGCCGCTTGCTTGTTCCCGACTCGCTGCACGACGACGTCGTCGACCGGCTCGTCGCGCTGGCCCGCCAAGTGAAGGTAGGCGACCCCACCGATCCCGACGTGCAGATGGGGCCGCTGATCAGCGCGGCGCAGCGGGAGCGAGTTCAGGCGCACGTCGACGGCGCCCTCAGCGAGGGAGCGAACCTGGTGACCGGCGGCGGCCGGCCGGCCGGCCTGGACGTCGGATTCTATTTCGAGCCAACGATTCTCACCGATGTGGACCAGGATTCGACGATAGCCCAGGAAGAAGTGTTCGGACCGGTGTTGACGGTGCTGCGCTACCGCGACGACGACGACGCTGTCGCGATAGCGAACAACTCGCGGTATGGGCTTTCCGGTGCTGTGTGGGGGACCGATACCGACCGCGCCGTCGGGGTGGCCCGACGCATCCGCACCGGCCAGATCGCGGTCAACGGCGTCGGCCCCGGCGACGCGCCCTTCGGCGGATTCAAGCTGAGCGGGCTGGGTCGCGAGGGCGGAGGCATCGGCGGGCTGCACCAGTACATGGAGAAGAAGGCCATCGGGGTTCCCGCGTGACAGGACCCCTCTCCGGGCTCCACGTCGTCGAAATCGCTTCCGAGATCTCGGGTCCCTACGCCGCAAAGCTTTTCGTCGACCTCGGTGCCGAGGTCATCAAGGTAGAGCCCCCCGGGGGAGACCCGCTGCGGCGATGGGGGCCCTTTCCGTTGAGTCCCGCGGGCCCTTCGGATCCGGAACGAGGCGGGTTGTTCGAATACCTCAACGCCGGAAAGCGCAGCGCCACAATCAATCTGTCAGAGCCCGACGGCATCGCGGCCGCTCGTCACCTCATCGCCGGAGCGCACTTACTGATCGAGAATCAACCGCCCGGAACGCTGGAACGCTGGGGACTGGATCGTGACGTGCTGCACGCACTCAACCCAAACCTGGTGCTGCTGCGCATTTCTGCGTTCGGCCAGTGCGGACCCTGGCGTCACCGGCCGGCCACACCGCTGACCCTGCAGGGGGCGGCGGGCTGGATCAGTGACCGAGATCCAGACCGTCCGCCGGTGCAGGCCGGGGCCCGTATCACCGAGTACATCGCGGGTGCCTACGGTGCGCTGGGCGCGCTGACCGCGCTGCGGCTGCCGTCGGCCGAGATGGTAAGAGAGATCGACGTTTCCGAAATGGAGTCGCTGCTGTCGACGCTGCCGTATCCAATGCTGATGGCTGAGCGGATGCGAAGCCTCGGCCTGCCGCCCAACCGTCGTTCGGCGCCCATGCTCGGCGTCGTCCGCGCCGCCGACGGATGGGTGGGCATCAACTGCCTCACCGGACAGCACTGGCTCGACGTGTGCGCGATGCTCGGACTGCCCGAGTTCGGCGAGCATCAGATCGCCATCATGCTGGGCGGACCGGAGCGTGCCGAGTTCTTCGCCAAGGCCGAACCCCTGCTGGCCGAGCGGACCGTCGCAGAAATCGTGGAGCTCAGCCAGGCGATGCGCATTCCCGCGGCGCCGGTCAACGACGGTGCCACGGTGCTGACGTGCCCGCAGTACGCCGAGCGCGGGTTCTTCGTAAAGCAGGCGGGCTTCAAACGCCCCGGAGCACCGTTCCGGTGCTCCAAAACCCCGGTGGCACAGCCTAGTCCGGCGCCCGCCCTCGGAACGCCGCCGGCGTCGTGGACCTGCCCAAGCGAATCACTCCGTCCCACAGCAGGTTCACTGCCGTTCGCGGGACTTCGGGTGTTGGACCTGTCCACATTTTGGGCGGGTGCGTATCTGACCTGCTACCTCGGGGCGTTCGGTGCCGACATCGTCAAGGTCGAGTCCATCCAGCGACCCGACGGGCACCGCTACTCGGGCGCATTTCCTTTCGAGGGTGACGACTGGTACGAACGCAGTGCGCTCTGGCAGGCCACCAACCTGAACAAGCGCGATCTCACGCTCGACCTGACGTCGCAGCGCGGCCGTGAGATCGCCCGCCAGTTGGCCGCGCACGCCGACGTTGTCGTAGAGAACTTTTCGCCGCGGGTGGTCGAGCAGTTCGGGCTGGATTACGACTCGCTGGTATCGCTGAAGCCCGACGTGATTGCCGTGCGGATGCCCGGATTCGGGCTGCACGGCCCGTGGCGCGACTACGTCGGATGGGCGCTGAACATCGAGCAGACGTCGGGCATGTCGGCGGCAACCGGCTACCCCGACGGTCCGCCGTGCAACCTGCAAGGGCCGGCGGATCCCGTCGTCGGCGTGCACGCTGCCATCGCATTGCTCGCCGCGCTCGAGCACCGCAGCCGCACCGGTGAGGGGCAATTGATCGAGATCGCGCAGATCGAGGTCGCTGCCTGCCTGGCCGCCGAACCGGTGATCGAGTACTCGTTGACCGGTGTCGTCCCGCCGCGGGCGGGCAACCGCCGGCGCGGCTGCCTGCAGGGCGTCTATCCGACCAGCGTCGAAGATTGCTGGGTCGCGCTGTCGCTACCCGACGACGAGCTGATTGACCACGATGTGTTCGACCAGCTGGTCGCCGGCTGGACCCGCACGCAGCCTCCCGACGTAATCATCAAAACCCTACGGGCACAAGGTATTCCGGCCGAGCAACTGGTCAAGTCCGATCAGATGTATGACATCGAGCAGCTCGATGCCCGCGGGTTCTACGAGGAATTCGAACACCCGGTCACCGGAGCGCGCCGTTACCCCGGGTGGCCATTCCGCATCAGCCCCGGCCCGCCGCGACACCATCGCACGGCCCCGCCCACCCTCGGCCAGCACAACGACGAGATCCTGCGCGGTCTGGGTCTTTCCGACGACGAGGTCGGCGTCCTGCGTGAGCAGCGGGTCATCGGCGAGCGCGTGCTCAACGCATAGTGGCGATCGCCAGCAGCTTTGTCACGCCGGGCGCCGCGGATCACCACCTTAGCGGGGCTCCACCGGCACATCGAGATCGGTTTGCGCGTAGTTGAGGAAGTACGCGGTGAACACTGCGAGACCGAGATAGGTGAAGGCCTCCGTGAGCTGTTCGTCGTTCCAGCCGGCGTCGATTGCGCTGCTCCAGGTAGCATCGCTCACCTTCCCGGCGTGGGCGGTTGCCTCTCTGACCAGGCCGGCGATCGCGTCGACCTTTGCGTCGGTCGTCGCGGTGCCCGCGCACAGCGCAACAATCTGCTCGTCGTTCCACCCCGCGAGCTGTGCCAGCCGGCTGGTGATCGCGACGACATAGTCGTTGCCGACCGCGCTGGCCGCTGCCAGCATCAGCGCTGCAGACAGCTGCGGTCCGACGGTCCCATGTTCGGCGGCCGCCGTCCGCAGTGACGTGTACGCGACAAGCACCGCGGGGGAGTGGGCCATCTGGCCGTGCAGATTGAGCGGCCGTCCCGTCGGCGAGAACTGGATGACGTTTTCGAGCAGAGGGCGGCAAGCCGGCGGGGCATCGTCGACGGTGTGTGTGGGTATCCGGCTCATTTTTCTCACTTCTCCCGGGTCGGACGGTATGCGTACAAGACTGGAAGGACGGCACAGCGCAACGAAATGTGACTGAATGCGACAACCGCGTGTCACATTCCGCTGGGCTATCGCGTCCTTTAGCTTCATGAATCCTCAGTACGATCAGGTAACTGATGCGTGGCGCGCGCATCGTGCGTATCTGGTGGACCTCGCATTTCGTATGCTCGGCGACATCGGGGCGGCCGAAGATGTGGTGCAGGAGGCGTTCTTTCGCCTGTTGCAGGCGCCAATTGGCGATATCAATGACGAACGTGGCTGGCTGATCGTGGTGACCAGCCGGCTGTGTCTAGATCACATCAAGTCGGCCTCGTCGCGTCGCGAACGCCCGCATGACATGGGCGAGCAGCAATTTGGCCACCGAAGCGCGTCATCAATCGATCCCGCTGACCGGGTGACCCTCGACGACGAGGTCCGGTTGGCTCTGCTCATCATGCTCGAACGCCTCAGCCCCGCAGAGCGGGTGGCATTCGTGCTGCACGACATTTTCCAGGTGCCCTACGACACGATCGCAGCGACAGTTGGCAGCCGGGCGCCTACCTGCCGGCAGTTGGCGCATCGGGCTCGGCGCAAGATCAACGAATCCCGCGTCAGGTCACCCGGAGTGGAACCAGTCCAGCACCAGGTCGTCACGAGAGCATTCATCGATGCGTGTTCAAATGGGGACTTGGACGCGCTGCTCGAGGTGCTGGACGCGGATGTTTCGGGTGAAATCGATGCTCGCAGTGGCATTGTCGTCGTCGGCGCCGAACGCGTCGGCCGAAACATTCTGCACTTCTGGGGTCAACCCGGACATGTTCTGGTGACCCAGCCGGTGTGCGGTGAAACCGCGGTGCTGGCATTCGTCAAGCGCAAACTTGTCGGCGTTCTGGCCTTGGCGATAGACGACTGCCGAATCACGAAAATCCATGTGTTGGTGCAGCCGTCAACGCTCGGACCGCTGCGCGCCGAACTCGGTGGCGCAGGGCGGCGGAGCTGATCGAGGGAGATTCGCAATGAGCACAGCAGCACAACCAAATTCGGACGCGATGGGCTTGTGGTCAGTTCCGGTGGGGCCATCGCTGATCGTCAGGCTGGTCCTTGGGCCGTTGTCGAAATTGCTCAACCCGTTCGTCGGCGTGCTTGCCGGACGACGGTTCGTACCGCTGATCGCCCGGATCCATCATGTCGGCCGCCGGTCCGGCAAGCTGTACATGACCCCAACGGGCGCCGGCGTCGCCGGCAACACGATCGTGATTCCACTGTCGTTCGGCAATCGGTCCGACTGGGCGCGCAATGTCCGGGTCGCCGGACGGTGCGTTGTTCAGCTGAGCGGCAAGAGTTACCCCGCCACACAACCACAGTTCGTCGCTGCTGCGGAAGCGAAACCTGTTGTGAAGCAATCATTCAACGCCATCAACCGGCTCGGATTCAGACTACTGGGTATCAAGCAGTACCTGTTTCTGCGGACAACCAATCAATAACGAGGTATCGCTATGAAAACACTTGCCACACTTGATCGGCCAACCTGGCTGCCGTCGTCGGCCTGGCCCTGGCAGACATCCACGCTGAGTCAAGACCAAGGCCGCATCGCGGTCACCGACACGGGCCGGGGGCCGACGCTGGTATTCGTTCACGTCGGCAGCTGGAGCTTCGTCTGGCGTGACGTCTTGCTGCGTCTGCAGAACGATTTTCGATGTGTCACCGTCGATGCACCCGGTTGCGGGCTCAGCGACCGGCTGCCAACAGCGCCGACGCTTGCCCAGGCGGGCGATGCAGTGACCGCGGTCATCGATGCGCTGCAGCTGCGCGACATCACCCTGGTCGCCCATGACCTGGGCGGTCCGGCCGGGTTCCTGGCCGCAGCCCGCCGCGCCGACCGCATCGCCGCACTGGCGGCGGTGAACTGTTTCGCATGGAGGCCATCGGGTCCGGCGTTTAGAGGCATGCTCGCCTTGATGGGTAGTGGTCCTGTCCGTGAACTGGACGTGGCCACCAACGTGCTTGCTCGGGTGACCTCGACGGCCTTCGGCGTCGGCCGGAACTGGCGCCGCGCGGACCGCGCAGTCTTTCGGGCAGGCATTGACGCGTCGGCGCGGCGCGCCTGGCATGCCTACTTCGCCGATGCGTGCCGCGCCGAGGCCCTCTACGCCGAAGTGGACAGTGCGCTGCGCGGGTCATTGGCCGATCGGCCACTGCTGACCATCTTCGGCCAGTTCAACGATCCGCTGCGGTTTCAGCCGCGGTGGAAGGCGTTGTTTCCGACGGCACGCCAACTGAAGATTCGCCGCGGCAACCACTTTCCCATGTGCGATGACCCTGGCCTGGTGTCTTCAGCGCTTGAGTCTTTTGTGCAGCAGCCGAGTTGATCAGCCGCTTTTACCGCAGCTTTGTCACGAGGCAACCCGCATGCAAAGCTGCTCGGCATGACCGTCGCGATAGCCCGTCCCAAGCTCGAAGGAAACATCGCCGTCGGCGAAGACCGCCAGATAGGCTTCGCCGAGTTCGGCGCGCCGCAGGGGCGTCCCGTGTTCTGGCTGCACGGCACGCCGGGCGCGCGCCGGCAGATTCCGACCGAGGCGCGGGTTTACGCCGACCACCACGGCGTCCGGCTGATCGGCATCGACCGGCCCGGCATCGGCGCGTCCACACCACACCGTTACGAGACCATTTCCGCGTTCGCCGACGACCTGCGGGCCATCGCGGACACGCTCGGAATCGACAAAATGGCCGTCGTCGGACTCTCCGGTGGCGGCCCCTACGCCCTCGCCTGCGCCGCGAGGCTGCCCGATCGGGTGGTGGTGGCCGGAGTGCTCGGTGGGGTGGCGCCGACACGCGGTCCGGACGCGATCAGTGGCGGCGCGATGAACCTCGGTTTGCGGGTCGCGCCGCTGCTGAAGTTCGGGGGCAACCCGCTGCGGATAGGCGCGAGCATGCTGGTCCAGGCGATCCGGCCGGTCGCATCCCCCGCGCTCGAGGTGTATGCCCGGCTCTCGCCCGAAGCCGACCGGCACCTGCTGACCCGACCTGAATTCAAGGCCATGTTCCTCGACGACCTGCTCAACGGGAGCCGCAAGCAACTGGCCGCGCCGTTCAACGACGTCATCCTGTTCGCCAAGGACTGGGGATTCCGGCTCGACGAGGTGAAGGTCCCCGTCCGGTGGTGGCACGGCGACCACGACCACATCATTCCGTTCGCACACGGTGAGCACGTGGTTGCCCGGCTGCCCGATGCCGAACTGTTCCATTTGCCGGAGGAGAGTCATCTCGCCGGGCTCGGGCGCGGCGAAGAGATCTTGGCCACGCTGATGAAGATCTGGGACGAGCGGGCCTGAATTCCTGCCGCTGAAAGCTGTGCGGTATGTCACGCTCGTAGCTATGGCCCAGCCCTTTTCCAAGCCCTCTTTCAACCCCGCTACCCGCGTCGAGGTGCCCTCGCTGGGCCTCTATCTCAGCGATGTACCGCGTGCGATGGCCGAGTACGGGGCGCTGATGACGGCTTTGCCGCTGCACCGGGCGCTGCCCACCGGCGACGGGCATCCGGTGCTGGTACTGCCCGGTTTCCTCGCTTCGGACGGGTCCACCTGGACGCTGCGCCGCATCCTGCGCCGCCTCGGATACCGGGTGCACGGCTGGGGGCTTGGGCGCAACCTCGGCCCGACAGCCAACGCGGTGGCCGGAATGGCCGATCGCTTGCACGAGCTGCATACCCGGTACGACGCTCCGATCAGCCTGATCGGCTGGAGTCTGGGCGGCATCTTCGCGCGCGCGATGGCTCGCCGTGAGCCGTCCTCGGTGCGCCAAGTGATCACCCTCGGCAGCCCGTTCCGGATGGAGGACGCACGCCAGTCCCGAGCCACACGAAGCTTCAACCGCTATGCACACCTGCACGTCGATCGGCCCGCCCTGCCGCTGGAATCGGAAGCCGAGCCGTTGCCGGTGCCGGCCACCTCGATCTACTCGCGCTACGACGGCATCGTCGCTTGGCAGACGTGTTTAGAAACGCCGTCCGCGCGTGCGGAGAACATCGCGGTGCTGGCCAGCCACATCGGCTACGGCCACAATGCGGCCGTGGTCTGGGCCATCGCGGACCGGCTCGCCCAGCCGCTCGGCCAATGGACGCCGTTCCGGCCGCCGCCGGTGCTGCGGCCGCTGTACCCCCGCCCGGACAGGCCTGAGCGACAGGTCGACTCGCGGCTGCGGTTGGCGTAGCCGTAGCAGGGGCTATTCAGAGCGCTGTCTCGAGCTTTCCGTGTGAATCCTCGGCTTTGCGTGTGAATCGTGGGATTTGCGTGTGAGCTCATGGCTTTGTGGGTGAAGGCAGGGCGGCCTTCCGGCCATGTTTCCGCCCTGGCTTCACGGCCAACGCCCAGGCTTCACCCGCAACGCCCAGGCTTCACACCGAAGACTTCGCGGCGCGAAACGCTACTCGGCGGAGCGTCCCAGGTAGCCTCGCTGACGTGCTGCTAGCCTCGCTGAATCCCGCTGCCGCCACCGACCTCGGCGACGCGGTGCGCATCGACGGTGTCGTGTTGAGCCGCAGCGACTTGGTGGGCGCCGCGACGTCGGTGGCTGAGCGGGTTGCCGGTGCCCATCGGGTCGCGGTGCTGGCCACGCCGAGCGCGCCGACCGTGCTTGCGATCACCGGCTGCCTGATCGCCGGCGTGCCGGTCGTCCCAGTTCCCGCCGACATCGGCGTCACCGAACGCCGGCACATGCTCACCGACTCGGGAGCGCAGGCATGGCTGGGCCCGGTACCCGACCAACCGGAAGGCCTGCCGCATATTCCGGTGCGATTGCACGCCCGCTCCTGGCACCGTTACCCCGAGCCGCCACCGGATGCCACCGCGATGGTGATTTACACCTCGGGCACCACCGGGCTGCCGAAGGGTGTGCAACTGAGCAGGCGCGCGATCGCCGCCGACCTGGACGCGTTGGCTGCCGCCTGGCAGTGGACGCCCGACGACGTGCTGGTGCACGGGTTGCCACTGTTTCACGTGCACGGACTGGTGTTGGGGTTGCTGGGATCGCTGCGGGTGGGGAATCGCTTCGTGCACACCGGGAAGCCGACGCCGGCCGGTTACGGATCTGCCGGCGGCACACTATATTTCGGAGTTCCCACCGTGTGGTCTCGCGTCGTTGCCGACCGGGCAGCGGCCGAGGCGCTGCGGCCCGCGCGACTGCTGGTGTCCGGCAGTGCCCCGCTGCCGGTGCCGGTGTTCGACCGGTTGGTCGAGCTCACCGGTCACCAGCCCGTCGAACGCTACGGCAGCACCGAATCGCTGATCACGCTTTCCACCCTGGCCGACGGCGAGCGGCGCGCCGGATGGGTGGGCCTGCCGTTGTCTGGTGTGCAGACCAGGCTGGTCGACGACAACGGCGAGCCGGTGCCGCACGACGGGGAAACCGTTGGAAAGCTTCAGGTTCGCGGCCCGACGATGTTCGACGGCTACCTCAATCGCCCGGAGGCCACCGCCGAGGCGTTCGACGCCGACGGGTGGTACCGCACCGGGGACGTCGCCGTCGTCGACGCCGGCGGAATGCACCGCATTGTGGGACGTGAATCGGTGGACTTGATCAAGTCGGGCGGATACCGCATCGGCGCGGGCGAGATTGAGACGGCGCTGCTGGGACATCCGGAGGTCGAGGAGGCGGCCGTCGTCGGCCTGCCCGACGAGGATCTGGGCCAGCGAATCGTCGCGTTCGTCGTCGGCTCCTCTTCGGGTGTCGACGCCGACGGGCTGATCGACTTTGTCGCAGAGCAACTTTCAGCGCACAAGCGGCCGCGCGAGGTGCGGGTGGTGGACGCACTGCCGCGCAACGCGATGGGCAAGGTGCTCAAGAAGAAGCTGCTGTCCGAAGACTGAGCGGCATATCCACCGCCGTGGCGAGCGTGCGTGTTTGTACACGTTTCACGGCGTGTCGCGGTACAACTACGCACGCTCGCGACCGATTGGTAAGGCCGGCCGACCGTCGCATACCGTCGTGGTGTGACGCAGCCGGCCGGCCCGAGAACAAATGACTCCGCTGTGACGATCGCTGCCGGCGCGGGGGTCACCCCGATGAGACGGGTGGCGGCCGCGTGTCTGGTCGGTTCGGCAATCGAGTTCTACGACTTCCTCATCTATGGAACCGCAGCGGCGCTGGTTTTTCCCGCGGTGTTCTTCCCGGACCTGCGACCCGGAGTCGCCACGATCGCTTCGATGGGCACGTTCGCGACGGCGTTTCTGTCCCGCCCGCTCGGCGCGGCCGTCTTCGGTTACTTCGGAGATCGGCTGGGGCGCAAGAAGACTCTGGTCGCCACGCTGCTGATCATGGCTGTGTCGACGGTCGGCGTCGGTCTGGTACCCAGCACCGGGGCCATCGGTACGGCCGCCCCGCTGATGCTCGTCGCGTTCCGGCTGCTGCAGGGCTTCGCCGTCGGCGGCGAGTGGGCGGGCTCGGCGTTACTGAGCGCCGAATACGCGCCGCCCGACAAACGCGGCAGATACGGCATGTTCACCCTGATAGGCGGCGGTATCGCGGCGGTACTGAGCAGCGCGACGTTCCTCGGCGTGAACCTGACCATCGGCGAGCACAGCCCGGCGTTCCTGCAGTGGGGCTGGCGGGTGCCGTTCCTGCTGAGCGGGGTGCTGATCGTCATCGCCCTCTATGTACGACTCAACATCAACGAGACCCCGGTGTTCGCCGAGGAGAAGGCTCGCAACCTGGTACCCAAAGCACCCATCGCCGAGCTGCTGCGGCTGCAGCGCCGCGAGATCCTGCTGGTCGCGGGCAGCATCGTCGGCGCTTTGGGGTTCATCTACATGGCCAACACCTATCTGGCCATCTACGCCCACTCGCATCTGGGCTACTCGCGCAACTTCATCTGGTCCGTGGGGGCGCTGGGCGGGTTCGCGAGCATGACGTTCATGGCCTTGGCGGCGATTCTGTGCGACCGGCTTGGGCGCCGTCGCGTGATGCTGGCGGGCTGGGCGGCATGTCTGCCGTGGTCGCTGGTGGTGATGCCGCTGCTGGATACCGGCAAACCTGTGTTGTACGCGGTGGCGATCGTCGGCATGTGTACCGCCGCCGCGATCGGCTCCGGGCCTACCGCAGCGTTCATCCCGGAGCTGTTCGCCACCCGCTACCGCTACAGTGGCTCGGCGCTGGCGCAGAACCTGGCCGGACTCGTTGGCAGCGCCTCGCCGCCGCTGATCGCCGGAACGCTGCTGGCGACCTACGGCAGCTGGGCCATCGGGCTGATGCTGGCCATCCTGGTGATGACCAGCCTGGTGTGCACCTATCTGCTCCCGGAAACCTATGGGACCGCGCTCGCAGTGGGCTAGTGGCGATCGCGAGCGCGGCGCAGCCGGGTGATGCGGGTCGCCACCATCGGGGTCTAGTGGCGATCGCGAGCGCGGCGCAGCCGGGTGATGCGGGTCGCCACCATCGGGGCTAGTTGGCGTGCAGATCCTCGTTGAGCGCGATGCCCCGACCGTCGCGGGCCACCACTTCGACCGCCCCGCTCAGCGAATTGCGCCGGAACAGCAGGTTGCTGTTGCCGGACAGCTCCCGAGCTTTGACCGAATTGCCGTCGGGCATGGCGACTTTGGTGCCCGCGGTGAGATACAGGCCGGCTTCGACGACGCAGTCGTCGCCCAGCGAGATGCCCAGCCCGGCATTGGCGCCCAGCAGACACCGCTTGCCGATCGAAATCACCTCCGTGCCACCGCCGGACAGCGTGCCCATGATCGAAGCACCGCCGCCGATATCCGAACCGTCGCCGACCACCACGCCCGCCGAGATGCGGCCCTCCACCATCGACGCGCCCAGTGTGCCCGCGTTGTAGTTGACGAAGCCTTCGTGCATCACGGTGGTGCCCGGCGCCAGGTGGGCACCCAGTCGCACCCGGTCGGCGTCGGCGATGCGGACCCCGGTCGGCATGACGTAGTCGACCATGCGGGGAAACTTGTCGACGCCGTAAACGGTCACCGGTCCGTGACGGCGCAGCCGCGCCCGCACCGCCTCGAAGCCGTCGATCGCGCACGGGCCGCGACTAGTCCACACCACGTTGGTCAATATCCCGAACAAGCCGCCGGCGTTGAGCCCGTGCGGTGCCACCAGCCGGTGTGAGAGCAGATGTAACCGCAGGTAGGCGTCGTAAGCGTCGGCGGCGACGTCGTCCAGCGAGCCGATGACCGTGCGAACGGCGACGATCTCGACGCTGCGGTCGTCGTCGCGGCCGATCAGCGTGGCCAGCTCGGCAGGAACGTCGGAAACGGCCAGTCGGGTGGTGGCAGTGGTCGCTTCGGGGCCCGGTTCGGTGAGCTCGGGTGCGGGAAACCAGGTGTCGAGGATCGATCCGTCGGAGGCGAGCGTCGCCAACCCAATACCTGCAGCGCCAGTCACGTTCGACAACGCTACTTTGCTCGCCGAGCAGACACGGAATCGCATCCCGGAGCCTCCGGTAGTGCGATTCTGTGTCTGCTCGCCGAAGTAGGGTGAGACCGTGCTGGACTTGCGCGGTGACCCGATCGAGCTGACCGCAGCGCTCGTCGACATCCCCAGCGAATCACGCGACGAGGCGCGCATCGCCGACGAGGTGGAAGCGGCGCTGCGCGCCCAGACGTCCGGCTTCGAAATCATCCGCAACGGCAACGCCGTGTTGGCTCGCACTGCGCTGCACAAGCCGACCCGGGTGCTGCTGGCCGGACATCTGGACACCGTGCCCGCGGCCGGGAACCTGCCTAGTCAACTGGCGAACGGCGAGCTGCACGGCTGTGGTACCGCGGACATGAAATCCGGCGACGCGGTCTTCCTGCATCTGGCGGCCAGCGTGACCGAACCCGCCCACGACCTGACACTGGTGTTCTACGACTGCGAGGAAATCGACGCGGCGGCAAACGGTTTGGGCCGAATCGAACGTGAGTTGCGGGACTGGTTGACGGCCGACGTGGCAATTTTGGGCGAACCCACCGCCGGCTATATCGAGGCCGGCTGCCAGGGCACGCTGCGGGTGGTGATCAGTGCCGCCGGAACGCGCGCGCACTCGGCACGGTCTTGGTTGGGCGACAACGCAATTCACAAGCTGGGCGCGGTGCTGGACCGGCTGGCCGGCTACCGGGCCCGCAGTGTCGACATCGATGGATGCACATATCGCGAGGGGCTGTCGGCGGTGCGCGTCGACGGTGGTGTGGCCGGCAACGTCATTCCCGACGCGGCTTCGGTGACGGTGAATTTCCGGTTTGCCCCCGACCGGTCGGTACCCGAGGCGCTGCAGCACGTGCATGACGTCTTCGAGGGGCTCGACGTGCAGATCGAGCAGACCGACGCGGCGGCGGGTGCGCTGCCCGGCCTATCCGAGCCCGCGGCAAAGGCTTTGGTGGAAGCTGCCGGAGGGCAGGTGCGTGCGAAGTACGGCTGGACGGACGTGGCCCGGTTCGCGGCCTTGGGCATACCGGCGGTCAACTACGGACCCGGCGATCCCAATTTGGCGCACCGCCGCGACGAGCGGGTGCAGGTGGACAAGATCACCGGCGCAGTGGAGATGCTGCGCGGCTATCTCATCGGCTGAGAACCCGCTGCGCCTGGGCGGCGGCATCGGCGGCCGCCGCCCGCATCCCAACGGCCGCAAGGCCGTCCGACACCGCTTGCAGCGCCGCGCCGTCACCGGCGCTCAACGCTCGGGCGTGCGCGAGCGCGATCCTGCCTACGACACAGTCGATCTCGTCGGCCAGCCGGCCAAGTGGGTCGGCGGCGCGGATGTCGCCCAGCCGAACGGCGTCGTGCCAGGCGGATAATGCCACCGCAAACTGCCCGGCACGCTCCGCCGTCCGGGCCGCGTCACGTGCGGCGCTGATCGCGCCGGTGGTGTCGCGCGCCGTCGCACGGGTCCACGCGCGCGCCAGTCCGAGTTCGGGCGCGAACAATGCCGACTTGGTTCCGTGCCGAGTTTCGGCGCGCCGCAATGCCTTTGCGGATGCGGGGATGTCGCCCTGCCGGGCCAGGGCCGTCGCCAACAACATCAGTGACAGCGGACCCCACGAGTAGCCGGTGCGCTCCAGGGTGGCGGCTGCCGGCCCCAAAAGCGATGCTGCCGAGGAAAATTCGCCACGAACCAGCAACACGTGTGCCAACAACACCTCGCCGATGGCGCGGCCGGGCTGCTGCAGCTCGGCGAAGTCGGTGAACCGCTGAGCCAGTTGCTGCGCCTGCGGGATCTCGCCGGCCATCAGCAACGCCGTGATCTGCCCGAGGCCGACGGTGAATCGCAGTAGCCCTGGATGCTCGGCGGTCGAGGCCTGCTCGGCAAGCCGTTCGACGTCGTCGAACCGGCCCATCCGAGCGGAGCACAACACACCCGCGCTGGCCGCCCAGGCGACGGCCATGTCGCCGGCGGGCGGGCCCGAGAGGACCTCGGTGGCTAATGCGATGGCGCGCTTGATGTTTCCGGCATTCATCGCAAACGTGGCGGTCAGCGCATCGAGGCTGCTGCGGGCTGCCGGGTCGGTGACCCGGTTGCGGGTGGTCTGCAGGAAGGCCGTCGCCCGCTCGGGCTCGCTGAGCATCCAGAACTGGTTCGCGGCGCGCGGCACCGCCCAGGCCATCAGTTCGGTCTCCGACAATTGGGCAGGATCGACCGCCGCAAGCACCGCGCCCGCTTCGCGACCGCGACCCTGCCAGCTCAGGGCGTATGCCAGTGGCAGGCGCGCCGCCAGTCCGCCCGACCGATCCACCGCCGAACGCCCGAACCGCTCGGCGAGCACCATGTCGCCCAGCCGCAGCGCCTGCTGGGCGGCTTCGACCACCTCGTCCACCGATTGCTGAGCGTCGCTGTCGAGGGCCAGCGACGCCAGCCGCAGCCGGTCGCTGAGATGGTCCGGCGGGTGCTGCGACAGCAGAGTCACCAACTCGGTGCGCCGCCGGCGCGCGCCCTCCGCACCGAGCGCGGCGAGCGCCCGTTCGGCGAAGAGCGGGTGTGCCGTGTAGACCATCGGGTCGACCGCGCGTCCGCCGGGCACCCGGGTTTCCGCCGCGCCCCACTCCTCGGCCTGGGCCACCGCGCCCTCACCCGCCAGGACGGTCAGATCGGCCAGCGACAACGGCTCCTGCACGGCGAGGTAGTCCAGTACCGACCGAGCGGCCGCGGGCAGTTCGGCGATGAACGCGTCGACCTCGGGGGGCCCGGCCGGTCCGGACGGCCCGGACGCCTTGACCGCCCCGCCCGGCGCCTCGATGTCGATCCGGTCCAGCAGCCCGTCGGTCCACAGCGCCGCGATGGCGTCCGGCGCCGCGTCAGCGCGAGCCGTGACGATCATCCGGGCCGCGCCGCCCAGCGCCAACTGGTACACCAGGGTGGCCGACAAGACGTCGAGGTGATGCGCGTCGTCGACGACGAGCAGCAAGTCGCCTTCACGACCATCGCGGGCCAGCGAAGCACGGGCCGCCCGCAGCAGCGCGGCCGGCTTGCCGAGGTCGGCGATCTCCACCAGATGGCTGAAGGCGCCGAACGGGACCACGCGTTCGGTCGGGGTGCCGGTGACCCAGCGGATGACCGTGGTCGGGTGCTCGCCGGTGAAGTGTTCGGCGGCCAGTCGGGCCAGCGTGGATTTGCCGACGCCGTCGGGTCCGAGTACGGCGGCACCACCCGCAGCCCCGGTCGCCAGGCTGCCCTTCAGCTGCTCTAAGGCGGCTTCATGTTCCGGAACGTTCCACCGAATCGGCACCTGCCGAATCTTATGGCGTGTGGTGACCGGACGGCATGGGCGCTGGCCCCGACTGTGGGTGGCGCAGACCTTGGTTTACCTTTGGCGGGTATGCGCCCGAAACGCGAATCCTCCAGCGAGTGGGCGGTTTGTGTGTTCTGCGCTGCCACGCCGACGCATCCAGACTTGCTCGAGCTCGCCGCCGACCTCGGCGAGGCAATCGCCGAGCGGGGCTGGACGTTGGTGTGGGGCGGCGGGCGTGTTTCGGCCATGGGAGCGCTGGCCAGCGGCGCTCGGGCTCGCGGGGGGCGGACCGTCGGCGTGATCCCGCAAACCTTGATGCGGCGCGAGATCGCCGACACCAACGCCGACGAGCTGATCGTCACCGACACGATGAGCGAGCGAAAGCAAGTGATGACCGACCGCGCCGATGCGTTCATCACGCTGCCGGGCGGCATCGGGACCGTCGACGAGCTGTTCGACGCGTGGACGTCGGGCGTGCTCGGCCTGCACGACAAGCCGATCGTGATGCTCGACCCCTGGGGGCATTACGAAGACTTGTGGGTCTGGCTGAACCGACTGCTCGACGACGGATACATCTCGCAGCTAGCGATGGATCGGTTGGTGCTGGTCGATAAGGTGGGTGCCGCAATCAAGGAGTGCCAGCCGGACGGACCCGCCTGAGGTCGATCGGCGAACTGCCCCAAGGAGGGATCACGTGTCCGATCACGACGGCGGAGCGCGCAGCGCGGTCAGGCTGACCGATATCGCCACTCGGGTGCCGGGCGTCCTGGCGGACCTGCCGGTGATCCTGCGCGGGGCGCTGACCGGCCTGTCGGCCCAGCCGAACTCCAAGAAGTCGATCGGCACGGTGTTTCAGGAGCGGGCGGCCCGGTACGCCGACCGGGTCTTCTTGAGATTCGGCGAGCAGCAACTGACCTACGGCGAGGCCAATGCGACCGTCAACCGCTATGCCGCGGTGCTGGCCGCGCGCGGCGTCGGCCACGGCGACGTGGTGGGCGTCATGCTGCGCAATTCGCCCAACGCGGTGCTGACGATGCTGGCCACCGTCAAGTGCGGCGCCATCGCCGGCATGCTGAACTACCACCAGCGCGGCGAGGTGCTGGCGCACAGCCTGGGCCTGCTGGACGCCAAGGCGCTGGTCGCCGAGACCGACCTGGTCAGCGCCGTCACCGAGTCCGGCGGCGCCGGGGCCACCGAGACCCTGACCATCGAGGACCTGGAGCGATTCGCGGTGAGCGCTCCGGCCACCAACCCGGCGTCGGCTTCGGCTGTGCTGGCCAAAGACACCGCGTTCTACATCTTCACGTCAGGCACCACCGGCTTTCCGAAGGCCAGCGTGATGACCCATCGCCGGTGGCTGGCCGCCCTGGCCGGTTTCGGCGGTCTGGGGTTGCGTCTGAAAGGCTCTGACACGTTGTACAGCTGCCTGCCGCTGTACCACAACAACGCGCTGACCGTCGCGGTGTCGTCGGTGATCAACTCGGGATCGACCCTGGCACTTGGCAAGTCGTTTTCGGCGTCGAGGTTCTGGGACGAGGTCATTGCCAACGACGCCACGGCGTTCATCTACATCGGTGAGCTCTGCCGGTATCTGCTCAACCAGCCGCCCAAGCCGACCGACCGCAAGCACAATGTGCGCGTGATCGCCGGGAACGGGCTGCGGCCCGAGATCTGGGACGAGTTCACCGAACGCTTCGGCATCGAGCGGGTGTGCGAGTTCTACGCCGCCAGCGAAGGAAACACCGCGTTCATCAACATCTTCAACGTGCCCAGGACCACGGGCATCTCGCCGACACCGCTGGCCTACGTGGAGTACGACCCGGACACCGGCGCACCGCTGCGCGACGAGAACGGTCGGGTGCGCCGGGTTCCGTCGGGACAGCCGGGACTGGCGCTCAGCCCGGTCAACCGGCTGGCGCCGTTCGACGGCTACACCGACAAGGCGTCGAGCGAAAAGAAGCTGGTGCGCAACGCCTTCAAGGAGGGCGACTGCTGGTTCAACACCGGTGACGTGCTGAGCCCGCAGGGAATGGGTCATGCCGCGTTCGTCGACCGGCTTGGCGACACGTTCCGCTGGAAGGGTGAGAACGTGGCCACCACGCAGGTCGAAGCGGCGCTGGGGTCCGACGCCATCGTCGAGGAGTGCACCGTCTACGGCGTCGAGATCCCGCGCACCGGCGGCCGCGCCGGGATGGCCGCCGTCCAGCTGCGCGACGGTGCCGAATTCGACGGCCAGTCCCTGGCCCGCACCGTTTATGACCAGTTGCCCGCCTATGCGCTGCCGCTGTTCGTGCGGGTGGTCGAGACCATGGAGCACACGTCGACCTTCAAGAGCCGCAAGGTGGAGCTGCGCGACCAGGCCTACGGCTCCGACGTCAACGACCCGTTGTACGTGCTGGCCGGCCGCGACGAGGGCTACGTGCCGTTCTACGGCGAATATCCCGAGGAAGTAGCAGCCGGGCAGCGGCCGAAGGGCTGAAAGCGCGCGTCCAGTCTGCGCTGGTGGCGCCGAAACTGCGCTCAGGGCCTGCCGTGGGCCTTATCGGTAGCCCTGGACGCAGGCTCGATGCATCCCCGAGCGGGGCACTTCGCGTGACCAGGCACTATGGAGGCGTGCAGTCAGCCGCCCCTTCCACGCTGTGCGGCCGTCCGGTCGCGAGTGATCGCGCGCTGATCATGGCGATCGTCAACCGCACCCCGGATTCGTTCTACGACCGTGGTGCGGCCTTCAGCGACGAAGCTGCCAGGGCCGCCGCACACCGGGCCGTCGCCGACGGTGCCGACGTCATCGACGTCGGCGGCGTCAAAGCCGGCCCCGGCCAGGACGTCGACGCGAACACCGAGATTGCCCGGCTGGTGCCGTACATCGAATGGGTCCGCGACACCTATCCGGACCAGTTGATCAGCGTCGACACCTGGCGTGCCGAAGTGGCCCGGGTGGCTTGCGCGGCTGGCGCGGACATCATCAACGACACCTGGGGTGGCATCGACCCGGCCCTGCCCGAGGTGGCCGCCGAATTCGGTGCCGGCCTGGTGTGCTCGCACACCGGCGGGGCGCAGCCACGCACGCGTCCGTTCCGGGTGAGCTACGGTACGACCACCCACGGTGTGGTGGACGACGTGATTCGCCAGGTCACCGAGGCCGCCGAGCGGGCCGTCGCGGCCGGCGTGGCCCGTGACAGCGTGCTGATCGACCCGACGCACGATTTCGGCAAGAACACCTTCCACAGCTTGCTCCTGTTGCGCCACGTGGCCGATCTTGTTATGACCGGTTGGCCCGTGCTCATGGCTTTGAGCAATAAGGACTTCGTCGGGGAGACTCTGGGCGTGGAATTGACCGAACGGCTTGAGGGAACATTGGCAGCCACCGCGTTGGCGGCGGCCGCCGGAGCACGAATGTTCCGCGTGCATCAGGTCGCCGCTACCAGGCGGGTGCTGGAGATGGTGGCCTCGATCCAGGGAACGCGCCCACCGGCGCGCGCGGTGAGGGGACTCGCATGACCGCATCAGAGCTGTTCGCCGACGAGCTGAGCGGCCATGGAGTCCTGGGCCCGGCGGACACCTGGCTGGCCGAGCGCAGCTGGAACCGGCCCAGCTGGACGGTCGGCGAATTGGAAGCGGCAAAGGCCGGGCGGACGATCTCGGTGGTGCTGCCGGCCCTCAACGAGGAACAGACCGTCGAATCCGTGATCGACAGCATCTCACCGCTGGTGGATGGCCTTGTCGACGAGCTGATCGTGCTGGACTCGGGCTCGACGGACGACACCGAGATCCGTGCGATCGCGGCCGGCGCACGTGTCGTGAGCCGCGAACAGGCGTTGCCCGAGGTCCCGCCGCGACCCGGCAAGGGCGAGGCACTGTGGCGTTCACTTGCCGCCACCAGCGGCGACATCGTCGTTTTCGTCGACTCCGACCTGATCAACCCGCATCCGATGTTTGTGCCGTGGCTGGTGGGCCCGCTGCTCACGGGCGACGGCATCCACCTGGTGAAGGGCTTCTACCGACGCCCCCTGAGGGCAAGCGAGGGCGACGGCGAAGCCACTGAGGCCGCTGAGGCTTCCACGGGGGGCGGGCGGGTCACCGAGCTGGTGGCCAGGCCGCTGTTGGCCGCGCTGCGGCCAGAGCTGGGTTGCGTGCTGCAGCCGCTGGGCGGCGAGTACGCCGCCAGCCGGGAACTGTTGACATCGCTGCCCTTCGCGCCGGGCTACGGGGTGGAGATCGGCCTGCTCGTGGATACCTTCGACCGGTTGGGTCTGGATGCGATCGCGCAGGTCAACTTGGGAGTGCGGGCTCACCGAAACCGGCCGCTGACCGAACTGGGCGCCATGAGCCGCCAGGTGATTGCGACCCTGTTCTCGCGCTGCGGGATCCCTGACTCTGGGGCCGGGCTGACGCAGTTCTTCGCCGAGGATCCCGCCGGTTACGGCTACCACCAGTACACCCAGATCACCTCAGAGGTGTCCCTGGTGGACCGGCCCCCGATGAACGTGTTGCGCCCACGCTGAACGAGTTCTGTCGGAGGCGTAGGGCAAGATCGTCCACGTGACGTTGGTGTTGCTGTACCTGGTGGTGCTCGTCCTGGTGGCGGTGGTGCTATTCGGCGCGGCCAGTCTGCTGTTCGGCCGGGGTGAGCAGCTGCCGCCTTTGCCGCGGGGGACGACGGTGACGGTGTTGCCCGCGTTCGGTGTGACCGGTGCCGACGTCGACGCCGTCAAGTTCACCCAGGCGCTGCGCGGCTACAAAACCAGCGAGGTGGACTGGGTGCTGGACCGGCTCGGCCGCGAGCTGGAGGCACTGCGCGGCCAGCTGGCCGCGGCCCAGGATTCCAAGCCGCCGCAAGAGGCCGACGTCCCCGTCGGCGAGACCGTCGTGCCGGACCACGCCGACCCACCGTGAGCGACCTGACCGTTGAGGGGCTGGTTCGCTGCGGCTGGGCGATGGCCCGGCCGGGGCCTGACCTCGAGCTGTATCGCGACTATCACGACCAGGAGTGGGGCCGCCCGCTGCGCGACGGGGTCGCGTTGTTCGAGCGGATGAGCCTGGAGGCGTTTCAGAGCGGCCTGTCCTGGCTGATCATCCTGCGCAAGCGGGACAATTTCCGGCGCGCTTTCTGCGGGTTCGACATCGAGAAGGTCGCGCGCTTCACCGATGCCGATGTGCAGCGGCTGCTGGCCGACGGCGGCATCGTCCGCAACCGGGCAAAGATCGAGGCGACGATCGCCAACGCGCGGGCCGCCGTCGACCTGGGATCTCCCGAGGAGCTGTCGCAGCTGCTGTGGTCATTCGCGCCGCCGAGCCGGCCCAGGCCCGCCGATCTCTCCGAAATTCCCTCGGCCAGTGCGGAATCGAAGGCCATGGCGCGCGAGCTGAAACGGCGCGGTTTCCGGTTCGTCGGGCCCACGACGGCCTATGCGCTGATGCAGGCAACCGGCATGGTCGACGACCATATCCGCAGTTGCTGGGTGCCTCCGCTGAGCTCGTGAGGGCCCGAGAGCCGGGTCTTGTGCACTCGGTCACCCGGATAGGGAACAATAGAGGGGTGATTTGGCAGTTCAATGTCGGGTATGACTGGAAATCCACTGGCGGGGCATGCTCGGCGCCGGCCAGGTTCGCGACGGCGGACCAGCTCGAATCTGGAGGGAGCACTCGATGGCGGCGATGAAGCCCCGGACCGGAGACGGTCCCCTGGAAGCAACAAAAGAGGGGCGTGGCATCGTGATGCGGGTACCACTCGAGGGCGGCGGCCGGCTCGTCGTCGAGTTGACGCCCGACGAGGCCGCCGCGCTGGGTGACGAACTCAAGGGCGTTACCGGCTGAACGGCGGGCCGGCTGACTTCTACGCGCACACCTTCCGGTAAATCTCCAGCGTCTGCTCGGCTACGCGGGTCCAGGAGAATTCCTCGATGCAGCGTTGGCGTCCTGCTTGCCCGTAGCGCTTGGCCCGATCGGGATCGGCGATGAGTTCGTTGACCGCTTCGGCCAATCTGGTCTCGTAGCCCGCGGTGTCGTGGGCGTCGTAGGGCACCAGCAAGCCGGTGATCCCGTCGGCCACCACCTCCGGTATCCCGCCGACGTCGGAGGCCACCACCGGCGTCGCGCACGCCATCGCCTCCAGGTTCACGATGCCCAACGGCTCGTACACCGACGGGCAGACGAAGACGGTTGCGGCCGAAAGTATTTCGCGAAGCTTGCGGGTGGGTAGGATTTCGCGGATCCAGAACACGCCGGTGCGGTTGTGGGCCAGCTTGGCCACCGCCGACCGTACCTCGTTGGCGATCTCGGGGGTGTCGGGAGCGCCGGCGCACAGGATCAACTGCACGTCGGCGTTGAATCGGTGGGCGGCCGCTACCAGGTGCGCAACGCCTTTCTGCCGGGTGATGCGCCCGACGAACGCGACGATGGGCCGGCTGGGATCGACGCCTAGTTCGGCCAGCACCGAGCCGCCGGCCGCCGGCTCGGCCGGGTACCACATGTCGGTGTCGATGCCGTTGCGGATGACGTGCACCAGGCTCGGGTCCAGGGTGGGGTAGACGCGCAGCACGTCCTCGCGCATGCCCGAGCTGACCGCGATGACGGCGTCGGCGGCCAGCACAGCAGTGTGCTCCACCCACGACGACACCCGGTAGCCGCCGCCGAGTTGCTCGGCTTTCCATGGCCGCATCGGCTCGAGCGAATGCGCGGTCATGACGTGCGGAATGTCGTAGAGCAACCCGGCTAGATGCCCGGCCAGGTTGGCATACCAGGTGTGCGAATGCACCACGGTGGCCGCCGACGCCGCATCGGCCATCACCAGGTCAGCGGACACCGTGGACAGGGCCGCGTTGGCGCCGCGCAACCGCGGATCAGGCTGATGGGCGAACGCGGTCGGGCGCGGCGCGCCCATGCAATGCACGTCGACGGCGCACAGCCGGCGCAGATGCGCGACCAGTTCGGTGACATGCACCCCCGCTCCGCCGTAGACCTCGGGAGGGTATTCCCGAGTCATCATCGCCACCCGCATACCGGCACCGTAGTTCGGCGACGATGCAGCCCGCACGGCGGGCTGAGGTGGGGGTCCCCCCAAGCCGCGCAGCGGCGAGGGGGAAAGCCGGACAATCGGGCTAATGCTACCGGCGGGGTGCTTGCGAACTGGGGCGGAACTGAGCCAAATACCTTGACTGCCAGCCCGTCAGATCGGCACCGAATGGGAGGTTCATAGTGGCAGGGGCTAGCAGCTGCCGATAGGTTTGAGGCCATGAGGGAAGCGCCACACGTGCTGGGCATTGTCCTGGCCGGCGGTGAGGGCAAGCGGTTGTATCCGCTTACCGCGGACCGGGCCAAACCCGCGGTTCCCTTCGGCGGCGCCTACCGGCTGATCGATTTCGTACTCTCCAATCTCGTCAATGCCCGCTATCTGAGGATCTGCGTTCTCACCCAATACAAGTCGCATTCGCTGGACCGCCATATTTCGCAGAATTGGCGGTTGTCCGGTCTGGCCGGGGAGTACATCACACCGGTGCCCGCCCAGCAGCGCCTGGGTCCACGCTGGTACACCGGCTCGGCCGATGCGATCTATCAGTCGCTCAACCTGATCTACGACGAAGACCCCGACTACATCGTGGTTTTCGGCGCCGATCACGTGTACCGGATGGACCCCGAGCAGATGGTCCGGTTCCACGTCGACAGCGGGGCCGGCGCGACGGTGGCCGGTATCCGGGTCCCGCGCGCCGATGCCAGTGCGTTCGGCTGCATCGACGCCGACGACTCCGGCCGCATCCGCAGTTTTCTCGAAAAGCCATTGGACCCACCTGGCACTCCGGACGACCCCGGCGCCGCGTTCGTCTCGATGGGCAATTACATCTTCACCACCAAGGTGCTGATCGACGCGATTCGCGCCGACGCCGACGACGACCACTCCGATCACGACATGGGCGGCGACATCATCCCGCGACTGGTGGACGACGGCATAGCCGCGGTGTACGACTTCAACCACAACGACGTGCCCGGCGCCACCGACCGGGACCGGGCCTACTGGCGCGACGTCGGGACGCTCGACGCGTTCTACGACGCGCATATGGATCTGGTGTCGGTGCATCCGGTGTTCAACCTGTACAACAGGCGCTGGCCGATCCTCGGCGCGTCCGAGAACCTGGCGCCCGCGAAGTTCGTCAACGGTGGTTCGGCTCAGGAGTCCGTGGTGGGCGCCGGCAGCATCATCTCGGCGGCCTCGGTGCGTAATTCGGTTTTGTCGTCGAACGTCGTGGTCGACGACGGCGCGATCGTCGAGGGCAGTGTCATCATGCCTGGCGCTCGGGTCGGCCGCGGCGCGGTGGTACGCCACGCGATCCTGGACAAGAACGTCGTTGTCGGGCCAGGCGAAATGGTGGGCGTGGATCTGGAGAAGGATCGGGATCGCTTCGCGATCAGTGCCGGCGGTGTGGTCGCGGTCGGCAAGGGCACCTGGATTTAGCGCGAGCCTTCTAGCGCGTCTGCTCGGCCAACTACCAGACGAACGGCACCAAGCGCGAACGCACCTTCTGCTGGTATTCCCGGTATCCGGCCAGCTCGTCTTCGAGCATCTTCTCCTCGTCCTCGATGCGCAGCGCAAGGGCGAGCAGGCCGACCGCCAATCCCGCCAGCGCCCAATAGGAGCCGAGCGCCAGTGGAATGCCGACCATGACGATCACCAGGGAAAAGTACATCGGGTGCCGAACCACGCCATACAGCCCGGTGGAGATCACGGGCTGGTCCGCCTCGACGGTGATGTTGGCAGCGGCGTAGTTGTTCTGTACGACGGTCAGGGTGCCAACGGCCAAGCCCACCGCCACCAGGACGTCGCCGAATATCGACACTGCTGCCGGCACGGCCGACCAGCCGAACCGATGGTCCAGCGCGCTGACGATGAGAAAAGAGGCAAACGCCGCGAACAAGGCTGTGACGGCAAGCTTTTGCGCCGCGCGGGTCTCGGCCGCCGGGCCGCCGCGCATCCGTCGCTGCGCGACAGCGGGATTCGCGATACCCCCGTAGATGCTGGCAGCCACCGCTGCGACGGCGTAGACCGCGAGAAACGCCCATGCCTGCCAGTAGTGGAAAGTTCCTGCGGGCCAAAACAACAGCACGCCGAACACGACCACAGCGACGAAGCCGTAACCCACGGCTTGAAGGGTGGTCTTGGTCTTCATGATCCGTTTACCTCCGGCTACCACACGTAGGGGACGAGCCGGTATTGAACGCGTTCTGTGTACTCCCGGTACCCGTCCAGTTCTTGTTCGAGCAGTTCTTCTTCATCGCGAATGCGGATGGCCAGCACGACCAACCCGGGGATGACAAAGAGCAGCCCCCAGTACGAGCCCAGCGCCAGGGGGATGCCCGCCATCAGCAGCACGTTCCCGGTGTACATCGGGTGCCGCACAAGCCCGTACAGCCCGGTGGAGATGACCTTCTGCTCCGCTTCGACGGTGATGTTGGCTGCCGCGTAGCTGTTCTGGACCACCACGAACATGGACAGGCCCAATCCGATTGCCACCAGGACATCGCCGGTCAGGCACACCGCCGCCGGCACCGACGACCATCCGAACCGATGGTCAAACGCGCTGAGGACGATCATGGCCGCCAGGGAGACCAACGCGATGGAGATGACGATCCGTTGCACCGTTCTGGCTTCCGCGATGGGACCGGCCCGCATGCGCCGTTCCAGCGCGGCGGGGTTGGTGCGCATCAAGTAGATGCTGGGAATCCAGGTGGCCAAAGTAAATACGACCAAAAAGGCCCAAGCTTGCCAGTAGTGCAGCGTGCCGGCGGGCCAGAACAGCATCAATCCGAACGCCGCAAATCCCAGAACCGCTGAAACAAGGGCCTTGGCAAGAGTTTTCATGTCAGCTCCTCAGTTACGCAGATCGCGACGGCGAAAGGCCATAACGCCCAACGCAATCAACACCACATCGATAGCCAGCAGCCACAGCAGGGGCACCGCGCTGAAATCGCCGCCGCCAATCCGCGGGGTATGCGCGAAGGGCTCGAGGTCGAGCAGCCACTGCGAGAAACCAGCCAACGACCCGATCAGATACAACGCGACGAACCCCACCAGCACGCCCCACGCCACCGGCGTGAACCTCGGCGCCAGACCGAACAACGCGACGGTCACGGCCGACAGCAGCCACACGGCGGGCAGTTGCGCCAGCGCGGTGCCCACCACGATGCCCAGCTTGCCGCCGACGTCGCCGGCCGCCACTCCGTAGATCAACCCGGCCGCCGCCCCGGCAACCAGCATCGCCAATGCCGGCCCGAGCACTGCCGCCGCCAAATGCATTGCCAACCAACGCGTTCGCGAGACAGCACCGGCGAGCGTCGGCTCGGCCCGCTGGCCGGACTCTTCCTGGTGCAGCCGTAGAGTCATCGAGATGGCGAATGCCGAGGCCGCCATGGCCAGCATGGTGAACGCGACCGCGATGAAGGCCTGCTCCAGCGCGCTGGTGCCGCCCATGCGCGCGACAATGTCGCGAGCCATATTGTTCTCGCCCAGTTCGTCGCCGATGCCGTGCACCACGCTGCCCATCAGCGCGCCGTACAGGCACAGGCCGACGGTCCACAGCAGCACCGCACCGCGGTCCAGCCGCCAGGTCAGCCCGGCGACACCGCGCAGCCCCGCCCCGGCCGAACCCGGGCCGGCGCGCTCGGGGATGAGTCCGGCGCCTACGTCGCGGCCGGCCAGCAGCCGGTAGGCCACCAGCGTGAGCACTGCCGTCGTCGCCAAGTGCAGCAACAATATCCACCACCGATCGCCCGCATACGGCCGGACCTGTAGTGACCAGCCGAGCGGCGAGAACCAGGACAGCGCGCCGGAGCCCGCATCACCGATGGCGCGCAACGTGAAAGCGGCTGCCAACACCGTGAATGCGGCACCGCGGGCGAATCGGGCACTCGGCGAGAGCTGCGCGGCAACCGCGGCCACCGCAGTGAACACCAACCCCGAGCAGGCCAGCGCCGCGCAGAAAGCCACCGATCCCGCGGCCGGGACGTCGGTCTTGAGCAACCCGGCTGCGCCGATCACGCCGACGGTGATCGATGCCCCGAACGACAAGATCAGCGCCGCGGTGAGGCTGGCGTACCGTCCCACCGCCGTGGAGTCCAATAGTTCGGTGCGGCCGGTTTCCTCGTCCGCGCGAGTGTGGCGGATCACTGTGAGAATCACCGCTACCGCGATCAGCAGGTGGAACATCCCGGCTTTCCAGATGCCCACGGCGCCGAGGCTGGTGTTGTAGACCTGCCCGTAGAGCGCCCGCTGGGCCGGACTGGCCATGATGGTCGCCGCGAAGCCGGCGCGGGCGGCCTCGGTTGGGTACACCTTCTGGATGCTGCCGATGTAGACGGTGGCCAGCGGCAACGACAGCAGTAATACCCACAGCGGCAACGAGATTCGGTCACGGCGCAGATAGAGCCGCAACATCGACAGCGTCCCGGAGAAATTCGAACCGCCCGGCGGTGCCGGAAGGCGTGGCCGCTCCAAAACCGTCGTGCTCATAGCGTCGCCACCTTCTTCTCGTGTCGGCCGTCGGCGGTGTCGTAATGCCGCAGGAACAGCTCTTCGAGCGTGGGCGGTTGGCTGACCAGGCTGCGTACACCGGCATCGCCGAGTATCCGGATGAGTTCCCCGAGGCTTTCACTGTCGACCTGGGCACGCAGCGTGTTGCCGTCGATGCTCACGTCCTCGACACCGTTGATCCGCGTGATATCGCCTGGGTCGCCGATCATTTCGGCCTTGATCGAGGTGCGGCTCAGATGACGCATCGATTCCAGCGTGCCGCTCTCGACCGTCCTCCCGGCCCGGATGATGGTCACCCTGTCGCACAGCGCTTCGGTCTCGGCCAGGATGTGACTGGACAGCAGCACCGTCACACCACGGTCGCGGGCTTCGCCGACGCACTGCTGAAACACGTTCTCCATCAACGGGTCCAGGCCGCTGCTCGGCTCGTCGAGCAGCAGCAGCCTGGCGCGTGACGAGAAGGCTGAGATCAGGGAGACCTTCTGGCGGTTACCCTTCGAGTAGGTGCGTGCCTTCTTGTGTGGATCCAGGTCGAAGCGCTCGATCAGCTCCGCGCGGCGCTTTTCGTCGATGCCGCCGCGCATACGGGCCAGCAGGTCGATGGTCTCGCCACCGGTCAGCGACGGCCACAGGGTGACATCGCCTGGCACATAGGCGATGTCGCGGTGCAGGTGGACCGCGTCGGCCCAGGGATCGCCGCCGAGTAACCGCACGCTGCCGCCGTCTGCCTTCGCCAGGCCCAGCAGGATGCGGATGGTGGTCGATTTTCCGGCCCCGTTCGGTCCGAGAAAGCCGTGAACCTCTCCTTCGCGTACGGTCAGATCCAGGCCATCGAGTGCCCGCACTGCGCCGAAGTGCTTTGTCAGACCTCGGATTTCGATCGGCGCGGGTTTACCTACTGCGTTGTCAACTGACATGCGATTCTCCTTCATCCGCTGCGGCCAGGAACGCGTCGTACATGGTGCGGTCGGCCAGCAGTCCTTCGGTGTACACCTCCATGGCGGGAAGCACCATCTCGCGTGCGTAGTCGCGCAGCACGGCGCGGAGATCCGTTGGCGTTTGGTGCATCTGCAGGTACAGGAGAAACGCGCCGCCACCGGAGAGGGCCAGATACTTGGCCCTGGCCTGCGGGTCGCGGCTGGGCTTTACCGTCCCGGCCCGCACGCCTTCTTCCATGTACTCTCCGGTGTTGTCGATCATCCTGTGCCACAGCATCATTGCCAGTTCGCCGCCGGACTGCATGCTGCGCACCAGGTAAGCCATCACGGGCGCAAAGGACTCGATCTCGGCCATCGCGGCAAACCAGGTGGCGGGATCGTTGGACCGAATCGCCTCCGACTTTTCGGTGCGGATCTCCTCGGCGACGAACTCGTCACATGCTCGGCGCAGGCCGTCCTTGGAACCGAAGTGGTGGATAACCAGCGCGGCGCTCACGCCGGCGGCCTCGGCGATGGCGCGCAACCCCACGTCGAAGCCGTGCTGCCCCCACTGCTCGATGGCCGCATCACGGATTCGAGCGGTGGCGGTCAGGTCGGCTGAACGCATGTTCAGGACACTAAACGCGCGTTCAGCCCGGTGTCAAGGAGACGCCCGTCAAGAAACCGTAAAGGTTTTGGGCTCTCGAGGGTCGCCAGCCAGAGTTGCAAACGAGAGAAAACCAGATTTTGCGGTTCGCCCGCTGAGATACTTCAGGCGCCACTAAACAGACTGGCGGGTTCTGACGATGTCCGATGCCAAGCACGTTGTTCTTATTCATGGCGCGTGGAGCCGCGGGGAGCAGTGGGTTGCCGCGCGGGCTGCATTTGAACAGCGTGGTTACACGGTCCACACCCCGACACTGCGCCATCACGAATTGCCTTTGGATGAGGGTGCGATGAAGGTCGCGCCGCTGAGCCTCGGCGACTACACGTACGACCTGGTTGGCTACGTGAACGCGCTGGAGTCTCCGCCGCTTCTGGTGGGCCACTCCATGGGCGGGTTGCTGGCGCAACTAGTAGCTGCACGCACGCACCACGTTGGCTTGGTGGCGGCATGTCCCGCTCCGGCGGCGGGGATATTTGGTACGACCGCCACAAACCTGCGCATGTCCCTCCCCTACTTCCTACGGCCACGCCCCTGGGCCAAGCCGGTGTATCCCCCGACGCCGGAGCGATTTCGGCGGTGGATTGCCAATACCCAGACCGAGAAGATCGCCCGCGCACTGTATTCCGACTTGGTCTGCGAATCCGGGCAGGCATACTGCGAAATGGCACTCGCGGTGGCAAAGCTTGCCAAGACCACCGTTGTCGACTTCGCGGCCGTCAGGACTCCTGTGCTGGCCATTGGAGGTGAATGCGACCGCATCGTTCCGGCGGGAGTCGTGCGCCGGACGGCAGCCCGATATGAAAACGGCACCTCGGTCGAGATTCCCCGGGCCGACCACATGGTGTTTTTGGGGGAGTCGCAACCGGTCACCATGGGCCACATCGACGCCTGGATTGCTACAAGTCCAGTAGTTTTCGCCGCCCACTAGGCGACTCGCATCCGATGGGCAGCCCGGAGGCGCGCTTAAGAAAAATGCCATATCAGATTGTGCAGCAACGTAATTCGCGCAAGGCGCTCGCCTCGTTGGGCAAAAGCTAGACGCGAATAATGATCAAGCCGGCGACGCCGTCGAGCGGATCGAAGTCGCCGTCTTGCGTCACCACCGGTAGCCCCCGGGAAGCTGCAACGGCCGCGATCCAAAGGTCGTTGATACGGACCCGACGACCGTTCTCTGCCAGGTGAATTCGAAGTCGCGCCCACATGCGCGCGGCGTCGTCATCGATCGGTAGGGCGACTAAGTCGGCGATCGCATCAAGTGTTGCCAATCGTTGCGCCCGAACGTCGCTCGAGACAGCCGCGAGAACGCCGAGGTTGAGCTCGGCCACTGTGACCACGGTGGTCGCCACTTCGTTCGGGACTAGCGATACATCAAGTGGGCGACCACTTTCCCGTGCAATAAATATTGAGGTGTCGAGCACGCCGGCGGAGGTCACAGCAGCGGACCGAGGTCGTCGGTCGTATCACCTGCCAATTCGGCGAGTTGCTGACGTAGGGCCGGATCGGCTTGGGCGCGGGCAAGCCTGCGCAGCAATTCGTCTCGACTCAACCATCTGGTCCGGGTAGGCCGCAGGGCGGTCAGAAGTGCCACCGGCTTGCCTTTGACGGTAACCGTGACATCTTCACCCGCCTGAACGCGCCGTAGCAGCCCCGCAGTGTCATTGCGGAGTTCTCGGGAGGCTACTTCGGACATGCTACGATCGTAGCACAATTGTAGCCCAGTGGGCCGTCTTCATTTCCCACCAAGCGCGTCCCGGACACGTCCCTGCGCCCGTTCCAGCCGTCTGGCGGCCTCGTCCGCGTCGACGCCCGCCAGCAGCGCGACGATCGCGGTCTTGGCGTGACCGCCCGCGGCGGCGAGCGCAGCGGTCGCGGCCTGCTCGTCGACGCCGGCCGCGTCGCGAACGATCCGCACCGCGCGGCGGCGCACCTTGGCGTTGGTCGTGCGGACGTCGACCATGCGCGGCCCGTAGGCCTTGCCGAGCCCGATCATCACGCTCGTCGAGAGTGCGTTGAGCGCGATCTTCTGGGCGGTCGCCGCGGTCAGCCGGGTGGAGCCGGCGAGCACTTCGGGCCCGGTCAGCAGCTCGATTACCACGTCGGCCCGCGCCTCGCTGCCCGCGTTGTTGACCACCGCGACGCTCAGCGCGCCCGCCGCACGTGCGTACTCGAGCGCGCCCAGCACGTAAGGCGTGCGGCCCGACGCGGTGATTCCGACGAGCGCGTCAGCGGCGGTCAGATCGGCGAGATCGGCGGGGTCGAACCGGTCTTCGGCACCCTCGATCGCCTGGGTCAAAGCCGCCGGGCCGCCGGCGATCACGCCGTGCACCAGGTCGGTGCCGAACGTCGGGCCACATTCGGCCGCATCGAGCACCCCAAGCCGGCCGGCCGTCCCGGCACCGGCGTAGAACAGGCGGCCGCCGATCTCCAGCCGCGCGGCGACCGCCTCGGCCGCCGCGGAAATCTCTGGAACCGCCGCGCCGACCGCGGCAGGCGTCTCGCCCTCGGCCGCGACCAGCAGCGCTACCACCTCGCCGATAGGCCACGTGTCGAGATCGTCCAGGCCTGGCCGGACCGCTTCGGTGGCGAGCGCGTCGAGGCCATGCACGGCAAGGGATTTGGAGGCCGACTGCACGCGGATCACATGTGGCTCGTGGATCTCTCGCAGCCGCAGCGCGCCGTCGAGAGCGTCGCCGGCCGCCGCTACGAGATCGAGGTTTTTTCGCAGCACGTCGAATCGGGCCAGACCGCCGACCATCGCCACCGGACCATCCCCGGCCGCGCGGGCAGTCGCGGCGAGCGCCTCGGCGGCGGCGCCGACGATCTGCGCCGCCACGACGTCATGCTGGGCGGCAAGGACGTCGGGCGCGAAGGACGCGACCGCGGCGGAACCGGTGAGCTGCGCGGGCCAGGCTTGCGGTGCGCCGAACCGGGCGCGGGCGGCGTCGAGCAGCGTGGTGGACGGGCCGCGGCCGTCGTGAGCGCGCAGCGCCGCTCGTAGTCCGGCGGCGCCGATCCACGCGCCGCCGCCCTCGTCGCCCAGCCACGGGCCCCAGCCGTCGACGGTCCGCAGCCCGCCGTCCGCCCCGATCGCGAGCGCCACTACACCGGTACCCGCGATCAGCACCACACCCGGCTCGCCGTTCAGCGCGCCGGCGTGCGCAATCACGGCGTCGCTGGTCACAGCGACACGCTGGGCCCGCAGCGAGAGCAGCAACGCATCGCCCAGTGCGCGAGCGGCTTTCGGAGCCGTCAGTGCGCCGGCGGCGCCCACGATCACCTCGTCGGCCGGACCGAGCTCACGCGCCAACTCGTTGACCAAGGCCAGGATCGACCTCTCCGCGGCGCGCACACCGCCCGGCTCGCTGAGGCCCGGCGCTCCCGCCCCCTCGGCCCTGCGGCCGCAGAGCGCGGCCCGGCAGGACGTCTTGCCGAGATCGACCGCGAGGATCACCGCACCATCGTTTCACGGCAGCCCGGCTCGCGAGCAGACGCAGAATCGCCTCAAATTGCTTGATTTTGGGCGATTCTGCGTCTGTTCGCCGGAAGAACTAGTCGCGGACGGCGGCCAGGATGCCGTCGCCGAGTGGTATCAGCGCAGGGGTGAGCCGCACGTCCTCGGCGATCAGCCGCGCCGCCTCGCGGACCGCCACGACTTCGGCGTCGTTCGCCGCAGGATCACCGGCACGCCCGCCCAGCGCCGCCCGGTGCACCACGATGACCCCGCCGGACCGCAGCAGTCGCACCCCCTCGACGACGTAATCCGGCTGGTCGACGGGGTCGGCGTCGATGAACACCAGGTCATAGGAGTCGTCGGCGAGGCGGGTTAGCACATCCTGGGCCCGGCCGCTGATCAGCCTGGTGCGCGACGGGCCGATCTCCGCCTCGGAGAATGCCTGCTTGGCCAGGCGCAGATATTCGGGCTCGATGTCGATCGTGGTCAAAACGCCGTCGTCGCTCATGCCGGACAGCAACCACAGTCCGCTGACTCCCGCGCCGGTGCCGACCTCGGCGACGGCCTTGCCGCCGCTGAGCTTGGTCAGCAGGCTCAGCATCGCGCCGACCGCCGGTGTCACCGCCCCGGCGCCGATGTCCATCGCGCGCTCGCGGGCGGTCACCAGGATCGCGTCTTCGGATATCGACCCCTCGGCGTGTGCACAGAGTGACTCGGCTCGGCCGGGGGCCGCCTGGGTGGGGCTCTCGAGGGTGACGTCCATGTCCGCAGCGTAGGTCCAACTGCCGTCGGGATCGGGCAGGCGCGCCTGAAATCGGGGCCGTGGTGTCGCGCGCTGGACACGCCCGAATCCCGAAACGCGACGAACGTCACTTCGTGAGTGAAATTCCCTGGTTGGCGCCGGTTACGATATGGTTTCTCAGCTAAACCTCAGGGTGTTCCTATATCGCCCACACCCCGGTACGCGACCGTATCCGTATGGAACGCGGCGGTCGCTGGTCCCGGGATAGAGGCGGGATTACGCCTGGGAATTCCGGGAATACGCAGTGGCAGCAGCGCGTTCCCGCTGTCGAACTGCCGAGCCCGGATGGCGAGGCAAACTCGGAGGACTTGATTATCACCACCTTGAACCCCACCACCATGTCTCACCCCCAGGTGATCCGTGACGACGAGTGGGCGGAAGTGCTCGACCAGCCACACGGCACCGCCGTCTTCGACGCCACCGGAGACAAGGCCACCATGCCTTCCTGGGACGAGCTGGTGCGCCAGCATGCCGACCGGGTGTACCGGCTGGCCTACCGGCTTTCCGGCAACCAGCAGGACGCCGAGGACCTGACCCAGGAGACCTTCATCCGGGTTTTCCGGTCGGTCCAGAACTACCAGCCCGGAACCTTCGAAGGCTGGCTGCACCGCATCACGACGAATCTGTTCCTGGACATGGTCCGCCGGCGCGCGCGCATCCGGATGGAAGCGTTGCCCGAGGACTACGACCGGGTCCCAGCCGACGAGCCCAACCCCGAGCAGATCTACCACGACTCGCGACTGGGCGCTGACCTGCAGGCCGCACTGGACTCGCTGCCGCCGGAGTTTCGCGCCGCGGTCGTGCTGTGCGACATCGAAGGTCTTTCCTACGAGGAGATCGGCGCGACCCTCGGGGTGAAGCTGGGCACGGTGCGCAGCCGCATCCACCGCGGTCGTCAGGCCCTGCGTGACTATCTGGCCGCACACCCCGAACGCGACATGCCCGCCGACCCGGTGCTGCCTAAGTCCGCGTAGTCGATCCGAGACCGGCTGGCGACGCGGTCGGTAGCCCGGGCCGCTGATGCTGGGGATTTACCGCTTCGTGCTGGGGCTGAGCCGTGCGCCGCGCTACATTCGACATAGGCGTGGCAGCGAAAGGAGCCGGTAATGGCCTACCCGGGCAACGTGGGACACGTGTTCCGCCGGGCCTTCTCCTGGCTGCCCGCGCAGTTCGCCTCGCAGAGCGACGCGCCGGTTGGCGCACCGCGCCAGTTCGGCTCCACCGAGCATCTGTCCACCGAGGCGATTGCCGCGTTTGTCGACGGTGAGCTGCGGATGAATGCACACTTGCGCGCCGCCCACCACCTGTCCTTGTGTCCCGACTGCGCAGCCGAAGTGGACGACCAGAGCAGGGCGCGCGCCGCGCTGCGCGACTCGAACCCGATCCGGATCCCCAGCACGCTGCTGGGACTGCTCTCGGAGATTCCGCACTGCGCGCCGGAGGACACCCCATCGCTACCCGGCCCGGTATCCGACAGTTTCGCCGACAGAGATCCGCGCAACCACCGTAAGCGCCGGTAGCTTGGCGGCTTTTCCTGAGCGTTCCGGGGCGCACCTGGACCGGCTGGCGCGCACTCATGCCGACCCATCCCGGACCATGGATACTAGGGTGGACACGGACAACGCGGGTGCCTGCATATGGCCGCTTCGACGGCGTGTCTCGAGCGTTGAAAGAACCATCCGGAAGAGGGCTGAGAAGAGGGCAGAGTGACCTCCGACCAAGGCAACAACAGCGGTCAAGACGGCGGTAGCCGCCTGGCGCCGCGCCCGGTATCCCGGCCTCCGGTGGATCCCGCATCGCGTCAGGCGTTCGGTCGTCCCCAGGGGATCCAGGGGTCCTTCGTGGCCGAGCGCGTGCGTCCACAGAAGTACCGCGAACAAACTGAATTCCGGCCCCACGATCCGGAGGCCGACCCGGTATTGGAGGAAGCGTTCAGCCGGCCCTTTCCGGGCGCCGAGTCGCTGCAGCGCCACCCGATCGACGCCGGTGCGCTGGCCGCCGAGAAAGACGGTGCCGACGAGGACGGCGAAGACCCGTGGCGGGACCCGGGCGCGCCGGCCGCGCTGGGCACACCGGCGGTAAAGCCGCCGGTATCTCGGACCGCGCTCGGGCAGGCCGGCAAGCTTGGCGTGCGAGACGTGCTGTTCGGCGGCAAGGTGTCCTACCTGGCCCTGGTAGTCCTGTTGCTGATCGCGCTGGTGATCGGTGCGATCGGCGGCGTGATCGGTCGCAAGACGGCCGAAGTCGTCGGCGCGTTCACCACCTCGAAGGTGACGTTGTCGACCAGCGGCAACAAGGAAGGACCGGCCGGCCGTTTCACCAAAGTGGCCGCGGCGGTTGCCGACTCGGTGGTCACCATCGAGTCCAAGAGCGACCAGGAGGGCATGCAGGGCTCGGGCGTCGTCATCGACGGTCGCGGCTACATCGTCACCAACAACCACGTGATCTCCGAAGCGGCAAACAACCCCAGCCAGTTCAAGACCAAAGTGGTGTTCAACGACGGCAAAGAGGTGCCTGCCACCCTGGTGGGGCGCGACCCCAAGACGGACCTGGCCGTGCTCAAGGTCGACAACGTCGACAATCTGTCGGTGGCCCGCCTCGGTGATTCCGACAAGGTTCGGGTCGGCGACGAGGTCCTCGCGGCCGGAGCGCCGCTGGGGCTGCGCAGCACCGTCACCCACGGCATCATCAGCGCCCTGCACCGTCCCGTGCCGTTGTCCGGCGAGGGCTCGGACACCGACACCGTGATCGACGCCCTGCAGACCGACGCGTCGATCAACCACGGCAACTCCGGCGGCCCGCTGATCGACATGGATTCGCAGGTCATCGGCATCAACACCGCCGGAAAGTCGTTGTCGGACAGCGCGAGCGGGCTGGGCTTCGCAATCCCGGTCAACGAGATGAAGCTGGTCGCGCAGACGCTGATCAAAGACGGCAAGATCGTGCACCCGACGCTGGGGATCAGCACCCGGTCGGTGAGCAACGCGATAGCCTCCGGCGCGCAGGTCGCCAACGTGAAGGCCGGAAGTCCCGCGCAGAAGGGCGGCATCCTGGAGAACGACGTGATCGTCAAGGTCGGCAACCGCAAGGTCGCCGACGCCGACGAGTTCGTCGTCGCCGTCCGGCAGCTGACCATCGGGCAGGACGCCCCGGTAGAAGTTGTCCGCGAAGGCCGGCACGTCACCCTGACCGTCAAACCAGACGCCGATACCAGCTAGATGTTCGCCAACGTCGGCTGGGGGGAAATGCTGGTGCTCCTGGTGGTCGGATTATTGGTCCTCGGCCCCGAGCGCCTTCCCGGTGCCATCCGGTGGACGGCGGGTGCGTTGCGGCAGGCCCGCGATTACCTCAGCGGTGTGACGAACCAGCTGCGCGAGGACATCGGGCCGGAGTTCGACGACCTACGCGGGCAGCTCGGCGAGCTGCAGAAGCTGCGCGGCATCACACCGCGCGCCGCGCTCACCAAGCACCTGCTGGACGGCGACGACTCCCTGTTCACCGGAAACTTCGATACGCCCGCCGGTCCGGTTAACGGCGCTCCGCCCGTACAGCCGGTGCAACCTGCGCAGCCGCCTGCACCGCCTGACCGCACCCCGTTCGACACCGACGCCACCTAGCCGCCCGAGCCATCGAGACTGCGTCGAGGGCTACGTCCTGGCGCTGCGACGGGCGCTCACCGCAGTTTCGACGCCGTCAGCGCAGACTCGCCGGGCTGGCGCACGCCTGCGCTACCTAACGTCGGGTGGGGTCGAGGCCCAGAGACACGCCTGCCAGCCCCCGCCGTCGCGACGACAAGCTGTCGGCGATGCTGCGCAGTTCCTTGCCCACCGGTGAATCCGGCGCACTCAGCACCATCGGGACACCGGCATCGCCGGCCGCCACCAGTGCCGGATCCAGCGGAATCTGGCCCAGCAGCGGAACCTCGGCGCCGACCGCGCGCGACAGCCGCTCGGCCACCTGCTGTCCGCCGCCCTCGCCGAAAACCTGCAGCGTCGAGCCGTCCGGCAACCGCAGCCCGGACATGTTCTCGACGACGCCGACGATGCGCTGGCGGGTCTGTATCGCAATGCTGCCGGCCCGTTCGGCAACCTCCGCCGCGGCCAGCTGTGGCGTGGTCACCACCAGGATCTCCGCATTCGGGATCAACTGAGCCACCGAGATGGCAATGTCGCCGGTTCCGGGTGGCAGATCGAGCAGCAGCACGTCCAGATCGCCCCAATACACGTCGGCAAGGAACTGCTGTAAGGCGCGGTGCAGCATCGGGCCACGCCACACCACCGGGGTGTTGCCCTCGGTGAACTGGGCGATCGAGATCACCTTCACCTCGTGGGCGATGGGCGGCAAAATCATCGACTCGACCTGTGTGGGCCGGTCGCTGGTGCCCATCATCCGCGGGATGGAATGGCCGTGGATATCGGCGTCTAGCACGCCGACCGACAGGCCGCGGGCGGCCATCGCGGCCGCCAGGTTGACCGTGACGCTGGACTTTCCCACCCCGCCCTTGCCGGACGCGACTGCGTATACCCGGGTCAGTGAATTGGGCTGGGCGAAGGGAATTACGGGCTCGCGGGCATCACCGCGCAACTGCTTGCGCAGCTCGGTGCGCTGCTCGTCGCTCATCACGTCCAGGGTGACCCGCACGGCGCCTGTGCCGGGGACGTCGGCGACCGCTTGGCCGACGCGCTCGCTGATCTCGCTCTTCTTAGGGCAGCTGGCGGTGGTCAGGTAGATCGCCACATGCACGCCGCCGTCGCGCTCGACGTCGATGCTTTTGACCATCCCGAGTTCGGTGATGGGACGGCGTAGTTCGGGGTCGATCACCTTGCCCAGGGCGGCGCGGATGGCCGCGTTCAGGTCGGCGTTGGGGTGGGAAGCATCATGGCGGGACATCACCGCCGAGTGTAGGCGGCCCGGCTTTCGGCGGCTTGGCCAGCCGACCCGCCGTCTCAGGCGGGTGGAACCGGTGGCGGCTCGTTGGGGACGGCCGGGGCGGGCGCGCTGGGCACACCGGGCTGGCCGGCCGGCTTCTTCGGCGCCGGTGAGCCGTTGGGCGTGCCGGCGGCCGGGCTGACAGGCGGTGCGCCTGCCGGCATGTCGGCCGGGGGAGCGCCGGGCGGCGGCCCCAGCGGATCCACGGGCGCGGCACCGGCGGGTGGCGGTGCCTGGCGGACCGGCGGCGCACCGGCGACTGGTGGCTGCCCCATCGGTGGTGCGACGACCTCCGACGGCTGCGGGCTGGTGCCGGCGGGAAGAGGACCCGGCCCCGGCCCTGGGCTCTGCGAGCCGATGCAGATCAGCGTGCATCCCGGCGCAAGCGTCAGCGGTGCCGGCCCCTGCGTTGCCGGAGGTGCCATCCACGGGAACATCGGCTGCGTGCTGACGAGTTGAGTCTGGCCGCCGAGGTCGATCAGCTGCGTCCGCCCGGCAAACGGGTCGGTGTACGGCAGGCCGGTGTGGTTCAGCGGCAGGTTGGGCCCGAGGCCTTCCGGGTGCTCCAGGAATCCGTCGCCGATCGGCGGCGGCGGGCCGGTGATCGGCGGCAGGTCGACCGGGACCACGCCGGTGGCGTATGCAGCAGCCCACCCCAGCACGTTCTGCGCGTAGGCGACCGAGTTGTTGTACCGGAGGATGGCCGCCATGACCTGCCCGGGGTCGCGCAGGTTCAGCCCGCCGCTGCACAGGTAACGCGCCGCCGCGAGCGTCGAATCGAACAGGTTCTGCGGATCGGCTATGCCGTCGCCGTCGCCGTCGGTGGCATAGCGCGCCCAGGTGCCGGGCAGGAACTGCATGGGCCCCATCGCACGTGCGTAGGTGACGCGGTTGCCGGCGCTCTGCTGGACGATGACTTCATTGCCGGGCAGCGTGCCATCCAGCGCGGGACCGTAGATCGGGTTGAGTGCGGTGCCGCGCGAGTCGACGGCACCGCCGCCGGCGTGGCCCGACTCGATGCGGCCGATGCCGGCCAGCAAGTTCCAGCTGACGCCACATCCCGGGACGGCAGCGGCCATCTTCAGTTCGGCGTTGCGGTAGGCGGCCAGCGCCGTTTTCGGAATGCCCAGTGTCCCAGGCGCATTCACGACCGTCGGGGGCGGCGGCGCCGATATGGTGGCCGCCGCGACGTGGAAGCGGGCGGGCGCACGCGGGATCGCGACCACACCCGGGCCGGCCGGATTGGCGCGCAGATCACGGTGCGACGCCGTTACCGCGGCTACCGGGGTGACGGCGCGCACGGCCGGAGTTCTTCCAGGCAGCGGAGCCGGGGCGCCCCCGACCGCTGCGGCGAAAACCAATGGTGTGATGGCGGCGATACCGAATGCGGGTGTTCGCGTTGCTTGACGCGGCCACTGCCGCACGGCCGCGACGGCCGGGTGTGCAGCCCAGCGTCCCCCTATGCGCACTCGACCGTCCTTCAGTTGTGTTGAGCCGTCGGAAAACCGTGTCCGGTTAGTTACGGTTTCTTCTTAGCTTCGTGAACTAGATCACCATACATAACTCTTGTTACGGGAGTGGCGCAATGGGGGATTTGGTTCTCCCCTATTTCTTCACTCGCCGCTCCACATTGTCAGCTGCCCGCGCCGGGTGTTTGTCGGGCTCCGGCGGGTGCAGCTCGGCCAGCGCGGCACGCAGGTTTTCCAGCTCATGACGCAGGTAGTCGCGGGTCGCGACCTCACCGACGGCCAGCCGCAGGGCAGCCAGTTCGCGGGCCAGATACTCGGTGTCGGCCTTGGTCTGCGCGGCGCGGCGGCGATCCTCTTCCAGCGCCACCCGGTCCCGGTTCTCCTGCCTGTTCTGGGCCAGCAGGATCAGCGGCGCCGCGTAGGCGGCCTGGGTGGAGAAGGCCAGGTTGAGCAGGATGAACGGGTAAGGGTCCCACCGCCAGCGAACGGCGAACAGGTTCACCAATATCCAGGCCAGCACCATGATCGTCTGCAGCAGCAGGTAGCGGCCGGTGCCGAAGAAGCGCGCGATGGACTCGGTGATCTGACCGACGGCTTCGGGGTCCACCTGCAGCGAGAACCCGCGCGAAGCGCGCGGGGTGTAGAGCCGGCGTGGTGCGGTCGTTTTGCTCACTTGCCTGCTCCGGCTCTTCCGGTGGCGACGGTGCCGTTGACGTCGAGCTGCTGGGCATCCTCTCGCCAGTCGTGTGGCAGCAGGTGATCGAGCAGGTCGTCCACGGTGACCGCGCCCAACAAATGGTTCTGGTCGTCGACCACCGGCCCGCACACCAGGTTGTAGGCGGCGAAGTAGCGGGTGACCGAGGCCAACGGGGTCTCCGGCGTCAAGGTGAGCAGGTCGGTGTCGACGATTCCGCCGATCAGCTCGGCCGGCGCTTCACGCAGTAGCCGCTGTAGCGGCACGCAGCCCAGGTAGCGGCCGGTGGGGGTGGCGGTGGGCG